>JAKIVS010000001.1 GCA_022750435.1 Thermoplasmata archaeon | reverse complement strand
GCTCGACCATCCGCTTCAGCATGCTCTCCTCCTCCTGGAGGAAGGCGTTCAGCTGGGACGGCTCGTTGATCTCGATCTTGGCGTCGATCTCGGTCTTCTTGATCTCGAGCGCGGCGTCGAGAAGGGCGATCTTGGGGTGCTCGACGCTCGTGGGCATCCCGGTGTGGACCTTCTCCTTGTCGACGATGACCCCTTCGATCAGCTCGGTGTCGGTCATCGCCCCACCCTGCTTCTTGATCAGCTGGATGTTGTCGAGGTCGACGTAGTGGCCGTTCGCGGTCTTCTCGGCGACCGCGAGGACCGCCTTGACCGCGATGTCGCCGAGGAGATCCCGGTTGGCGGAGACCGACTTCGACGCCATCGAGGTGATGGCGATGCGCTTCAGCGTAACCGCGTCGTTGACGTCGACGGGCTGGCTGATCTTCTGGAGGACCTCGAGCGCCTTCTGGGAGGCGAGTCTGTAGCCCTGGCTGATGATCGTCGGGTGGATGTTCTGTTCGATGAGGGACTCCGCGCGCTTGAGGAGCTCGCCCGCGAGCACGACGGCCGTCGTCGTCCCGTCGCCGGCTTCCTGGTCCTGGGTCTTCGCGACCTCGACCAGCATCTTCGCCGCCGGGTGTTCGACGTCCATCTCCTTCAGGATGGTGACCCCGTCGTTCGTGACGACGACGTCGCCCATCGAGTCGACGAGCATCTTGTCGAGTCCGCGCGGGCCGAGCGTCGAGCGGACTGCGTCCGCGATCGCCTTCGCCGCCGCGATGTTGTTCGCGAGCGCCCCGCGACCCTTCTCCCGCTTCGTCCCTTCCTTCAGCACAAGAATCGGCGTGTTTCCAGTCAACATGGTTCGAATTCCTCCAGCATTTTGGCGGTGTCGCCAAATGCGGCAAGTTTCCGCTTGTATTTAAAAGGAGGGTAGCGCCCTTCCGTCGAGCGTGGGGGTGGACTGGGGCGGGAGGTGGTCGCCCCGTCGGGACCGATTCGAGGGTCCCAACGGGGAGAAGGGGTTGATCTTCGGGGTTTTTCCCAAGTGCGACTACCAGTGACCGTGGCGGCCCCCGCCCGTGCCGGAGCCGTTGCCCCAGCCGCTGCCCGAGCCGCCGCACCCATGGGACGCCGGGGGCTGGCACTCGACCGACCCGGAGTGTCCCCACCAGCTCCACGAGGCGTTCGTCACGGTGATCGAGATGCTCGCGACGATCGCTCCCAGGCTGTCGTGCACGTGGATGAGGTACTTGCCGCTCGGCAGCGCGGTCCCGTTGTTGTAGCTCAGCGGGATCGAGTACACGAAGCACGAGCCTCCGAACCAGTTCTGCTCCTGGGAGCAGCGGAGTTCCTTGCCCGTCGTGGTTTCGATCGCGGTCCGGAACGTCGCCTTGCCGACGTTGCCCCAGAGGGCGAGCGAGAAGTACGAGCCACCGCCCGCCGTGGTGTTGCTCGTCTCATTCACGCGGACGTACGGGGCCGCGACGAAGATGCTCGGGTAGTTCGGGGTCGTGGCGGTCGAGCTCGGCGTGCTCCAGCTGCCGGCCGTGACCGTGCCGGAGCTGTTCTCCGTCCAGGCCCATCGGAACTCGAGCGTGAGGTTCGTCGTGCCGCCCATCACCATCACCGCGAGGTTCGCGGTGGAGAGGTAGGCGGATCCCGACGAGAAGCTGAGTGCCGTGGTGACGGTCACCTGCTTCGAGATCGGGTTCGACCAGCCCGAGCCGGCAATCGTGGCATTCTGCGGCGCGGACTGGATGTCGAAGTACGACGAGCCGTTCCCGACCGGGAACTTCGCGTACAGCGTCGGGACGTGGATCCACGCATTCAGGTCCGTCGTCGTGTAATTCGCGACCTCAAACTCGAACTCCGCCGTCAGGGTCCCCCCCGAGCCGATGCTCGTGGTCGGGTTGGCGTTCTGGATATAGAGCGCCGCGGGCGCCTTCCCCGGGGTGCTGCACGTCGTTGCCGGGGGCGGCTGGTGGCCCCCGCCTCCGTTTCCGCAGGCGGCGGCGAACCCGGCGAGCAGGAGCAGGGCGGTGACGCCCACTCCCCACGTCGCAACGCGTCCGACCGCTCGTGCGCCCATTCGACTCTTTCCCTCGCTGATTCGCGTGCTTACCCGGTTCGTCACTGACTCCTCCTCGGAGGCAAGTCGGGGTTTCTCAGCGGGTTCTTAATCCCTATCCATACGTCTTATTCTGCGAATCCTCACGGCGCTGGGCCGGGTGAGACAGCGACGTCTCCCGTGGGGGTTGGGCGTGGGAACTTCCGATGGCCGCTCCTCGAGCACCGCGGTCGTGCGGTCGGTGGCCGCCGGGCGCCTACGGCATCTTGCCGCGGCGGGAACTCAGGATGGCAAACCCACCCACGCCGACGGAGAGACCGAAGCCTCCGAGGAAGATCGCGTTCCCGACCGTGGGCATCACGACCCAGGCGCCGGGAGACGCCGGTCCCGGACCGAACGACCGGTGTCCCGCGAGGCCACCCCCGCCGAGTCCATTCCCCGACGAGTTGTTGGTGCCGTTTCCGTTCGAGCCGCCGCCGCCCGACGAGCCATTCCCGTTGGAGCCGTTTCCTCCGGACGAGTTCGAGCAGCCGTAGGACCAGGTGTCGTTCGAGTAGGTCATCGGGACATAACCTCCATACGCGACGAGGCAACCCACGGCCGGGTCCCACGCCAGGCTCGTCCCCCAGCGCGCCGAAGGTCCGGACACGTTCAACGCGCCCCACGAGCCGTTCGCGAAAAGCCAGGTGTCGGAATAGTACTGGTAGCCGGTGTGGCCCCCGAACAAGACATCGCCTCCGAGGGCGGGGTCGTAGGCGAGGGCCCCATTGTTCCGGTCTCCCGGAATCGGCCCGTAGCTCGTGCCGTTCAGGGACGTCTGAAGCGTCCAGACTCCGGATTGGTAGAGCCAGGTGTCGTCGAGGTTGTAGGTCGTCCAGTTGAAGCCGCCGAATAGGACGACGGAGCGGAGGCTCGCATCGTAGGTGATGGAAACCGAGTCCCGGGCGCTGGGATTGTCGGCGGTGCTCAGTTGGGTCCATGTTCCCCCCGCGAATTTCCAGCTGTCGTTGAAGTCCGCCCCGACGTACGTGTTCGTCGCGGGCACGACGAGGCTGCGGTACTGCTCGCCGTCGACCAGAAGGACGTAGTGATCGTACCCGTCATAGACGAGGCCGGCGGCCGCGCGCGCGGGCGGACTCGTGGAGGGAGAGAGGTGCGTCCAGTTCCCGTGGACGAACGTCCACGTGTCGTTGAGGAATCCGGTGGTGGCGGAGCCGTTTCCTCCGAAGAGGAGGAGGTACCCCTCGCTCTCGTCCCAGACCAGACTCGCATAGAATCGGGCGGGGGGGGTGAGATTCGTGACGAGTTGGGACCAGTGGTTGTGTTGGTAGATCCACGTCTCGTTCGAGGGCGTGCACGTGGAGAACCAGAAGTCTCCGCTCGAGCAGCCCCCGAACAGGACGAGGTACCCGTCGGCGGAGTCGTACGCCATCGCGCCTCCGGAGGCGAGCCCCAGCGGCGAGCTCGTCGGGGAGAGCTGCGTCCATCCGGTCGCGGCCACGGAGGGAGTCCCGGCCATCGGGGTCGGGTGCGCGCTCGCAATCATGCCCGAACCGAGCATCATGCCTAAGGAGGTGAGGAGGACCGCGACCACGAGTCCCCGGCGACCGGGTCGACAAACTCCGGAAGCGTGCATTGGTTTACCCTGAATCTCTCCGCCCTAATATACATAAGCAAGTCCTACATTCGAAACACCGGTTGCGGCTCAGAGTTCGATCCGAACTCCGTCGCTGCTCCGGACGGCCTCTCACCGGCGTCGGGCGACGGTTGGTTCGCGGTTAGACGCCGTACCGACGTCCGCGATTTTGGAACGCCTGGATCGCCTTCAGGAAGTCGATCTTGGCGAGTCCCGGCCAGAGTACGTCCGCGAAGTACAGCTCCGCGTACGCCGATTGCCAGAGGAGAAAGTTCGAGATCCGTTCCTCCCCGCTGGTCCGGAACACGAGGTCCGGGTCGGGGAGGTCGGCGGTATACAGTCGGGCGGAGACCATCTGGGCGTCGATCTGGTCCGGCCGAACGGCCCCTTTCGCCACCTCCTGGGCAATCGCCCGGATGGCTAGGAGGATCTCCTCACGGCCACCGTACGCGATCGCGACGTTGTATTGGTACTCCGTGTAGTCCTTCGTCGCCGCCTCGGCGAGGCGGATGGACTCCTGGACATCGGGACGAAGCAGCTGAAGGTTCCCGATCGCCCGGACCCGGATGTGGTGCCGGTGGACCCGCGGGTCGGTGACCACGTCGAGGAATGCCCCCGCGAACAGGTCCATCAGGGCGTCGAGCTCCTCCTTCGGGCGCTCCAGGTTCTCGGTCGAAAGGGCGTAGACGGTCAGGATGCGGACCCCGACCTCCAGACACCAGTCGAGGAGCTGTTCGAGCTTGTCCTTCCCCCGAACGTGGCCCTCCGAGATCATCATCCCGTGGCCGGCGGCGAAGCGACGGTTGCCGTCCATGATGATGGCGAGGTGGCGGGGGACGGGCGAGGACTTCACCCGTTCGAGAAGACGGCGCTCCTGGGCGTCGCGGAGCGCGCCGGCAACGACCGACGAAATCGAGCGGGCCGGAGCCTCCGGTCGCTCGGGGGCCTCGGCCACGACGTATCGAGGAAGCCCGACGGGTTAACGGTTCCCGTCGGGCCCGTCGTGGGACGGGGAGCGCCCTGGTCGGGAGTTTCGGCGGGTCGCCGTGCGACCCGCATTCGAACCCGAGTCCCAAGCTCGACAGACTTAGATCCTAGACCGCTAGACTACCAGGGCAGCTCCGCGGTCGCTAGCCTCCTCCTCTCATGAATCTTGCGCGGTCCCGGACCGCGTCCCGTGGCGGGCGGCTCGACGACCGCCCGCGAACGGCTCGAGGGGAGCGACCCGAGCGCCCACGAGGCTCTCATCGCTCGAAGGCTCGGGTTCGGGGGGCTCGGACTCTGCGCGTCGAACGGGCTTCTTATCTACCGGAACGGGACGTTCGCCGCTCCCGCGGAGTTCCCCATGACCGCAACGCAGGCCTGGTTCCTCACCGTCTCCCTCGTCGTCGGGATCGTGGTGGTGTTCTTCTTCCTCGGCTTCAACCTCGCCGCGGAGATCGGGACCGCCCTCCACGGCATCGAACACTTCCTCGGCGAACCGCTGGCGCTCCCGTCCCTGGCCGCCGCCTCCCGCCTCCCCGCGCATTAAGTCCCGACCGGCGTTGGCGACCGCAGTGCCCGACGTACTGCCCACCGTATCGTTCTGCGCGACGAACCTGAACACGGTCGACCGGCTCCCAGCGTCGCTATCGAGCATCACCGCCCTCGGGGAATCGCTCCAGGTACCGTTCGAGATTGTCGTCGTGGATGGCCCGAGCGACGACGGCGCGAGCGAATGGCTGGCGAAGGTCGCCGCGGCGGAGCCCCGGCTGAAGGTCGTCCGGCAGGGGGAAAAGAATCGGGGGCGCGGGCGTCGCCTGGCCTTCGAGGTGAGCCGGGGCCGCTGGGTCATCCCCTTCGACACGAGCCTCGTGTACGACGCGACGTACGCATCGATCCTCGCTCGCTACTTCGCCCTCGGCCTTCCCAAGATGCTGTTCAGCGAGATCGTCGCCCTCCCGAGGGACTCGATCGAAGCGGCCGGGAGCTGGCGGGACCTCATCGGAGGCGAGGACATCGACCTGTACTCTCGCGTGGTCGCCCGGTTCGGCGTCGTGGCGTATCCCACCGGGGCGGCGAGCAGCCAGTCCGCGAGCCTCGGGTCGTATGCCCGCCAGATGCGGTACATTCGGGGCGGTCGGTTCGCGCGCCTGCGCCGGATCTATGCCGTGCAACGGGACCAGATCATCGGGAGCCATGCGACCGTCTCGGACCTGATGGCGTTCAACGGCTCGAAGCCCGTGGGACGTCGCCTCGCGCTTCGCTCGTTCTTCACCCTGGCCGCGATCGGAGCCCGTCTCTCCCCCATCCGCCACGCGGAGCTGGGCCGGAACAACTACGTGATCGTGCGCGAGGGACTGTTCGAAAGCTTCCTCGCGGGGGACTGGAAGTTAGTCTCGGGCGGCGGGCCCCCGCCGAAGCTTCCCCTCACCCAGGACGAGATCCGGTTCCTCGCCCTCCGCTCCGCGGTCTACCGGGAGCGACGGGAAGATCTCACGCCGTTCCTCGTCCCCAAGTGAGCCGCCCCTTCCGGCCGTCGGGTCCGGGGCAGTCGCTTCCGAAGCTCCGAAGGACGGACAACGCCGTCGGGCGTGACGAAGGCCGTCACGTATCGCGCGGGGGTGACGTCGAACGCCGGATTGCGCGCTCGCGAGGCGCGCGGTGTGATCCGTCGCCCGGCGAGCTCGAGCACTTCGTCCTCGTGTCGCTCTTCGACCGGGATCGAACGGCCGTTGGCCTTCGACCCATCGAACGTCGACCACGGGGCGGCGACGTAGAACGGGACGCCGTTCTCCTTCGCGAGCACCGCCTTCTCGTACGTCCCGATCTTGTTCGCGAAGTCCCCGTTGCGCGCGACCCGGTCGGCGCCGACGATGACCGCATCGATCGCACCGGTGCGAAGGAAGTGGCCCGCCGCATTGTCCGCGATGACGGCGTGGGGGATCCGTTCGCGCGCGAGCTCCCACGCCGTCAGGCGCGCGCCCTGCAGGAGGGGGCGCGTCTCGTCCACGTACACGAACAGCTTCGCCCCTCGGTCGCGGGCCACTCGAAGGGGGGCGAGAGCGGTCCCCCACTCCACGGTCGCCAGGGCCCCCGCATTGCAGTGGGTCAGGACGTTCGGGCGGTGGCGAAAGAGCCCCGCTCCGGCCAGTCCGATCCTGCGGCACTCTTCGACGACCTTCTCGCGGTACGCCTCCGCCGCGGCGAGAACGTCCTCCCCGTTCGTCCAGGCCGTCCGCATCGTCTCGACCCCGACGAACAGGTCGTAGGCCGTCGGTCGCGTCGCCCGGAGAGTTCGGGCCGCCCCCTCGGGAGTGGACCGGCCCTCTTGGGCGGCGAGCGCCATGCCGAAGCCGGCGGCCACGCCGATGGCGGGCGCACCGCGGACCTGCATGGTCCGAATCGCCCGGGCGACTTCGGCGACGGTCCGCAGTCGCAGGACCTTCTCCTTCTGGGGGAGGAGGCGCTGGTCGATCAGGGCCAGCCGGCCCTTGTCCCACCAGAGCGCCCGGACCCGCATGACGCCCCTACGCGTCGAAGGTGTGCAGGAGGTCGGCCCACGCGGGCGAGACCTTCTTGTTCTCCCGCAGCGCCTCGTCGAACGGCACGCCGACGACCTCGGCGCCGCGAAGCACGGCGACTTCGCCGAACCGACCGGCGTCGATCAGGTCGACCGCGGTCGCTCCCATCCGGGTCGCGAGGATCCGGTCGAACAGGGTGGGGGAACCGCCGCGTTGGATGTGGCCGATGACCGCGCTCCGGCTCTCGATGCCGGTCGCCGCTTCGATTCGGCGGGCGACCTCCGGCCCCGCTTCCCGCTCCTTCAGGAGCTCGTGACCGAACTCGTCCTTCCCGCCGGAGCTCCCTTTCCGAGGGCCAAGGTCCACGCCCTCCGAGACGACGACCAGGGCGAACCCCTTGCGCTTGACCGCTGCGCGGACGTGCTGGATCAACCGGGCCTCGTCGTACGGCTCTTCCGGGAGGAGCGTGAAGTCGGCGGCGCCGCCGAGACCCGTGGCGAGGGCGACCCACCCGGCGTGGCGCCCCATGACCTCGAGGACCACGGCGCGGTGGTGACTCGCCGCGGTGTCCCGCAGTCGCTCGAGCGCGTCGACCGCGACGCTGGCGGCCGAGTCGAACCCGAACGTCCAGTCGGTCGCCGAGACGTCGTTGTCCATCGTCTTCGGAATGCCCACGACCTTCCGGCCCCGGCGGGAAAGCTCACGACCGGCGCTCAGCGTGTCGTCGCCGCCGATGGCCACGAGCGCGCCGATCTGGTGGCGGTCGAGGGTGGCCAGCACCCTCTCCGCGTCCTCCGGCTTCGCGAACGGATTCGTCCTCGAACTGCCGAGCAGCGTCCCGCCGCGGAGGATCGCGTCGGCGACGTCGGTGGGGACGAGGGAACGGGCCATGTCGTCCCGGACCCCCTTCCATCCGTCGAGGAAACCGATGACGTCGTGGCCGCTCTTGCCGGCCCGGTAGACGACCGCCCGGACCGCGGCGTTGAGCCCGGGGCAGTCACCGCCCCCCGTGAGGACCCCGATTCTCACGCCGCCACCTCGAGGTACTCCCGGGGTGCCTTCGTCAGGAACCGGTAGCCCTCGTCGGTAACGACGATGTCGTCCTCGATCCGCACCCCGCCCTTGCCGGGCAGATAGATGCCGGGTTCGATGGTGATGGTCATCCCGGTCTGGAGCGGCTCCTCGCTCAGCGGGTTCATGCCAAAGCCGTCGTGGACCGCGAGTCCGATCGAGTGCCCGAGCCCGTGGGTGAACCGTCCGCGGAACGGCGAGGCGTCGATCACCTTCGCCGCGGCCCCGTGGACGTCCTTCGCGATCGCGCCATCCCGCACGACGGCGAGGGCGGCTTCCTGGGCGGCGAAGACGGTGTCGTGGACGTGCTTCATCTCGGCGTCGCGCGGGCCGAAGTGGAAGGAGCGGGTGATGTCGGAGGCGTAGCGCTCGTAGAACGCCCCGAAGTCGCAGACGATCGACATCCCCGGTTCCAGCTTGCGCCCGCCGGGTGCGAAGTGCGGCTCCGCCCCGTCCGGGCCAAAGCCGGCAATGGTCGCGAAGCTCCGTCCCGCGGCACCCTCGCGTCCCATGGCGTACTCGATCTCGGCCGCGAGCTCGAGCTCGGTGATCCCGGTCCTGAGCATCGACGGGATCTTCTTCGCGACCGCCGAGCCGATCAGGGCCGCCTTCTCCAGTCGGGCGATCTCGCTCGTGTCCTTGATCATCCGGGCCTTCCGGACGGCGGCGCTCGCGTCGGCCCACTTCGCCGACGGGAACGCCTTCTCGATCTGCAGGAACGTCTCGTGGGTGAGTTCCCGGAAGTTGAGGGCGATGGTGCCGGCGTTCGGGAGGAGCTTCTTGACGATCTTCTCCCGGTCGGCGTTGTCCTTCATGGCGTGGACGGTGACGGAGCTGTCGTGCTTCGCGGCTTGGCGCGCACTCTCCTCCTCAAGCAGGGAGGAGAGGACGTCGAGGCGTCCGTCCCGGTGGGCGATCGCGACCGACCCCTCGAAGAGACCGCTCGGAACGTCGAACAGGTAGAAGAAACTCTGATCGAGGTGCGGGTCGATCGAGTTCTGCAGGACGAGGGCGTCGGTGTGGGCGTCGAGCTGCTCGAACACGCGGAGGACGCGGGCCTTCATGGGGCGTTCTGAGGGCCGGGGGGGCTCAAGACGGTTGTGGCAGGTCGAGGTCCTTCCGTGAGAGGTGGAGCTGGCGGGCTGCGAGGACCTCGTCGACCCGACGCACCGAGGTGGCCGTCGGAGCGGCATGGAGATGCTCGGGGGTGTCCGTGACCGCGCGCTCGAACGCGGCGGCGAACCCATCGAGCTCCCGGCGGCTCTCCGTTTCCGGGAACTCGATCATCAGGGCTTCGTCCACGAGGGACGGGAAGTAGATCGTCGGGGCGTGGTATCCCTCGTCCAACAACCGCTTCGCGAGGTCGAGGGTGCGGACCCCGTTCGCCTTCAAGGGGGTTCCCGAGAGCAGGAACTCGTGCTTGACGAGCGTCCGGAACGGCCGGGGCAGGAACTTCCCGAGCTTCTGGCCGAGGTAGTTCGCGTTGAGCACCGCCCGACGGCTGATGTGGCGGAGTCCCTCCTCCCCATGGGTGAGGAGGAACGCGTAGGCGCGGAGGTCGAGTCCGAAGTTTCCGTAGCCGGTCTTGATCTTTCCGATGGACTTCGGTCGGTCGTAGTCGAGATGGAACGACCGACCGGTCTTGCGGACCCGCGGGACGGGGAGGTACGGTCCGAGCACGTCGGAGGCCGCCAGGACGCCGGCCCCCGGGCCTCCGCCTCCGTGCGGCGTGGCGAAGGTCTTGTGCAGGTTCAGGTGGGCGACGTCGAACCCCATCCGCCCGGGGTTGGTGACCCCCAGGATCGCGTTCAGGTTCGCGCCGTCGTAGTAGAGCATTCCACCGGCGCCGTGGACGGTTTCGGCGATCTCGCCGATCTGGGACTCGAACAGCCCCGCGGTGTTCGGGTTCGTGAGCATGAACGCGGCGGTGCGGTCGCTGACGGCGGCCTTCAACGCGGCGACGTCCACGCACCCGTCGACGCTCGCGATCTCCCGGGTCGTGAATCCGGCCATCGCCGCGGACGCCGGATTCGTTCCGTGCGCGGTGTCGGGGAGGAGGACCTCCGTCCGCTTGGCAAGCTCACCTCTCTCCTGAATGTGGGCCCGGATCATCAGGAGGGCCGCGTACTCGCCGTGGGCCCCGGCCGCCGGCTGGAGCGATACCTCGGGGAGCCCCGTGATCTTCGCGAGGGCGGTCTCGAGTCGCCAGAGGATCTCCAGCGCGCCCTGGACGGTCTCCTCCGGCTGGTACGGATGGAGCGCCGCGGCCCCGTCCCGCCGGGCGAGCAGTTCGGAGACCTTCGGGTTGTACTTCATCGTGCACGAGCCCAGCGGGTAGGCGCTCGTGTCGATGCCGAAATTCATCTGGGAAAGCCGGGTGTAGTGGCGGACGACCTCGAGTTCGCTCAGCTCCGGCCAATCCGGTGCCTTCGCCCGCCGGAACCGCTCGGGAATCCCGGGGATGGTGGCGGCGGCATCGTTCGCGGCGCCTCCGCGGCGCGCGAGTTCCCAGACGAGGGGTTCGTCGTAGCGGGCCTGCCGGAACGTCACGCGGCCCCCGGAACGTGGGCGAGGGCGGTCCGCGCGGTCTTCGCAAACTTGGCGATCTCCTTCTCCCCGACGAACTCGGTGGCGGCGGTCAGGAACAGCTCGGGCCCGCCGTCGCCGCGCCCCGGCCGCGGATCCGCGAGCGGGTGGCCGCCGAGGATCTTCTTGCGGCGGAGCCGGTCGAGGAATCCCTTCGCGGTCCCTCGGGTCACGCCGACCGCGAACTCGTGCAAGTACGGTGCGTCGAACCGGGGGGCCCGGAGCCCGTCGATGGTCCCGAGCGCGCTCGCCAGTGTGCGCGCCTTCTCCGACAGCGACCGCTCCAGGGCCGCGAGGCCCTTCGGGCCCACCGTGGTCGCGTACACGACGAAGGCGAGGGCGAGGAGCGATTGGTTGGTGCAGATGTTGGAGGTCGCCCGCGAGCGCCGGATGTGCTGCTCGCGCGTCTGCAGGGTGAGCGTGAAGGCGCGGCGTCCCTCCGCGTCGCGCGTCGCCCCGACAATGCGTCCCGGGGAGAATCGAAGGTGCTCCCGACGGCACGCGAACAGCCCCAAGAGGGGTCCCCCGAACGACGGGCTCGCACCGAACCCCTGACCCTCCCCGACGACGATGTCGGCTCCCCAGTCGCCGGGGGCCGAGAGGACCGAGAGGGCGAGCGGGTCGGCGACGACCGTGAGAGGTACCGTGCCGATGGCCGACTTCAGGTCGAGGAGCGTCTCATCGACGTGGCCGAACCCATTCGGTACGTCGACCAGAATTCCGAAGACGCCCCCCTTGGCGACGGCGGTCTTCGTCTGTTCGAGGTCGATTCGGCCGGTCCGGTCGTCGAACGGGAGTTCCTCGATCCGAGCCCCCGTGCCGACGGCGTAGTTCGCGAGGACGCTCTTCTCCTCCCAAGGCAGGCTCGCGGGGATCAGGAACCGGTCGCCCTCATGGATCCGGCGGGAGAGCAGCATCGCCTCTCCGGCGGCCGTCGCGCCGTCGTACAGGGAGGCGTTCGCCGCATCGAGTCCCGTGAGCTCCACCCAGAGGCTCTGGAACTCGAAGAGCGCCTGGAGCATCCCCTGGCTCGCTTCGGGCTGGTACGGAGTGTAGGAGGTGTAGAACTCACTCCGGAGGAGGATGGAATCGACGGCCGCGGGGACAAACCGTGGCGAGATTCGGCCGCCGAGGAAGTTGGCGAAGCCCGTGTAGGGCCGGTTCCGGCTGAGGATCTTGTCGACCGTCCGGACGACGTCGATCTCCTCGCGGCCCGGCCCGACCCCCATCCGGCCGAGGCGGATCCGACGCGGAACGTCGGAGAACAGCTCCTCGGCATTCGCGAGGCCGATCTCCGTGAGGAGAGCCAGCTCCGTCTCCGGGTCGTCCGGAATCCAGCGAGGCACGAAGCGAACCCCGAGAGGCGTCCGAGTGGGGTGTTCCTCAAAAGCGCTTCTCTCGCGCGACCCTGGTGGAACCGCGAACCCTCCCGGAACCGTCATTAGAGCCGGGCCGACAGCGCCGAGGAGACCGTCGATGACCGCGAAGGTGGGCCTGCGCAAGGGACAGGAGGACCGCGGCGCCGCCGGCGGCGCCCGTCCCGGCACGCCGCCGTCCTCGGCGATTCTCGACACGGCGTTCCACCGGGCGTACAAGGCGACCCCGCACGGCTCGACGCCGCTCGACCGGTCCCGTCGCCGGGCGATGCTGAAGATCGTGCGCTCCGGGGCCGTGGTCGTCCGGCATTTGCGGGCCGCCGACCATCGGTTCTCGAAGCCTCCGCTCACCGACTTCGAGCGGACGCTCGTCGCCGACCGCTTCGGAGTCGGGGAGCTCGAGCATTCGCGCCGGAGGGTCCAGCGCGCCGTGGAGCGGATCCGGGGGCTCTCCGCGGAGGAGCAACGGTCCCTCCGCCGAGCGTCCAGCGTCGAAGCGTTCGGGGCGCTCGTGCGGCGATTCTACGGCCGGATCGCGAGCTTCGTCCGCGAGGTCGACCCGGACCTTCGGAAGCTCGACGAGATCGCGCGGTTCCTGAAGGCGAGACCCCAACTGGACCCGCTCGCGCCGACGGTGGTGATTGCGGGGTTCCCGAACGTCGGGAAGTCCTCCCTGGTCGAGCGTCTCTCCACCGCTCGGCCGAAGGTGGCGGAGTACCCGTTCACCACCTTGGCGATCGAGGTCGGCCACGCCGACCTGGGCTTTGACCGATTGCAGATCCTCGACACGCCCGGCGTTCTCGGTCGGGTCGGGCGGCGGAGCAGCGCGGAACGGGAGGCCGAGAGGGCCGTCGAACACGCGGCGACGCTCGTCGTCTTCCTCATCGACCCGTCGGAGAGCTGCGGGTACCCGATGGACGACCAGCAGCGTCTCCTCGCCAAGTGGCGGGAGGAGCTGCCGAACGTGCCGTTCCTGATCGTCGGGACGAAGTCCGACCTGGTCCGGACGAACGGTGAGTGGCTGAGCGTCTCGGCGAAGACGGGGGCCGGGGTGCCCGAGCTGCGCGAGGCGATTGCGGAAGCGCTCGCGGTCCGGCGAGCCCAGGCGGCGCCCGCGGATTCCATCCCGGGCGTGCGCGACATCTGAGCCCGGGCGGCGCTAAGTAGCCTCCCCCGATGGCCGGAGCCAATGCCGTGGCGGTCGACGGGGCTGGCACTCGAGACCCTTCCGCCGGGCTCGAAGCGCGAAGTCCTCATCGAAGGGGCCACGGTCCTCGTGGTCCGGGTGGGCCCCTCCGTGTTCGCCCTTGACGGGATCTGCACCCACGAGGGCGGTCTCCTTGTGGACGGGACCCTGGAGGACGAGAAGATCGTCTGCCCGCTGCACGGTGCCACGTACGACACGACCTCCGGGGCGGTCTTGGCCGACCCGGACGGAGTGGTCCCCCCGACCGGCGTCGCGACCGCCCTGCAGCGGTACGCGACGAGGGTGGACGATGGCATGGTCTGGGTCGAGTTGCCGTAGGTGCGGATGACGGACGCACGCATCCGGACCAAGCACGTCCTCGACCCGCCGACGGCCGAGGACGGCCATCGCTACTTCGTGGGCCGGGAGTGGCCGAGGGAGCTGCGGGCGTCGGCGGCCGCGATCGACGGATGGTGGAAGGAGCTCGCCCCCTCCAAGCGTCTCTGGGACTGGTACTGCCGTTCCCCGGAGAACTTCGCCGAATTCTCGCTCAAGTTCCGGATGGAGCTCGAAGGCGTCGACGAGGCGATCGACCGCCTGGTCGAGGAAGCGGAGCGCGGCACCGTGACCCTCCTCCACGCCGCGAAGGAGGACCCCCGCTCCGAGGCGGCCGTGGTGGCCGGCCTGCTGCGCGAGCGGCTCGCCGCTAGACGACGAGGCGCTCGCCGTTCTGCGGCACGAGCACCTGCACCGACCCTTCCAGCGCGGCCGCGAGCTTCTCCCGCTGGTCGCCGTGCATCAGCACCACGGTCTTCGCGCCGGTCGCCTGGACGAGCTTCACCAGGTCGGAGTGCCCCGCGTGCGCCGAAAAGTCGAACTTCTCGACGTCGCACGCCGGCCGCACGGTGACCTCGTCGATCGTCAACGTCCCGTCGTCCATCAGCTGGCGGCCATTCGAGCCCTCGACCTGGTAGCCGGTCAGGAAGATCGAGCTGTTCGCGTCGCGGTGCAATTCGCCGATGTAGTGGAGGACGGGGCCGCCGTCGAGCATTCCGCCCGTCGTCACGATGACGTCGGCGTCGCGGACCACGTGGCGGCGCATGGCGGCGCTCTCGACGAGGTGGACCGACTCCATGGCCCGGTGGAAGCGGCGGGGGTCCGCGAGGTACTCGGGGGCCGCCGCGTAGATATGGTTCACGTTGCGGGCCATCCCGTCGAGGTACACCTCGAAGCCCGAGTGGGCGAGCGACATCAGGACCTCCTGGGCCCGGCCGACGGCGAACGCGGGCACGATCGCCTTGCCGCCGCGCTCGACGGTCTCCGCCACGCGGTCGCGGAACCTCCGCTCCGTCTCCTTCCGGTCCGGGTGCTCCCGGCCGGCGTAGGTCGACTCGAGAACGAGGACGTCGCACTGGACCGGCTGCGCGGGACCGACGAGATGGGTGCCGATCGTCTGCACGTCGCCAGAGAACAAGAGGTCCTTCTCCCCGCGGAAGCGGTACATCGTCGCCCCCGGGATGTGGCCCGCCGGGGTCAGCTCGACCTCGATCCCCTTGCGGCGGAACGTTCCCTTCCGGTCGATGGTCGTGAACCGGGAGTGGAGCGCGTGAATGTCGGCGGGCGCGTACGGGGGAAGGTAGCCTTCGAGCTTCGCGATCTTGAGCGTGTCCTTGGCGAGGAGGTCGGTCAGGGCGGCGGTCACGGGCGTCGCGACGATCTCGGCATGGGGAAGCCGGGTGAGGAGCGGCATCATGCCGGAGTGGTCGAGGTGCGCGTGGGAGAGGAACGCCGCGTCGATGTGGACCGGTGCCGGTCGAGGGTACGACGGCGGGTCGGTCGGGGTCATTCCGTAGTCAAAGAGGAGCGTGCGGCCCTGATCGCGGACGACGAGGCCGAGCGAACCGACCTCCGAAGCGCCGCCGAGGAATTGGAGTTCCATCGGGCGGCGCACCCGGGGCGTTCGATTTAACGGTTGGCGGGCGGCGGCGCGTCGCGCGCACGCTAATAGGCGAGGGCAGGGTCGCGCGCGCGTGGCGGGCGAGCGCTCGCGCGAGCTCGAGGTCCTGTTCCGCGTCGCGCAAGCGGTGCACGCGGCCGTTCGTCAAGCGTCGACGAGCCCGCACCGCGCCGATGTCGTCGCGATGGGGGCCGACGGCAGCCCGACCGAGGAAGTGGACCGCGTCGCCGAGGCGCAAGTGCTCGCGACTCTCAAGGAGGAGCGCGTCGACTGGGACATCCTGAGCGAGGAGGCCGGGCTCATCGAACGCGGTGGCGGCCCGCTCCTCGTCATCGACCCGATCGACGGAAGCCACAACGCGATCCGCGGCCTCCCGTTCTCGACCGTGAGTCTCGCCCTCGGCCGCACGGACCTGGGCGGCATCGAGATCGGCGTCGTCCGCGACCTCGCGCGGGGAACCACCTACTGGGCCACGCGCGGCGACGGGGCGTTCCGCGATGGGCACCGGCTGCGGACCCGGTCGTGGGACGTTCGCTCCGAGCTCTTCTTCCTGAACCTGGGGCGCCACGCCACGAGCCGCGTGGTCGGCCTGGCCGCCCGAGCTCGACGGGTCCGCTCCCTCGGCTGCGCCTCGCTCGAGATGCTCGCGGTCGCGGAGGGCGCCGCCGACGCCTACGTGTTCGAGAACGACACGCCGAACCGCAATCTCCGCGTCACCGACATCGCCGCCGCCTACCGGATCCTCGTGGAGGCCGGCGGAACCACCACCGACGTGAGCGGCGGGTCGCTCGAGCACTTTCCGCTCGCCCTCGGCCAGCGGACGAGCGTCTTCGCCTGGGGCGATGCGAAGTTCGGCGAGCGGGCGCACCCCGAGGGGTATCTGTGAAGGTCGGGGTCACCGCAAACCCCCACAACCCGACCGCGCTCGGCCTGGCGCGTCGGACCGTCGAGCTCCTCGGGAACCGGGCCGAGGTCGTGGTCGCCAGCGAGACCCGCGCGGCCGCCGAGCTCCCCTCGGCCGAGGCGCCGCTCGAGTCCCTCGAGGCCGAGGTCCTGATCGCCATCGGCGGGGACGGCACGTTCTTGCATGCGCTCCGGCGATCCTCGGTCCCGCTCCTGACCGTCAACGCCGGTACGGTGGGTTTCCTCGCCGAGGTGGACGGGGACGACGGGCCCGCGCTGTCGGCGGCGCTCGAGCTCGTCCTGGACGGCCGCTACTTCGTCGAGGACCGGATGAAGCTCGCGAGCGAGGTCGGCGAACGCCCGCTCCCCGACGCGACGAATGAGGTCGTCCTCCACACGAGCCAGGTCGCGAAGATGCGACGGTTCGAGGTGGCGGTCGACGGCCGTCCGATCGGTCGGCTCCACGCGGACGGGGTGATCGTCGCCACCCCGACGGGTTCCACGTCGTACGCGATGTCCGCCTTCGGTCCGATCCTCGATCCGGCCGTCGAAGGGATCGTGATCACCGCCCTCGCCCCGTTCCGCGCCCCCCAGCGCGCGCTCGTCGTGGACCCGTTGCGAACCGTGTCCGTCCGGCTCCTCACCGAGGGGAAGGACGGGATCGTGGTGGTCGATGGCCAGCACGAGGAGAAGCTCCACGGGGGCGAGGCGGTCCTCACCTTCCGCTCGCCCCGACCGGCGTCGTTCGTCCGGTTCGGCTCGCGCTTCTTCCGCCGCCTGCACGGCAAGCGGATCCTTCCCTGGAGCGAGGAGGCCGGCGACCCGGAGCCGAAGGACGATGCCGATCTTCCGTCCCACGCGTAGGCGCGCCGCCGACGCCCCGCGCGTCGGACGGTCCCCCACCGCCATCACGCGTCGGTGCCTCGACTCCGTGCTCGCCTGCGCACGCTCCGCCCTTCCGAACGAGTTCGGCGGCGTGCTCCGGTCCGACGAACCCGGCCTGATCACCGACCTGCTCCTCGTCCCGGGGACGACCGCCGGGCGGCGCCATGCGAACTTCCAGCTTTACATGCTGCCGGTCGACCTCGGGGTTGCGGGCACCGTGCACAGCCATCCGTCGGGGGCGCTCCATCCGTCCGAGGCCGACCTGACCCTGTTCCGTCACTGGGGGCGCCGCCACATCATCCTCGGGGCGCCGTACGGGCCGGGGCAATGGCGGGCGTACGACGGCAACGGCAACGAGATCCACCTCGACGTGGTCGGAACGTCGCAGGGACCGACCGTCCCCTCGACCTACCGGCCGCGCGTGGTCCACCGGGACGAGGCGCCGCCCGCGGCGCCGTTGCCCGACGACGCCGAGTAGCTCGCTATTCCCGCATCGGGATCGTCGGGACCGGCAGTCGGTCCGGGAATCGCATCGGGTCGACGATCGGTTTCGTCGCGTGGGTCGGCTCGCTCCACAGCCCATTCATCCGGCTGAGCGTCTCGAGGAAGCCGATGAAGCCGCGGAAGGCGGTCCGGTAGGCGGTGGTGTGGCTCCCTTCCCAGTCGAAGAAGTCGCGGAGGAGCACCTTGGATTGCCGCAGCCCGTGGGTGAGCGCCCGCCGGAACAGCTCCTGCTGGACGTCGCTCATCCGGTCGCGTCGCATCCAGTCCTTGTTCTTCAGGTGCCCCAGCGGCACGAAGAACATCGGCACCAAGATCGCCTTGAAGTCCCAGAGGTTGTCGATCAGTTCGATCGTCTTCAGGACGTCGTCCTCGGTCTCCTGCGGGAGCCCGACGATGAAGGTGCACGCCGGATAGACGTGGTTGTCGTTCATCAGGCCGGCCGCCTGGACGACCAGCTCGGGCCATTGCGATGCTTTGAACGGGGCGACCTTCCCGGGCATCGCCGCGGTGATCATCCGGGGGCTGCCGGTCTCCACGCCGACCTCGACACCGAACCAGTCCTGCTTCTCGTCGTTGAGGATCTCGGCGCACTGGCCGAGCAGCTTCGGCTTGGTCATCAGGGACGCCACGGCGACGTGGCTCCAGCCGACCTGGTCGTAGTAGCGCTTCGCGAGCTTGAGCAGCGGGAGGAGCTTGTCCTCCCGCGGCATCACGTTCGGGCTTCCGTAGAAGTACACGTCGTCGGAGTGGAGCAGGCCCTTGCGGATCCCCGACTTCGCGTTGACCGCGAGCTCCTGCTCGATCTTCTCGAGCGGGTACCAGCGGGTCGGCCGGGTCGTCACCGAGCAGAACGAGCAGCCCCGGCAGCAACCTCGACCGATCTCGATGAGCCCGTTGACGCTCGGGTAGCGGATGGTCGCGATCTCCTCGACCTTCGGCGCCTCCTTCGCGCTCAGGACCACGTGCGGGGGGAGGAACTCATCGGCGAGGGCCTTCTTGACGAGGTCGCGGACGTAGACGTCCGCCTCGCCCTCGACGACGGAGTCGATGCCGCCGATCGAGGCGACGAACTGTCCCACCCACGGGAGCTTCATCTGCGTCGCCGGCGCGAGCTGCCAAGCGCAGGGGCCGCCCGCGAGGAGCTTCATCCCCTTGGCCCGCGCGTCGAGGACGCACGGCTGGGTCAGGAGCCGCTTGAAATTCACGCAGTTGAGCGGCTCCTTGCCCATGACGCCGCCGAAGGTCGAGCTCGGGGGATTGAGCCCGAAGTAGTCGTGGCCGGAGACGAGCATCACCTTCGCCTCCCCGGGCATGTAGCGGTGGAGATGGCTCGGATGGACGATCCGGGCGTCGATGCCGGCGTCCATCAGCGCCGCCTCGACCTTGCGGAGCCCGTACGGCGCTTCGCGAGGGAAACCGCTCGCGTCGACGTCCATCATGGGGAAGAACAGGCGCTGGTACACCTGCTCGGGCAGGATGTAGGCCGGGGTGGTGGTCCCGAAACCGAGGAACTCTTTCCGGTGATGATTGCTCATCATCGTCCAGTCGCACGTGAGCACCACCTCCGGCATCGATCCCCCCTCACACCGCGAACGCCGCGGTCTGTGGCCGGTTGGACTACGGTCGTATTATTATGGGTTCCGACCGGCGGTCTCCGAGAAGGCCTCGGGGGCGCTCAACCGGGGTCGGAATCGTCGTCCTCGCGGGGCCCGGAACCGTCCACGTCCTCCGACGGATCCTCGGTGAATTCCGGGGACTCCGGCTCCCGGAACGCGGGGTCGCGCTGGATCAGGTGGACCCGCACGCACTCGCGGTGGGCCGGCAAGCCGTTCCAGGCGCTGGTATCGTCCGGGAGGCCGAGCGGCTCCTTGCATAGGGTGCAAATCTCCGGGGGGGCGGCAATCCAGCTGATCCGGCGGGGCGGCGCCGTCGATGGGGGCATCCCAAGAGAGTGTACGAGGGCACTCGGCTTGTAGGTTTCGTCGAGCGCCCTCCACTCCCGCCTCGGCAAACCCCATAGCGCCGACCCTCCTGCCCGCCCTCGCATGGAGGCGCTCGAGGAGCTGCGCAAGCGTCGCCTCTCGCTCGGCATCCCCCTCGGGGAACTCGCCCGGGCGGTCGGACGGAGCGACGCGACGGTCAGCCGGATCGAGCGCGGCCAGATCCGGCCCTCGTACGACCTCGTTCAGCGGATCGACTCCTACTTGGCCACGCACGAGGGAGTCGCGGCCCCGCACCTCCGGGCCCGCGACGTGTTCCACACGAATCTCGTGACCGTCGACGCCGGGGCGAGCTTGGCGGACGCCGCCCAGACGATGGAGAAGGGCGGGTTCTCCCAGCTCCCGGTCGCCGAGGGGGGCCGCGTCACCGGCTCCGTCTCCGAAGCTGGGCTGTTGCGCGCCGTGGCGCGCCCGAACGCCCGGCGGATGCACGTCCGGGACGTGCAGGAAGCGTCCTACCCCCAGGTCGACGCCGAGTGCCCGGCCGACGTCTTGGCCGGGATCCTGACCCGCTACCCCGCCGTGCTCGTCACCGAGCGCGGCCTGCTGGTCGGGATCGTGACGAAGACCGACCTGATCCGGGGCCTCCGGGGGACGTCCCTCCGTCGCCCGGGCGGTCCGAAGTCCGGTTAGACTCGCGCGCCGCGCGGACGATGGCCCGCACGGTGATCCGTTCGGCCACGGCCCCGAGTCGATCCCCGAGTTCGCCGGGGCGGCTCTCGGTCGGTCGCCGGCGCGTGTCCGATCCGGTGGACGTCACGAACACCGTATCGCCATCGGTGGTCGTATGAGCGGGCACCACCGCCCGAGCCAGACCGGCGTGGGCGAACGCCGCGACCCTCTGGAGCGTGGAGCGGGGTACGGAGACGTTCGTCACGATGGCGACGAGGGTCGTTCCGGTCAGGGGGGTCGGCGCGGAGAGTTCCGGGGGTACTAGCCTCCCGGCGTCGTCCCGGGCTCCGGAGATCCATTCCCCGGTGGAGGGATCGCGGACGGCTCCGACCGCGTTCACGACGGCCAGGGCCGCCATGCGAGTCCCCCGGCCGACCGGTTCGACCACGACCGCAAGCGCCCCCCGTTGGGAATGCCCGTGTCCGAGGTATTTCCCGATCCGAGCGCCGCTCCCGGCGCCGACACGGCCGGCACCCTCCACGATCGGATGGGCCGCCCGGGCGGCCCGCCGTCCCAGCTCCCGATAGTCGGGCCGCGTCCAGGTCGTCCGAGGGAGGTCGTACAGCACGGCGCCCGAAACCTGAGCGATTCGATTGCGGTTCGCGAACACGGACTGTCCCCCGCCCTGGCGGAGGATCTCGTCGCGGATTCCCCCTGCGGCGTCGAGCCCGAAGAGACTGCCCCCGGTGAAAAAGACGGCCCACCGACCACCGAAGGTCGCGTCGAGCGAAAGCGAGGCCGTGTCGTACGTCCCCGAGGCCCCCCCGCGAACATCGACGACGGTGGGGGCCGCGTGGTCGAAGAGGAGGACCGACACCCCCGAGGACCCGGTCGCTGTCGCCGCGTGGCCGAGCCGAACGCCGGGGACCGTGCTCCGGGACGAGGGGACCTGCTTCGCCACGAACCGGGACCGGACGCCGGAATTAGACCCCTCGCCCTCGTGGATTCGCGAACCCTTATTGGCCCGGTTCGCTCCGCTCGTCGATGGCCCCGAAGAAGACGCCACCCGCCCCCACGGTGGAGGACGCCCCGAAGGGGTTCCGGGTCACGCGGGACATTTCCGTCGGTCGCCACCCGCTGCTCGTCGTGTTCCCCGGGCTCAACAAGATGGAGACCGCGACCCGGCACGAACCCAATGCGGCGAAGCGCGTCAAACTCCACGAGGAAACGTGCATCGAGGTCGTCGACGAGGACGTCTGGATGTACGTGGCGCCGTTCGACCTTCCCAAGTCGTTCCGGCGTCGGTGGAAGCCGGTCGTCTCCCCGGACACCGACTGCATCGTCGTTGGCTCGGGCCACCTGAAGGAGAGCCCGGCCCTCACCCTCTACCTCGACATCTTCCACGAGCTCTGCCATATCCGGCAGCGGCACGACGGCCGCGAGCTGTGGCCGGACAAACTGTCGTACGTCCGGCGCCCCACCGAGATCGAGGCCTACCAGTTCGTGGTCGACGAGGCCCGGAGGTTCGGGATCAGCGACGGGACGATCCGCGACTACCTGCGCGTCGAGTGGGTCGATGAGAAGGACATGCTCGAGCTGTTCGAGACGCTCGGCGTCGCCGACGCCTGAGCCGCCGCTACGTGCCGTCCGACGGAGCCGTGCGCCTCCGGACGAGTCTTTAAACGAAGATTCCGACTGAATTTGGCCCGGCCGCGCGCGGCCGGGGCAGCCGACCGTGGACATCAAGGCCCGCGTCTCGGTCCGGCCCTCGTCGAACGACCTGTGGTTCCTCGCCTACCTGCCGCTCGCCATCACCGACGGGATCGCGACCCCGCTGATCCCGCTCCTCGCGCTGGAGCACTTCGGGGCCTCGGCGTTCGCGGTGACGATCATCATCGGCGCGAGTGCGATGAGCCAGGTGCCGTTCACGATCCTCTGGGGCAACCTCTCCGACCGGGTCGCCCACCGGAAGTACTTCCTCGTCGGGTCGTTCCTCGCGACCGGCGTCGCGATCATCCTCATCGCGCTCGCGCACGACCTGATCACGTACTTCTGGCTCAACGTCGCCGAGGGGCTCGCCTCGGCCGCGAGCGCCCCGATCGGCACGATGCTGCTGCTCGAGACGCGCCACAAGCGCTGGTGGCCGCAGGACATCGGGCTGTTCGGCCTCATTTCCGGGATCGGCACGACGGTCGGCCTGGCCCTCGGCTTCGTGTGGCTGTTCGTGATCGGCGGCAACGAGACGATCATCTCGGCGATGACGGCGCTCCTGATCACCGCGGGCGGACTCGCAATCCTCTCGGCGGTGATCGCGGCCGCCTGGATCGAGGAGCCGGCGGCGCGCGTCGAACGGCGCTCGGTCGCCGAATTGATCAACCTGCACCGCGGGGTCCTCGAACGGGTCCGGCACTACCGGAGCCGGGTCCTCAACATCGTCGAGCTCACCCGGGCCCCCGCCGAACGGATCCCCCGCCGGGAGCTCGTGTTCCTCGCGGCCCTCGGTGTCATGACCGTGGGCTTCGACGTTTTCTACGGGCCGTTCCCCGTGTTCCTTGCGGAAACGCTCCGGTTCCGGAACGCGGACGTGTTCATCGTCTATCTCGCGGCCAGCGCGGCCTCCACGGCCCTGTTCTTCCATTCCGGGAAGCTCGTCGAATGGGCGTCCCCGAAGCTCGTCTTCCTCCAATCGCTCGGCGGCCGGGCCCTCCTGATGCTCCTGTTCCTCTGGGGTCCGCTCTACATCGCCTTCGGGATCGGCAGCCCGCTCCTGGTCGGGTGGATCTCGATCCTGAACGCGCTGCTCGGGGTCACGTGGGCGTTCATCAGTACGGCGAGCACGATGTTCCTGATCCGCCTCGTCGGCCGGACCAGCCGGGGACGGGCGCTCGGTCTCTACAACGCCGTCGCCGGCGCGGGTGGGCTGTTCGGAACGTTGCTCGGAGGATACCTGTTCGTCACCTACGGCTGGCACTTCGCGTATCTGGTGGGCGCCATCGCCGTCGTGGTGGGGATGGGAATACTCGCGCCGATCCCGTACCACATGTTCACGCTCCCTCGACCGACCGTCCGTCACCGCCCCTGGCGCTCGATGCGCGCGCTCGCCTTCCGACCGCCACGGCGGCGCTAGCGACGACCGCCTACCGGAACATCTCCCAGACGAGGGTCCGGATCAGGTAACCGAGAGCGAGGTTCGCGAAGAACCCCTCGAGGTCGACGGGGCTATCGCGCAGCACGCACGACCGGAACCCGAGCTCGCCGGCGGCGACGACCTTCCCCTCGCGGAGGATTGCGTAGCGCCCGGTGAGCTTCTCGTGGATCTCGTACGGGACGCCGCCGTACTCGAACGTCATCGGGCCGAAGATCGACGACTTCGTCCGCCACTTCTGCTCCCCGACCTGGACGAGGATCTCGTCCTTCTTCGGAAAGTACGTGACCGTGGAGTACACGACGGTGGGTTCCGGCGCCCGGTACGTCTCGTAGGTGGTCGAGAACAGGGAGACGATCTTCCGCGCAATCGCCCCGTCCGAGGTGGCGACCGGCTTCGCGGTCCATGCTTCCCCTGAGACCTCGAGTTCGATGACGTTCCTCAGGACGCGGGCGGTGGCCCGTATCATCCGGGTCCAACGAGGAGGGGGCGTGGGCTAAGGCTTTTCTGGCAGAATCGGTCGAGCCGGCGTGCCGGACCTCTGGCAGCCGCCGGAGTCCGAACGGGCCATCGGCCTCGGATTCTACGCCACGACGACCCCCCCCGTCGCCGGGACCATCAAGGCGGAGGCCGACGACTTCGTCGTCCGGGAAATCTCCTCCTACCCGGTCCCCGATCCGGCCGGCCGGTTCATCGTACTGAAGGTCCGCAGCCGCGACTGGGAACAGCACGAGCTCGCCGCGCGGCTGGGGGAGTGGCTCGGTCTTCCTCGAAACGCCATCGCCTGGGCCGGAACGAAGGACCGGCGGGCGGTGGCGGACCGGCTGTTCTCCTACCGGGGCGACCCTCCGGCGGGGCCGGTCCCGATCCCCGGGGTCGAGGTGCTGGAGACCTACCGGGCACGCGACGGACTCTCGCTCGGCCACCACTACGGGAACGGATTCTCGATCCGGGTCACGGCACTGGAGGACGCCAAGGCGGCCGCGGGGGCGTTCCGCGAGACCGTCCGCCAGCTCGTCGAACTCGGCGTCGTCCCGAACCTGTTCGGCCCCCAGCGGTTCGGCGAGGTTCGACCGATCACCCATCTGGTCGGGCAGGCGCTGGTGGCCGGCGACGCCGCGGCCGCCGTGGAGGTCTACCTGACCGGCCTCCCCGACGCCTCGGGGGACGAAGGTCGCGCGGCCCGCCTCGCCTATGCCCAGGACCACGATGCGCGGAAGGCGCTCGCGGAGTTTCCGCGGGCCTACCGATTCGAGCGGCAGATCCTCGAGCGCTTGGCGCGCGGCGCCTCGCCGGAGGTGGCGCTCCGTGGACTGGCCCGAGAGCTTCGTCTCTTGTTCGTCCACGCGGTCCAGTCCTGGATGTTCAACCGGTGGATCACGGACCGGGTCGCCGCGGGTCTCTCGCTCTCCGTCCCGATTCCCGGAGACACCCTCCTTCGCGTGGCGCGGGACGGGACGACGCCGTCCCGGGACGCCATCCCGGTTGAGGCGGGGAACCTCCCCGAGTGCCTCGACACGGTGCGCAAGGGTCGGGCGCGGCTCGCCGGGCCGCTCATTGGGTACGCCACCACGAACCCGGGGGGACCCGTGGGAGCCCTCCTTACCCAGGTGCTCGCCGAGACCGGCATTCCCCCGGACGGGTTCCGGCTCCCGTCGTTCCCCGAGTTGTCGAGCGCGGGGGCCTGGCGCCCCGTGACGATCGGGACGCCTCCGATCGGGGTCCGGCCGGACGACGCTGGCGTGCGCCTCGACTTTGCCTTGCCGAAGGGAAGCTACGCGACGGTGATCGTCCGGGAGCTCCTCAAGCCGGGTGCCACGCGCGCGGTCAGCCCGTCGAGCGGACGCTTCTAATACTGGTCGCCCGGCTCGAACCGCCGAGCACGAAGGATGGCCGTGGAGTCGCCGCGCGCGTGGTCGATACCGACCGAGACCGTGGGTTCGGAGGGGTTCGCTCCCTCGGTCCGGACCGTCCCGACCCCGGAACGGATGCCCACCGGCGTCGCCGACTTTGACTACCTGAGCGGCGGGATGCCCGTCGGCTCCGTGGTGCTCCTCGCCGGGGACGCCGGTGCGGGCCAGGTCGAATTCGCGTTGACCTCGGCGGTCCACCTGATGATGTACTACGACGACCCGGCGCTCCACCGGTTCTTCCTGGGGAATGCGAAGGGTCCGTTCACCTACCCGAAGGGGGTCACGTACGTCAGTCTCACCCGTTCGCGCGAGCAGGTGATGCGCGAGATCGCCGGCTCCTTCGACCCATCGTACCACAACGGCCTCGACCGTCACCTCACCTTCCACGACCTCTCTCCCTCGTACTTCGCCGAGTCCGTGGTCCCTCCTACGTGGGCGAAGGTCGGGGGCAGCCTCCTCTCCGGGGGACGGGGTGCGTCCTCGCCGGCCGAGCCGTTGGGAGCGCTCGCCGACGCGGTCGAACGGGACGGCGGCTCGAACCTCGTCATCGTCGACTCCCTGACGGACCTCCTGGTGCGTCGCTCGGTCGACCCCGAGTCCCTCCTGACGCTCGTGAAGGGCCTCCGTCGTCGCGCCAAATCCTGGGGCGGCGTCGTCTACCTTCTCCTTTCCCGGGGCGTGGCCCCGGCCGCGACGGAACAGGCGCTCTACGACTCCGTCGACGGCGTGCTCAACTTCAGTTGGACGACGAGCCCGCACTCCTCCCACCGCCAACGTACGATGCTGGTGGAGCGGTTCATGCCCCTTCTCGCCCGGATCCCGCACGAGCAACAGGGTCGCTTCGTCATCCGGGTCAGTTCCCTCAACGGCCTGGTGACCACGCAGTATGAGCGAGTCTGAACCTCCGAGGGTCTCCACCGGCATCGTCGGACTCGACGAGATGCTCGGGGGCGGCCTTCCGCCCGGGCATGTGGTCCTCGTCACCGGGCTCCCCGGCACCGGCAAGACGTGCTTTGGGCTCCAGTTCCTGTTCGCCGGCGCCGCGCACGGCGAGCCCGGCGTGTTCCTCTCCCTCGAGGAAGAAGAACCCGCGCTCCTCGCGAGCGCGCGTCAGTTCGGCTGGCCCGTAGACGCCGCCCTGAAGGGCGGCATCGTCAAGGTGATCCGGCTCGACCCGAAGCAGACCCACCAGAACCTCCAGCGGATCCAGAGCGACCTCGGCCGGGAGCTGAAGCAGCTCGGGGCGAAGCGGATCGTCGTCGACTCGGTCAGCCTGCTGAACATGCTGTCCGACGACGAACCGTCCCGGCGTACGACCCTGTTCGGGCTCGCCGGCGTTTGCCGCGAGGCGGGCGCGACCACTGTGCTGACGGCCGAGGCCGACCCGATCCACCCGTCCGTGAGCCGCGACGGCCTTTCGGAATACATCGCGGACGGCGTCATCCTGCTCGGATACTCCTCCGCCGACGACGGTCACCGCATCGGTCTTTCGCTCCGCATCCTGAAGATGCGAAGGACCGCGCACGCTCGAACCGTGCAACCGTACCAGATCGGCGCCGGCGGGATCTCGGTGGACGCGAAGGCGATCGACTTCAGCCGGGGTCGGTAGCGCAACCCCCAAGCCGCCGACCACCGTTCCCTCCGCCGCGGAGGCGGGGCGGTGCGCTGGGTCCTCTACATCGACATCGACGCCTTCTACGTCTCCTGCGAGCTCCGCGACCGCCCGGACCTCGTCGGCCGGGCCGTGATCGTCGGCCCGGATCCGTCGAAGGGACCGACTCGCGGCGTCGTCCTCTCGGCGAGCTACGAAGCCCGGGCCTTCGGGGTCCGAAGCGCGATGCCCGTCGGCGAAGCGGGCCGCCGATGTCCGGAGGCGGTCTGGATCGCCGCCGACTTCCCGAAGTACGGGCGGGCCGCAGAGGAGGTCCGTGCGCGCCTCGCCCTCCGATTCGACGAGGTCGTCCCGCTCAGCATCGACGAGGCGGCCGTGCGGCTCGAGGCTCCGGACGCCGATGCGGCCGGGACGGTCGCGCTCGAGGTCCAGTCCGACCTCCGAGAGTCGCTCCGCCTGCCGGCCTCGATCGGTGTGGCCACCTCCCGCGCGGTGGGCAAGATCGCGAGCGACCGGGCGAAGCCCGGCGGCGTGGTCGTCGTCCGCCCGGAATCGGTCGCAGCGTTCCTGGCGCCATTGCCGACCCGGTCGATCCCGGGTGTCGGACCGAAGACCGAAGCCCGGCTCGCCTCGTTCGGGATCGTGACGATCGGCGACCTGGCGAAGGGATTGCCGCTCGCCGCCCGACGCGAGTTCGGAGACTCCGGACGATACTTCATCCGCCTCGCCCGCGGCGAGGAGCTCGTCGAAGGACCCGACGTTCTCGGCCCCCGCTCCCGCTCCTCGGACCGGACGTTCGAGACCGACGTGTCGGACCCCCGGGAGGTCGAGGTCGCCATCGACCGCCTCGCCCGCGAGCTCGCCGAGAGCCTCGCGAAGGAGAGGTTGCGCTACCAGACCGTCGCCGTCGGGGTACGGTGGGAGGACTTCTCGAGGACGACGCGCGCCCGGACCCTGACGGGCGCGGCGGAGGGGTCCGAGCGGCTCTCGGCGACCGCCCGCCGGCTGTTCGAGGAGCTGTGGAGCGCGGAGGCCGCCGGCCGGCAACGGAAGGTTCGGACCGTCTCGGTGCATACCGAGCGATTCCGCCCGGCGACGGACCGGCAGCGCACGCTCGATTCGTTCGACGGGCCCGGCCCACCCGTTAAGTAACGCATCCCGGCTAGTGCCACGGGGCGCATCGGTGGGGCTCGTCATCGTCACCCTCGGCGGGCTCAGCCCGCTCCTTTCGCTCGTCGTCCTGCTCGCCGTTGCCTTCGCCGCCGGCGCGGTCGGGGCGGCGCTCGGCGTCGGGGGGGGACTGTTCCTCGTCCCGGCCCTCGTCCTCCTATTCGGCGTGGACATTCACGTGGCCATTGCGGCGAGCATCGTCAGCGTCATCGCCACCTCCTCCGCCGCCGCGTCGAACGACGTGCAGTCCGGTCTCACCAACGTCCGGCTCGCGATGTTCCTGGAGACCGCCACCGCCGTCGGTGGGCTCGTCGGCGCCGTGGTCGCCGTGACGATCCTCGCCGCCCATTCGAACATCCTCGTGTTCGCGTTCGTCCCCGTCGTTCTGATTGCGGCCGCCCTGATGGCGTCCTCGCGCGACCGCGACGTGGTGCCGAACCCCCCGGACGACCCGCTCGCCCGGAGGCTGAGGCTCGAGGGGGAGTACGTCGGTCCGCTTACCGGGATCCGCCGGAGCTACCGGGTCACCGGAACGAGGGTCGGCCTTGTCTTCGCCGGCCTCGCGGGAATCTCCTCGGGTCTCCTCGGGATCGGTGGGGGGATCTTCAAGGTCCCCGCGATGAACACGCTGATGAACGTCCCGCTGCGCGTGGCGACAGCAACCTCGACGTTCATGATCGGAGTCACGGCCGCGGCCGGGGCGCTCGTCTACCTGTTCGCGGGCGACGTCGTCCTCGGGCTCGTGGCCCCCGTCGTGCTCGCCGTGTTCTTCGGCACCATCGTCGGCCGGGCGTTCGGGCACCACGCTCCGGTGGGCCGATTGAAGGTGTTGTTCGTCGGCGTGCTCGTCCTGGCGGCGGTGCTCATGGTCGCTCGCGGGGTGGGGGCGATTCCGTGACGGGATCGGACGCTTCCCGTTCCGTCGTTCCGCCCCCGGAGCCTCCGGGTCTCCGCGACGCCGTCGGCCACCTCCTCCGCGTCGGGGTGCTCGTCTCCGGGATTTTCCTCTTCGTCGGATTCCTGCTCGCAGTGCTCCGGGGCACGGCGGGGATCGCGGGGAGCGTGGGGGCGTTGCCCCTTCGGGGACTCGTGGGAGCGCTCGGCGCCGGCGACCCGTGGGCGTATCTGTTCGTCGGAGTCGCCGTCCTCGCGGCGACCCCGGTGATTCGCGTCGCACTGGCGCTCGAGAGCTTCGCGAGGGTCCGGGATCGCCCCTACGTCCTGATCACCGGATTCGTCTTGCTCGTGTTGCTCAGCAGCCTCGCCTTCGGGGTCGTGTCGTGAGCGTCCCCGAAGCCTTCGCCCGACCGGCCGACTCCGCCGGTCGGCGGATCTGGCGCACGGACGGGCCGACGGGACTTCCGGTGCCGCGCTACGATGGTCGGTCGATCGTCAACCTCGCGGTCTCCGCGTTCGCCGCCTCGGGGGCCCGAGGACGGCGGGGACCGATGCTGGCGCCCCCGCTGGAGGAGTCCGTCGACCCGTTCTCGGACACAACCGACGGCACCCGGCTGGTCTTCCTGGTCGACGCCCTTGGTTGGGACGGATTCCTCGAGTGGAGCCGGGCGGCGGGCCCGACCGGAACCACGTGGGCCCGATCGGCCGTTCCATTGACCACCGTCTTCCCGTCGACGACCACCGCGGCCCTGGTTTCCCTCTCGACCGGGGTCCCTCCCGGACGCCACGGCCTGGTCGGGTATCGCCAGTACCTGCCTCGATTCGGGGTCGTCGGCGACATGCTGAACATGGCGCCCGTCGGCACGGGCGCGCGGGACCAGCTGATCGGTCCCGGATGGACCCCGTCGATGCTGACGGGCGCGCCGACGCTCGCGCGACGCGGAATGCGCACCACCGTCCTGACGCGGGACATCTTCGAGGGGAGCGGCCTCACGCGCCTCCTCTACGACGGCGCCGAGTTCGTCGGCTACGCGACGGCCTCCCACCTCGTCCACCAGCTCGTCGGCATCCTCGGTCGTCCCCGGCCCCCGAGGGTGCTCTACCTGTACTGGTCGGAGCTCGACACGGTGCAGCATCTCGTCGGACCGGACCCGCGGTGGTTCGCGATGGAGGTGGACCGGATCGCCGACCTGCTCCGTCGCGCGGCGTCGCAGCTCCCTCGCGTCCGCACCCGCGCCGTCCGCGTGGCGATCACGGGCGACCACGGTCAGGTCCCGGCGACGGTCCGAGGGCGGGTCTCGGTCGACGAGGAGCGCGCCCTCCTTCGCGAGATCGTGCGCCCGCTCGCCGGGGACCGGCGCGCTGGGTTCTTCGCGGTCCGGCCGGGACGCGCCGCGGCCCTCGAGCGGGCCCTCCGCCGTCGCATGGCCCCGAGGACCCCGGTCCACGGCACGGAGGAGATCCTGAGGGCCGAGCTGTTCGGCCCGCCCCCGTTCCATCCGGAGATCCGGGAACGGATCGGCGACGTGGTGGCGTTCCCGCGCAGCCCCGAGTGCTTCACGTACCGGCTGCCCGGGGCCGCCGCGCCCAAGCGATTCCTGACGGGAGCGCACGGCGGCCTCGAGGCCGGGGAGCTGCTGGTGCCCCTCGTGGCCGGCTCCCTCGCCGACCTGACGGACGACGCCGGTCGCTCGGGCGCCTCGAAACGGTAAAGGGCCGTCCACCGTCCAACGGGTCGTGGCGTCGACCCTCCGCCCGCCGATCGTCTCGCTGCTCGGTCACGTGGACCACGGCAAGACGACGCTCCTCGACCGGATCGCCGGCTCGATCCGTGCGGCCCGGGAGGCCGGCGGGATCACGCAGCACATCGGCGCCATCGAGGTCCCCCTCGCGACGGTCGCGGTCCTGAGCCACGGGATCGTCTCCACCGAGGGGTTCCAGGTCCCGGGTCTCTTGTTCATCGACACGCCGGGGCACCGGTCCTTCGAGACGATGCGACGCCGGGGCGGTGCGCTCGCGGACATCGCCGTGCTCGTTGTCGACGTGAAGGAGGGGTTCAAGCCCCAAACCCGCGAATCGGTCCAGATCCTCCGCCACGAGAAGACCCCGTTCGTGGTGGCGATGACGAAGATTGACCTGGTCCCGGGGTGGCGCAAGCCGTCCGGACCGGTCTCCCTCGCCGACCAGATCCAGCGCTCGGGCCCGGAGTTCGCGAAGGCGCTCGACGAACGGACCTACAGCATCGCCGAGCAGCTCGACCAGATGGGGTTTTCCGCCGACCGGTACGACCGGGTGAGCGACTTCGCCCGGAACGTCGGCCTCTCGCCCGTCTCCGCGAGGACCGGCGTCGGGGTGGCGGAGCTCCTCGCCCTGCTGGTCGGACTCTCGCAACGGTTCCTGAAGTCGGAGCTGAAGGTCGCCACCGGCGGCGGCGAGGCGACGATCCTCGAGCGGAGCGACCAGAAGGGGATCGGACCCGTCGGGAACGTGATCGTCTACCGCGGCCACCTGCGCGTCGGCGACGAGGTGATCGCGAACGGGCGTCGCGAACCGTTCGCCACGAAGATCCGCGGCCTCTACCGGCCGGCGCCCCCGACGCGGGGCCCCGCCGGGAAGACGGTCAAGCTCGAATCGCTCCAGGAAGTCGAGGCGGCGGCGGGCGTCTACCTGTCCGCGCCGGGGATCGAGGAGGCGATGCCCGGTGGGCTTCTGAAGGTCGTCACGAACGCGCAAGACCGCGAAGCGGTCATCGCCGCGCTCCAATCGGAGAGCCATCCGGTCGCGGACCTCGCGGAAACCGGCGTGGCGCTCGCCGCCGACACCCTCGGCGGCCTGGAGGCGCTCGCCTTCGAGTGCAATTCCGAGAAGATCCCGATCCACGAGGCCGAGGTCGGTCCCGTAGGACGTCCGACGGTGATGAACATCGCCACGGTGAAGGACGCCTCGCACCGGGCGGTCCTCGCCTTCCACGTTCCGGTCCCCCCGGAGGTCCTCCAGGAAGCCGAGTCGTCCGGCGTGAAGGTGTTCCGCGGCGAGGTGATGTACCGGATCCTCGAGGAGTACGTCGCCTGGCGAACCGCCCGGCTCGCCTCGCTCGATTCCGACCGTCGCCTGGTCGTCGTCCACCCCGCGAAGGTGCGGTTCCTCCCCGGGTTCGTCTTCCGGGCCTCCAAGCCCGCGATCGTGGGGATGAAGGTGCTCGCGGGCACGCTGCGGCCGGGGGTCCGTCTCATGAACGCGACCGGGGAGGAGGTCGGGCACGTCCGGGGCCTCCAGCACGACAGCGAATCGATCGCGCAGGCCGAGGAGGGGATGGAGATCGCCGTGTCGATCGAGGGGGCCGTGGTTCACCGCACGATCGAGGAGGGGGATACGCTGTACGTCCTGATCACCGAGGGCACCGCGCGCGCCCTGCGGGCGGCGAACCTCACCCCGAGCGAGAAGGGGGTCCTGGACGAGGTCGTCCGGATCCGGCGTCAGACGTCCCCGTTCTGGGGTCAGTAGCGCGGCCGATCGCCTCGGCGTCCTCGGCTCCTTGCGAGACCAAGGGAGGCGGCCGCTGGAACCCGCCCCGGAGGAAGAGCCCGAGGAACAAGGCGACGGCGCCGACCGCGGTGAGGAGTCCGCTCGCGACTTCGGCGATGGTGTCCGCGATCGGCCGCGGGGGAGTGACCGTCCACTTGGCCGACGTCGAGAACGAGAACGTCGCCGATTGTCCGGCCGGCGCTCCCCAGGTGAGCACGTACTCCCAGTGGAGCGAACCCGACACCGTCGTCGATCCCGAGGAGTTCGAGGGCCACGTGGCGAGGGTCTGTGCGGCACATCCCGTGGCGCCGGACGGACACGGGAGCACGAGGCGAACGGAGACCGGGGCCGAGGCCGACCAATGGACGACGAGGGTCCCCTGCGAGGCGTTCGCCGCGGGAACGACAAAGGAGGCGACGCTCCCCCCCGGCGTAAACTGCCCATCGAGCTGGCTGGTCGCCTCCTGGGTCACCGACGCCGGAGGCGTGAGGAGGAGGGCCCCCAGCGCGCCGGCCCCCACGACAAGGAAGGCGGCGCCGAGGATGACCAGCCACGGGCGCATGGGCGCTCAAGGGGGGGGAACTGCCGAAAAACCATTCGCCCGGGTCCGGGCGGTGGATTCCCGTCCCGAAAAGAGGTCCACGACGCTCAAATACCCCGACCCATCTCCATGTGACACTGTGACAGGGTCCGGGGACCTGACCACGGCCAGCGTCGCGGCGGTCGCCGCCGCTTGCCCGATGTGCGGGGCGCGGCACCGCGTCGTGGACGCGGCCCGGATGGAGGAGCACTGCGGAGAGTGCGGGCTCGTCTTCGACGACGCCGCGATCGTCGCCGCTCCCCCGAGAATCTCCGATGACCCGGGATCCGATGGCTCCGGGCGGGGGATTGGACCGTTCACCACGCCCGGGGGCAGCCGCCGGGCCCTGGGATCCGTCCTGACCGGCTCGCGCGATGGCCAGGGCCGTCCGCTCGGCTGGCACCGACGCTACGAATTCCAGCATCTCAACCGAGTCTCCCGCCGCCAGACCTCGCGGGCGATCGAGGGGCCCCTCGAGCGGTCCGAGGCGCGGACCGAGATCGGGCAGAGCGCGACGCGTCTCGGCCTTCCTCCGGTCGTCGTCCAGGAGGCGGAGCGTGTGTTCCGCGAGGCGAAGGTCCGCGGATTGTTCCGGGGACGGAGTCTCCCCTCCAGCGTCGGCGCCACCCTGTATGCGGCGTGCCGACGCTACTCCCTTCCCCGTACGCTCGGGGAGGTTTCGAAGGCGGTCGGCGCCCGGCGCTCCGAGGTCGGACGCGCGTTCAAAGTCATTCAACGGGGCGGCGCGGCCCCCGTGCAGGCCGTCGGCGCCCGCGCCTTCCTCGCCCGGTACGCCGAGGAGCTTGCGCTCTCCGCGCAGGTCCGCCAGACGGTGGAGGAGATGCTCGAGGTCGCGCACGAGGACCCGGAACTGTCCGGTCTCTCCCCGCATGGGCTCGTCGCGGCGTTGATCTACCTCGCGGCGGAACGGAACGGCGAGCGACGCTCCCGGGCGCAGGTGGCCCGGGTGAGCGCCGTCACCGAAGTGACGCTCCGATCGACCAGTCGACTCGTGGAGCGGCTGATGCACCGCACCGGCAGCGCGTAACGCGCGCGACCGCTACTTGACGAGATAGTAGCCGGCCGCCTTCTCGCGCACCTTGCGCCGCGCGAACCCCTTGGTCTGGAGTTCCTGGAGCGCGTTCATGACCATCGTCTTCGGGAGCTTCACGGTCATCGTGACGCGCTCGGCGGTCCCCATTTTCTCTTCGCTGAGGAACCCGCTCTCCTTCAGCGACTTGTAGACCTTCACGGCGTTCGGCGACAGTTCGTCTTCGAGTGCCATCGTCGGACCCTCGGGCCGCCGACCCGCCGCGAGAGATAAGACGTTCCCCGGGGGGGCGAACGCCGGTCGGCGGTACCTCGTCCGCGCATCGATGGAGCCATCTTGCATCGACGATGTGGGAGGTGATGGTCGGCCCCCGGGCAACCCTCCTCTGGGACGACCGGCTTCTCGAGTACGAGTTCGGGCCGACGCACCCGTTCCAGGTCCGATACCGCGCGGACGCGGCCCAGACGATCTTGGCCGAGTTCGGCCCGCAGAGCCGAGTGCCCGCGATCGAAGCCTCCGGCCCCATCGACGCCGCGCCGTCGGAGGTCCTGGGGCGGTTCCACACCCCGAAGTACGTGGCGTTCGTCGGGGAAATGGCCCAGCGCCCTCCCGGTAGCCTGCTCGACCGCGGCGACACGCCCGCCTTCCCCGGGTGCGATATTGCGGCCGCTCGCGTGGTCGGGGCAGCGCTCACCGGTCTCCAGGCCATCGTCGAGGGCCGCACGGTCCGGGCGTTCTCCCCGGCCGGGGGCCTCCACCACGCCCACCCGAGCCGCGCGAGCGGGTTCTGCATCTTCAACGACCTGGCGGTCGCGATCGCGTCCGGGGTTCGCCCCGGCGGGCCGTTCCGTCGGGTCGCCTACATCGACCTCGACGTCCACCACGGGGACGGGGTCATGTACGGATTCTACGACGATGGGCGCGTCCTCGACATCGACCTCCACCAGGACGGACGCACCCTCTTCCCCGGCACCGGCGCAGCGGAGGAGACGGGGCGGGCGGACGGGGCCGGACTGAAGGTCAACCTCCCCGTCCCGCCCGGCGCCGGCGATGGAACCCTCCTTCCCCTCCTCCGGCGCGTGGCCGTCCCGCTGGTCCGGGAGTTCCGGCCCGACTGGATCGTCCTCCAACACGGGGTGGACGGTCATGCCGGGGATGGACTGGGGCAACTCGAGTACTCGGACGCAGGATTCGCCGCGGCCCTCGACACGGTGGTCGGCCTCGCGGACGAAGTGTGCGGCGGCCGGCTCCTCGTGACGGGCGGAGGCGGCTACATGCGCGACACCGTCCCGAGGGTACTCACCTCCGTCGGGCGGCGTCTCGCCCGCTCGACTCCCGCGCAATCGACGCCGGAAGTCCCCGAGGAGTTCGGCGTCGACGCGATCGTTCGCGAAGCCGCCCGACTCCTCGGGCGTTCCTTCCCCGCCAACTAGGACGGGCGAGTCCCCTACCAGGAGGCGCGGCGCTCGCGGCGCGGCTCCGCACTCGGGCGACCCCCGCCCGAGCGTCCCCGCGGGGGAGGTCGTCCGCGGCCCCGTTCCCTCGGAGGTCCCCGACGCTCGCCGCGTCGTCCTCCGCCGCCGCCCCCCCGGAACTGTCCGGCCGAGCTATCGACGCGGTCGGCGGCCGGCTTCTTGTAATCGAATCCGGGAACCTGGGCCCGCCGGATCTCGACGCCGAGGCGCTGCTCGATCCGGTGGAGGTCGTCCTCCTCCTCGCGTCCGACGAGCGAGAACGCATCGCCGAGGCGCTGAGCGCGGGCGGTCCGCCCGACGCGGTGGATGTAGACGTCCGGTTCGCTCGGGACGTCGTAGTTGACAACGTGACTGACGCCCTCGACGTCGATCCCACGGGCGGCGATGTCGGTCGCGACCAGGACACGGTTGTGCCCCGTGCGGAATCCTTCGAGCGCCTTGACGCGCTGGGCCTGGCTTCGGTCGCCGTGGATCACGGTCGCCCCGACGCCGCGGAGGCTGAGCTGACGCGCGACCCGGTCGGCGCGGTGCTTGGTCCGCGTGAAGACGAGCACGCTCGTCATCGTCTGGTCGGCGAGCAGCTCGACCAAGAGATCGGTCTTGAGGTGGGTCGGAACGGGGAGCGCGAGGTGGGAGACGCCTACGGCGGCCGCCGCCGTCGGGTCGACCTGGACGGTCTTCGGCTCCGTGAGGAAGTCCCGCGCCAGACGGACGACCTCGGGCGGCATCGTCGCGCTGAACAGCATCGTCTGGCGGCGGCGGGGGAGCCGGGAGAGGATCCTCCGGACGTCGGGGAGGAACCCCATATCGAGCATCCGGTCGGCCTCGTCCAGGACGAGGATCTCGAGGTTCGTGAAGTTCACGTAGCCGCGGCTCATGTGGTCGAGGAGGCGGCCCGGGGTCGCCACGACGATCTCCGCACCCCCGCGGAGCGCGCGCTCCTGTTCGCCCATCCCCACGCCGCCGTAGACCGCGGCGCCGTGAAGGCGAGTGTGCCGGCCGAGCTTGTCGAGGAACTCGTTCGCCTGCAGCGCGAGTTCGCGCGTGGGGGTGAGGACGAGGGCGAGGATGCGGCCGTTGGGGTGATCGAGCAACCGCTCGAGGATCGGCAGGAGGAAGGCGGCGGTCTTGCCGGTGCCGGTCTGGGCCGTCCCGATGAGGTCGCGGCCGAGGACGGCGTCGGGGATCGTGCGGCTTTGGATGGGGGTCGGCTCGGTGTAGCCGAGCTCGCGGACGCCCGCCCGGATGGTCGGGTGGAGGGGCAGGTCCTCGAACGTGGTCGGCTCGGCGTGGCGCTTCTCGGGGTCGTTCGGCATCTTGTCCGTGCCACCCACGGGGGGGGTTAACGGTACGCCCGCGAACCGCCGAAGGGCGCGGCCCCCTAGACAGAGTGGGGATAGAGGATGCCGGCAGGGTCCCTGCGAGCGCCGCGCGGGGGCGGTCCCGTGCGAAGGTCCCTTCGGGGACCGTATGGGTACAAATACGCCTTGATGCGTATTCTCAATTGGGCTGGCGAAGGCCGGCAACGGAGCGAACGTGGCGAAGAAGGTGCCAGGACGGCTGATCTACGCGGCGACGGTGGTGGCGATCCTCGGGATGACCGGTGGATTTGTCCTGGCCTCCCTCGTCACGGTGAGTTCGACGAACGAGACCTCGACGACCAACCAGGTGGCGGGCGGCAACAGTGTGCTGCTCAGCTCCGGGACCGCCGGCACCCTCGCCGTCGCCCCGGGCAACACACCGGCCGCGGTCGCCTCCTGCTCGAGCGGCTCGACGGCGATCCCCAGCACCGGTGGTGTTGGGGGCGCGGTCTCGGCCTTCGTGTCGGCGACGACGGGCTCCGCGACGTGCGCGTCGGGCGACTACGCGCAGGTCTACACCATCACGACGGGCACCACGGCTCCGGCCGGGACCTATCAGATGGAGATCACCACGCAGTGGGGCGTCGGACCGACTCTCGGGGAGAACACGGTGACGTTCACCCTCGGCACAACCCTGACGAGCGCGGCGACGGTCACGCTGTACGTCGACTACGGCAGCGCGCTCGCCCCGACCGGCGGGATCTCGACTCTGCAGATCGTGATCACCCCGTAGATCGGGGTACCACGGCCCGCACTGGAGGGGCGGTCGAAGGCCGCCCTTCCCAAACCTTTCCCCACAACGATGGACCGTTCCTCCCGGCCGTTCCGATCCCAATTCTCCCCGAGTTCGTTCGTCGCAGGGGGGGAAGGCATCCCCGCCGTCCTCCGATGAGGACCACCCCGGTCATCCTGCGCCGCGACGGCGCCGACCCTGCGGCGGACGCCGCGGACGCCGAGCGCCGCCTCGCCGAGGAACGGTCGGAGCGGCTCCGGTTCTCCCTGCCCCTCCTCGTTCTGGCCGGAGCCTCCCTGCTGATCGCCTACGTCCTCTTTCACGCCTCCCTGGCCCCGCACGCCTCGCGCATGCCGCTTTGGGTGCTCGCGTTCTCGGTCGGGGTGATCGCGTCGGCCGGCGGCTCGGCGTCGCTCCTCGTCGGCGATTTCTCGGGAGACGCCTGGCTGAAGGAGGCCCGCTCCTCGCCGGAGTACGTGGTGGTGGAGCGCGCGGCGTGGGTCGCGTTGCAATCCGAGCTCCGCTCGGCCCGAACGGATCGGACGACCTCCTCCGCCGAAGCAGCGGCCCCCGAGCTCGTTCTGCCCGAGTGGGAGGAGCCCCGGGAGGTGCGCGGACCGTCGGAAGTCCCCGCGGCCGCCGCCGATCTGAGTCCCCCGGCTCCGATGTCGGTCACCCATGGGATCGATTCGCTGGCCTCCGAGGTCGACCGGTTGGTGGCGGACCTCGAGTCGGCGGCGAACGCCGCGCCCCCGGCGCCTCCCGCACCGGCGGCGACGGCGACCACCGCACCCCCGCACGGCCCCCGCATCGTCCCACCCCCGCCCTCGTGGGCTCGACCCGGACCGAAAGCGCCCGGGCCGGCGGAGGGTCCGGCCCCCAAGGTCGTCTCCCCCCCGGTGGCGACGCCGCCGACGAAGGCTCGGACCGTGCCGGCCCTCCGACCCAGCGCTCCACCGGCCGAGCGCTCGAAGCCGACCCCACCGACGCCGGCCGCTCCCCCGGACGACGCGGAGGTGGAATATCGGAAGCTCCTCTCCGAGCTCGAACAACGCGCCGGGAGGGCCAGCTCGCGGCCGAAGCTCGAGCTCCCTGCGGCGCCCTCGGTTTCCGCCGACGTCCGATGCGTGGGATGCGACGCCCGCCTCGGTCCGAACGACCAGGGGGAACCGTGCCGCTCCTGCCGCTCCCCGATGTGCCCGTCGTGCCGCGACCGGTCCGCCAAGGAAGGGTACCGGGGCCTCTGCGCCGTCTGCTCGATCCTCGGGGAGTCCGAGGGACGCGGCGCGGGAACCGACCGGTAATCGGCCTGATCAGAACCGTCGGCCCGTGGTCGGACGGTCCAGCCACTCGGCGTCGGTCGCCCGGATTCCGTCCCAGATGTCCGCCGCATCGAGGGGTTCCTCGCGTCCGTCGAGCCGTTGGAGGACGGACGCACGAGACAGGACCGTCGCCGCCGTTCGGACCAGGTCCGCCGCGACCGCGTCGGTGACAGGACCTTCCGGGCCTCCCTGCGCGAACACGCCGTCGATCGCGTCGTCTCGCTCGACGAGATAGTGCAGGTAGGCGCGGACGAGCTGCTCGCCGGCCGTCGTGAGAGGCGGAGGGGACGTGGGCGGTGGGACCACCCCCAGCGTCTTCGGCTCGTCCCCCGCTTCGGAAATTGCGAGGAGCATCCAGCCGCCGGGGTGGCTTCCGAACGCCACGCGACCGTGGGCGCCCACGAACGTGATGGGGAGCTCCTCGAAGCCGTCCTCCGCATCGGGAGGATCCTCGGAGGGGAAGTCGGTCGGCTCGGGCCAGGGAAGCTCCCGGTGCAGCGCCGCGCGCAGCCCGGTCACTCCGGCCGCCGAAAGCGACCGACCCCGTTTGACCGCGTGCCGGTCGAGTTCGCGTTCCGTTCCCGAACGCACCCACTCCGCCTCCGCTGCCGCGAGCTCCGCGGCCAGGCCTACGGGGGCTTGGGCGGTCGGCGGACCGGCGCTCCAGCGGAGCAGACCCGACGGGTCGAGGCCCGGGCAGGAGAGGACGAGGCTGGCCTGGGCCCGGTCGGAGACGTGGACGGTGACCGGGAACTGCTGGCACGGGGTCGGTCGTCCGCCGTGGGCGCGGCACCGATTCTCGCTCAGCAGTTCGCAGGCCCCCCCGTTCGGACGGGCCGCCAGGAACGCCCACCCCCGCTCCCCCTCGACGAACTCGAGGTCGGGTTCGATCTGGACGAGGCGCTGTCGCTCCTCGCTGGTGACGGCGGGCTCGGCGAAGCAGCACAGTCCGCACCCCGGACGGCATTGGAACCGGAATCCGCCCAGGAGGGCGCCATCGAGCCGAGAGAGCGCCAAGGCTGGTGGGAGTCTCAGCTCCTCGCCGGGGGGCGGGGGGGAGGGTCCTTGGGCGGGGCATACGCGCACGCGGCCGCCGGCGCCGGGCATTGGGTCGCCGACGCCGGCTGGACGATGGCGTTCAGGAAAAAGCCGTACTCGAACGGCGGAGGAAAGGCCGTCATCCCGCCGAGGAACGACCCCACGGAGTCGAAGTAGGCACGGATCGGCGTCTGGCAGTTTGGCCCGCACGGGTCGCACACCTCGGGATTGGCAAGGTTGGCCGAGGGGTCGACCGTCATCTCGGCGATCTCGTGGCTGAGGGCGAGCGCGTAGAGGTCCGCGGCATCCGGGACGGTGAGGTTCGCCCCGAGAACGTTCACGAAGACGTACGGGACCTTCGCCAGGCCGTGATACCCGAGCACGCCGCGGCTCGCGTCGGCGTCCGTGTTGACCGGACCGGGGGGATTCAGGACGACCACGGCGCCGACGCTCGCGGGAAACGGACTGGCGTCCATCACGCCGTCGACCCACCCCTGGACCGTGGAATCGTTGTACACTCCCTTCGGCACCGACACCGGGAGTTCGACGGGTGACTCGGCCACACCGAGACTGTTCGGCCCGTACTGCGAGGCGTAGCGGGAGATCGGTCCGAGGGCCCCGCCAGCGAACTTCATCGCCGTCGCGAGATCCGTCGGCGAGAGCGCGAGCTGTTTCCCTCCGGCCTGGACGGTGAGGTGAACGAAGGTGAGGGAGCCCTGGAACAACGGGGCGATTGCGCTCGGCCCCGCGGCCGGCACCTTGCCCGGGGCGAGCGCGTCCCGCAGGAGGTAGCGCATCGAGGGGTCGGACCCCTCGAGGACGTTGGCGAACCCCGAGAGCGGCTCGACGGCCGGGACGATGTCCGGCCGGGTCCTCTGGAGGTGGCGGGCGACCTTCAGCGCGCGGGTCGCGCAGCTCCGTTCGGGCATCCTCGCTCTCGGGGTCCGCGGTCGGGCGAGCGTCGTTCGGTTCGGAGGGGGACGGCCGCGCCTAGACCCGGTGGCGGCAGTGCTGCTGGATCCGGTCGGAGAGGGCGGGGAACTGCCACGGCCTGCCGAATCCGCCGAGCTCGGTGTGGCCGGCCTTCTTCGACCAGTAGAACCAATCGTCGCAGACCCCTTCGCTCCGCTCCACGATCATCCCGGACGTGTCGATACGGCCCGACCGGGCGAGGTGGTTGAGGGCCCGCTGGGTCTCGACGAGGATGTCCTCGCCCATGTGCTTCAGTCCGACCTTGTCGTACATCTCGTGGACGCACCACGGCTGCTCCGGGTGCGCGTTGAGGTAGGTCTCCAGGTCGTTCATCAGGGGTTCGAGGGAGTCGTCCTCCGCCATGGCGAGGAGGAGCGGACTCGCGGTACATGAACGCTCCGGCGTGTCGGAGGGCGGAGGGAGGGCCAGCCCTTCTCGGGCGGCTCGGGGGCGCCCCGAAGCGCGCGCTACGCGGCCGAATCGCGCAGGAATCCGCGCGACCGCAGGTGGGCGAGGATCTGTTCGGCCCCCGCTTCGGCGGCGCCGTTCGCGGTGTCGACGACCAGGTCGGGGTTGAGCGGCTCCTCGAACGGGTCGTCGACTCCGGTGAACTTCTTGATGGAGCCTTCGCCCGCCCGCTTGTAGAGTCCCTTCGCGTCGCGGGCCCGGCACACGTCGACCGGGCAGTTCAGCCAGACCTCGCTGAAGTGGTCGCTCGCCACCGCCCGGGCGGCCTGGCGGGACGTCTCGTACGGCGTGATCATTGCGACGACGACCGCGACCCCGTTGCGGGCGAGCATTCGGGCCACGTAACTCACGCGGCGCGCGTGGAACTCCCGGTCCTTCCGCGTGTAGCCGAGCTCCGGCGAGAACATCGCCCGGACCTCGTCGCCATCGAGCACCTCCACGCGGAACCCCTGGGCTTTCAGCTTCTGGCTGACGAGACGGGAGAGCGTCGATTTGCCCGATCCCGGGATGCCTTCGATCCACGCCACGAACCCGTGACCGTCGGGCCCCGGTGCCTGTGCCATCGTGCCCGACCCAGCGCGCGGGGCCAAATAGGTTCGCCACCCGGGAGCTCCCGCGGGTCCGGGCGCTCCGTCTCTCACTGCGTATGTTGGACTGATTCAAGCGCTGTTTCCGCGTAGAAACAGGGCCGAATGCATCCGTATTAGGCTCTTTATATCCCCCCTTGGTGCGCCGCGCCGACATGGCCGCAGCAGCGCCCACCGAGCCGTCCGTGCCCCCGCCGACCGAGACGATCGTTCGCCGAAGTTCCCGCAGGACCCCGCTCTACGCGGCGATCGCGGTGATCGCCGTGGTCGTAATCCTCGTGGTCGTGGGATTCAGTGCCGGCTGGTTCGGCAACCATCCGAAGACGAGCACGCCCGGAACCACTGTTCCCGGCGCGTGCCCCACCGCCGTCACCCTCCTGGCAGCGGGGGCGAGCTTCATCACGCCGATCATGAGTTCGTGGCAGACGAACTACAACTCCGCCGACGGCAACACCCTCTCGTACAGCCCCTCCGGGGCCGGCGCGGGGATCACGTCGCTCCAGAACGCCCAGGTCGACATCGCGACGACGGACAACCCGATCAACGCGACCACCCAGGCGCAGATGAAAGGGGCCATCCTGACGCTCCCCGTCACGGCCGGTGCCCTTGCGATCGTCTACAACCTGCCCGGAGTCTCCACGCCCCTCAAGCTGTCGGGGCCCGTCATCGCGGACATCTACCTCGGCGTGATCACGAACTGGAACGACTCGCGAATCACCGCGAACAACTCCGGCTTCCACCCCGGCAACGAGCCGATCTACCCCGTCGTCCGAGCCGACGCGGCCGGCACGACGTACGTGTTGACGAACTTCCTTTCGGACGACAGCCCGAAGTGGAACACCTCCGTCGGCAAGGGCATCACCGTCGGCTGGCCCCACCTGAGCGCCGAGGTCGGGGAGACGGGGAACTCGGGTGTGTACAAGTGGGTCCTCAAGACTCCGTACACCTTCGGCTACGTCGACCTGACGGACGTGCTCAACAACCAGGTCCAGTACGCCTCGGTCCTCAACCCGGCGGGCCAGTACGTCAAGCCGAACCTGGCCGACTCGGCGAGCGCGGTCGCGAACGTGTCGGCGAAGCTGACGTTCCCGGCGGTCGCCGGCGGCAACTGGAACAACGTGAGCCTGGTGAACTCCCCGGGGACGAGCGACTACCCCCTCGTGACGTTCGCCTACGCGTTCGTCTACCAGAAGCTGGACCTCGGGTACCAACCGGGCCTCGACCGGGCGCAGGCGATCTACCAGTTCCTGAACTGGACGATCCACGCGGGCCAGTCGTACGCGGCCTCTCTGTACTACGTCAATGTACCGGCCTCGGTCCTCGCGCTCGATGCGACGGGGCTCGGGACGCTGACGTTTAATGGGGAGGCCATCCCCGCCTGCGGCTAAGGGGGGGCCCGAGATACCCACGACAACCCTTCGGGTCCCGCGGCCGGAGCTGCTCCGTCGCGGGACCCTTCTTCTCCGGCTCAGCCGGACGTTCCACGCGCTCACCGGGGCGTTCGCCCTCGCTCTCCTCGCGCTGTTCCTCGGGATCGTCGCGACGCTGACGAAGGCGTCGTGGTCGTCGATCCTCCTGAACGGACCCGGCTTCCTCGGTCGCGATACCTGGGACCCCGTGCACGGGGTGTACGGCGCGCTTCCGTTCATCGCCGGGACGCTGGTGACCAGCGCCATCGGCCTGGTCCTCGCCGTTCCGCTCGCCCTCGGGGTCGCGGTGTTCCTCTCGGAGCTCGCCCCGACGCGGGTCCGCTTCGCGCTGACCACGACCGTCGACCTCCTCGCTGCGATCCCGTCGGTCGTCTACGGATTTTGGGCGCTCGCCGTCCTCGTCCCCCTGATGGCCGGCTCGGTCGAACCGGGGATCCAGCACCTGACCGGCGCTGTCGGTCCGTTCTCCGGCCACGCCGGGGGTCTCGACGTGTTCACCGCCGGGGTTGTCCTGGCCATCATGATCCTTCCGACAATTTCGGCCGTCTCGCGCGAGGCCCTCTCCGCCGTCGGGCGTCAGCAGCGCGAGGCGGCGATGAGCCTCGGCGCGACCCGGTGGGAGGCGACCCGGCTCGCCGTGCTTGGCCCCGCGATGTCCGGGATTGTCGGCGCGATCCTGCTCGGTCTCGGCCGGGCGCTCGGGGAGACGATCGCCGTGACCCTGGTCGTCGGGAACAACAACCAGGTGCCGAGCTCCCTGTTCTCCCCGGGCCAGACCATCTCGAGCTGGATCGCGAACGATCTCAACTCGGCGGTGGCGCAGGGCCCGGCCATCTACGGGGCCCTCATCGAGCTGGGACTCGTCCTCCTGCTCCTCACCGTCGCGGTCAACGTGGTCGCGCGACTCCTGATCTGGAGGATCCGGCGCGGGGAAGCCGGCGGGTCCCCTCTCCGTCGACGCCGACCGCACAGGGGCCTCGCGGCGGGGTCCACCGGGGTCGGGACCGCCGTCGTACCGGGCGCCCATCCCGAATGGCGTCGGGCGGCCCTGGCGCGGCTGCCCCAACGGGTTCGACGGCGTCACGGAACGTTCCTGCTGGTCGGCGGACTCTGCCTGCTCGCGACCGTGCTCGCGGTCGTACCGCTCGCCAGCATCCTCTACACGGCGGTCGGCTACGGCGGACCGGCCGTCGTGCGACCGACGTTCTACACGGAGACCCAGCCCGCGGCGTGCAATCCGGGTCCCGTCACGCCGAACTGCCCGATCGGAGGGGTCGGACCGCAGATCGAAGGTACGATCATCCTCCTCGGGCTCGCGGCGCTCATCGCCGTCCCCGTCGGCATTCTGATCGGCATCTACCTCGCGGAGTACGGTCGACATCGGCTCGGACCGGGGGTCAGCTTCGTCACGGACGTGATGACCGGCATTCCCTCGATCTTGCTCGGCACGTTCGTGCTCGTGGTCTTCCTGGAGTACGTGCCGAGCGTCGCGAACAGCGGCATCGCCGGCGGCGTCGCCCTATCGATCCTGATGCTGCCGCTCATCGTCCGGACGACGGAGGAGGCGCTGAAGACCGTCCCGGTCGCCGTTCGGGAATCCGCCCTCGCGCTGGGATTCCCCCGGCACCGCGTGACCTTGCGGGTGGCGATCGGCACGGCGCGCAACGCCATCGTGACGGGAGTCCTCCTCGCCGCTGCCCGCGCCGGGGGCGAAACGGCGGCGCTCCTCCTCACCACCGGGGGCTTCCAGTACTGGCCCCTCGGGTTGACGCATCCCATCGGGGCGCTGCCGCTCGTCATCTTCGAGTCCGGGCTTTCCGGCTACGCCAACTGGGAGACGGACGCCTGGGGAGCGACCCTCCTCCTCCTCGGCATCATGCTCATCATCAGCCTGAGTACCCGGCTTCTGCTGCGGAGGGCCCCGTCGAATGAGTAGCCCCGTTCCGACCGGCAAGCTCGCGGTTCGTGGGCTCAACGCCTGGTATGGGAAGCGCCAGGTCCTCTACGACATCGACCTCGACATTCCTGAAGGCAAGGTCACTGCCATCATCGGCCCCTCCGGGTGCGGCAAATCCACCTTCCTTCGCTGCCTGAACCGACTCCACGAGGAAACGCCCGGCGGGCGCGTCGACGGCTCGATCACGCTCGACGGGGCGGAGATCCGGACCCAGAACGAGGTGCTCGTCCGGTGCCGGGTCGGGATGGTGTTCCAGCGCCCGAGCCCGTTCCCGAACCTCTCGATCTACGAGAACGTCGCGGCCGGTCTCCGATTGCTCGGGATCCGGCAGCACGACCAGCTCGACGCGGGCGTGCTCGACAGCCTGCGACGGGCCGGACTCTGGGACGAGGTGAAGGGCGACGTCGATGCGCCCTCGACGAGCCTCTCCGGCGGGCAACAGCAGCGGTTGTGCATCGCCCGGGCCCTGGCCGTCGGGCCCGAGGTCCTGCTGCTCGACGAGCCGTGCTCGGCCCTCGACCCGATCGCGACCACGAAGATCGAGCACCTCCTGCACGAGCTCAAGGAGAGCTACACGGTCGTCATCGTGACGCACAACCTCGCGCAGGCGACGCGGGTCGCCGACCACACGGCGTTCTTCTACCTCGGGAAGCTCGTGGAGTTCGACACGACCGACACGATCTTCCACCACGCGAAGGAAAAGCTCACCGAGAACTACGTGACCGGCCTGTTCGGCTGACGACCGGGGCTGCGGGTTCCTTCTCGCGGCGGGAGGGCGCGGGATGGGGGTGGTGGTGCCCCGTTCGGCCCCCCGCGGTCCCGGGCGAGGCGAGAAGGAAGTCCCCTTGGCTGACGCCCTTGACCCCACGGAGATCCTCCGCCGCGCGCTCCACCTCGCGGCGTTGGCCGACGAGGATCATCACCTCGAGGCAGACGTCCCCTTCGAGGTGAACGTGGCTGGAGGATCGGATGTGGTCGCCCCATCGGTGTTGGGCCGCCGTAAGGCGGCGCTGGACGTACGGCGATCGGTGGTCGTAGAGGACCATCACCGTTCCGACGGCGTCGGCCCCGGGGTCGGCGAGGGAATTCGCGGAGGTGGCGCCGCGGACGAGGAACCGGATTGCGTCCGAGCGGCTGCGGGAGTTGCGCCCGCGCACCCACTCGTCGAGGGAGGCAAGAACCTCCGGCTCGAGGGAGATGGCGGTCCGGACGACTCGGCGCGCCACGAATCCTCCCTCGCTACGGCGTCGAGAGGCTCGGCGGCTCCGGGCCGAAGCCGATCTGCTCGTAGCCCTTGTACCGGTAGATCCCCATCGCGACCGCCCAGGAACCCAGGAACACGACCACGATCGCGATGCCGAGCACCTCGAAGTTGAGCCCGCCGATCTCGCTCCAGAACGGACCCTGGAGACCGAGCTCGATCCCGACGACGCCGAGGACCTCGATGCCGCCGATGACGAAGGCGACGAGAACCGAGATGACGGTCAGGGTGAGGTTGTAGTAGATCTTCCGGATCGGTTTGAGGAACGCCCACCCGTACGCGTAGCGCATGGCGAAGCCGTCGACGGTGTCGGCGAGGACCATTCCGCAGGTGAACAGCAGCGGGAGGAGCAGCACCGCCCCGAACGGCACGCTCGTGGTCGTGGCGAACACCACGCTGACCGTGATCAGCAGCACCTCGGTCGCCGTGTCGAACCCGAGGCCGAACAGGACCCCGATCGGGTAGATCTGCCACGGCTCTTGGATCATCTTGAACAGTCGGCCGAAATAGCGATAGAGGAACCCGCGCTTGTCCATCTGCGCGTCCAGGGCAGCCTGGTCGAACTCCCGGTCCCGCAGCCCGCGGAAGATTCGGTAGACGTCGACGGCGATCAGGACGTTGACGAGCCCGATCAGGAACAGGAAGACGCCGGAGACGAGCGCGCCGACGACCGCACCGAACTGCGCGAACGCGGCGACGTGCGAGCGGATGTACTCGGTCAGGACGACCAGGGCGGCGATCAGGCCGAAGACGATCGTCGAATGCCCGAGCGAGAACCAGGTCCCGACGGTGAGCGGCCGCTTGCCGTCGTTGAGGAGTTTCCGCGTCGTGTTGTCGATTGCCGCGATGTGGTCGGCGTCGAATCCGTGTCGGAGGCCGAGAATGTAGGCCGTGATGGCGAGCCCAGAGAAGATGAGCGCCCCCGGGGTCGCCTCCTGGGAGTAGTGGTGGGGGAGGAAGGTGAACGCCGCGAAGAAGGCGAGCAGCGTGACGACGCCGATCCCGACGAAGAGGGCGACCATCCGTAGCCGCTCGGGGCCGGTGAGCCCGAGCGTCGCCGGGGGGGGGGCGTCCTGCACGGGACAACGCAGCCCCGGACCCGCATAAAGGTATGTTGTTTTGCGAATTCGTAGTACCGCTCGGCCGGGCGATTCTCCCGTCGGTCGGAGGGACCGGACGCCCGCGCGCTACCTCGAGGTCATACCGAGGTCAAGCGGCGTGCTTGCGCCGAGGTGAGCGATCATCGTCTGGTCGAGGGCAATGATGTCGACGTAGGACGGTCCGAGGAATCCGGCGACGGGAGAGACGATCGCCGCGTCGACCCAAGCCAGGAGGACCGACTGGGTGAGGTTGCTGAAATGCGCGACCCGGGGAATCTGCACGAGCGCGGCCTCCGGGGTCACGTCGGGGTCGAGGCCGCTCGCCGAAGGGCTGACAAGGTTCAGGGGGACGGAGACGTTCTTGAGGCCGTATTCCGCGATGTACTGCTCGGTCTGATTGTAGAGCGCGGGATCGACCGGCCCATACGGCACCTCCCCGCCGGCCCCGGAGTACGGCTGGAAGTCGATGAGCGACGGTCGGAGCCAAAACAGCGCCGGGTTCGTGATGTTCTCGCCGAGGGTGATGTTGGCCCCGGTCGCCGTCGCCGGAGTCAGCGTCTCCGCCGCGACCGTGAACACGTAGGGATAGGCAACGCCCGCGAGCAGGATGAGGAGCGCGAGGCCGGCGAACAGGGCGCGGCCGCTCGGCCACTGGAACGGCGGGTCCGGGGCGAGTCCCGTTCCGGGGGCCTCCTCCCCGCCGAGCTCGGGCGACAGCTCGCGCGGTTCGCGGTGGGGCCGAGCCCCCCGGTGGGGGGTCGGGGCGCCGCTCATCGGTACCCCAGCATGGTCATGATGATGTAGAGCAGTTTGATCCCAACGAAGGCGCTGACGAGACCGCCGAGTCCGTAGAGCAAGAGGTTGCGCCGCAGCAGGTCCACGGCGGGCATCGGCCGGAACGACGCCCCGATCAGCGCGAGCGGGATCAGGACCGGAATCATCAGCGCGTTGAACAGGAGCGTCGCCAGCACCGCCGTCCGAGGGTCGGAGAGCTGGAGGACGTTGAGAAAGCCGAGCGTGGTGACGCCGACGAAGATCGCCGGGATCACGGCGAAGTACTTCGCCACGTCGTTCGTGATCGAGAAGGTGGTGAGCGCGCCGCGGGTGATCAGCAGCTGCTTGCCGATCGAGATCACGTCGATGATCTTCGTCGGGTCGCTGTCGAGGTCGACCATGTTGCCGGCCTCCTTCGCCGCCGAGGTTCCGCTGTTCATGGCAAACCCCACGTCGGCCCTCGCGAGGGCCGGGGCGTCGTTCGTGCCGTCGCCGGTCATCGCGACCAGCCGACCGTGGCTCTTCTCGAGGGCGACGAGCTTCAGCTTCGTCTCGGGCTTCGCCTCGGCCACGAACTCGTCGACGCCGCTTTCCCGTGCGATGGAGAGCGCCGTGAGTCGGTTGTCCCCGGTGCACATGATCGTCCGGATCCCCATCGTCCGGAGTTCCTGGATTCGCTGGCTGATGCCGGGCTTCACGACGTCCTTGAGGAGGACGAGACCGACGACCTTCTTCCCAAGCGCAACGCCGAGGGGGGTCATCCCGCGGCGACTCGCGTCGTCGGCGACCAATTGGAGCTCCGCCGGGAACACGCCGACGTATTCGGTGATGGCGCCGACGGAGCCTTTCATCGCCTCGGTGCCGTCGGGGAGGACGAGCCCCGACATCCTCCGGGCCGTCGAGAACGGGATGGCCTTCACGTCGGTCGTCTTCAGTTTCTCGAGGCGGATCCCTCGCAGGGTCGCGAGGCGGGAGATGGACCGTCCCTCCGGCGTCTCATCGAGCAGGGAGGCGAGCAGCGCGGTCCGCTCGCACTGGTCGGCGTCCACGCCGGGGGCGGCCACGAACTGGACGGCCAGTCGAGCGCCAACGGTGATCGTCCCCGTCTTGTCGAGGATGAGCACGTCGAGGTCGCCGGCCGCCTCGATCGCCTTGCCGGATTTGCAAACCACGTTCGACTTGGCAACCCGGGTCACCCCGGAGATCCCGACTGCCGAGAGGAGGCCCCCAATCGTCGTGGGAACCAGGCACACGAAGAGGGCGATCAGCGTCGCCAGGTTCACGGTGCCGAGCCCGAGCTGGGTGAAATCGAGGAGATAGGCGAACGTCACGACGACGACGAGTAACGCGAGGGTGAGCGCGTTCAGCACGAGCGTCAAGGCGATCTCGTTCGGGCTCTTGTCGCGGCTCGTCGCCTCGACGAGCTGGATCATCCGGTCGAGGAAACTGGTTCCGGGTTCGGCGGTGATGCGGAGTTCGATCGTCCCGTCCAGGACGCGGCTTCCGCCGAGGACGCTGGTCCGGTCGCCGCCGCTCTCCCGGACGACCGCGGCCGACTCGCCGGTCATCATGGACTCGTCGATCATCGCCCCGCCTTTCGCCACGTCGCCGTCCAACGGGACGGTCTCGCCCGGTCGGACCTCGACGAGGTCGCCACGGTGGAGCTGGGTACCGGCGACCCAGCGGCGGCGTCCATCAGGGAGGATCTGGCGCGCCCGCAGTCCGGCCCGGACTTCCCGGAGGCTGTCCGCCTGCGCCTTCGCCTGCGCTTCCGCGACGGCTTCCGCGATGTTGGCGAACCAGACCGTCAGCAGCAGGATCACCGTGACGGCGAGGTAGTACGGCCGGGAGTAGCCGGAGGCGACGATGTCCGGGAAGAGCCAGGGGAATGCCCAGACGGCCGCGGTGAAGAACGTGAAGGCGTAGACGACGAAGATCACCGGGTTGCGCACCTGCTTCCGCGGGTCGAACTTGGCGAGAGATCGGCTCAGGACGACGCCCACGCTCGTGTGGGCGACGCGTCGAACGCTCACGGTGGCACCGACGGCCTGCGTCTGGCTCGGGGTCGCGGCGCTCACGGCCAGTTGACCCCCTGCGCGAATGGCCCCATCGCGAGCACCGGCAGGAAGAGGAGGCCGGTAACGATCAGCAGGAATCCGACGAGGTAGAGCGTGAAGGTGACCGACGAGGTCTTCAGAGTTCCCGGACCCACCGGGATCTCGGGTTGCCGGGCGAGGGCTCCGCCGATCGCCAGCATGGCGACCATCGGCACGAACCGGCCGAACAGCATGATGATCCCGCCCGCGACGTTGAAGAACGGCGTCGCGTCGTTGATCGGCCCCATCCCGCTGCCGTTGTTCGCCGACTCGCTCGTGAACTCGTACAGTACGACGGTGAACGCATGGGAGCCGGGGCCGGCGGCGACCTGGGTGATCCCGGCGACCGACGCGACCGCCAGCGGGATGAAGATGGCGAGCGGGTGCGCGAGGAGCGTGACGATCGCCCATCGGATCTGGGCCGGGCCGATCTTCTTCCCGAGATACTCGGGGGTGCGGCCCACCATCAGGCCGCCGACGAAGATGGCCAGTAGCGCGTTGATGAGGAGCGTGCCGAAGCCGGTCCCCTCCCCCCCCGGCGCGCATTGGAGGAAGATCCCCCAGAGGAGGACCGATTGGGCCCCCGGGGTGAGCGAACCGAGGGACATGGTCGTCGCCCCGACGTTCCCGTAGACGCTCATCCCCTGGAACAGGACCGATTCGGCGACGCTGAATCGGGACTCCGCCCCGACGAAGTAGCCGTTGTTCTGGCTCACCCCCGCGCCGGTCAGGAACGGGTTCGATGCCTCGAAGTAGAACAGGAGGAGAAGGGCGACGACGAAGATGATCAGGATCGCCCCGATGTGGGGGTACGCCTCGTTGGGCCGCTTGACCATCCGGCCGAATAGGAACGGGGGGGCGAAGGTGAGGAGCATCATCATCACGATCTCCACGAGATTGGTGAACGCCGTCGGGTTCTGCAACGGGTGGGCAGCGTTCGCCGCGAAGTAGCCGCCCCCGTTCGTCCCGATCATCTCGATCGAGTCCCACGTGGCGACCGGCCCGGTGGGGACGATCTCGTATCCGCCGCCGAGGAGCGCGTGGTGGACCGATTGGGCGAGCGTCTCGGGAACGCCGGCGAACAGCAGGACGATCGCCCCGACGGCGGCGAGCGGGAACAGCACCCGGGTAAGGCACCGCACGAGGTCCGACCAGAAGTTCCCGATCCGGCCGTCCTTCCGAAGGAAGCCACGGACGAAAGCGACGAGGACCGCGAGGCCGCTCGCCGCGGAGAGGAACATCAGCATCTGCAGCCCGAGCGAGGCGCTCAGGAGCGAGACCTGCTGCTCGGGGACGTAGTGCTGGTAATCGGTGTTGGTCGTGAACGAGCTCGCGGTGTGGAAGGCGAGGTCCCAGGTCATTCCCGGGACGTGGAAGGCGTTCCAGGGGAGGCTCCCCTGGAACAGGAGCAGTACGAAGACGAACAAGAGCGCGACGCCGTTGGCGATGATCAGGGCGCCCGCGTACTCCTTCCAGCCCATGGCCCGGCGGGGGTCGACGCCGAGGACCCCGTAGACGACCCGGTCGACCGGGTCAAACAGCCCGTCCAGGATCGTGGGGCGGCCCTGGAAGACCTTCGCCATGTAAATCCCGAGCCAGCGGGCCAGGAGGAGCCCAAGGCCGAGGGTGAACAGGACGTCGGCAAGCGAGGAGGATGCCAGCATGGTTGCGCACCGCGCTCGGGAGTGCCCTAACGGGCGCTCCCCGCGAGCGCGGCCGCGCGGCGGAGGTTCTCCGTCGCGGAGACGTGCTGGAGCCGCAGGTCGAGGTTTCTCCCAGATCCGCAGGGCACGATGCTAGCGGTCGTAGAGCCTCGGGCCGCCGAGCCGAACGGGCTGACATAAACCCATCGTAGGAGCCGCAGACCACCGTCGACCGTCCCGTCGACGAACAGTCGGAGGAGGCTCACGCCCCGGCGCGAGCGTTTGAGTGTGTCCGGTGGGCGTTCTCCGGTCGGGAGGAACGGTGGTCGTGGGTCGGGGTGACCCCGTGGCCCAGTGGGGGCGGGGTCCTACGTTCGCGCCCGCATCCGGTTGCCTTTCGGATTGTGCTCGACCTCGGCGAGGCCGAGCTTCTCCATCACGGGCGGGACATAGTTTCCGAATCGTCCCCGAAGTCCCTTCTTCAGTCCGTACCATCCGCCGACCGGGTTGGTCGGTGATCGACCCCACGCCTCCACGGTGCCGGGGGCAGCCGGCTTCTGCTCGTCCGCGCTGCCGAGAGGCATCCAATCCCCGTGCTTCTTCAGCGCGGCCGCCAGGTCATCGAGACACCGGAGCTGGTACCGGAGCTCCGTGTTTCCGACCTGCACCACGAGCGCCGGCGGGTCGAGACTCGGGTCACGGAACGCGAGAAACTCGGAGGCGCCGCTCGGGGTCTTCAGCTTCCATGGGTGCTCGCGGCTTCCTTCCGACCCGACGCTCGTCCCCGACGCTCCCTTCGTTCCGCTCCCCTCGGCTCCCATGATCTCGGTCATCGGGTCCCCAACGGGCACTCGACGACCGGCTCGGGACTGGGGCCGGGGGCTTAGACGTTCTGCTTTCTCTTCTGACAGGCCGGGAGTGGCTCGCCCTCCGGGCGACACCCCCGGGGCCGGAGGCCAGGGAATGGGCCGAGGGGGAGACGGGGGCTGACCCTCGGTCGAGGACCGGTGCGGGACCCTCCCCAACTCTTGTGAGGACGCGTCGCTCCCCCGGGATCGTGGCGGAACCCGAGACGACCGCGCGGGCGTCATCGCCGCCGGCCGGGGTACCTCCCGGGCTCCTCGACGCCATCCTCGGGTGCCTTCGCACGTCGGAGGATCCGGTCCGTCGCCGCAAACTCCTCGAGGAACTCGAGCGAAGGGGTCACCGGGTCTCGCTCGCGGGTCTGAACCGCGCGCTGCAGCATTGCCAGGAACGCAAGCTTACGCTCGAGAGCCCGGACGGCGTTCGGCTTCGGAAGGCCGAGCCGTAACGGCACCAAGGCCGGGACCCACCGGATTATCTCGGGGTGAACCGTTCGAGTCCTGCTCCATGCCGGCACCGAGTCGCACCGTGGCCCTGCCCACCCCGCACGGTACGATGGACTGCTTCCTCGCCTTTCCGCCGGACTCCTCGACTCCGCGCCCCGCCGTCGTGGTCATCCACGAGATCTTCGGCGCGGATGCCCACATCCGGAACGTGGCGGAGCGATTCGCCGCCGAGGGGTACGTGGCGGCGGCTCCCGAGCTGTTCCCGCGGGAGGTCCGGGCGGTCCTCACCCCGGCGAACATCGCGCTGGCGATGCAATCGCTGGCCCAAGCGCCGCCGGAACTCCGGAAGGACCCCGGAAAGTTCGCGGAGTTCGCGGCGACCCAGCCGCCGGAACGACGGCCGGTGCTGGAGGCGTTCGGCACGGTCACGAATCCCTCGGTTCAGGCAGGGTTTGCGGAAGACTTGCTGGCGCTGACCACGTACCTTCGGAGTCTCCCCGAGGTCGATCCCCGAAGAGTCGGCTCCGTTGGGTTCTGTTTCGGGGGCGCCATGTCGGCGCGGCTCGCCACCCTCGATCCCGAGCTGCGAGCGGCCGTCGTGTTCTACGGGCAGAATCCACCGATCGACGACGTGCCGCGGATCCGCGCGTCCGTTCTCGGCCTGTACGGAGAACTCGACCCCGGCCTGACGGGAACCGTCCCACTGTTCGCGGAGGCCATGGCCCGAAGCGGGCGGAGCTTTTCCTCGCAGGTGTACCCGGGCGCCAAGCATGCGTTCTTCAACGACACTCGTCCGTCCAACTACCATGCCGAGAGCGCCGCCGACGCCTGGCGTCGGACCCTCCAGTTTCTCTCCGCATCGTTCGACCCGGACGGACTACCTTAGTCTCGCGCGCCCCGGGCTCGCCCCGGGAGCACGGTGGACTGCCGTCACGAGGCTGACGAATCCGGGGTCTGACGGCCCCCGAACTGCGAGCACGACGGTGCGGTTCGCGTCGGGGTCAATCTCCATCGGTACGACGGGTGGCCGCCGTCGCCGGGCCGAACTCAGTGCAGCGCGCTCCTCCAGGGCCTCGGTACTCGCGGGGTGTAGGTCACCCGCTCGACCCCCAGAAACGTGGCAAGACGGCCGATCGTCTCTCCGATGCGGTCGGCGACCTCCGGGTCGGTCGGCGCGTCGGGCTCCGCATGGACCGCATGGACCACGAGCTCTCCACGTGCCCGGTCGAACTTGGGGTCGATCCGACCGATGAACCGGTCGCCCCAGAGGATCGGCAGCACGTAGGTGCCGAACTTTCGCTTCTCGCGGGGCAGGAACTGCTCGCGGACGTAATGGAACCCGAACAACCGGTCCATCCACGCGGTGCTGATGGTCATGTTGTCGAACGGGGGAAGCAGGGACAGGCGCGGCTCCCACGTCCCCGTTCCCATCGATTCCAGCAGGGCCAGGTCACGGTCGTCGACGTACCGCGTGTCCCGGGGACCCAACCCCTCGACCGCCACCCGATGGATCCCACCCTCGTGCTCGAGGTCGGTCAGGGTCGCGCGCAGACGCTGGTAGCGTCCGCGGATAAAGTAGAACGTGATCTCCGACGGGGTCGCAGTTCCGAGGGCGCGGATGGCCCGTCGCGCCGCCGCGCGTTCGGCCTCGTCTTGGGAGAGCGCCGTTCGATTGACCCACTTCGGGAGGAACGGGCCGGAGAGCCCCCAGAGATTCTGGTTGTTCTCGTGGCCGACGATCATCACATCGCCGCGCATCAGCAGGTGGAACAGCATCTGCGAGACATCGCTCCCGAACGACCATTCCCCGTCGTCGCGTTTCGTTCCCCGGTGCTCCTCGAACTGCCCGAGGCGGAGAGGTCCGTTCCGGAGCTGCCGGAGGATCCGTCGGCGGAGCTCGACGTGTCCGGCCAGGAATCTCTCCGCCCGGGTCCCGTGGTTCGCCCACGAGGGGGAGAGCGAGCCGGGGTATCGGCGCATGAGCGACCGGTAGAGGGGATAATCCTCGGTCAGCACGAGGGAGGCGAGCGGGGTCCAATGCTGGAAGATCGTCCGTTGGCGCCAGAGGAGGTCGTCGAGCAGGGAGACCGGAAAGTCGCCGATCCGGGCCCAGAGGGAGAGGAGGTGGGACGGTGCGACGATGGGGACGGGGTCCCACTGGATGTAGCCGAGGTCCCGGACCACCGAAAGGAGAGTCGTCCCAGTGGGGCGTGGGCCCGGCGTCCCGCTGAGGCGTTGTTTCGTGACCGCCAGCCGACGGACGGACTGGATCGTGGTCGGAATGGGAGCAACCGTCATCCGACGCCCCTGCGCGTACGAATGGAGCGCCGCGGAAGCCGGGAGGTCCCTCGTCGTCGGGTTCCTCGAGGGACCCGGCCTCGGCGTGGTGGACGTCGGCCCGAACACGCCCGGCGGCGGTCGATGCGGCCGGTCCAGGAGGGTGCGCCCGTTCGCCGTCCCGCCAGCAACCCGCCCCACCGCTCGTTCGACGGAAGACCCTCGCCAGGTTACGATGTCCCCGTCGACGAGCGGGGGTGCGTTTCCTCGAACGTGCCCCAGTCCAGGATCGGCGGGTCGACGTCGATCTGCCACAAGAGGGCGTTGAGCTCTCCCCGGTGTTGCAGTTCGTGCTCGACCACATGGAGCAGCGTGCCGCGGACACCCGCGGTGAAATCTTCATCCCACCACGGGGGCAACTTGGGGACGAGGAACGCCCGGTCCAGGTCCTTGTCCGAGAGCCGGGAGAAGAATCGTTCGACTTGGTCCTCGGTGGATCGCTCGTACTTTCGCAGGTCGTCCAGCGTCACGGGATCGGGCCCGTCGTACGGCGCAATCGACTCCCCGATCACCGGGGACATCCGTACGATCCAGGTCTCGATGCCGCCCATCGAATGGCCGAGGATGTCGAGCAGGGTCGGGAACGAGGCTCCGCGATCTCGCGTAAGCTCGGCTGGAGGAAGTTTCGCCAGCGTCTCAAAGTACCCGTGCCGAGCGGCCGAGTTGTACGCGAACCACCGGCGCACCCAGGCGACTTCGCTCATGCGAAACCGTCAGGCCGCCGAGGTCATAAGTCCGTCCGAAGAGAGTCGCCAAACGCATCGATGGCCGGACGGCGGACGCCCCTCCGCGCCCCCCGCCCGGTCCCGAATCGGAGGGTGGTTCGACTCCCCAGGTTCGGACTCGCCCTCGACGGAGAACCGGGTGTCGAACCGCCTTCTCGTTCTCCGGGCGCCGCTCAAATTGAACCCAGCAGAGCCTTAACCCCAACCTCAGTCTCGGAATCTGGCTGAGGTCCGATCGATGGGGTACGGGGAGTACGAATGGGGCGGTCTGTTGAAGGTGCTGGGAGTTCTCGTCATCCTCATCGGGGTTGGCGCGGCGGGCTACGTCGTGTACCTGAGCCGGAGCTACTGGGTGGAGGCGTTGGTCGTGTTCGTCGTCCTCTTGGTCCTCGGCGCCGTGATGATTTCCCGGGGCGGCTACACCCGGAAGCAGAACACTCCCATGGGGCGCGTCGAGGACACCACCGACAAGTAGGCCTTGGCGGCCGGCTCCGATTTCAGGTCGTTCTGGAATCTGGCGGAGCCACGTGGGGCCCGGCGGGAGACGCTCCTGCTCCGACTCGCCACAACCTGCGAGGGGCCTCACCTCAACGGGTGCCGCCCTGGTGAAACGAAGGTCAGCGACGCGCCGGTCCCGGTCGGAATCGAAGCGTAGCCCCGAGGGGATTGACCTTCTGTTGCCAAAAAGTGGGAAACAGTGTCGGTGGCCGCGGCCCTCGAATACCGTGCGTGGTCCTGGGGCGAGCGATCCTTTCCCTGTCCCGTCGGACAATCCTGCGGCGCTGGGACGGTCCGGCCGACCGAGCGTAAGGTGGTGTTCGACATGGCTTCGATTCTGGGTTCGCTGCGGCCTAGGATCCCCCCCCACGAACGGAGGCCCAAACACCAACCCCGGCGAGCTGATAATCGGAGTTGGCGTTCGCCAGCGTGATGAGCGCTTCGGGGAGCACCAAGACCGGTCCCGAGCCACCGTCGATCACGACCTTCCTGACGTTCTCAGGAACGCAGTACGGAAAGGCCGAGGAAGCCATCCGATTCTACGTCTCGCTGTTTCCGGATTCGAAGGTCGAGTATCTAGAACGTCATGGAGAGGGGGAGCAGGTACCGGCTGGCGAGCTTCGGAGAGGGGCGTTTACACTCGCCGGGCAGCGCTTCATGGCGACCGAGAGCGAAGGGGATGCGCGGCTCGCGTTCACCCCCGCGTTCTCGCTGTACGTGAGCTGCCGTTCAGTTGAAGAGTTGACCGGCCTTTTTACGAGTCTCTCGAACGGCGGGAAGGTTCACATGCCGCTTCGGTCCTACCGATCCAGCCAACTTTTTGCCTGGTTTGACGACAAGTACGGCATCTCGTGGCAGTTGGAACTCAGGAAGTCAGGGAGCACGTAGACCGCCGGATCATCGAAAACCTCGGTTCCCTGTCGCGGTTCGCACCTAAGCCCGGACCGGAGGTTTCTGCCCCTTCTCGGCAGGGTACTCGTCGAAGGTTGGCGCCCCTTTGGAGTTTCGTCAAGAGTCACCCCCCGAGGTATTCGAACCATGGCCCCGCGCGGATCCGGACCATAGCGGAGGCATCCCCCCCACCCGACCCGCGCTCGGCCGACGCGAGCTCTACCCCGGACCTTGGAAGGAATCTCCGATGTGTCGGTCCTTGAGATCAACGAAGATTCGTCCGTCCGACCCAATCCCGTGCCCCCTACGGGCTGCAGACTCGACATCGACGGCTGTGAGGTCGGACTCGAGGGCGACAAACTCGTTAGCACTCCGACGCAGGATTGATAACTAACGAGCCGACCGAGATTCTGCATGGCGGCTACGTGGAACCCACCGCCCGGTGCGCCGGCGCCGGTGGGGCCGGGAATGAACGGACTGATGCCCCCGACGGAGGCCGAAATGGCCGGGGCCTCTCGCATCAAGTGGGGAGCCCTCCTCGGCATCCTGGGCTTGGGCCTGGCAATCGCCGGCGTGTTCATCGTCCTCCTCGACGTGGGCTTCGCGGTCGGCGGTGGAATCTCTTCCAGGGCGAACTTCCAGACCATCCTCAACACGATTTTCCTCGCGATTGGTGCCATCCTCGCCGGCGTGGCACTCGCGCTCCTGTCGTTCGTACTGTACACGCTCGGCTTCGCAAGCCTCCGGAAGGCGGACGGCCGGTTCACCGTGCCCATGGTGCTCTGCGTCATCGGCCTCATCGGACTCCTGCTCCTGCTCGGATTCGCCGGGCTCTACGCCGCTTCGATTCACACGGCGCTCGGCTGTGCCTCCACCGACACGAGCTGTCAGAACAATGCGACGTCCCTCCCGGGCGGCTCTACTGCCCTGCTCTACGGGGGCGGATTCTTGGCGTTCCTCGGTCTTATCGGGGCGATTCTGGGACTCTGGCGGTTCGGTTCGCGGTATCAGAGCACGGTCGCGAAGGTCGGCGCCATCTTCTACATCATTCCGGTCCTCGCGATCCTCGCGCCCATCCTCGTCTTCATCGGGGCCCACCAGGTTCAGAAGCGACTGAGGAAAGCCCAAGCCGCGATGTCCGCCCCGATGATGCCCCCGATGGCCCCGCCCCCGCCGCCTTCAATGTAGAGGCTCGACCGCCGGGAACCGAATCGGTACTCCCCGATTGGGGCGATGGGGGGATGCCCGCATCCGGACCAGAGCCCCGAGCGGGACTAATGGGAATCCCGACAGGTCGGGTGCCGTTCCGCTCGCCCCAACCCCCCTACCCAGGCGGCGGAGGGCCGGTAGTCGCCGGACGATTGGCTGAAATGATTAAGTCTATGGATGCCATAGACAGAGGCATGCCGACCGACGCAATCACGAGCATCCAGGTTCACGAGTCGACCCGTCGGCTGCTCGAGAGGCGGAAGCGCGGCGGAGAGACCTACGACGAGGTGATCCTCGACCTCATCGAGCAGGACCCAACGGAGGCGGAGATCCGAGAGTTCGATCGGAGGATGCGGGAGGGGGGGCCGGGCATCCCTCTCGAAGAGACACGGAAGCGACTGGGGCTCTAGGTGCCCCCAACCTTCCGAGTCGAACACCGTCCGGCGGCCGAGCGTGAGCTCGAATCGCTCCCGCGGGAAACACAGGTTCTCGTGATCGAGTCTCTCGTGCGCCTCTCCTTTCGACCGATGGGCGGCGACCCGTTGCTCGATACTCGACAGGTCCGGGATGCTCCGGGCCTCTGGCGGCTAACGGTCGGGCGTTGGAGGGTGTTCTACCGCGTGGACGGTCCGGTGGTTTCCGTTGCAGGGTATCGGCCACGCACGTCCTCAACGTACTCCGACCTCCGAAAACTTCCCCGATAGAACGATTGTGCAGGGCAGAAATTGTGTCGGATAGCCCCGAGCGGATTCGCTGGCAAGTGCAGGCCGAAGTGGATACACCTACAACCCTCAGGGCTCTGCTCGCCCTCGAAAAAACCGGGCGTAAAGCGTTAAGACTATCGCCACCATTGTTGCCATGAGATGGCGTCGCCGGCAACTACCGTCCCCGTCCGCTCGGACACCCTGAGGAAGTTGAAGTCGTACAAGGTGGGCGATGCCACCTACGATGACGTGCTTAACGAGCTAATGGAGGAAGTTCCACCTCCCCAATTTTGGCGGGAACACTATCGACGTCTCCACGAGGAGAAGAGCATCCCGCTGCCCGAGGTAAGACGGCGCCTGAAGCTCTGATCATTGACCGATGTTTTTCTCCAGTCAAGCGCCGAACGGGAGCTCGCGCGGCTGCCTCGCCAGGTTCAGCTCCGATTCAACCGTGCCTTCGCTCTCCTGTCGGACGACCCTCGACGCCCCCGACCCGGTCTCGACATTCGCCCGCTGAAAGGGGGGCGGTCGGCCTGGAGGCTTCGGATAGGGGACTATCGCGGTATCTACGAGCTCGACGGGGAGAGGGTAACTTTTACTCGGTTCGCTCATCGATCGAAAGTCTACGAGCTATAGGCCGGGCGTTCCGCGGTCTCGGTCCAAGAATGCGAGCCGGGGTTGCAATCAGTCAGGGGATGCCCATGAGGGCGACAACGACCACCTGCCAGGTCGTCCCTCGCTGTTGCCAAAGGCGGAGGGTCCGAATGGCGAATGCTCTTTCCCCGATGGTATAGTCGGTCCTGCAGGCGACGGCGACAGCCGAGCCGAGGTCCCGGAGAAGGACCTCGCTTAGCCGCACCGAGGAGAATGTCTTCCCTCGGGGCGGACGATGCGCGGCAACGACGAGGGCCTAGTGGCCCGCAGTCTGGCCCTCCGATTGGATGAAGAGGACGTCATCTGCGAGGAGTTCTTCGAAGGCTCGGCCGGTATCCGGATCCGGGCCGGCGTCGCCTAGGCGGAGCCCTTCCTCGGCGGCAAGCACCTCCTCCTCAACGCTCATCCCGGTTTTCCCCCTCCTCGGTTTTCAGACTTGGCTTGCCACGGTCGGAATGTTGTTGACGATTTCGGGCTCCAAGTTACCGCCCAATGGGCCGGGTAACCCCGAGCGGATTCGCCTGATACAGCCGAATAAGTGGGATACACTTCTGCCGATGATGACTTGTCGAGCCTCCGTTTCGGGACAGCCGCGACCTGCGTGGAGACTGAGCCGTCCGTCGACGCAGAATGATTCCATGTTCTTGGTTTGCCGTACGGCGGGGGAATCCAGGCTGACTCGGGCGTAAGTTCGCTGTCGTCGCACCCGGCTGGCGGCTGATTACCCGTGTGGCGGTGCAGACACCCCGACTCGCAAAACCATCGGGTGGTAAATCCCGCTTCGAGTTCTCCACTCCTCACGGCGGCCGGAAACCGGTAGGCCCTGCCGAGAGGCCCCGGACAAGGTCGCTCCGACTAGTTCCAAGGTCACGTCGTCGACCCTGTCCCGCAAGTAGAACATGATCACCCGTTTTCGATCAAACGGGTCGATCGACTCGTCCTGCGTGTTATCCTGAAACCGGAGATCGAAGTCTGGGTCACGCCAATGTGAATTGACGACTACCCGATCGGAATACGTGAACGACAGCCCAACTGGTCCGACGCCCACTTCGACTAGCGTCCGGGCCTGCATCCGGGAACCTCCGAAAATTAGGGCCGACCCCAGGACCAGAAAGAGTGCAATCACGAAAGTATTCTCCGACTGGCTCCCAGAGATTGGGACCAGAACTGCGAGTAGTGTGAGGGCGAGGAAGAGGCTGCCAACCCCCAGGACGAGTAATCGCGTTGCGGCTTGCACGAACCCGATCACTCGGCCCGCCTTCGAAACGTCGAATAGTCGCGTACCGGCAGGAAGGCGCGCGCCCATCCACCAATCAGGAGCCAGACGAGGAAAGAGCGTTGGGCCTGCGGCTCGACGGAGGGCGAAGTCTGCCAGCATGTCGAAAGGTCGGGCCGTCCAGCGCGACGCGAACTTCACAGAGGGATAGCCCCGTCCGGATTCGCACCATAGCCCCGAGCGGATTCGAACCGCTGTCGCCGGCTCCAAAGGCCAGCATGCTTGGCCACTACACCACGGGGCTGCGGTCGCCGACCCGTCCACCCTTACAAAAGGAGTCTGGGCCGTGCCCGGATAGTCGCGACGGCCCTATCTTCCCCAGGGGCTTGTTGGGACGTGCGCCGAACGAAGATTCTGGCGACCGTCGGGCCCGCGAGCGCCGCCCCCGCGGTGCTCGACCGGATGGTGGCCCTCGGCGTGGACGCGTTCCGGATCAACTTCTCCCATGGGACCGACAACGAACATCGTGCGACCCTTCGTTCGTTGCGCGCCGCCGGCGAACGGAGCGGACGAGAGATTGCCCTCGTCGCGGACTTGCAGGGCCCGAAGATTCGAATGGGCGAGATGGCCGGAGGGTCCGTTACGCTCTCGGAGGGGCAGCGATGGGTGCTCGACACGTCCGGCCTCCCCGGAACCACGGATCGGGCGTCCGTCACGGTCGACCACCTCGGCACCTCGGTTCGAATCGGAGACCGGCTCCTGCTCGGCGACGGCTCGGTGGAGCTGGCCGTCCGGAAGGTTGGGCTCAGCCAGATTGCGACGGTCGTCGGTTCGGGGGGGACGGTTTCGTCCCACGCGGGAGTCTTCCTCCCAGGGGCGCGACTGCGGGCGGAAATTCTGGGCGAGAAGGACCTCGTCGACCTCGCCATCGCGGTCGATGCGGGCGTTGACTGGGTCGCGCTCTCGTTCGTTCGCGCAGCCTCGGATGTGCGCGCTCTCCGGACCTTGCTCGCCCGGTCCGGTCGCGCCCAGGTCGGCATCATCGCCAAGATCGAGCGGGCGGAAGCGCTCGCCCGGCGGGAAGAGATCGTCGAAGCCGCCGACGCAATCATGGTCGCACGGGGCGACCTCGGCATCGAGGTGCCGCTCGAGCGGCTGGCGTTGGAGCAGAAGCGCCTGGTGGGCGCGGCGAACGCGGCGCAGAAACCGGCGATCGTGGCCACGCAAATGCTCCTCAGCATGGTCGCCGCGCCGCGGCCGACCCGGACCGAGGCGACGGACGTCGCCAACGCCGTCCTCGACGGCGCCGACACCGTGATGTTGAGCGAAGAGAGCGCGACCGGGCGGTACCCGCTCGAATCCGTGGCGTGGCTGGACCGCATCTGCCGGAGCACCGAGGCCGGGGTGGCGACCGGAGAGTTCCAGATCGCGCGGCCCTCGGTTCTCCCCCCCTCTTCGGATCGGTCGGTGGCGGACGCGGCCGTCCGCCTCGCGATCGACGTGCACGCGGAGGCCATCGTCACTCCCAGCTCGTCCGGTCGGACGGCCCGGCTCGTGGCGGCGAGCCGTCCTTCGGCACCGATCCTTGCGCTCTGCGCCGGAGTCGAGACCCGACGACGGTTGGCCCTGACGTGGGGAGTCGAAGCGCTTCCGTGCCCCGCGAACATGACGCTGGAGGCGATGCGGGGGTTTGCGCAGAATCTCGTCGCTCACCGGCCCGGACGCCGAAGGGGAGGCCGGATCGTCCTCACGGCCGGGTATCCCCTCGAGGGGACCCCCACGAACCTCGTCACCGTGCTGTCGACGTCGCCGAGCCGCGGCTCGGCGCGACCAAGAGCAACCCGGGGAGCAGCGCGAGGCTGAGGATTCCGGCGTAGAGCCAGGCGCCGTTGTATCCGACCCGCTCCACGAGCACCCCGAAGAGGACCACGAAGCCGCTCCCGAGCAGGACTTGAATCGAGTTGACGACGCCGACTCCGAGGGCAAGTCCCTCTCCCTGAGTCTCGGGGAGATAGGTCGGGATCAGGTACAGGATCGCGTAGACGACGCCGTCGAAGAAGCCCAAGGCGAGGAACAGGGGACCGATGGTCCAGAGGTTCGCGAACGGAATCAGCAGGACGAGTACGCCCACCAGGGCGCCGAACCCGCCCACGAGGAGCCGGCGGTCCGCGCCCCGCTCGGCGATCCACCCGCCGAACGGTCCCCCGGGGAACGCCGAGACCACGACCACGGCCGTCAGGATCCCGGCCACTCCGACGCCCCACGCCGTGTGGACCGTGTGGACGTAGTCGACGAAGTCCTGGGCCACGAGGTAGATCGCCGTCCAGAATCCAGTCAGGGCAATCGAGAGCCCCCAGATCGAGCGGCTGTGCAGGACCGAGCGACCGGCGGCGTAGACCGCGGCCGCACCGCTCGTGGACCCTTCGGCCGGCTGTTTCGGGAGGACAAAGTAGGCCGCTGCCGTCGTGAGGAGCAACGCGATGCCCCCGAATCCCAAGGCAGCGGGCCAGCCGTACGCGAGGCCGAGGCCCACCCCACCGACGAGGCCAATGGCGCCGCCGATCGAAAACCCGCCGTTGTAGAACCCGATGACGGGCCCCCGCTCCCCGGGGGGGAAGTACGACGCGATGAGGCTGAGGGCCGGGGAGAAGAAGAACGCCGCGCCGACGCCGCCGAGGAATCGGATCGCGGCGAGGTCCGGCCACGTCGGCGAGAAGGCGGAGGCGATCCCCGCGAGGCCGAAGACGGCCACGCCGGCGAGGGAGACTCGTCGGGAACCCCAACGGACCGCGGCGAGACCGGCCGGGATCTGGAAGACGCCGACGCCGAGGAGGAAGGCCCCGAGGACGACGGCGAGCTCGGAGGGGGACGCGGCCAGGGAGACCCCGATGAGGGGCAGGACGGCCCCGATGTTGTACCAGTTGAACGCGTAGACGATCCGCACGATGAAGAGGGCCCCGGAGGGGACCCCCCGGCGCCCGGGCGGAAGCTCGGTCACCCGTCCTTACCTCGGCAGGAGCTCGTGCGTGCGGAAGTACCGGAGGAGGCCCATGGCGGCCATCTCATATCCCGAGACGAGGGCGCCGCGGTCCTCGCTCGTGGGCGCGTGCCCGGAGGCTCTCGCCACGGCCTCCTCGTGCTCCCGCAGTGCCTGGGCCATGTACGGGATCTCCGGGGTGACGCGGGCCGCGCCAAGCGCGACGTCCCGCCATTCCTCGACGGCGCGACGGTAGGCCACCAGGTCCGCCTTCGGCTCTCCCCCCGACCCGAAGTGCGTCCGAAGGAGCGTCTTCGCCTCGGCTGCCGCGATCCGGTCCAGGCTCGCGAACAAGAGCTCGAGGTCGAGGTCCGGCGGGGGGACGGCCGGTCGCGCCCGCCACCCATCGGTCAACAGGACCCCGGCCGCGTCGCCGGTGAAGACGGCGGAGAGGCCGGTGTCCAGGAAGGCGAGGTGGTGCTTCGCGTGGCCGGGTGTCGCGATCACCTCGAGGTTCCCGTCGTTCAAGGGGAACACTTCGCCGCCGTCGAGCGGTCCCAGCCGGAGGGCGGGGGTCGGGACGATCGGACCCCAGAGTTCGTCGGAGGCGGCGCCCCAGGCTCGCCGGGCGCTTTCGATGAGCTTCGTCGGGTCGACCAGGTGACCGACGCCCGCGCGGTGCGCGAACAGCTCCGCTTCCGGGAACTTCTCCGCGGCGGCCCCGAGCGCTCCGGCGTGGTCGAGATGGATATGGGTGACGAAGATCCGGACGACCTCCCGCGGGTCGACCCCGGCGCGCAGGACGCCCGCCACCAGGCGCTCGAGGCAGCTCGTCGGGCCGGTCTCGATGATCGTCCAGCCGTCCGGCCCCGGGAGGAGGAAGCTCGCGATCAACCCCTCGTTCTCACGGAAGCCTACGTCCACGAGGAGGCGGCCCTGTCCGAGTTCGTGGACGGCGGGGACCTTCATGTTCCTCCGAGGGCGATGGGCCAGCCGTAGTAGACGATCAGGAACATCAGGGCGGTGAAGGCGGCCGCGAGCGCGAAGAATCCCACCCAGACCTTCGTGTCCCAGCGAAGGACCTTGCGGCCGTCGAGCGGGCCGAACGGGATCATGTTGAACGTCGCGAACCAGCCGTTGATGAACGCGAGGAGGACGAGGAAGAGGACTCCCCCCGAGTACCCCGACTGGGTGTTGAGCGCGAGACCCGCCGCCGCAAACACCGAGCCCTCCACGAGGTTCAGTGCCGGCCCGGCGAGGCTCGTGCGCCCCCAGTCCCGCACGCCGCCCATCCCGCCGACGACCGTCGCCCCCGGCGCCGCGAGAAGGAATCCGTAGATCGCAGTCACGAGCGAGAAGAGGAGGCCGATCGGCGACATCCGGAACTCCGCCCAGAACCCGAGCCGCTGGGCGGTGACCTTGTGGGCCATCTCGTGGGCCAGGAATCCCGTCAGGGCGGCGGCGGCGCCGAAGGCGAGACCAGCGAACACGGCACCGGGGTTGAAGTCCCCGAACCGGACGGAGCCGACCAGGCCGGATTCGACGATCGCGATGTCGACCGTGAGGACGACGAAGGCGATGGCGATGTGCAGGATCTCGGTCGGGGAGGTCGTGAGTTTCCTCGACGGGATCGGCTGGGCGCCGACCCAGTAGCCGCCCCCCGTCGGACTCGTCCAGCTGCTCACGCGTCCGCTCCTTGCGTGGGACGGGGAGGGTCCCACCGTTGTATCGGCATCGGTCCCTCCGGAGGGTCCGAGCCCAGCAGCTTCCGCAGGAGGTCGATGCCGTCCCGAAGCCGCGGTCCCGGGCGGCTGAAGTACGCCTCGTCGGCCAACCACACGCCCCTCGGTGCCCGGAGTTCCAGCAGGGCTCTCCCGATGGGAGAGTCGGTCAACTCCCGGGCGGTGCGGGCGACGGAGAAGCTGCACGGGGAGACGAGCACCAGCTCGGGACGCTCCTGCGCGATAGCAGACCACGTGGTCCGGTGTCCGACGGATCCTGGGTCGGGACCGATCGGACTCCCTCCGGCCCGTTGCACCATCTCGGGGGTCCACAGCCCCGCGAGAATCGGTGGGTCGAGCCATTCGACCACCGCCACTCTCGGTCCTCGCTGGGTCGGCTGGCGCGCTCCGTCGGTCAACGCCCCCGACAAGGTCCGGGCGGCCGACGACGCTCCAATCGCTTTCCCGACGGCGAGGATGTTGGCGCCAACGTCGGCGAGGGAGCGGGGGGTGAGGCTCACGATGTCGGGGGCGACCCCCGCGGCTGCGCAGGCGCGCTCGACCTCGGCCTCCGTGACGGAGCACACCCCGCACAGGTCCTGCGTGAGGATCACGTCCGGTCGCAACCTCGCGAGCATGGGGACGTCGAGAACGTAGAGGCTCTCCCCCGCACCCCGGGTCGTTCGCACCCGGTCGTCGATCTCGGCGGACGGCCGGTCGGCGTCCAAGGCACGCGGTCGCATGACGGCGGGAAGGGTGCGGACGGTCTCCGGCCAGTCGCACTCCTCACTCCTCCCGACCAGCTCCTTCCCGTGCCCGAGCGCCACGACCATCTCGGTCGCGCTCGGAAGGAGCGAAACGATCCGCACGAGGGCGACTCCGGCTCCGGACCGGGGGGCTATCGCGACGCGCGTCGCGCGGCCTTCCCTTTCGTTCGCGATGGCTCCGGAGCCGGCGACTTCCGCTTGGGGGGCCCGGCGCGAGCCTGGGACTTGGCCGAGGCGCGCGTCGGCTTGGCCGCGGAGAGTTCGGCGATGGCGCGGGTGGCGGGCGGCGCGGGCACGGGGAGTCCGAGATGTTCGCACAGGGCGCGTTCCGACTCGTACGGGAGTCCGAGCGCCCGGGAACGCTCCCGCTCCCGGTTCGCCTCGGTCGCGGTGGCCGTCCGCTCCAGCGTCGCGGCGTGCAGGAACCGCAGGCGCGGGTCGTCCGGCATCGCCTCGAGCATTCGTTCGACCTCCGCCCGGGCTTCGGTCCATGCGTGCGCGTCCAGGAGGGCGGCGAGGAGGTGAGCCCGCACCTCGGGACGGGCGGATTTCTCGGCCAGAAGCGCGCGGAATGCCTCGATCTCCTTCTCGGGTTTCCCGGTCGCGCCCAGGACGGTCGCCTTCCCGATCCTCGCATCGACGTTGCCGGGAGAGGCGCGGAGAATCTCGTCGTACACCCGGTCCGCCTCCAACGGAAGCCCCAGGGCGAGGAGGGTCTGTCCGACCCCGAGCTTCGCGGGGAGGAATTCGGGCTTGAGCTCCGACGCGTGCCGGTAGAATCGCAGCGCCAGCGCCGGGACGCCCCAGCTCTGCCAAGTCTCCGCGCGGCCGATCACCTCGTCGAGCTGCCGGGCGGACGGGAGGAGACGCGCGCGGCGCGGTTCGACGGTGCCGCGGGGCGGCTCCCCGAGCTCCTCGCCGAGGCCGAGACCCTTGGCGAGCTCCGTGAATCGGGCGCCTTCCACGAGCGTTCCTCCCGAGCGCAGGATCTCCGTTCCGAGCGCGAGCGGGAGCCGGTCGGGAGTGAGCACGACGACCTTCGACGGGGTGTCGGGGACCTCCGCGAACAGCCGGCGGACGTGATCCAGCGACAGGCGCGTGGTGTCATCGACGAATGCGTACAGGAATCCATCGGAGGTTTGGAGCAGCACGAGTTCCTCGCGGGGACGCACGGCCGCGACGCTCTGGCCCATCGCCTCCACGAGGCGGCCGACGAACTCCGGGAACCCAGGGTGCGCCATCGACCGCCGATGACGGCTCCGAGGTTAAATATGTACATTCGTCGGAGAACCGAACCGCCGTGGAGTTCGCTCGGCTCGCCGAATACTTGCCCAAGGTCGAGCGCGCGATTGCGGAGTCGTACGCCGCGGCCCGCCGGCGGAGCCCACCCCCGTTCCGGCCGTTCCTCGAGAGATCCCGCGAGTTCACCCTCCGGGGCGGGAAGCGGTTCCGCGCCCTGCTCGTCCTCGCCGGATACCACCTCGCCACCCACCGCGACCCGGTCGCCGCCGTCCCCGCGGCCGCGGCCCTCGAACACTTCCAAAGCTGGATGCTCATCCACGACGACATCATCGACCACTCCGAGACGCGGAGGGGTGGGCCGACCCTGCACCGACTCCTCGCGGAGGAGCATCGGACGATGGGCGGGCTCGGCAAGCCCGAGGACTACGGCATCGGGATCGGCATTACGCTCGGGGACCTCGAAGAGTCGTTCACGGTCGAGTCGCTCCTCGCGGTCCGGGCGCCGGCGTTGCGGCGCTTGGCGGCGCTGGAGGAGTTCTCCCGCATGACTCGCTGGACCGCCTACGGTCAGCTTCTCGACGTGCGCAACGGGGCGCTCGACGTCGCGGACGTCCGTCCGGAGGACGTCCTGCTCGTCCACAAGCTGAAGTCGGCCGTCTACACGGTCAGCGCGCCGCTGCGGATCGGTGCGATCCTCGGCGGGGGTCGCGCCGCCCTCCTCGAGGACCTCGACGCCTTCGGCCTCGCCGCCGGGGTCGCCTTCCAGCTCCGGGACGACGTGCTCGGGACCGGGTTCGACGCTTCGGCCTCCGGAAAGAGCGCGAACGACCTCCCGGAGGGAAAGCGAACGCTCCTCGTGGTCCACGCCTGGCGCCACGGGACGGAGGCGGACCGCGCGGCGATCCGGGCGGTCCTGGGTCACCCGGACGCCTCGGCCACCGAGCTGGAACGGGCCCGCGATGCCATCCGAAGCTCCGGAAGCCTCGCCTACAGCGAACGTCAAATCGCGTCGCTCACGGCGACCGCGCTTCGCAAGGTGCGGCGCAGCCGGTCGCTGAACGCCTCGGGGCGGGTCCTGCTCGAGGACGTCGCCGACAAACTGGTGCGGCGCAGCGCCTGACGGCGCACGTTGGGGCCGCTACGCGCTGCCTTCCGCGGCGGCGACGACGCCGGCCTTGTCGAGGGCCTCGGTGAGCTCCTTCTGCATCTGGGTGTACTTCTCCTTCAGATGGCTCTCCTGGCGCTCGAGGGACTTCAGGCGCACTTCGAGGGTCTCCTTCTCTTCGGTCAGGATGCCCTCCACCTCGGCCTTCCCCTTCGCCTTCACGAGGAGTCCCCCGATCGGGCGGTAGATCGCCGCTTCCTCCGAGAGTGTCTTGAGCTCGTCGACGGTGTGGACGACCTCGCGCAACTTCATGTCGAACTGCAGGCGCTGCTGGGCGACGTTCGACAGCTCTTGCTGGATGCGTTGGAACTGCTTCAGGTCGTTCTGAAGCTTCGCCGGTAGGGCCACGAGCGTCGGACGCCGGGTTACCGAGATAACGGCTTCGGGCCGCGCGGGAGCTCGGCGGCCCGGGCCACGGCCTCGGAGGCCCCGGCGAGGTCGACCCACCCCAGGAACGTGTTCGCTGCGGCGCGGAGCGACCCCGCATCCGACGCCCGCACCTCGAGGCAAAGCGAGGTCGGCGTCGGGAGCGAAATCGTCGCGCTCGTCTTCGGGACCTCGCGCGCCGCTTCGGGTCCGAGCGACCGGAACAGGTGTTGAGCGGCCTCGGCGGAGTCGAGCTGCACGGTGAAGGTCGCCGACCAGCGGGACCGGTTCACAACGCCGCCTCGACTCGGAGGTTGCGGACGAGCCGCTCGGTCTTGCGTGCGGCCGCCCGGACGTACGATGCGGGGTCGAGGAGCTCGTCGATCTCGGCGGCGGTGAAGTGGCTCGCGATCGTCGGGTCCGCTTTCGCCCGGGCCGCGAGGCCCTCGGGCGGCACGTCCCGGGTGAGCCGACGGAGCATCTCGTGCGCCTCCGCCCGGGGTAGACCCTTCGCCGTGAGCGCGAGCATCACGCTCTCCGTCATCGGCATTCCCGCCGAGGAGTCGAGGTGCTCGCGCATCCGCTCGGCGTCCACGCGCAGGTGGGTGAACACCTCGGTGAGCTTCGTCACGATGTCGTCGGTGAGGACGACCGAGTGCGGCACGACCACGCGCTCGTTCGCCGAGTTGGCGAGGTCGCGCTCGTGCCAGAGGACCATGTTCTCCAGGGGCGGAAGGGCGAACGCCCGCACCAACCGCGCGAGGCTGGTGACGTTCTCCGACAGCATCGGGTTCCGCTTCTGCGCCATCGTCGAGCTGCCGACCTGCTTCGTCTCGTCGAACGCCTCGGCGACTTCGCCGATCTCCGTCCGCTGGAGGTTCCGCACCTCGGTGGCGAGCCGTTCGGCGGTTCCCGCGATCATCGCGAGGAGGCAGGTGAACTCCGCGAGCCGGTCGCGGCCCACGATCTGGGTCGGCGCTTCGTCCGCCTGCAGCTCGAGCTCGAACATGACCTCGCGTTCGATCGCCTCCGCATGGACCCCGAAGCCGGCGCCGGTCCCGACCGCCCCGGCCATCTTGCCAACGGCGATCCGCGGCGTCATCTCGTCGAGGCGGCGCCGGTGGCGCATCACCTCGGCCGCGCCGACGGCGGCCTTGTAGCCGAAGCTCATCGGCACGGCGTGCTGGCCGTGCGTCCGGCCCACCTCGGGTGTCGCGGCGTGGCGCTCGGCGAGGTCGAGGAGCGCCTCGGCGAGGTCCGTCAGGCCATGACGCAGGACGTGGGCGGACTCCTTCAGCTCGAGTCCGAGGGCGGTGTCGGTGATGTCCCCGGAGGTGGCGCCGTAGTGGACCCACCGACCGGAGGGCCCCGACGCCTCGGCGAGCGAGCGGGCGACGGCCATGATGTCGTGCTTGAGCTCGCGTTCGAGCGCATCGACTCGGGCGAGCGTCACCGCGCCGGAGCGCGCCGTCTCGTCGATCACGCGGGCCGCCTCCGGCGGCACGACGCCGACCTTCGCTTGCGCCTTCGCGAGGGCGGCCTCGACCCGTAGGCATCGGTCGAGCCGGGCCTCGCGCGAGAAGATCGCCCGGACCTCGGGCCGACCGTACCGGAAGTCGATCGGACAAATGGCCGAGGCCGAGGATTCGCTCACGTCGGCGCGAGCCGACGAGCGGTATTAATGCGTTCGTCCCGGAGCGGTTTTTCGTCGGGGAATAGGGCCTGAACTGGGGCGCCACAGGCCCCGCAAAGAGACCATGTAGCCCGCGCGCTCACTCGGGCCACGATGCGCGGCGTCGTCGTGGCTCTCGGCGGCAATGCGCTGCAGCGCTCGGGGGGCCCGGGGGACTGGGCCGAGGCCCGCCGCCACATGCGCGCGACGGCGGCTGCCCTCGTCGAGGTCGTCCGCGACGGGCGCGCCCTCGCTGTGACCCATGGCAATGGGCCGCAGGTCGGGCAGCTCCTCCGCCAGAACGAGATCGCCGAGCGCGAGGTGCCTCCGCGTCCGCTGGACGCCCTTGGCGCCGAGAGCCAGGGACAGATCGGCTACCTGATCGCCCAGGAGCTCGAGGCGGCCCTCGCGCGCGCCCGCCTTCCTCGCTCGGTCCTCGTCTTCGTCTCCCGGATGGAGGTCGCCGTGCGCGACCCGGCGTTCCGGCGGCCCACGAAGCCCGTCGGTCGATTCTACCCGGACGCAGAGGCCCGCCTCCTGCGGAAGCGCACGGGATGGACCCTCGTCTACGACGGGGCCCGGGGTGGATGGCGCCGCGTCGTGCCCTCGCCGCAGCCGACACGGTGGGTCGAAGCCGAGGCGGTCCGCAGCCTCCTCGGCCGGTCGTGGGGCGAGCGGGTCGTCCCGGTGATCGCGGGAGGCGGCGGGGTTCCCGTGATCCGGAATCGGACCGGAGGCTTCGACGGCGTGGAGGCTGTGATTGACAAGGACCGAAGTGCCGCCGTCGTTGCGGAAGCCCTGGGGGTGGAGGACCTTGCCATCGTCACCGACGTGCCCGGTGTGGCCGTGGGCTTCGGCAAGACCTGGGAACGGTGGCTGGGGGAGGTCACGCCGGACGAGCTCGCCCAGCATGCGAAGAACGGCGAGTTCGCCGAGGGCTCGATGGGTCCGAAGGTCGAGGCGGTCCTGAGATTCCTCGACCACGGGGGCCATGTGGGCACGATCGCCGACATCCCGTCCCTGCGCCGCGCGTTGCGCGGCGAGGCGGGCACCCGGGTGGTCCGTACGGCTCGCTAACCCTCCGTCGCGTCTCGAACCAGCCGCGCAATCCCGCTTCCGAACTGCAGGGCCCGCTTGGGGCGGGCCGCCAGCTCCGGCGGGACTCCCCGGTGGATCGCCCAGGCTCGAAGGGTAGGTTTGGTGAGCTCCGACGTTTCCAGGGATCGCAGCGGGATCGAGAGCGCTTCGCGGGCGAACTCTGGGCTGAGGAACGGGGCGCGGAGGTCGCACCCTGCGGAGGCGGCGATCGCGAGCGTGGCCGGCCAGTCGTCCCCCGTGAGCCGGGCCCAGTCCGCTCGCCTCCGGGCCTCCATCTCGGCCACCGGAAGGTTCCGGAAGTGGCCGTACCCGCCGAACAGCTCGTCGGCGCCCTCTCCGACCACCACTGTGCCGGGACCGGCCGCTTCGAGGGCGACCGCGAGGGAGGCGAGAACCGACCGGGTGGGCTCTCGGCGACCCGCGAGTCCGTGACGGGCGAGCGCCCGCTCCACCCCGGCCCGGCCGACGACCGTTCCTCCCCAGGGAAGCTGCAGAAGCGCCGCGCCGGATTCCGCGTCGCGAAGGTCCGCCGCGCCGGAGGTTCCCACGCTCCGCAGCTGGACCGCACGGCGGAGCGCGAGTCCCTGCGCGACCAGCGAGGAATCCACTCCCCCGCTGTAGAGCACGGTCACCGGGCCCGCGGCCACGGCCGCGCGATCCAACGCGCGGTCGAACGCCCGGTCGAGCCGGAGGAACCGGAGATCGTCCAACGCGGTTCGCTCTCCACCGAGGTCACCCGCCGACGTTTATTTCGCCGAAGTGTCTTCCCCTGGCCGTGACGTCCACCGACGCTCCCGCTCCGGCCGCTCCGGGCGGCCGCCGGGCGGTCTTCGTCGACCGGGACGGGACGCTCAACCCCGACCTCCACTACCTCTCCGATGCGGCCCGGGTCGAGGTGTTCCGGGGGGTGGGGGAGGGGGTCCGCCTCCTCCGCGAGCACGGCTACCTTGTGATCTGCGTGACGAACCAGTCCGGGGTCGAGCGCGGGTTCTACACCGACGCCGATGTCGTGGCCATCCACGAACGGATCGAGCGATTGCTCGCGCCCTCCGGAGCGGCCATCGATCGGTTCTACTACTGCCCGCACGCCCCCGAGACGCACTGCCGGTGCCGGAAACCCGGGACGGAGCTGTTCGAGCGGGCCGCCCGCGATTTCGGGATCGAGTTCGCGGCGTCGGCGATCGTGGGCGACCGGAGCCTGGACGTCGAGGCCGGCGAGCGCCTGGGGCTTCTCACCGCCCTCGTTCCGCCCCCGGGCCATGAGGCGGAGGCCGCCGCCGAGCTCCGGGAGCGCCAATCCGTGCCGGACTTCGTCGCACCCTCGTTCCGGGCCGCCGCGCTCCACATCCTCCACCGCGGTTGAATCGCGAGGGCCAGAGGGGGCCGGAGCACGTTCCAGCGTCTCCGCAAACGTTCTTAGTGGGGGCGCCGCTCTCGTCGGAGATCGGTCTTGGTTCTTGCCCTCCTCGACGCCGTCATCGGCGTCGGTCTGACCGCCGCCTTGGCGTTGGCGGCCGTCTATTCGGGTGCCCTGACCCGCATCGCGGGGGCGGTAGCGTTCCTCTTTGGCGCCGTCATCGTGGTGGCGGGCGGATTCCCCTTCCTCGCGCTCCTCATCCTGTTCGTGGTGGCGAGCACGCTCGCCACCCGCTACGGGTTCGAGGAGAAGCGGACCAAGAACGTCCATGAAGGCATCCATGGGGAGCGGGGCATCTCCAACGTCGTCGCCCACATCGTGATCCCCACGGGCCTCGTCCTCATCGGGCTCGCCGTTCCTTCCGCGCTCCCCAGTGCCCCGCTCGCCGTCCTCTACGCCGCCGCGCTCGCGTTTGGGGCTGCCGACACGTTCGCGAGCGAGTTCGGCGTCCTCGCCGGGAAGGCCCGGTCGATCCTGACCGGCGGAGCGGTTCCCCCCGGGACGAACGGAGGCGTTTCGACGATCGGGGAGCTGTGGGCGTTGGTCGGGTCGCTGACGACCGCCCTCGTCGCGCTCGCGCTGTTCGTAGGCTTCGGGACCTCCCGGGTGCCGGTCGGGCCGTTCCTCCTCGCCGTGGTGGCCGCGGGGTTCGTCGGGTGCCAGGTCGATAGCGTGCTTGGGGAAACGCTGGAGAACCGGGGCTATCTCACCAAGGGAAGCACGAACTTCCTCGGCATGCTCAGCGCCGTCGGGGTCGCCGCGGCTCTCCTGCTCGCCCTCGGGGTATGGTGATGACGCGCCCGCCACCGGCGGGAAGCGTCGTCCTCCTCTCCGGAGGGATGGACTCCGCCACCTGCCTCGCCCTCGCCGCGAAGCGGGGCGCCCCGGTCTACGCCCTGACGGTGGGGTACGGACAGCGCCATGTGCGCGAGCTCCGCAGCGCCCGGGCGCTCGCCCGGCGGTACCGAGTCGCGGACCATGCGGTCCTGCAACTTCCCATCGGTCCCCTCCTCGAATCGGCCCTCACCCGACGTTCCCGACCCCTGCCACACTCCGGAGTCCGAGCGGGGACGATTCCGTCCACCTATGTCCCGGCCCGGAATACGATCCTTCTCTCCCTCGCCCTCGGGTACGCGGAATCGCGCGGCGCCGACCGGATCTACCTCGGGGCCAACGCGATCGACTACTCCGGTTACCCGGACTGCCGTCCAGAATACCTTCGCGCCTTCCAGAGCTTGGCTCGGCTCGCCACCAAAGCCGGGGTCGAAGGGGAGCTCCGGTTCCGGGTGGAGGCCCCGCTCCTCCGGAAGTCGAAAGCGGAGATCGTTCGTCTCGGGGAACGACTGGGGGTCCCCTGGGCCCTCACGTGGAGCTGCTACGAGGGCGGCGCCCGACCGTGCGAGCGGTGCGACTCCTGCCGTCTGCGCGCGAAGGGATTCGCAGAAGCCGGCATCGTGGACCCGATGGTCCGACGCTCCGCCGCACGGCGACGGTAGTCCCCGGCCCCGCGATTGCTCAAGCGGCCGGGAGCGGCTGCGTGCAGAACGCGCAGCGCTTCGCGGCGATCGGAACCTGACTCTGGCACTCGGGGCACGCCCGGGTCGTCGGCGGGGCCGCGGCCAGTTTGGCCGCCTTCCTCGCCTGGTACTTCTCGAGCGGTTCGACGATCAGGAAGAAGACGACGAGCGCGTCGATGAGGAACGTCAGGACCTTGTTCAGGAAGTCGCCGTAGGCGAAGACCGAGCCGTTGACCTGGGTCGTCGCCGCGGCGAGGTTGAACTTGAAGAACACTCCAATAAGTGGCGTGATGAAATCGACCACCAACGCGGAGACGACGGCGTTGAGCGCCGTGGCCATGATGAACGCTACGGCGAGCGTGATGAGGCCGCCGCTGCCGACGAACTTCTTGAAATCGTCGAGATAGCCCATTGCGACGCCGAACGGGTCACGGTATATCGCCGTTTGGGCGGCCGACCCGTCGACCTACATTCGCTCGAGCCGCTCCAATCCGAGCAGGTCGAGCGTGTTCCCGAGGACCTGGCGGCACGCGGCGACGAGGGCGAGGCGGCTCGCCCGCTCCGCCTCGGCCTTGAGGACCGGGGTCGATTGGTAGAATCGGTTGAACGTCTCGGCGAGGTCGTGGGCGTAGCCGGCGATCGCGTGGACGTGGGTCGTCCGAGCGGCCGCCGCGAGCACCGAAGGGAACCGGGCCAGGACGCGGACCAGTTCGCGCTCCGAGGGGGTCGACAGGCGCCCGCCCGACCCGTCGGCTTCCCGGGCGCCCCCGTCCTCCTCGGCCTTGCGAAGCAGGCTCGTGGCCCGCGCGTAGGCGTATTGGACGAACGGACCGCTCCGCCCCTCGAACGAGAGCGCCTCCTCCCATTGGAAGGCGACGGCCTTGTCCGCCGCGACGCGGACGATGTGGTAGCGAACCGCGCCCGAGGCGACCGCGACCGCGATCTGTTCCGCCTCCCCTTCGGGGAGCTCCGGATGGCGGGTCCGCACCTCGGTGCGCGCCCGGTCGATCGCCTCGTCGAGGAGCGTGTCGAGCCACACGACGGTCCCCTTGCGCGTCGACATGCGGCCGCCGCCGGGGAGGGTGATATACTGGTAGAGGACGAACTCCGGGCGCCGCGGCTCGCCGATCTCGGCCAGAAGGGCCCCGAGCGTCTTGGCGTGCAGCAGATGGTCCTGGCCCAGCACGTCGACGACGCGCTCGAACCGACCGAATTTCTGGAGGTGGTAGGCGACGTCGCGGGTCGGGTAGAGGCTCGTCCCGTTCCCCCGAAGGAACACCGCCCTCTCGTCCTCCTTCGGGAGGTCGTACGAAGCCGTGTCGATCGCGAGGGCCCCGTTCTCCTCCCGGACGAAATGGGGAGCGTGGCGGAGCCGCTCCACCGCGGCCTCCACCGAGCCGTCGTGGATCAGGGCCGATTCCCAGACGAATTCGTCGAACGTCACCGACACGCGCCGGAGGCTGTCGAGCATCCCACCCAGGATGGCGTCGCAGTAGCGGCGGTGTTCGGGGGGCGCGTCGCCTCGCTCGAGGCGCTCGCAGAGCGCGCCGAGGTCGGCGGCCGCCTCGGGGTGGGACTTCACGTACGCGGCGACGGCCGGGTACGGCCGGCCGAGCCAGTGGTCGGCCCGCTCCTCGGTCTCGTCGGCGCCGTCCAGCGTGGCGGCGATCTCCGGGGGCCAGCTCGAACGCGGTTTCGACCAGATCCACGTGACCATCGCGGACTGTCGTCCGATGTCGTCGACGTAGTACTGGGTGGTGACGGTGTGGCCGGCTGCCCGGAGGATCCGGGCGAGCGTGTCGCCGATCAGCGCGTTGCGAACGCGTCCGATGTGGAACGGAGAGTTCGGGTTGGCGCTCGTGTGTTCGACGCAGACGGTCCGTCCGGTCGGGTGGGCGGCCCCGTACGTCGCCCCACGAGCGGTGACGAGCGCGAGCGTCCGGTCGGCGAGCCAGGTCGGGTCGGCCTCGAAGTTGACGTAGGCGCCGACGGCGAACCGTCGCGCGACGCCCGGTGTCGCGGGAAGTCCGGCGGCCAGCTCGGCGGCGAGCTCGCGCGGCGGGCGCTTCGCCGCCGCGGCGAATCGATGAACCGGGATCGCGAGGTCCCACCCGGAGCCGCCGGCGGTGTCGAGCAGGCGTTCGACCGCCGCCCGGTCGGCGCCCGGAACGGACGCGAGCGCGGCCACGAGCGCGTCGACCACCGGCCCGACCAGACCGGCGAGCGGGTCGGTCTCCGGTCCGTTCCGGCCCTCGGCGGGAGACGGGTCGGTCACAAAGCAACGGCTAAATCGGCGCCGCCGCCTTAACGGTTCCTCCGTGGCATCGCTCGTGCTCGTCCGGTACGGCGAGCTCGCGCTCAAGTCGGCCCCGGTCCGTCGGGAGTTCGAGCATCGTCTCCGGCAAAACATCCTCGCGCAGTTCGTGCGCGCCGGCCAGCCGTGCCGACTTCGGTCGGACCACGGCCACGTGTACGTGGAGGCCGACGACGGCGTCACGGCGGTCCGCCTCCTCCGTCGGACGTTCGGCGTCACTTCGGTGAGCGTCGCGGTCGAGGTGCCCACGGAACGCTCGGCCATGCTCGCCGCGTTGTTCCCGCTCGCGGAAGTCGCTCTGCGCCCGGACTGTTCGTTCGCGCTGCGCGCTCGACGGACCGGCACCCACCCGTTCACGAGCCAAGAGCTCGGTCGGGACCTCGGCGGGGAGATCTTCGAGAAGTACAAGGGGATCGGGGTCACGGTGGACCTCGACCACCCCGACGTCGAGTTGTTCGTCGAGGTCCGGGGACCCCGAACGTACCTTTACGACAGTCGGGCGACCGGACCCGGCGGCCTTCCGCTCGGCGTGGCGGGACGGGTCGTCGCCCTCGTCGATGGGGAACGCGGCGCCCTCGGTGCGTATCTCATGATGAAGCGGGGATGCCGCTGCGACTGGGTCGCCGCCGGCGAGGGCGTGCCGCTCGTGGCGACGGTGCTCCGCGCCTTCGACCCGCACTCGAAGGACCTTCCGAAGGACGACGGACTGGCGACGGATCTCGCCCTGCAATCGCGCCTGGAGTCGACACGCGCGGACGGCGTGGTCCTCCCGCTCCTGGTGGACGACTACGCGGCCGCCCGCACCCGCTGGGGCGACGTCGTGGTGTTCTCCCCGACCGTCGGGCTCACCGACGAGGAGGTGGCGACGCGGTGGCGCGCCGTCGCGGAACTCGCCGTCTGACCCACCCGAGCGGCGTCGCGCGCCCCTTGGACGGTGTCGCGGACGTGGGGCCGTCCGGGGCGCCCGCACCGGAGACGACCGTCCCGAGCGCCGCACCCGCCGTGCCGGGCGAATCGTTGGAGGACCGTCAGGAGCGGTGGTACCGCGAACGGGACCGCTACGAACGGCGCCGGGCCGGCGAGCCGGACCCGAAGGTCGAGCCGACCTAAACGAATCGACCGACCGGTCTCGGCGGGGGACCGCGCTTCCCCCGACCGACGACGTTCGCCTGACCGACCGAGATCGGTCGGTTCTTCATCGCCACGCGCGTGAACCCGGCCCCGAGGAACCCGGCACCGAGCGCCTGGACCGAAAGCGCTGCGATGCTCGTGGGGGCCACGGGGGTCGGGGGCAGGCTCGGGGCCAGCGGAAGCGTGGGCGGGACCGGGGAGGGGAAACTCGCCGGCGCCGCGGGCGTCGTTGTCGAGGGGACCGACGCCTCGGGCCCGTAGACGATCCGAAGCAGCGCGAGCGGGAACGACTGGACGACCGGATCGAGGTTGGACGGCGTCAGGTAGCGGGCGGAGGTGTACATCCCGGCGACCGGGCCGCCGCCCGCCGCCGCGCAGAGAGTGACCGTGCACGCGTCGACGGGGACGCTCTTGTAGGGCGGTCCCACGGCGATGACGTTGAAGGAGGCCGTCCACGTGTCCCCGCCGAGGAGCACGTTCTGGGCCGGGGTCTCCGACCAGTTCCAGTTCAAGCTCTCGTAGGTGCTCCCGTTCTGGTAGAACGGGCCGGGGCAGTCCGCCCGAGGTCCGTTCGGGGTGGCGCAGATCGTCTGCGGTTGGAGATTCGGATCCGGCCGCACGTTCGCGAACGGCACGAACCGGAACATCGAGTCGTTGCCGCCGACGGCGATGACGTCGCTCTGCAACGGACCGAAGCTGATGCCGTGGAAGGCGGCGGCAAGGGACGGGTTCGCCGTATCCGGCGCGGTGTCCGGACCGTGGGCCACGAACTGGAGGTCCCCGATGGCGCCGCCGGCGCACGAGAAGTACGACGGGCCGTCCCACGAGCCCCCGGTGGCGAGCGCGAGGTCGCAGGCCGCTGAGAGAACCTTCACGACGTTCGTCACGACGAGCTGACCGCCCGGCCCGGCGTCCACGGCGCCCGGCCAGCCCATCGACAACGGGTCGGTGGGGGTCGTCCAAAGGCTGATCGTGTCGATCGTGCACTTTCCTCCGAGGGAGTCGGCGCAATCGGGGGCGCTCCGGCTCAGCGCGGCGATCGAGCCGTTCGGGTCGCCGTTCTGCGAATAGATCCAGCCGACACAGGATGGGCTCGCGATGTCCCCGAAGTTGTACGAGGGCTCGCATCCCGAGCTGTACGGGCCCTGGGCGCCGTAACACGCGTAGCGCCAGGCCGCCGACGGGCTGACACAGTAGTTCTGGATGTAGGAGGGATCCCGCGGCGCCGTCGACCCGATGAGGACGAGCACGTGGTGGGCGTTCGGGAGCCAGGTGATTCCCTGGCCCATCAGGACCCCGTAGAGCGCCGTGATGCTGTCGGAGTGGAGGATGTTGTTGCCAAAGTTGAGCGTGGGATAGATCCACCCCCCGTCGAGGACATTCGCCTGGAACGTTCCGGTCACGGCCGACTCGAACTCGCTCGCCGGGACCGGGGTCCCCACGTCGACATGGTACGCGACCGACTCGAGCCCCTCGGCGGTGATCGATTGGTCCTTGTCGTAGGCGTCCCCCGTTGAGAAGAAGTCGACCAGTCCGAACGTCACGGAGGACCGAGGATTGGAGGAGGCGATGGACGCGGCGATGTGACCGGCGTTGGCGACGAAGAATGGAACACCGTTCGACTCCTCGCACGGCTGGCGCAGCGAGGAGTCCGCGCAGTACTCCCGTCCGGGAACGCCCCCCTGGCTATCGTACGTCCCGTCGTAGGCGGTGGTTTCGAGCAGGAAAATGACCTGGACGGCGGGATACGTGATCGTCACCGTCGGAGGAGCGGCGACCGACATGGTGACCCGCGCACTCCGCTGGTCTCCGGGGCAGGCGATGTTGTTCGTGACGCAGATGACCCCCGGCGTGACGGAGATTCCCAGCGAGAGACCGGTGGGACCCTGTCCCGAGCCCACGGAGGGCGTCGTCGCGGCCGTCGGTACCACGAGCTGAGCCGTCGCGACCGGGGCCAAGGCGCGGGGGGCCGACGTCAGGACGGCCACGGCTCCGAGAACCGCGAGGACAGAGAACAGGAGGGCGGCGAGGACCGGACGGCCGAGCGGCCGCCGCCACCGGCTCATCGGCTGCCCCCCCGTTGGGTCCGTCATGCTCGTCCGCTGTTGTCCCGGCGGGACACCCCGGACCGCGTGGAGGCGGCCCGCGGGGCGTCCGGCGCCGATTTCTCGACGGCGTCCCCGCACTTAATCTTCGCTCCGGACCGACGGTTGGTCACGGAAGGGTTATGTAACGAGCCTCGGTGCGCCGCCGACCTCGGAGGGGCTGTGCCCCACTTTGCAGTAACCGGAACCTTCCTCGCCCGGCGGGACGACTGGCAGTCGTTCACCAAGCGCACCGACGCGGCGACGCCTGAGCAGGCCCGCGAATGGGCGCTGAGCGAGATCGGCGGGTGCCACCACGTCCCCCGCACCCGGATCAAGATCACGAAGGTCGCCGAGGTCTCGAAGTGAGCGCGCCGAGCGCTCCCGTCACGGAGCGCCAGGTCCAAGAGGACCTGCAGCGGCTCGAGGCGTACCGCAACCAGCTCCAGTCGATGCTCCAACAGCACCAGTATCTCTCCGCGTCGCGCAACGACCACGAGCGCGCCCGCGCCACGCTCGAGGGGCTGGAGGGTCTCGGCCCGGGCTCCGAGCTCCTGGTGCCCGTCGGCGGCGAAACGTTCCTGCGTGGCACGCCGTCCGCCAGCAGCAAGGTCCTCATCGGCATCGGCGACGGCTTCGTCGCCGAGCTCGAGCGCCCCCAGGTCTCCGAACTCCTCGCCCAGCGGGTCTCGAAGATCGACCAGGCGACCGGCGAGCTCGAGGGCCAGATGCAGACGCTCGAAGAGCGGATCCAGCTGCTGAGTCGTCGCCTCGACGCGCTCGCCCGGGCGACGAGCGGCGCGCCGGTCGGCGACGATGTGGGCAGCGATTAAGGCGCGGCTGACCGGTCGGAGCGCGGCTCCGTCAGCCTCCACGAACGGGAACGGTCCTGCTGCCTCCTCGGCGCCCTCCCCGTTCGGGGAAGGTCTCCTCACCCGCGGCCTCGACGACGCGAAACTCGACGACGTCCTCGACGAGCTCGAGATCGTGCTGCTCCAATCCGACGTCGCGCTCCCGGTGGTCGAGCGGATCCGCAAGGACCTGCGGAAGAACCTCGAAGGGAAGCGTCTCCGCTGGGGCGCCGACGTGGAGGCCGCCATCCGCCAGAGCCTCGAGGGGACGGTGCGCTCGCTCCTCGCCAAACCGCCGATCGACCTCGTGGAGGCGGCGCGGAGCTGGCCCACCAAGCCGTACATCGTCCTGTTCGTCGGCGTCAACGGGACCGGAAAGACCACGACCGTCGCGAAGCTCGCAGGCCGGCTCCGCGACGCCGGCCTTAGTGTCGTCATCGCCGCCGGCGACACGTTCCGGGCCGGCGCCATCGAGCAACTCCTCGTCCACGGCGAACGCCTGGGGATCCGCGTCATCCGACAGCAGGAAGGGAGCGACCCGGCCGCGGTGGCGTTCGACGCCGTCGAGCATGCGCGCGCGAAGAAGGTCGACGTCGTCCTCATCGACACCGCGGGCCGCCAGCACACCAACGAGAACCTGATCGAGGAGGCGAAGAAGATCCGGCGCGTCGTGAAGCCGACCCTGACGCTCTTTGTCGGCGACGCCCTTTCGGGAAACGACGTGGTCGAGCAGGCGAAGCTGTTCCAGAGCTCGCTCGGCGTCGACGGCCTCATCCTCACGAAGCTCGACGCCGACGCGAAGGGCGGCGCCGCCCTGTCGGCGACGTTCGTCACCGGCCGCCCGATCCTCTATGTGGGGCTCGGCCAGGGGTACAAGGACCTCCAGCCGTTCGACCCGGACTGGATGGTCCGCCGCCTCTTCGCGGAGGGGACCGCCGGGTGAGCGCCCGCGTCTCCGTCGTGCTCGTCCGGCCCAAGGAGGACGGGAATGTCGGCGCCGTTGCCCGGGTGGCCCGGAACTTCGGGGCCGCCCAGTTGATCTTTGTCCGGCCGAAGGCGTCGCTCGGTCCCGAGGCGCGCCGCCGCGCGATGGGCGGTATCCCGCTGCTTCGCGACGCGAAAGTTGTCGCGACCCTCGACGAGGCGACCGCGGACGTCGACCTGGTCGTCGGCACCACCGACCTCTCGACCGGTCGCTCGGCCTCCTATCTCCGTCGCGCCGTCTCCCCCGAGCGGCTCGGCGAGATGCTGCTCCCCATCGAGGGGTCGGTGGCCGTGGTGTTCGGCCCCGAGGACAACGGGCTCGGCCGGGAAGAGCTCGCCCACTGCGACCTCCTCGTCCACATTCCGGCACGACGCGAGTTTCCGACGCTCAACCTCTCCCATGCGGCCGCGATCGTCCTGTACGCCGTCCATCGGGCCCGCCGGCCCGAGGACCCGGACAGCACCCCGGCCCCCGAACTCCTGCGATTGAACGGCTCGGAGAAGGAGCTGCTCCTCCGCCGGGTCGAGGAGCTCGCGGCGAAGGCGGGGTACCCCGCCCACAAGCGGCACGGCCTCGGACTCCTCTGGCGGCGCGCCCTCGGGCGCTCGACGCCGACCGAGGCGGAGTACCGGATGCTCCTCGGATTCCTCAAGAGCGTCGATCGCTGGGCAGGGAGGTCGCATGGTGGACGGTAACGAGTGGCTACGGGTGCGGGGCATGGGACGAGAGCGGTTCGCCGGTCATCTGGCCGACTACCTGGGGACCCTCGGGTACACGGTGGAACGGACCGACACGACCGAGCCGTCGGTCTCCGTCGTTTCCGGCGAGCTCAAGCGGATGAACCCGGCCGTCCCCGACGTGGCGAAGACGCTGCGATTTACGATCGTCCCGACCTCCGGCGGCGCCGCGGTGGTCTGGAGCTCCCCCGTGACGGTCCCCCCGGCCGACCGCAGCCGACTCGACCGACTCGCCCGGGAGATCGGCCAGCACCTGGAGCGCTCCGTACTCACCGAGAGCCACGCCACCGCCAAGGTGAGTCGGGCGCCGGACCTCCGGATGCCGTGGGAATCGCCGGCGTAACTCGCCCCACCCTCCGCGCCCCGCGGGGCCGGCCCACGTCCTCGGGAACGCTCCCCGATCGGCGTCCCTCGTCGGCGGAACCCCATCCGGGCGGGAGCCAGTGGTGCTCCCGATTCTAATACTCCTCCCGAGCATGTCCGGTGTAGCGCCCTCGTAGCATGGAACACGATACCTCCCTCGGCACCGAGATGCGACTCCGCGGAGGGCGGAGCTCGGAGGAAGCGCCCGACCCGGGGCTGCGGCACGGTCGCCCACCCCCATCGATCCGACGCGAACGCCCGGAGGTTCGTAGGGTCCGTCGTCGGGAGTATCCGTTGTTCGAGGGGGACGCCAGCAGCCTCGCGGCGAGTCTTCCGTTGTTCCTCGTGGGTGTCGGGTGTCTCGGGTTCGGTCTCTTCGTGCGGGTCGACAATCCCCACGCGGTCATCGACCGGATCCCGCTCTGGCTCCCGTTGATCGCCATCGGGTTCATCGCCTTCATCGGCGGCACGCTCTCGTTCTTCGCGAGCCCGGGCGACGAGCCCGAGGACGAGCTGCTGGTGACGGAGCGGCGGAGTTCCATCCCCGCCCCGTCGCCCCGCCCGGTCCCCGTCCCTCGAGCGGACCACACCGAGCCGGCCCGGGTCCCATCGACGCCTCCGTCGGAGTCCCGCCCCCGGCCAACTTCGACCGCTTCGCCGAGCCGGCCTCCCCTCGGGGCGGTGGCCGCTCCTCCGCCGCGACCGGTCCCGGGAAGCTCGTTCGCGGACGAGCTCGACGACCTCGCGGGCCTCCCCTCCCCGGATTCGGCGGCGGACAGCTCGGAGTTCGAGCTGAGCGAACTCGATTCCATTGACGTCGACCTTCACCCCACCCGACCGAGGACCGGCGCGCGTGGCCCGGCGGGGGTGGCCCCTCCCTCGTTGGATTCCGATGCCGACTCGATCGAGGCGGTGCTCGCCGACCTTCCCGAGGCACCGCGCGTCTCCCCCGTCGAGCGCCGTCCGGTTCCGCACCGTCCCGCAGCGTCGCGACGACGCCCGTACGCCCACTGCGTGGAATGCGGCTCCCCCGTCCCGGAAACGGAGGAGCCCGGCACGTGCCTGGGCTGCGAGGAGCCGCTCTGCGCGGAGTGTCGGGGACGCTCGATCGCCGAAGGCAAACCCAACCTCTGCGTGTTCTGCTCCGTCCTCGACGAGTCCCACCCCAAGGCGGCCGGAGCCTCCGTCTCGGGGACCGAACGATCCTGAATCGCCGACGGCCCCGTGGTGAGGGTCGCCCGCACCTCGAGTCCGAGACGAGCGGGTCGGCCGATGATCCGGGCGCCATCGCGTCCGCTCGGCCGAGCCACAGGAACGAACACTGAGGGATTCGCCACCGACGTCGAGCGTTGGGGAAGAAGGAGGGACCAACGCCGGGGATGGGAGCGCGCGGGACGCGGGAAAGGGTTGGGTGGGACCGCCCGCCGGGGGCGGTAGCGCCTAGTCGCCCGTGATCCCGACGTCGGACGTCGTGGACGTCGCCGACGATCCGACCTCGTAGTACACGTTGGTCGTGATCGCGTGCGTCGCCGTCGTCGTCAGCGAGGAGGAGAAGAGAACCGGGGCGTTGGCGCCGACCGTCACGGCGAAGGCGTCGATCGGGTTCGCCACCAGGGCGGTGCCCGGGAAGGAGAGTTCCTCAAACCAGTCGGGGGTCGCGGTTTGACACGCGGCCTGACCGGCGATGAACACATTCACCGTCGGACCCACCGACGAGACCGTTCCCGTCGTCGTACAGGCGGTCGCCGTGGTCCAGACCAGGTTGACGGAGGGGATGCCTGTGGCGTACGACGTACCGGTCGCCGAGGTGACGCTGTACGCGTTCTGACCACCGGTCGTGACGGTGGAGACGAACGAGGCCATCGCGAGCCCCGCAATCAACGCCATCATCGCTACGATCGTGCCTGCATAGACGCTTCTCCGGCGCAGTTTGAGTCCCATTTCTCTGCCTCGCGCCGACGGCTGTCGGTGCAACCTATCGCTCGAGTCGAGTGGTATAAGAATCCGTAGGCCGCAACTGAAATCCTCATCGACCGAGGGTGGGAAGCAACCGCATGAGAGCCTCCGGGCGCGGCCGACGCCCCCAGGGTCCTACGTTCGTCCACCACGACCGCTCGGCCCAAGGAGTCCGAGCCGAGGCGCCGGTCCGTTCGGTCGATCCGCCGCGTGAGTGACCCCCGGCCCGCGGACGAGGCGAGTCCCCGGCGCTCGCTCCACGGTCGGTTCTCCGACCGAGAATCCGACCGCTCCGAGAGCGGCCGCCCGACGACAAGCGCGAGGCTTACTCTTATAATGGGGCCGAAAGTCCCCCGCCGCCGCCCATGAGCCAGTCGGTCTACCGGTACATCTCCCTCTCCTTCCGCAAGACGCTCGGCGAGGAGGGTTCCGCCCTCCGCCACGAGCGACTTCTGACGTGGCGCCGGCAGCACACCGTGACGCGGCTCGCGCATCCGACCCGACTCGACCGCGCGCGCGCGATCGGTTGGAAGGCGAAGGAAGGGTTCATCGTCGTCCGTGTCCGCGTCCGCCGCGGCGGTCAGCGCAAGCGGGCGATCATCGCGGGCCGGCGCCCGAAGCGCAAGGGAATTCTCCGGATGACCCTCGCGAAGAGCGTGCAACGCATCGCCGAAGAGCGCGCGCAGAAGCACTATCCGAATCTCGAAGTTCTGAACTCATACTGGGTCGGAGAGGACGGGAAGGAGAAGTTCTTCGAGGTCCTCCTCGTCGACCCCGCCCACCCCCAGATCATCCACGACCGGCAGGTCGGCTGGATCGCCGGCGCCCCGCACACCGGACGCGCCTACCGCGGCCTGACCCGCGCGGGCCGCGACGGCCGCGGGCTCCGCTGGAAGGGAAAGGGCACCGAGCGGATGCGTCCCTCGCGCCAGCGGAACCGCCGCGATACCCGACGGACGCAGACGAAGGCGATCCCTTAGGCCCCGACGGAGTCCGGCTTACCCCGGGGCGTCGACGTCGCCGCTGTCCAATAGAACCCCGGCCTCGCTGGCCGTTCGCCGCGCCCATCCGAACAGTCCCTCGACGTGGACGAGCTCGCCGCGCAGCACCCGGGCGAGCCGTCGTCGGTACTCCAGGTCGATCCCGACCGCTTCGGCCCCGAGGAACTCCCGGAGCGTACGGGCGAGCTGGCCCCCCGCCGTGTCCCAGTCCGTGAGGACGACGACCTTCCGCCCCTCCCGCGACAGGTGGGCGGCGAGTTCGCTCATTGTCCGGCCGGCGTGGACGAGCTCGACCGGCCCCTCGAGCCCGAGGGACCGGAGCGAGCGGCGGTCGCGGATCCCCTCGACGAGCACGACGACCTTCCCAGTAGCCATCTCGTCCTTCAACCGGTCGAACAACCGGACGAACTCGGGCCACGCCGCGACCCGGTCCGGCGTCTCGGCCATCGTGCGCCCGCGACGCCGAACGGCGTCATCCCCCGGGGACTCGGCAAGACCTTTAGGCTCGACCCCCTCGGAGGGTCGGCGATGCCCGACCAGTACACCCAGCTGCTCGAGTGGCGCCGCGCGGAGGGCGCGGCCCGGGGCCTCGCGAAGCTGCCCCTCGAGTTCTACGAGTCCACCCAGGCGTACCTCGCCGAGGTGCGTCGCACGTTCGAGTCGGAGCTCCGCGAAAATCCCGGCGGGAAGAAGGGGGACCTGGCCCGTCAGACGCACGCCCGCGCGAGCCAGGTCGCGCGGGATATCGTCGAGGCACGGATGTCGAAGATCCTCAGCGTGGCGTTCCAGGGGAGCATCGGGGGTTCCCGCGACGTCCCCAACGCGCTGCCCGAGGAGCGCCAGCTGTTCGACCAGCTCTCTCGCGTCCTCCGGGGACATCGCACCGCGGTCGCGCCGTTCCTGGACGTCGGCGGTGCGTCGACGGCTCCACCCCCCGCGTTGGGACTCGGCCCGAGCTTGCCCGGGCTCCCCCCGGCTCCGGCGAGCGCCCTGTCCGCCCCCTCCGCGCCGCGTCTCACCTATGTCCGGGTGCTGAAGGACGGTCCCGCGGTCGAGATCGGGAAGGAGACGATCGAGCTCCGGGCCGAGGATGTGCTCGCGCTGCCCGAGGAGCGCGCGAGATTGCTCGTCCAGAGTGGACTCGCCGAGCTCGTGAAGCGGGACGAGCGGACCGTCACGACATAACGGTCGGCCCCGGCGCCTCGAGCTCGAGCACCGAGAACGTCTCGAACCCGAACAGGAGATTCTTCGCGGCGAGCCGGATCCGGACGCCTTCCTCGGCGCTCTCGGCCTTTTCCACGGCACCTTCGATGAGCGGGCCAATCCCCCACTCGCCGAGCGCCTCGGCTTGCGAGCGGAACGCGCGCTCACGGAGGCCGGCCCGCGCCGCCGCGGCGCGAAGCCGGGAGAAATCGACGAATGCACTGAGGTCGGCGCTCCCAGGGGCCTCGAGGGGAGGTACCGGGTGGTGGCCGCGGACGGCGGCGAGCGTCCCTCCAGGGTGGCCGCGAACGAGCTCCGTCGTGCTCGCGCCATAGTCCAGGAAGATGGCAGTCCCTTCCGCGAGCGAATCCGCGACCTCGCGGACGAATCCCTCGGCCCGCTCGAGTAGCTCGTACCGGGTCCCCCCCTCGGCGTCTGGGAGGGGTTCGCCCGGAACGACGGTCGGCCCATCGCCCTCGGCCCACTCCCACGAGGAGCCGCTCCACCGTACGCCCAGCTCCCGCCACTCACCGGGGTGACGGACCACCCGGCGAAACGGCTGGGCGTCCAGGAATTCGTTTCCCACGACGGCGCCGACGATCGCTCCCTCGCCGCCGAGCGACGGGGCGAAGTCGAAGGCGACGGGAGACCCCACGGCCTCCCGCCGGATCCGCTCCTCGAGCAGCGCTCGGAGCGTGGGCGAGCGCTCGACGAAGGTCCACCGCCATCGCGGTCCGTCCGTGGGCAGGGACCGCGCCACGTCGAGGGCGAGGGTCCCGTCGCCGGGACCCACCTCCACGACGCGGAACGGTCGCTTCGCGCCCAGCCGCTCGCGCTCGGCGCAGAGCCGTCGCGCGAGCGCCGCACCGAAGAGCGGCGACGCGTGGGCGGCCGTGTAGAACGACCCGTGTCGGCCGAGTGGGCTCTCGCGGGAGCGGTAGAACCCCCCCTCCGAGTAGAGGGCGATCTCCACGAACCGGTCGAACCGCAGGATTCCGCCGGCGGCCGCCGCGAGAAGGCGGGCCTGGACCTCCGGCGGGCCGGGCGGCGCGGCCATGCGGGCTCAGCCGATGTAGCCGAGGTCCTCGCGGGCCGACGGCGTCGGGGCGTCCGGAGGTCGCTGCTCGGCCTCGTGGATCTTCTGCGCGATCCGGTCGATCTCCTTCGCCTTCCCTTCCAGGTCGGAGAAGTCGATGGACACGGCGAGGATCTTCGCGAGCACTTTCAGGACCGCTTCCGCGCTCCGGGGGTCGACGAAGTACCCGCTCGTCTCGCCCATGAGGCAGACGCCGTGCATGTCGTACAACCGTCCGAGGCCGAGGAACAGACCGGACGCCCCGATCAGACCCCCTCCGGGGTCGTTGCGCGAAAAGACCACGCCGAACTTCTTCATCGCCTCGACCCGTTCCGGCGAAGTCGCGGCTCCAAGGACCCGCGGCACCTCGATGACCCGGCCCTGGGCGAACCCCGCGAGCGTGTAGAGTTCCTTCGTTCCCAGGTCGTGGCAGACGGAGAGGACCCGCTCGGTCAGCTCGTACTGGCCCTCCGGGGAGATCCCCTGGTAATCGCCGCTCAGGATGATGATGTCCCGTTCCTTGGGTCCGGTGCCCTTCCGGTAGGAGAGCTCCTGCGAAACGAGGCGGGTCACTCCCTCCTCGCTCACGTAGACCTGCGGTGGGAAGAACTTCGAGTAGATCGTGGCGAGCGGCTTCGCCCCCAGCTTCTCCTTCAGGTAGTCGGCCGCGAGCTTGCCGACGTTGCCGACCCCGGGGAGTCCCTCCACCAGGATCGGGTCCTTCAGCTGGACCTTCTCGGCCCACTGGATGTGCACATCGTCCATGATACGCCTAACGACGACGAACCGAGTCCGGCGTAGATAAGTTTGCGCTAACCGGGACGCCCCGGCTTGGCGGTCGGTTCCGTCGCGACGACGGAAAGGCCGCTTCCGGTCATCTTGGCGGGGAGGATGCGGGTGCGCTCCGGGTGGTTGCGGATCTTCCGCACCGCGAGCGTGTGCTCGTACGATTCCCCGCGTGGGCGGGCGCTCAACTCCACGACCAGGTCCGCCATGTCCTCCAACGGGCCCGAGATCCGTCGCTCGTGGAACTCGCCCTGAACGACGAGGAGCGCTTGTCCCCCCAGCTCCTGCGCCCGGTGGCGGATCTGTCGAACCACCGTCATGACCTCGGTCGGTTCGAGCACCTCGAAGAAGAAGTCGAGGGAGTCGAGCACGAGGCGGAAGCGGCCGTCGAGGGCCGCCAGGTCGGCGAGCAGCCGACTGATCATGTTGTAGGTCGTCGGCGTCGGGGGCCGGGGTTTCGAGCCGTCGAGGTCCGAGAGCTTCAGACCGCGCTCCCGGAGCTGGGAGACCTCCAAGGAGTGGACGAGGACGTTCCGGAAGTACTCCTCGGAGAGGTTGACGATCTGGACCCCGTCCGGGTCCCAGCCAAAGTCGCGGAATGCCCGGTGGACGTCCTCGGTCCGCTCGTAGGTAGTGTAGTACAGAACCGGCGACGCACCGACCATCGCTTGGGCGAACTGCTTCGCGAAGAGCGGTGTGCCCGAGCCCGAGTGGCCCACGAGGAGTCCGAGCCAGCCCGGAGGCATGTACGGGTACAGCTCCGAGTCGAGCTCGCGGATGCCGAGAACGCTCTGGTCGTCGACCATCGGGTTACTGCCGCCCCCGGACGACCTCGATCGATTCGTCGACGACGAGGCCGAGCATCTGGTTGAGCTCGGAGCCCGTGTCCTCGCTCACGACCAGGAGCACGGTGAGCACTTGGCGACTTTTCAGATTGTTCACCAGGATATGGAAGAACTCGGACAACAGGTCCTGTGGGTTGTGGATCGCGAGGGAGTTCACCGAGTCGATGACGAGGATCTGCCGCGGGCTCGGGTGCTTGCGGAGCAAGTACTCGATGCGGAGCATGATGTCCTCCAGCATCCGCGGCGACTCCACGTACGTCGCGTTCGGGAGCGGGTCGCGGTAGTTCATCATGATGTGGCTGATCGCGTCGACGAACGAGAGGCGCGTCGGGTCCACGTCGAGCGCTTGAGCCAGGGACCACACCAGCGAGGCGGGGTTCGTCACCGAGACGTAGATCGTGTGGGCGTTCGTCTCGCTGCCGACGTCCCGCAGCGTGGCGTTCAGGACCGCGAAGTAGTCGTCGGCGTACTCGCGCGGGTTGAGGCGGATCGCCACCGCCGAGCCCCCGGCCAGCTGCCGGAGACGCTCGCCGATCTCGTCGTCGGGAGCCACTACGTCTCCTGCCGGCCGCCCTTCAGGTGGGGCGCCATCAGCAATCCGATCGGCGTGAGCTCCATCACGTACTGGGCCCGGGAGTGCGAAGTTCCCCGCATTTTGACGACCTGCAGGATCCGCAGGATGTCCCCCTGCCGCCGCGCGTTCCCGAGGAGGATCACGCCGTCGACGATCGCCTCTTCGACGCCGTGGAGGGAGTAGCGTCCGGCGCTCTGGCCGATCTCCGACACGAGCAGCGTGGTGCAGCCGAGCGCCGCGAGCCCCTGCGAGAGCTTCAGCATGAAGTCGCGGATCCGCTCGTCGCGCCGGATCCGGTAGCAGACGGAGGTCAGGGAATCGACGATGACGCGTTGGGCGCCGACCTCCTTGACCAGGTCGAGGAACGACTTCAGGAGGAGGTCGATCTCCTCGACGGTCAGCTCCTCGTGGTTGAGGCCCAGTCGGTCGTAGATCTGCGGTACGTCGACGAAAACCAGCGCGCCGGAACTCACCAAGTCCTGGCGGAAGAACTCGAACGTGGAGAGATTCTCGATCAGCTTCGCCGACGCCTCGGTGACCGAAAGGAACAGCGTGCGTTCTCCCTTCTCGGCGCCGCGGACGAGGAATTCGAGGCAGAGGGTGGTCTTGCCCGTGCCGACGCTTCCGGCCACGAGCACCAGGTTCCCCCGGGGAATGCCACCTCCGAGGATGTTGTCGAGCCCCTCGATCCCGGTGACGCAGCGCTCCCGGATCCCGCCGGCATCCGCCGGTTCCGGTCTCGCCGCAGTCGCCATCGGCGGAAACAAGGGGGGGTCGCCCCTAAAGTCCTTTTTGAGCCCCGGAACCGCCGGACGATGTGGCGACGCGCGCCCACCGCCGGTCGGCTTCGACCAGCTCCGCCGGCGCCACCCCCGCCCCGAGCAAGGCCGCCACGGCCGCGCGCTCGACCGTCCATGTACGTCCGGCCGCAGAGCTCCCGACCTCGAGCGCGCCGGCGGCCGAGAGTCGCTGACCGACGGTCCGAACCCCGGCGCCGGATGGGTCCACGGCCTCCCGGAGCGCATCGAGCGACACCGTGAGGGCCGCCCCCTCGGAGGTCGCAAGAAGGCCGGCCCAAAGGACGAGGAGAATCTCCCGAACGGGATCCTCGCTGTCTCCGGCGTCCGGCGGCGCGCCGTCGTGCGGCTCGGTCGGAGGTTCCGGAGCGGGATTCGGGCTCCAGAAGGGTCGGCACTGCTCCCAGAGGGTCGACCACCGGTCGGGTCGGGGCCGGTCGGGCTCGAACGGGATCCGGACCCAGGCCACGTCGGACCCCTTCCCGGCGAGCACGGCCGCCTCGCCGCGACGGAGCCCGAGGAGCGACTCGCTCGCCAGCTCGGGGGCCCAGCGAGCCACCTCGCGGGCGTCGTCCGGCGATCCTCGGAAGACCACAATGTCCGCGGCGTTCGTGACCGCGGCCTCCCGGACGACCTCGGGGAGGGCGGCCAACGATTGCGTCGCCGCCCAGAGATGGACGTTGAACCGTCGGCCCATTCGGAACAGCTCCACTGCGGCATCGTTCGAGTACCCCTGGATCTCGTCGGCGACGACGAACGTCTTCGCCGCCGGGCGAGCGACGATCTCGAGCCATAGGAGGGCAAGGTGGACCGAGAGGAGCGTCCGGGCGGCGGCCTCCCCGACCTCGGGCGCGTCCCCACTCACCAGCACGATGCGACGGGTCCGGATCGCCTCCGCCATCGAGAACGCCGGCGTCCGAGTTGGGAGCATCCGAGCGAGGATCGGCGTACGGACGACTTCGCCGAGCACTCGGCGCGCACCGTCGATCTCGTCGGGCCGGTCGCGGATCCGATCGATGAGTTCCTGGACGGCGGACTCGGCTCCGGGGGGAACTCCCCGGGGCGAACGACCGCCTCCCCCGAGAAGCGTGGCGGCGTCGACGAGGGTCCCACCGGGATAGCGAGAGGCGGCCCGCAGGGCCAACGTGAGCATCTCCTCGAGGCGCGGACCCCAGAACGGCGACTCGGCGTACCGCCCGGCGCGGACCCTGCGCAGGGCCTCGACGAGGTCGCCGAGGGCCCGCTGACCGGCCAACGAGTCCGGCGCCGCGGGCGCGAGCGCATTGATTCCCACCGGGGAACAGGCCGGGGACAGCCAGACCACCCGGCCGAGGTCGACTTCTGGGAGGTGGTCGATCAACCGGCGGGACGTATCGCCGATCGGGTCGAAGAACACCACGGCCCCGAGGGCCGCGGCGCGCGCCATCAGCCGGACGAGGAGGGAACTCTTTCCCATCCCGGTCTCGCCGAGCAGGAGAGCGTGACGGCCCTGGGCCGGCTCGACCGAAAGTCCGCACGACCGTCCGGTGAGGGTGCGGCCCAGCGGGAGGACGCGGGTGCCCTCGACGGCCGGGAGAGTCGAGTCCGGTAGCCGCAGCCACGGCGACGGGAACCAGTTCGCCAGCTCCTCGACCGAGAGCCACATCGGGGGTGGAGTCCGGCCGAACCACCGGGTCGACCGACGCCAGCGGATTCCGTTCCCGCCCTCCTCCTGCGCCGCGGAGGCGATCAGACGTCCGAGCGCATCGGCCGCCGGGAGCGAGTGACCGACCAGCTCGGCCCGGAGGTCCCAGAACGGAGCGATCGAACGGGCGGACGCCGCGTCGTCGAGACGCCGCACGGTGTCGGTGGGGAGTGGGGACCGCCAACCAACGGGTTGAGGGGAGGGTGGAGCGACCCAGGGAGTTGCCGTCGACGCGACACCAAGCGGGCGGAGTCGCCAAACAACGGCGCCTCCCGGGGGAAAGAGCGAGAGCGCCGCGGCGACCGAATCGACCCAGGGAGCGGCGAGTTCGGAGGAGCGGCGAAACGGACGTTCGATTCCACGGCGGGCCACGGCGACGGCGTGCCGACGCTCCGGAAGGGCCGGGAGTGCGGACCCGGCCCCCCAACTTCCGGCCGGATAGATCGGGAGCAGGGCCGTGGTCGCCCATGCCGTCGACGGGGCATCGACCGTGTCGAGGAGGAAGGCTGCGCGTGGGCCCGTGCTCCATCGAAGGACGATTTCGACAGGCCATCCCGATGCGATGCGGAGGGCCGCCAGGAGGGCTCCGTGGAAGCGATCCCTCCGGTCGGAGTGGGCCGGTCGGGGAGCGCCGCGGAACGCCCAGCTCCGTTCGAGTCGGGAAGGGGCACGCGCTGGGCCGGCCACCGCGTCCCGTGCGCCTCCCGCACCAAGTCCGCATCGTCCCGGTCGAACGATGGAAGGTGCCCCACCGCCCGCCGGCACGCCACCGTAATGTACCGAGCGCCGTCGGGAGGGCGGAGTCAGTCGTGTCCTCGCTCGAGGAGCAGATCACTGCGGTCGAGGACGAGATCCGCAAGACCCAGTACAACAAGGCCACCCAGGGGCACATCGGCCGCCTCCGGGCGAAAATCGCCGTCCTCAAGCTCGAGCGCGATTTCCGCGCGAAGGGGAAGGGCGGCGGCTCCGGCTACTCGGTCCGGAAATCCGGGCACGCCACCGTCGGACTCGTCGGGTACCCGTCCGTCGGAAAGTCGACCTTGCTCACCCGGCTGACGGGCGCGGCGAGCGAAACCGGGGCCTACGACTTCACCACCGTCTCGATCATTCCGGGAATGCTCCGTTGGGGCGGAGCGTCGATCCAGATCCTCGACATGCCCGGGCTCGTCCCCGGGGCCGCCAAGGGGCGAGGCCGGGGTCGCGAGGTCCTGTCGGTGGTCCGCTCCGTCGACCTGGTGCTGTTCCTGATCGACCCCGAACACACCGACTTCACCGCGCTCAAGAACGAACTCGAGGGGGCCGGCGTCCGCATCAACACGCGGCCGCCGAAGATCGTCGTGACCAAGGCCGACCGGGGGGGACTCACCGTTTCGAGCACCGTCAAGTTGACGCACCTCGGTGGCGGCCTCGCCGCGGACATCGCGCGGGAGTTCGGGCTCCACAACGGTCAGATCGTCTTCCGGGAAGACGCGACGGCCGACCAGCTCATCGACATCCTCGCCGGGAACCGGGTGTACGAGCACGCGATCCTCGCCGTCAACAAGTGCGAGCTCCTCTCCCCCGCCCAGCGCGAGGCGATGGCCGTCCGACTGGCGGAGTTCCATCCCCGGTTCATCTCGGCCCGGGAGCGGATCGCCCTTCCGGACCTCGTCGAGGCCATTGGCCACGCCCTTCAGTTCATCCGGATCTACGTGAAGCCCCCGGGCGGGGAGCCGGACATGGACGAACCGGTGATTCTCCGCAAGGGACAGAAGGTCACCGACCTCCTGAAGCGTCTCCCGACAGAGCTCGACGCCGCGTTCAAGGCGGCGCAAGTCTGGGGGAAGAGCGCACGCTTCCCGGGTCAGACCGTCGGGCGGGGCCACCCGCTCGCCGACGAGGACATCGTTACGATCGTCGTCCAGCGGGGCGCGCCGGCCGGGTCGTAGGCGGGCGGTCCTCCGGCCGGTACAATCGACCGGTCGGCCGCGCGCCGATCAGGAAGTGGCGCTTGTGGTATGGCTCGAGCGACAGCGTCTCCTCTACCTCGGTCGCGGTCTCCAATTGCCGGGTCGCGTCCAGCAGGTGCTCCCGCGCGGAGCGTTCGCGGCCCATGCTGGCCGTCTTCAGGGCGAGGACGACGGCCCCCGCCGGGCGCAGGAACCAGCGCGCGTTGGCCAGCGCGATCTCGACCTGGTCGGGCTGAGACACGTCCAGGTACACGCCGTCCACGCGGGGGACGATCGGAAGGTACGCCATCGGGTCGCGCGCGTCGCCGAGGAGCGGACCGAGGTTCGGGTACCGCTGGGCGAGCGCGAGGAGGCGCGCGAACGGCCGCAGGCTCTTCTCCACCGCGAAGACGAATCCGTCCATTCCCACCAGGTCCGCCACATGCGAGGCTGTCGATCCGGTCGAGGCACCGAGGTAGAGCCACCGCTCGCCGTCGCGCGGCAGCGGACCTTCCCACCCATTCGCGAGCGCCGCGCCGAGCTTGCTGCGCGTGGGATCCCACCGGCGGAGCACTACCTCGTCGATCGACGTGATCCGTTCCCCGTAAACGGCCGCCGGCTCACCGAGGGCCCCGGACCAGTGGGACACAAAGTCTCCCTCGCGGCGCCGGTACAGGTGCTCCCGGGGCGTGACGAGGACCGGGCGGTCGGCGTGTCTCATCGTCCCCTCCGTTCGAGCTGAAGTAGGCGGCGCTCGCGGCGTCTGACGAGACCGGCCGCGACGTCTGCCCGGGTCGTGGCATCCGCCCGGGCCGCAATGACCGCCATCGCCGCCAGACTGCGCGCGTACGCCCCCTGGCGGTCCGGCGGAAGCGTGTCGACGCCTTCCGCCCGGTACAGAAGGCCGAACCGGGGGCCCCGGCCCCCGCCAGGACGGCGTCGTGATCCGAGGATCTGCAGCCGCGAGGACGGCATGCGGGAGAGGGGAGCGAGGCCCCCGGCGGCGGCGACGAGGCGGCCAGCGACTCGGGAACCGACGACTCGGGAGAGGTTCGGCGCCAGCGACCGGGCCGCGCCCTCTAGCCGGCGAACCAGGTCGGCGTGATGACGCTCGAGGGCGATCCGGTACTCGCTCCACACGGCGGCGTAGTCGGCGAGCGGGCCGGTCGGAGGGCCGACGAAGCTCTCCCAGGCACCGTCGTCCCGACCGCGGGCCCGCTCGACCCGGTCTTCCTCCCGGGCGAGGGCGGTCACAGTCTCTTCCGGACTCGCGAGGGCCCGCTCGAGGGCGGCCCGTGCTTCCGGAAGGACGAGGGCGCGCCACTCGGCGGTGGTCCGACGGGGGGCGACGTCCCGCGCCCGGGCGAACTCGGTGGGACCGGCGAGCGGTCGCGCGACGCCGGCCGCGCCGAGCGCGCTCACGACCACCGGGTCCCCAGCCAGTACCGTCGGCGAGGCGCCGACCAGGCGGCGCAGGGCGCTGGGTTCCGGGACGTCCGCGGCAAACCGGACCGCCTCGCTCGGTCCTTCGCCCGGCCGGTCGGCGTCGACGACGCGCCACCGGCGGCCCTCCCGAAGGAGGACGGCGGGCGCCACGCGCTAGAACTCCTCGAGCGACTTCTGGAACCGGCGCCGCTCTTCGGGGACGTCGAGGGGGTAGCGCCCGGTCAAGCAGCCGAGGCAGAGGCCGTCCTGCGGAATGCCGATCGAGCTGACCAGACCGGCCATGGAAAGATAGTGCACCGACTCGGCGCCGATCACCTTCGCGACCTCGTCCTCGGTGCGGCCGCTCGCCACGAGCTCCTTCCGCTCCTTCATGTCGATGCCGAAGTAGCACGGGGCAACGATCGGGGGGCATCCGATCCGGACATCGATCCTCTCGGCGCCCGCCTGGCGGACCATGTGGACGATCTCGCGGAGCGTGGTGCCGCGGACGATCGAATCGTCGACGAGGACGACCCGCTTTCCCTTGAGCAGTCCCGGGACGGGGTGGAGCTTGACGCGTACCTCGTCCTCGCGGCGCTTCTGGTCGGGGAGGATGAACGTCCGCTCGACGTACCGGTTCTTGATCAGTCCCTCGGCGTACGGGATCCCCGAGACCTCGGAGTAGCCGAGGGCCTGGGGACGCGAGGAGTCCGGCACCGGGATCACGAGCTCGGCCGTCGCCGGCGACTCCCTGGCGAGCGTCTGGCCGATCCGATGCCGGACCTCGTAGACCATCTGGCCCTCGACGACGGAGTCGGGGCGCGAGAAGTACACCCACTCGAACATGCAGTGGGCCCGCTCGCCCACGTTGGTCATCCGGCTCGAGTGAAGGGTCTGGCCCTTGTCGATGATGATCACTTCGCCGGGGAGGACGTCGCGGACGAGGCGTCCGCCCATCAGTTCGAGCGCCACCGACTCGCTCGCGATCGCGTAGCCTCCTTCGAGCGTCCCGAGAACGAGCGGCCGGATCCCGAGCGGGTCGCGAAAGGCGACCAGCCGCTGGCCAACGACCATCGCGACGGCGTAGCCGCCGATGAGTTCGGTCGCGGCGCGGCGGATCGCCGCGTCGAGGTCGCGCGTGCGGCCGTATTCGAGCGCGATCATCTGCGCGATGATCTCGGAGTCGGCCGAACCGAGGAACTCGACGCCCTGCGCCTGGAGGCGCCGACGGACCCGGTCGAAGTTGACGAGGTCGCCGTTGTGGGCGAGCGCGCCGTCCTCGTCGCCGAGCTTCACGACGAGCGGCTGCGCGTTCTCGAGGTCACTACGCCCGGTCGTCGAGTACCGGACGTGGCCGATGCCGACCGAGCCGCGGAGCGACTCGAGTGTTTCCTGGGTGAAGATGTCGTGGACGAGGCCCATTCCCTTGCGGTGGTGGAGGACGCCGTGGCTGCTGGTGGCAATCCCGCCCGATTCCTGGCCGCGGTGTTGCAGGGCGCGGAGCCCCCGATACAAGTAGGGGGCCGCGCCCTTCCCGGTCAGCGAGACCCCCACGACCCCGCAAAACTCGTGGGCCGGCATGACTCGGGGCGGTGCCTGGAGAGGCTCCCGACCCGAGTCACCCGGTTGTGGGTCTTAAGGGTGCGCCGTTCGGTTACCCGAACAACGCCGAAAGTCCCTCGGCGGCCTCCTCTTCGGTGACCCCCTTCTCTTCCTTCTTCTCTTCTTCCTTCTTTCCGCCCTTGTCGTCCTTCTTGTCCGCGTGGGCGGGTGCCGCGGCCGGAGCCGCGAACGTCTCGGCCTTGGCGAGGACCTCGGTGAGGTTCACGCCGTCGAGGCTGGCGAGCAGCGCCTTGATCCGGGCCCCGTCGGGGCTGACGCCCGCGGCGGTCATGACCTGGGTCAGGGCCTTCTCATCGATCGGCTTTCCGGCGGCGTTGAGCAGCAGGGCACCATACACGTACTCCATCGTTCTCCCTCCAATTGATTCTGGGTGGACTAGGGTCCTGTCAAGTTCTGCAGGGCGCGCGCCTGAGCGAGCGCCTTGCCGAGGATCGGCCGCAGCGTCTCCGGCGTCGTGTAGCCGGTCGCCACGGCGAGGGCGAGCGCACGGCGGTGCGCGCGCGTGAGGAGGAGCGGGATGGTGACGGGGGTCGCGTACCCGAGTTCGAGGGCGACCGCGAGGGCCCGCTGGTGCGCGAGGGCGAGCTGGGCGCGCTTCGCGTCGAGGTCCACCGCGAGGACGTCGGGCGCGTAGAACGTGTCGCCGTCGACGGCGGCGCGCAGGTTCAGGCCCACCTCGAGGGGAAGGATGTCGAGCCGCGTGAGGAGCGTCGCGACCTCGCGGCTGATGACGCCGCCGGCCTTGACGATCGTGACGTCCTTCTTCAGGACGACTTTGCCCTTCTCGATCGCCGCCGGGAATCCGGCGTGCTGGAGCTCACCGACGATCGGGCCGGGTTTGAAGCTGGTGGTCTGGGCGGAGACGACGATGTCCTTGGGGGCGATCTCCCCGCCGCGGGCCGGTGTCGGCGAGCGAGTCTGGACGAGTTCGTGGTAGAGGGAGAACGGGTTCCCCTTCGCCGAGAGGAGGGCCGTCTGGTCGGTGACTTGCTCGAGGAGGGACTTGAGGGCCGGGCGTTCCTTGACCGCAAGTTCGATGGCGTGGCGCAGGGCGGAGTTGGGCGCGACGAGGATGGGGTGGCCGCGATCGCGGAGGGAGCGGCGCATCTTCTGCAGGGCGGAGGCCGGGACCCCGCGAAGGCCGATGATGGCATTCGTCGGGTGGGAGCGGATCGTCTCCGCGAGCGCCGCCACTTGGGCGATGCGTTCGGGGGGGACACTTCCACGGCCGGGCATCGTTCTTCTCGTTCCTACCAGAGACGGATTGCCGGACCCATGGACGTCTTGACGTAGACCGACTCGATGTTGTTGCGGCCGCGCTCGAGCTTGCCCATGATGCGCGCCAGGAGCGCGTCGATGTTCGCCGCGATTTGATCCGGCGGCATCGCGCGGGTGCCGACCGGGGCGTGGAAGGTGCGGTTGCCCTTCGTCCGGACCCGGACGGAGCGCTTCATGGCGTTGATGATGTTCGTTGGGTCGCCGCCGGGCGGCACCGGTCGCGGCATCTTGCCGCGCGGGCCGAGGACGACGCCGAGCCGCTTACCGATCGTCGGCATGAGGGGGGCCTCGGCGAGGAAGAAGTCGACCTCGTCGACGAGTTTCTTCGCGGCCTTCTTGTCCTTCATCAGCTCATCGAGCTGGGCCGGCGCCATCACGATGTCGGCGGTCGCCTTCGCCTTCTGGCACATTTCGGGCGTTCCGAACAGCGCGATGCGGACGTTGCGTCCGCGGCCGTTGGGGAGGGGGACCTCGTCCTCGAGGCGGTTCTTCGGGATCGACAGGTCGAGGTCCTTGATGTTGATCGCGACCTCGACCGTCTCCGGAAACGCTCGCTCCTTCGACTTTTGGAGCGATTCCGTGACGACGTCGATGGAAGACCGGTCGGCCATTTCTCCTCGAAGGGTGAGGCCGCCGAGTTTGCACCCTTACATAAGCGTTGAGGCGGTTTTTCCCCGCGGCTCTCGTCGGGGTTTACCGACGGCCCAAACGGGCATATCGCGGGACTCCGTGGGGGGAATTCGGAACGTCTCGGCCGATGGACGAAGACCGCCCTCTGCTGGCGTTCGCCCTCTCGCTCGCCGCGGGCATTCTGATGATTCTCGAAGGGTTCGTCCTTTCCCTGGCGAGCAGCATCGCCGGGGACCTCGGCTCGCCGGCGGCGAGCGACCTCCTGGGAGGGCTGGCCGCCCTCGGGGTGCTGATCGGACTCCTTGTCGTCGTGTTCGCCGCCCTCCTCTATCGAAGCCCCGAGCACCACGCCGTCTACGGGATTGTCCTCCTCTTGCTCTCGCTCTCGAGCCTTCTGGCCGGGGGCGGCTTCTTCCTCGGGGTGTTGCTCGGTGTGATCGGCGGGATTCTCGCGATCCTGTTCGAGTACGAGGAGCAGCCCGACCCGTTCGCCGATCCCGATCAGTCCGAGTTCTTCGGTCCGACTGGAGCCGGTAGGTCTGCCCGTCCCGGGCCGGCCCGGTTCTGCGAGAATTGCCGGTCCGTCTTGCCGGTGGGGGCCGCCCGTTGCCCGAGTCGCGAGACACCGGTCCCCGCCCTCGGACCCGCCGGGATTCCCGCCGGTTCCGGGTCGGGTTCGGGCTCGGTGACCGCGCGGCCGTAGCGCGGACAGCCGTCACCCGGAACTGGGCGTCGTCGGGGGCATCCGCGGGCGGGGCGGTGTCGTTTTCGACAGGTTCACGTCGACGAGAAGGAGCTCGGCCTGGCGTTCGGCGACGGTCCGTACGGGCCCCGCGCCTCGGATCTGGGCCGCCGACAAGGCCGAAAGGCTTTGCTCGCCGACGGTGACCGGCCCGCCTTCCAGGACGTACAGGTACAGCCCTCGCCCGGGTTCGACGTTGTACTCCACCGTACGACCGAACCCGACCGAGCTCGCGAGGACCGCGGCGTCCGCCCGGAGCGGGAGCGCACCGGGGTGGCGCGGAGAGACGAGAGGGAGCCACCGGTCGGTCCGCTCGGAACGCTCCACGTCCCGCTGCTCGACGGACGGCGGAAGGTCGAGGGCCTCGGGGAAGAACCAGAGCTGCACGAACCGCAGTCGGATGTCGGCACGGTGGTTGATCTCGGAATGGTACATCCCACTCCCAACCGTCGTGTGCTGGACGCCGCCCTGGTGGAGGACGCCGCCGAGCCCCCCTTCGTCCTCGTGGCGAAACTCGCCGGCCGCCACGTACGTCACGACTTCGTTCAGGACATGGGGATGGAGGGGCCAGACCGACCCGGGACTGAGGGTGTCGTCGTTGAACACCCGCAGGTTCCCGAATTGGGTGTGCTGCGGGTCCCAGTACGAGTCGAACGAAAAATGCCACCGGCCCCGAAACGTGCCGTTCTGGATCTCGCCCGACGCTCGGTAGATGCTCTCGGCCGGTCGGACGACGACCTCAATCCTGTCGCCCACCGGGTCCGTCATGGGCACTCCCCGCCGGGGAACCGGAGCCGCGCGAACGCCTTACGGATGCCGCCCCCCGGGGGTCCGACCGGGCATTCGGCGAGCGGTCCGGAGTCGGCCGGTCGGAGGCGCCCGGGGCGCGCTGCTCGACGTCGTCGGCCCGCGCGCGTAACGATAAATACACCCCCCGGCTCGGCGGCGCCGATGCACTATCCCAAGGTCGTGAAGACCTATTGCCCCCGTTGCAAGGTGCACACCGAGCACGAGGTGGAGAAGGACAAGAAGCGCCCCGCATCCGAGCTGAAGTGGGGCCAGCGCCGGTTCCGCCGGGCGACCAGCGGCTACGGTGGTTTTCCGCGCCCCAAGCCCGAGGGCCGTGCGAAGGCTGTTCGGCGCGTCAACCTCAAGTTCCGCTGCCGCAAGTGCAAGTACATCGTGAAACCCGCGAGCTGGCGCGCGAGCCAGCTCGAGATCGTGGAGCACAAGTAGGACGGATCATCGAACCATGCGCGGACCTTCTCCGTTCTGGATCGTCAAGTGCCCGGACTGCTCCGGCGAACAGACCATGTTCAGCCGGCCCGCGACGACCGTGAACTGCTCCGTCTGCGGAGCGACGCTCGCCACCCCGACCGGTGGCCTCGCGAAGCTGCGCGGCGAACTCGTGCGGACCGTCACGTAGGGAGACACCTCACTCTTGCCGCTCAGGCCCGAGTTCCCCGAGGAAGGGGAGCTCGTCGTCGGTACCGTCACCTCCATCCGCAACTTCGGAGCGTTCGTCACGCTCGACGAGTACGCGAGCCGGGAGGCGTTCATCCACCTGTCCGAGGTCGCCACGGGGTGGGTCAAGTACATCCGCGACCACATCCGCGAAGGTCAGAAGATCGTCGCGCGCGTGCTGCGGCTCGACCCGGCGAAGAACCAGATCGACCTCTCGCTCAAGCGGATCAACGACCACCAGCGCCGCGAGAAGATTCAGAGCTGGAAGAACGAGCAGAAGGCGGTCCGCCTCCTCAATCTCGTCGCGGCCGGCCTCAAGATCACGCCCGAGGAGACCCACTCGACGTTCGCGGAGACGCTGATCGAGCGGTACGGGAGCCTGTTCGGCGCCTTCGAGGTCGCCGCCGCGGACCCGAAGCGATTCCAGAAGGAAGGCGGGAAGGTCGCCTGGGTCACCGCGTTCCTCAAGATTGCCCAAGAGAACATCGTCCCGCCGCACATCGCGATCCGCGGGACGCTCGAGATCACCGACTCCTCCCCGGCCGGGGTGGAGAACGTCCGCAAGGCGCTCGAGGTCGCGGAAGCGGTCGACGCCGAGGCGGTTACCGTCGTCTACGTCGGCGCTCCCCGCTACCGCATCCAGGTCGCCGGGACGCAGTACAAGCAGGCCGAAGAGACGCTGAAGCACGCCACCGAGGCGGCGATCGCCTCGATCAAGGCCGCCGGCGGCCAAGGGAGCTTCGCCCGCGCATGACGGAGTCGATCCTCAAGGTGTGCCGGGCGTGCCCGCGCTACACCTTTGCGGACGTCTGTCCGCAGTGCCACGGCGCGACGCGCAGCCCGCATCCCGCCCGTTACTCTCCGCAGGACCGGTGGGGCAAGTACCGCCGTGCGTTGTTCGACCAGGTCCGTGCCGAGGGAACGTAGAACCATGTCCGCCGTCATGCACCGCATCAAGGTCGTCAACGACATCAGCGAACTCGTCCCGATCCTGCGCGCCGTCGATTCGCAGGTGAAGCTGAAGCTCGTTCAGCGACTCGCCGACGCCTGGCTCACCGGCGAGGACGTCGAGCGCGAGTTCGGGAAGGAGGGCGCCAAGGCGCTCGTCTTCTTCGAGAAGCTGAAACTGATCGACACCCGCTGGGTGGCGCGGGAGGGCCGGCGCCAGCCGGAGAAGAGCTACCACTTCTACTACTCCACCGTGAACATCAACACGACCGCTCCGCTCGCTGAGGTGAGCGAGATCCTCGCCATCGCCTCGATGCCCGAGAAGGACTACCAGAAGCTCGAGAAGCGGATCTTCGACGCCGTCGGGGACCCCGGCCGATTCTTCTCCGACGTCGCTGAGGAGCTCGGGATGACCCCGACGCGCCTGAAGGGACTCGTCAAGCGCTCGGACAAGCTCGAGTACCGCGGGCACCGGATCGAACGGTTCCATGCCATCCCGGCCGCGTAGGGCCGGGCCGCGCGTCTCGGTCCTCCGCGTCGGCCATCGGGCCGGCCGCGACCCCCGGCTCACGACCCACGTGGCACTGACGGCGCGCGCGCTCGGCGCCGAACGCCTATACCTCCACCCGCCCGACGAGGAACTCGCCAGTCGGGTCGCCCGCGTCGGCCAGCAATGGGGAGGCACCTTCCGTGTCGAAGGGGTCGTCGATTGGAAGGCGCTCGTCCGCGCCTTCGACGGACCCGTCGTCCACCTCACCATGTACGGGCAGCCGATCGACTTGGTCGCCCCGAAGCTGCGAAAGGCATCGGCCGTCCTGCTCGTCGTGGGCGGGGCCAAGGTCCCCTCCGCCCTCTATCAGGTCGCGACCCACAACGTCGCGGTCGGCCACCAGCCCCACAGCGAGGTGGCCGCCCTCGCGATCACCCTCGACCGGCTGCGCGGCGTCCCCGGCCCGGGCGCATGGCCGGGCGCCACCCACGCGCTCGTCCCCCAGGCGCACGGCAAGAAGGTCCGGACCCTCCGGGGGGCCTCATGAGCGGGTCGGAACCGATCCCACCGGCCAACCTGCCGCTCGCCGCGCGGGCGCCGGGCAAGTGCATCCTCTTCGGAGAGCACGCCGTCGTGCACGGGCGCGCGGAACTCCTCCTCGCGATCGACCTCCCCCTCCAGGTCGGAATCTCCCCGTCCGCCCGGTCGAGCCTCAACCGGGACTCCGCGGCGCCCGACACGAACCCGTACTTCCACGCCGCCCTCGAGCGGCTGTGGACGGGGGGGCCCCCCGTGGAGCTCCATGTCACGTCCCGGATTCCGAGGGCGGCGGGTCTCGGTTCGAGCGCGGCGTTCTCCGCCGCGCTCAGCGCCGGGTTCTCGGCGGCGCGGGGAGGGGTCGACCGTGCCGGCCTCGCCGAGCGGGCGTTCTCCGTCGAGCGGGGGGCGCAAGGCGTCGGGAGCCCCGGGGACACCGCGGCGGTGGTCGCCGGCGGCTACGTCTCGGTGAACGGGCCAGGAGAGTCCGAGCTGTTCCGGCTCACCGACGGGGAACGACGTTGGACGGTGCGTCGGGTCAAGGACCCTTCGTGGTCGTGGGTCGTGGCGTACTCGGGGATCCCCCGGAGCACCGCGAGCGCGGTCCGGGCGGTGGGCGAGCGGCTCTCGGCCCCCGACGGGGAAGCGTTGCTGGACCGGTTCCACGCTCTTGCGGAAGCGGGGATTCGCGCCGTCGTCGCCGAGGACCGGGCGGAGGTGGGACGACTCCTCGACGAGAATCAGGGACTCCTCGCCCAGGTGGGGGTGTCGCACCCCCGGCTCGAAGCTCTGCTCGCGGCCGCCCGCCCGGCGGTCGTCGGCGGAAAGCTCACCGGGGCCGGCGCCGGCGGGTCGGTCGTTGTGCTCCCGATGCCAGGGCGAGAACTCGAGGCGGCGCGCCGGATCGCCCGCGCCGGCGGACTACCGTTCGTCGTGCGCACCGAGACCAACGGCGCGTCCCTGGTGGCGGCCCCGGTCGAAGAGACCGGCGGGGATCCTAGCGCTTCGTGACCACCCGGACGACGGCTCCCGCCTCGAGCGGGTGGTCGGCGGCGAGCGCCCGGTTCGTGCGGGCGTCGATCGCCTTCAAGAAATTCTCGCCGAGTTCTGTGTGGATCTTGTAGGCGAAGGTTCGGACCGGCGTCCCGGCGGGGACCAGGAAGGCATCGGGGAGGACCCGGTCCTTCGAGTCGGTCCACCGATGCTCGTCCTCCACCGGGAACACGACAATCTCGTGGAGACCGTCGAACACGAGGTGCTCGAGGGCGCCCTGGACTCCCGTCGACCCCCAGGTCGTGAGGATGTGGCGGATCTCCTCGAGCGCTCGCAGCTGTCCGGCCGACAACTTCTCGCGGTCGACGATATCAAACGTGGAGGCGCCGGGAGTGTACCGAACCAGGCCCGCGCGGGCGGCCCGACGGAGCGTGAGCTCGGCCTCGGCGGAGGTGGGCGAGGACAGGACGGGGGCGATGCGCTCCGAAAGTTCCGTGACCTTCTCCGGGGTCGTCCGGTCGCACTTGTTCCACGCCACCCAGCGCGGCTTGGAGATTCGAAGCAAGGCGACGGCGAGCTCCCGACGCTCGGCGGTGGTCCAACGCGCGGGATGGGCCCGGTCGAGGGGTACCTCCCGGAGCGCGGTCGCAATGTGGGCAGGGGAGATCGAAAGGCCGGTCAGGCGGGCCTGCAGCAGCTCCTCGACCGGGCCCCCGACCAGCTCGATCGACTTGGAGTGCTTCGCGAAATCGCGGGAGAGGATCTCGGAGATCCACTCGACGAGTTCCTGGTGGAGCCACTCGACCTCTTCCGCCGGGTCGAAGGCGCCGACCGTGGCCGGGACGCCGTCCGGCGCCGTCGCGCCCGCCCCGTCGGTGACTTGGAGGAATCCGGAGGCGCCGCGCAATTCGTCGAGAAACTCGTGGCCGAGGCCCTTCCCTTCGTGGGCGCCGGGAACGAGTCCGGGAACGTCGATCAGACTGACCGGCACCCAGCGCGTGCCGTCGACGCACTTCGAGTTTCCCGGCTGGCACGGCGTGCCGCGCCCGACGTGCGGACAGGGAGCGCGCACAGCCCCGACTCCGCGGTTCGCCTTGACGGTCGTGAACGGGTACGGCGCGACGGGGACGTCCATCAGGGTGAGGGCGTTGAACATCGTGGACTTTCCGACGTTGGCCTTTCCGACGACTCCGACCTCCACGCAGATCCCTCCGTCCCGAGGTCAGATGGAGTAGTTAGGAGAGACCTCGACGAATCCCGCGCGGCGATTGACAACCAGGGCGACGGCGAACAGGAGGTCGCTCAGACGGTTGGCCCACTGGAGGAGTTCGTCGCGCTGTTCCGCCTCGTCCTCCAGGGTCCACAATTCCCGCTCGGCGCGTCTCGAGACGGTGCGGGCCATATGGAGGGTCGCGCCAGCCGGCGTTCCGCGAGGTAGGACGAACGCGTGGACCGGTTCGATCGTCCCGGCGTACTTGTCGATCTCCGCCTCCAGCTCGGTCACATGACGGGCGCCGATCCGATGGGCGGGCGGCTTCGCGCTGGGTGGGGTGGCGAGTTCGCTCATGGCCACGAACAGCTGGTGCTGCAAGCGGACCAGGAGCTCGCGCACCTCCGACTCCGACGACGGGAGGGCGGCCTCGGCGACCCCGAGGGCCGCCCCCAGCTCGTCGTAGGTGCCGAAGGCGCGGATGCGCGGAGAGGTCTTCTCTACGCGGGCACCGCCACTGAGGCCGGTCTCGCCCCGGTCACCGGTACGGGTGTAGAGCCGCGTACGATTCTGGCCTCCGGTCGCCAGGGGAGCGCGTCGATCGGCGAGCTCAGCCCGTGGACTGGGCAGAATGAGATGTGCAGCACCTCATTATGCTTGGCGTCCTGACGGCACAGTCGGCAAATGAATCCGCTCCGTTGGCTCCAGGCGATCCCCAAAGTCTCCATGCAACCACGTTCCACCCGCGCGAACTAGCGGTCGAGCAGCCCCTGTCCCTTCCGGTCCAGTTGGCCGCGGTTGCGCCGCCGCTCGGCCCCGTCGCGCGCCGCTTGGCGCAACTTCGGGATCCGCTCGGCGTGCAGCCGCGAGAACTCGCTGAGCCCCAGGGTCAGGAGCAGGGACACCGCCCCGTCCAGATCCGAGACCCAACCGTCCTCGACGAGTTCCTCCAGCTTCGTGAGCAAGCCGACCGGTAACTCCGTCGCTCCGGCGCCAACCTTCTCCGAGTCGCGCACCAGAGCGCGCACCGCATCGGACCGGGTCGACGAACCCGAGCGAAGACGAAACCGGTCGAGCTGCTCGATCTCCTCGGCCGTCAGTCGGACGCCAAGGAAATGGTCGGAGCGGGGCAGCTCTCGGGCCGTTCGCACGACGTTTAACAGAATTTAACGACTATATCTGCCTTCTGCCATTTTTGTTAAACAATGGGGGGCACCCCCGTCACCGACCCGAGCCGATCTTGCTCCTCGCCGAGCCTCGCGAGCGACCTCCCACAGCTTCGACAGAATTTCCCGGAAGCGCCGGCCGAACACGAGAACCCGCGACGCCAATCGAACTCGGGATTCGCCCGATCCGGCCCTAGCAACCGATCTAGTGACCCGCCTCGGGTGCCAGGTCGCGCTGGAGACGAGCAAACTCCTCGCTCAGGTCCGGTCGAATCGTTGGGAGGTGCTGTCGCTCCATCTCGGCGAACTGGCGACGCGCGCCCGCCAGGTCGCCTCGGGCGATGGACAACTGGGCGAGACGAAGAACGACGTCGACCTCGATCATCGACTGGTTTCGCCCCTGGATCCCGCGGTACGCCTCCGTCAGGTCCTGCTCGGCGGCGTCGTACGCCCCCTGCTCCATCGCAACCTGACCGCGCACCTTGAGCGACATGGCGAGCCCGGTCCGGTCCCCGACCCGGCCGAGGGTTTCGCACGCCCGCCGCGCATTCCGCCCCGACTCCTCGAGGCGCCCCGCGGCTCGGAGGAGCTCGGCGGTGTGGTAAAACGCCCAGCCGACGCGGCGGGGGTCGTTCGCGCGCTCGCCCAGGCGGATCGCCTCCTCGAGTTCCGAAATCGCCTCCTCGCGATAGGCCGGGGACTTCGAGTCGGCGAGAATGTTCCCTAGGAACAAGTGGCCCTGGCCGGATTCTCGCACCGACCCGAGTCGATCGAGAGCGGCGGCGACCTCCCGTGCTTCCGCGATGGCCGCCGTCCACTCCCCGGTGATGGCAAGCACGCCCGCGTGCCAGAGCTGCGCGTGGGCACTGACCCGCTCGTTGCCGGCGGATCTCGCCAACCGAATCTCCTCCGAATGATGGGCCAGCGCCTCCGGATAGTGGCCCTCGTAGTAGAGCGCCTGGCCGAGCTGGTGATGCGCCCCAATCCGGACGAGAAGCTGGTCGTCGAGCCCGGGCGCCGCGAGCACTCTCTCCGAGATCGCCTGAGCGGCCGAGACGTCCCCGCGGGCGACCAACGTTTGCGCCAGGCACACCTCGAGCGTCGCCCGGACCGGTGCGGGGAGTCCGGTCGGTTCCGGTTCCAGGAATCCACGAAGGGCCCGTTCCGTTTCCTCGAGTCGGCCCAGGTCGTAGGCGACGCGCGCCATCTCGAGCACCAGCTCCCATTCGGAATGGCGGTCAGCGGCCGGGCGATTTCGGGAGCTGTCTAGGGCGTGACGAAGGTGCTCCAACGCAACCTCGGGCGCCAAGGCTCGATCTGCGACCTCGGCGGCGAGTCGATTGTACCGGACGGACTTCGCGCTCGCTCGACCGAGATAGAAGTGGCGGGCGAGTTCGTAGACGCGAGAAGGATCGGCGCCCCGCAGCTCCTCCAGGGCCTCACCGGCCGTCCGATGGAGGATCCGACGACCAATCTCGGGGATTCGCTCGTACGCGGACTCTCGGAGCCGGTCGACGGGGAATTCAAGAATTTCGTCCGGGCGCTCGACAAGGAGTCCCTGCGTCACGATGCGCTCGACGCCCTCCGCGAGCCGCTCCTCGCTCAAGCCGCTGACGCGCTGGAGGAGGTCGAAGGGAAACTGGCGACCGAGTACGGCGGCGACCTCCAGGATCTGTTGGGCCAACGAGTCGAGCGGGGTGAGGTCGGCGCCTTCCGCCCGGAGCTCACGACCGAGGGGGGACCGGCGGTCGAGTTGCAGGACGAGGAGGGGGTTCCCGCCCGTTTGCGCGAAGCACCGCTCGAGCTCCTCGGCCGAACGTCCACCGGACCGACCGTGCAAGTGCAGCAGTTCGGAGGTCTCTGCCGACGTCATCGGGGGAAGTCCGATCCGTACGGCGCTCGTCGACCGTTCGAACTCCTCGAGCCGGGCTTGCCCGGCGACGGAGAGGGATTCCGGCGGCACGGTGGTGGCGAGGATCCAGAGGGGCCGCGCTGAAAGTTCTCGGGCGAAGAATTCGATCGCGGCGAGTGACGAGGGATCGGCGTGGTCGATATCCTCGAGGATGAGCACCGTGGGTCCGTGGCGGGTGAACTCGAGGAACCGCTCCGCGATTCCCCCCACGACGGCCTCGGGCGAAACCTTCTCGCGTCGGTCGGACGCCCCGAGGACCTCGAGCAGGCGGGCCTCGATGCCCACGGGGGTGGGGAAGTTGACGTCCCCGAGCGGGAGCGCGAAGGCGATCAGGAACAGGTTTCCCGCCATCGGGGGATTCTCGTCGGCCCGGAGCACCGGGTCCTCCGAAGCGCTTCCGATCGCGGATTGAAGCAGTGAGTACGGGGGCGGCGGGGTCGTTGCCGGGGCTCGGCCGACGATGGTACGGATCCCTCGGGCTCGCAGCACCGGGACCATTCCCAAGACGAGGGTCGACTTTCCGATCCCCGTGTCCCCCACCAGCAGGGTCACCCCGCCGGTCCCCGCCAGCGCGCCGTCGAGTCGACGGTGAAGCTTGGAGACGACCTCCGGACGGCCGAGGAAGGGAGTGCCCGAGGCGGGCTCGTCCATCGTCATACCCGACGGGGATAGGGCGGCGCCGCCTATCTACGTGCGCCGACGCTCGGCCCACGCGAGCACCTGGGCACCGCTCGAAATCTGGCTCGCCTCGCCCGGGGGCTCCGTTTGGGCCAGGAGGAGGACCCGCTCGGCCGGGGCGCAGATTCCGCGGGACGTCCCCTGCGGTGGGAGCCGACGTTCATCGCATCGAACGGGGCGTGCTGAGGGACCCGACCTCCCGAAAGCGGCCGCTCACCGGCCCCCAGAGAGGACCGCGCGCGCTCGAGCGTCGGCTCGAGGTCGCCGGCCCCGGGTCAGTAAGTCCAGGTCGGCCCGGTCACGGTGAGGAGAACGACCTCATTGTCCGAAGGGTCGAACGCCATCGAGAACCCGGACTGGGCCGCGGCGGCCGCGGCGGGCGACAGCTTCACCCACCCGGTCCCGGTGAACTCCCACGTCGAGGAGGTGATGTGGGCCCCTCCTGCGGTGAGTCCCCCCCACAGGATAGGATACCCGTCGTAGGTGTCGTCGACCAGCGCCCCGCTGGCCACCCCGGGCGGGCTGGCCGACATCGAGGATGTGAGATTGGTCCAGACCCCGGCCGAGAACGACCACGTGTCGGCGTAGCTGGAGTAGCCCGAAATCGAATTCCACTGGAGCCCCGAGAACAGGAGGACGTAGCCGTCCTCGGAGTCGTAGGTCATCTCGGTCGACGCGCGTTGCGACGGGGTGTTCGTCGCCGTCGGCGTCGTGGGGGTCATGTTGGTCCAGACGCCCGCCGAGTACGACCACGTGTCGCCCACGTATCCCACGCCGCTGTAGTAGCTCGTGTTCGTCCCCCCGAACAGCAGCAGATACCCGTCGGCCGCGTCGTAGGTCATCGACGATTGAAACCGCCCGATCGGGTACGAGACGCCCGGGACCCCCCCGGCGGAGGTGTCCCCGGGCAGGGCGGTCCAAACGCCCCCGACAAAACTCCACGTGTCGTCGAGAGCGACCCCGAATCGGCTCATCCCACCGAAGAGGACCACGTAGCCGTCGGCCTGATCGTAGGCCATCGAGGCGAAGGCTCGCGCACTCGGGGAGACGGCCGGGAACAGCGGCGTCCAGATCCCATGCAGGAACTTCCACGTGGTCCCGAAGAACGAGTAGCCGGTCGACGTCTCACCGCCGAACAAGAGGACGTAGCCGTCCTTTTCGTCGTAGGTCATCGTCGCCCCGGTTTCGGCGGCCGGGACGCGGGGGATCGCCTTGGCCCAGATGAGCCCGTGAAGTGTCCACGTGTCGTTCAGGTAGTAGACCGGGCCGCTCCCACCGAACAGGAGGACGTTCGTGGTCGACGTTCCGTCGGCCATGGCGAACTCCACCCGCTTCGACGGGTGGACGGCGGTGGCGATCTTCGTCCACGTGCCCGCGACGAAGGTCCAGGTGTCCGAGTAGTACACTCCCGTTCCAACGCCGCCGAAGAGGACGAGCTTGCCGTCCAGGGCGCTGTAGGCCATCGCGGCCTGGGCTCGCGCGGGTGGGGTGGGAGACGGGGAGAGCAAGGTCCATTTTCCGGCCGCGTACGTCCACGTGTCGCCGAGAATTCCGTAGGTGGTGTTCAAGCCGCCAAACAGCACGACGTAGCCGTCGGCCGGGTCGTAATCGAGGCTGGCGTAGGTTCGAGGCGAGGGCGACGGGGTGAGCACGCTCTTGTTGCTCCAGGCCCCCGCGGCAAACGTCCAGGTGTCGGGCGCGGCCCATCCGGTGCTCGTGACTCCGCCGATCAGGACGACGTACCCATCCGCGGCGTCGTACGCCATCGCGGCCCCGTACCGGCCGCCGGGGTTCGTGCTCAGAGAGAGGTTCGTCCAAACTCCCGTCACGAATTTCCACGTGTCCGAAAGGTACGTCGAGGAGTATCCTCCGAAGAGGAGGACGTAGCCGTCGGTGACGTCGTACGTCATGCCGGCGAAGTAGCGGGCGGAGGGGGCCCGCCCGGGGGAGAGATGGGTCCAGACTCCTCCGCTGAACTTCCAGGTGTCGCCGAGCGCGGAGGTGTTGTATCCGCCGAACAGGAGCACGTACTTGTCTTTCGCATCGTACACCATGCTCGCCCCGATTCGGGTGATGGGGACCGGATAGGTCAGCTTGGCCCAGGACGGAGTCGACGCGAGGGGCGCCGGAGCCGAGGAGGCAGGAGGAGCGGCGTTGCACGTCGCGCTCGCACCGCCGGAGCCGGGGGCCGAACAGTGCCAGGCGGCGCCGTGGGCCGGTCCCGCTCCTTCGGCCAGCGAGCCTTCGGCCAACATGAGCTGGGTCGAGGCCACACCCACGCCCTCCGGTCCCGAGACGACGTTGGCGACCTGACTCCCGCCGGATCGGCTGGGATCCGACGCCACCGCGACTCCGAGGACGCTCAACAGCTCGACGGCGACGACCGCAATCGAAAGGAGCGCCCAGAGGTCGCTTCTCGTTCGGCTCGCTCGAAGTGGTGGGTCGGTCCATGATCGTCCCAAAAACAACACTCAGCGCAGCTCGCCAAGGGGAGGGGGGTTATCAAGCCCGAAGTCGACGCCGGAGCTTCGTCCTCCCACTAAGATTGGGGCGGCCGGATCCTGGTCCCGCCGGACTCCGGAACCTCTACCGCGTGACGGTCCAGGCAGGGCGTGACGCCTGTCCTCTCCCCCGCCGGCCGCCGACCGAGTGGGGCCCGGACGATGCCGTCGATTGGGGAATCGCCCCCGCGGCGGCCGGTCGCCTTGCGGGGGCCGTCGGCGCCGGGGGACGACGCTCCCCCGGGGACCCTCGACCGCGCCGCGAAGAGTTCTCGTCCAGGATTACGATTGGTTAGGATGAGATCCGGTCCCCGCTGCGCCGCTCGTCCCCGCGACCCCCGTCGCTCCGGACCCGCCCGCCGTTCCGGCCGTCCCCGCCTTGCCGCTCGGGCCCCGACCGACTCCGTTGCCGTTGTAACCCCCGATACCCGCCGCACCGGCGGGACCGGCCGTACCGCCCAAGCCTCCGGTCCCCGGGCACGCCTCGAACGAGACGCAGTTGTCGACCCCACCCGACCCCGCGAGGACCGAGTTCGTGGTGTAGGTGACCCCCGACTCAACCGTGGCCGTCGTCGCGGCGTAGATGGCTCCGCCGTTGGCGTTGCCGCCGTGGCCTCCATTCGCCGAGGCCCCTCCGGCGCCACCCGTCCCGCCGCTCCCTCCGGGACCACCGTTGCCGCCCCGTCCGCCCTTGCCCGGAGCACCGCCACCGCCTCCCGTTCCACCGGATCCCCCCGAGCCCCCGGATCCGCCCGAGCCTCCGGCCCCTCCGGTTCCGCCGGGGCCCCCGGTCGCTCCGTTGCCGCCGGTGGCCGTGTCGGCCGTGAACGCGGCGGTCGTGAGGCTCCACGAGCCCGACGCGTAGAGGCCGCCCCCGTACGCCCCGCCGCCGATGCCGCCGGGGCCCCCCGCGCCGCCGGCTCCTCCCCGGAATCCCTTCGAGCCGTTGCCCCCGAGGCTGCCGTTGCCCCCGTGGCTACCGGCCCCGAGAGAATCTCCATTCCCGCCAAAGCCACCGTTGCCCCCGGATCCGCCCGCCGTTCCGTATCCGGACGAGCCACCGGTGCCGCCGTATCCTCCGGTCCCGCCGTGTCCGCCGCTGACGAAGTCCGTGGTGAAATTCACGCTGGTGACCGAGGCCGTCCCCGCCGTGAACGCCCCGCCACCTTCGGCGACGCCGCCGGTGCCTCCCGAACCGCCTCTTCCCCCCGCGGTTCCGTTGACGCTGGTGCCGGCCGCACCGCCCTTGGAGCCGTTCGCGACGTGGCCCCCATTTTCTGACGGACCTGGATTTGAGGCGCCTCCCGAGCCTGCGGTTCCGCTCGCGCCTCCGTCCCCACCCGGGCCCGCGTTCCCGGCGTAGGTGCCGGACCCGCCCGTGGAGCCAGGGCCGCCCGTCCCGCCGGACGCGCCGCAGCCCGTGAAATTGGTCCGAGCCATGGTCGCCGTGCTGAGAGACGAGAGGTAGAGACCTCCGCCGGCCCCCGCACCGCCGGCGCCGCCTCCGCCGCCCGCGCTCGGCGTGCCGGCCGCCCCCGCGGTAGACCCAGCCCCTCCGCGAGTTCCGACGCCGCCGGAGCCGCCGGGTCCGCCGCTGCTCGCGGTCCCTTGAGTTCCCGAGCCGCCTGGGCCGCCGCTGCCGCCCGTATCGCCCTCCCCTCCGGTCCCGCCGGCGCCGGCGTTTCCTCCGGACGCTCCGTATCCGCCGCCCCCGCCGACGACATGGTCGTAGGAGAAAGCGTCCTGGTCCAGCGCGACCGTCCCCGAGGAGTCGACGGCTCCACCGAACGCCCCGCCTCCCGTACCGCCGGCTCCGTCGGAACCGGCCGCCCCGCCCGCGCCGCCCGGCACCCCCGCGAGGGTTCCTCGCGTCCCCCCACCGGGGCCCCCGCCGCCGCCGTTCGCAAGGGGCGTACCTCCAATTCCGCCGACGCCAGGTCCCTCGGCACCGCCGTTCCCGTACCCGCCGGCCCCGCCGCCGCCGCCCGAGCCGCCGGAGAATCCGGAGCCACCGTTCGCTTGGTTGCTAAGGAAGTTCGTATCGTTGGAATACAGGATTCCGGTGCTGAAGATCGCGCCTCCGAGGGCGGCGCCTCCCGGGCCCCCCGCCCCGCCAAGACCGCCGGGCCCGCCGGCACCACTCGCACCGTTGAACCCAACACTTCCGCCGGTCCCCCCGGAACCCGAGGTCGCCTGACCCCCGGAACCTCCAGAGCCACCCTCACCGGAGGAACCGCCGGCACCGCCCAAACCCCCGGTGCCGCCAGACCCCCCGGTGCCTCCGTACGCCGTGTTCGCATCGAAGGTGTCGTTTCCGAGCACCAAGAATCCGTAGTTCGCGATCGCGCCGCCCTCGCCGATTCCACCGGGCGAACCCGCACTCGCGTTTCCTCCCGGGGCCCCCGCCCCACCATTGCCTCCGTCCCCCCCGGATCCTCCCGAACCGCCCGAGGTGCCCGAACTGCCGTACCCACCGCCGCCTCCCTGGCCGCCATACCCGCCTGAGCCACCGGGACCTCCGGAGCCCCCCGGGCCGCCATTTCCGCCGGTGACCGAGTTCGACTCGAACAGGTCGTGATTCAGGGTCACCCGAGACCCCGCATGAATGAACAGCGCGCCTCCGGCCGCGGTCTGCCCGGTAAAGCCGAGATACCCCACCCCGCCGGCCGTTCCCGGGTTCCCTGGGCCCCCGGCCGTGCCCGATTGACCGGTGCCGCCCGTGCCGCCCGATCCGGGCCCGCCCGCGAATCCGTCCATGCCGGACCCGCCGCTTCCGCCCGCCAAACCGTTGGTGCCGACGAAGGAACCGTCCTCCAGGCTCACGGCGTTGATGGTGAGGGTGCCCCCGTTGACCTCGAAAAGTCGGTCGCTGTGACCGAGCAGCACGACGGAGAACCCGTTGCCATCGATGGTCACGGTGAGCGCGGCTCCCACGACGATAGTCGCGTTGATCTGCAGGTTGCAATTTCCGGCGAACGTGATCGTGCCGCCGGCCTGCACGGCGCTCGCGAATTGGGTGCCGTTGCAACTCGAGAACGAGGTCGGAGACAAGCGGAGCGACTGGAACGTTCCAGTCCCCCGAACGTGCGTCGGGGCAACCGTCGAGAATCCCGCGAGCGCGGTGCCGGCCACGACCACCAGAACCACGGCGACGACGAAGGCCAACCTGCGCACGACACCGGGAGCTAGCATCGGCGCCAGCACCGCGTCGGGCTATTTGGAGGTATTTTGAGGACGAGTCAAATCGGCGTCCACAACGAGACCCCCGGTGCGAACTTCGCCCTCCGAGGGGAGGTCGGACGGGCCGGCCCGGACTCCACCGCCGATCCCGGAGTTCCCGGCCGCAAAGAAGGGGGTCGGGTTCAATACAAGCGTCGGCTCCAATCCGTCGATGTCCGCGAGTCCCGTTCCCCCGGAGAAGATGTCCCAGGTCGCCCGCTCGGTGCTGACGAAGAATCTCCAGCTGAAGAAGGGCGAGCGGCTGACGGTGGAGGGGTTCAGCCACACCCTCGATTGGGCGACTGCATTCGCGCGGGAGGCCCGTCACCTCGGCGCGCTCCCGGTGATCCTGTTCGAGGACGAGGACGCCTACTGGGACGCCCTCGACCGAAAGGAGGAGGCGGTTCTTGGGGCCGCGGCGGCCCACGAGTGGGCCCTGCTCGGAAAGACCGACGCCTACCTGCACATGTGGGGCGTCGGCGACAAGGTTCGGCTCGCGAAGCTCCCGGCGAAACGGCGGCAAAGAGCCTTCGCCTTCAACGATGCTTGGTACGCCGCCGCGAAGAAGGCGGGTCTCCGAGGGTTCCGGCTCGAGCTCGGCCGGCCGTACCCGAACCTCGCGGAAGCGTACGGCGTCGACGAGCGGACGTGGATGGATCAGGTCCTCGCCGCGACCCTGGTCGACCCGGACTCCCTCCAGCGAGCGGCGGCGCCGATCGCCCGCGCGCTCGAACGCGGCCGCAAGCTCCGCATTCGCGACGACGCCGGGACCGACCTCACGCTCGGCCTTCGGGGCCGGAAGGCGACCGTCAACGCGGGGCGCGTCCCGCCCCCACCCCGACCGAGCGTCTTCGCGAGCATGGGCGGGTTACCGGCCGGTTCGATTCGGGTCGCGCTCGATGAGGCGGTAGCCGACGGCACGTTCGTCGCAAACCGGACCGATTACTTTGAGACCGCCACCGCGACCGGTGGGTCGTTCGAGTTCCGGAAGGGGAGGCTCGTCGATCACCACTTCGCGTCCGGCGGCGAGGCGTTCGAGGAAGGGTTCCGGGCCGGGGGCAAAGGGCGGGACCAACCCGGCCAGTTCAGCATCGGGCTGAACCCGGCGCTGCACGATACACCGCAGGTCGAGGACGTCGAGAAAGGCGCGGTGATGGTGACGGTCGGAGGGAATATCTTCAACGGGGGGGCGAACAAGTCCCCGTTCTTCGGGTTCGCGATCAACGTCGGCGCCCGCGTAGAGGTCGACGGCCGACCGTTGCCGGGTCTGGGCTAGCGGACCGGCGCCCCCCGATCCGGAACGTCGGACCCCTCCGCCTCGGTAGCCTCGGATCCCGCAGGGACCCGGGGGTCCCGCTTCCGTTCCCATGAGAGACCCGCGAAGGCGGGACTGAGAGCCGAACCGAACAACTCAAATCGCGGATGCGGCGTCCCGCGTCTCGCGGCAGAAATGCACCTCCGAACCCTGCTCGCCGTGGCCTTCGCCGTCGCGTTCGTCCTGTCGGCCGCACCGACGTTCTCGTCGGCACCTTGGACCCCAGCGTCGCCGCCACCCCTCGCCCCCGCGGTCGTCCAGACTCCGACGCCGCCGATCCCGGATCGGGCCGGGGGTCTCCCCCCGGGATGGACCTACTGGAACCAGACGATTGACTGGAAGAACTACTCCCTGAAGTTCTATCCGGGCACCCGTCACTTTTTCCCGGGGGTGAACATGTTCGACTCCCTCGTGGTGAGCAATCAGATTCCGGGCGCGCAGATGACCGCCTTCTACGTCAACGCCTCGGGTCATCTCCTCTCCTACGACCTGCAGACGGGCGTCTACCGCACCCTCGGCGCGTGGCCAACGAATCTGTCGAGCTACGATAGCCCGGCGATGGTCCAGGGATTCCAGGGATGGAGCGGCACGCTCTCCGCGCTGTACGAGATGGGTTCCAACAGCCACGGGTACGTCGACGTGGAGTGGTACAGCATTGCCAACGGGACGTTTTCCTGGGCGAACACAACCATCGACGAAGGCACGAGCTCGACGAATGTGAACCTCGGTGCGTTCAATGCTTCGGGGTGGGTCTTCTACACGAACTTCGCGGAATCGACCGTCGACCTGTTCAACGTCTATTCGCATGTGCTGGCGACCGCCTCGGCCCCCGCGTTGCCGAATTGGAACAGCGGGACCTACGTGCCCGGCGCGGACCAGGTCATCGAGGACGTCGATCAGACCTCCAACGACACGCTCGAGGTGCGGGCGTTCAACGCCACCTTCGCGAGCGGCTCGTCTCCGACCATCCACATCCTCACTCGGTGGGGAGGGACGATCTCGGGAACCGACTTCGAGAACATGCCCTATTTCTTCAACGTCTCGGGACCCCGGACCACGCTCTGGGGTCTCGGTGGCGGAGGGGACCCGAATCGCAACATGGTCATCTCACTCTACCGCAACATGAGCCTCGACGGCGACCCCACGACGAAGGACACGGGCACGTTGGGGACGACCGACCCGTCCGCCTACGCGTACTGGGACGACTCGCAGTACTTCTTCAACGGCTACAATCCCACCGTCGGCCCCGCGAGTCAGGGGCCCTACATCGACCCGCTCAACGACTCGGGGATCTTCGATCTCGGCGGAGCCAATGCCACGTGGTTCAACACGTTCCTACAAAGCTACAACTTTGGGTTCGGGGGGGGCCCGTGGGTCAACTCGTGGCAGTTCATCGGGAACCCGTCGGGATGGGAGAATGCCATCATGGACAACGGCAGCTCCTCCGCGAAGTCGTGCGGCACGGTGTGCACGCTGATGGTGTACTGGCTCCCGGTCAACCCTACGGTCTCTCCCACTCCACCACTTCCGGTTGGGCCGGTGAGCGGCATGGCGCTCACCTCCTCGTCCCTCCAGTGGACCTGGACTCAGAGCCCGAGCCCGGGAATCGTGAACGACACGACGTTCCTCTACGCGGGCTCCACATGCTCCGCCCTGATTGGCACGACCTCCGGGGCCGGACCGATCACAAGTCACACCTCCACGGGGTTGTTGGGCGGAACCGCGTACGCGTTGGCCGTCGTCGCGTGGAATGCGTCGGGGAACAGCACGGTGAGCAACTGCGCCACGGCCACCACGCTCTCGGGCACGCCCGCCGCGCCCACCTCGCTCGTGGTCACGGGGGCGACCCTCACCTCGCTTTCCTTGACGTGGACGAACCCAGTTCCGGTGTCGTCCTTCGACAACATCTCGCTGACCTACGGAACGAGGGCGAGGCCGGTGACGGAGGTGATCTCGGAGGGAACGGCCGCGATGGCGACGATCGCGGGTTTGTCCTCGGGCACGACCTATTTCGTGGAGGTCACGGCGTGGAACGGCACCGTTCCTAGCCTCACCTCGCCGAGGGCCGGCGGGACGACGCTCTTCGCGGCGCCCTCGGCCCCGACGGGGTTGCACCAGACGGGGAACACCAGCACGACGGTCTCGGTGTCCTGGACCAATCCGACCGCGGGAAGTTTCACGAACATCACCATCTACTATGGGCCGGCCGGCTCCGCCATCACCTGGACGATCTCGGAAGGTACCGCGGCCTCAGCCTCCCTCCCCGACCTCACGCCGGACTCGCCCTACGTCGTCTCGGTGGGGGCGTGGAACTGGAACGTGACCGCGCCGTCCTCGCGCTCCGCCGAGATTCCGGTTTGGACGACGAGCCCCGGGAGCTCCGGGCCGAGTCCGCCGAGCGGATTGCGGGTGACGTCCGCCACGACGACGAGCGTCTCGCTGGCGTGGACGCTCCCGGCGACCGGGGTCGGCAATGTCAGCCTGGAGTATCACGTGCAGCAAGCGGGTGCCACCAACGTCACGTTCTCGTTGGGCGCTCGCGCCGCCGCGTTCACCGTCGGTTCGCTGCTTCCGAACACGGCTTATCAGTTCACGGTCGCCACGTGGAACGTGACGATCGGGTCGGGGTACCTTCCGTTCGTCAACGGCACGACGGAGAGGAACGATGCGAGCCCCGGAGGCGGACCGGTATGCGGCACCCCCTGCGACACGTCGGTGCCCGTCCTCGGAGGACTGGCCATCGCAGGAGCCCTGATCGTGGTCGTGGCCCTGGCCCTCCAGCGGCGACGCCGACGTCTTCCGTGATACGGCCGGGCATTTTTGGCGGACGTCGGGGGCTCCGCGTGCCGGAGTCGGAGCGGGGGGAGTGGGCGGTTCCTTCGTCCGCGATCGTGCCGGGAACTCTCGGCTCGCTCGGGCCGTGAGTGCGCACGAGCCTCGCGCGGTCGACTCGACTTCGGCGGGCGGAACTCCGAGGGGGGGATCCGCCGCTCCCGTGGGCCCACCTAAGTAGCCGGGCCCTCTCGGGCCCTGGATGTTCGCTCCCGGGCTGATTGCTGCGGTGTTGTACCGTCGGCGGCCGACTCGCCTTCAGATGGCACTGGGCGTGGCCTTCACCGTCGCGGTCTCGGCCCTCCTGGGGTACATCCAGGACGTGGGCACCTCCCGGGTGTGGGAGAACGTCGTGCTCGCCATCATCGGTGGCGTGATCCTGTACGTCGCCATCCTCGCGTATCTCGTGTACGTCTATTTTCCGAAGCGAGAGAAGCTCGCGCCCCCGGCCGACCCGCCCCGTTCTACTCCGGCGCCCTGAGTTCGGCTCCCGGGCCCGCCGGACCGCTCCCCCGGCACGTCCCCTTGGCGCGGGCGAGCAGTGACATCCGCGCCTCGGCTGCGGGAGGCGAACCTAGCGAGGACGCTGCCGGGACTTCGCGTCGCGGTCGGACCCGGCGGTCGGGCGCTCGCGCGCGACCCAGCGTGGCCCGCCTCCACGAACAACCAGCGGTCGCGCTCCTCCGCCGCCATGACCGACCGCCCGTCGGCGGGAGACCGCCGGGGCGAACTCTCCGATCGAACCCCGGACGCTTGGGCGGCGTCGAATCTCCCGTCGGTGAGTCGAACCCGGGTCGGTTCGTCTCCGTGCGTACTCCGACGGACGCTTCCGCGCCGGACGCCGCCGACGGACGGTCCCGGATCCTTTCGAGCGGGCGATCCGGGGGGAAGGGTTCGCCAGCGAGCCCAGCTCACGAAGGCGATCTGCGAGAAGGTCGCGCTTCCAACGGGGCGACGATCCCGTTCCCCGGGACCACGAACACCGATGCGAGCCTGGGCAGAGTCGCCAAACTACGGCCGCTGGCTGTTCCCGCCCGCTAGGACGGACCGCTCGGTGGCGGTGCCGGAATCGAGGTCGCCGGGCCCGGTGTTGGGGGCAGGGCCGGCTCCGCCTTCTTGCGGCGCCGCCACCAGACGAACAGAAGGAGCAGGGCGAAGAGAATCACGAGTCCCCCGACGATCTCCCACACCCAATTCGAGGAGCCGCTCGGGGAGATGTTCGTACTCACAGGGGGAATGACCTGCAACGTCGCATGAGCCTCCACTGTCAGCTTCGCCGAATCGGTCACGTTGACGGTGATGGCGAAGGTCCCCGTCACGGTCGGCGTGCATTGGACGGTCGCGCTGTTGTCCGAGGCGCAGCCCGCCGGTAGGCCGGAGTAGGAGTACGAGTAGGACGGCGACCCGCCGCTGGCGGTGGTCGTGAGGGTGGACGTCGCCCCGAGCGTCACCTCGGCCGGTGCGACGGCGAGCGTCGCCGTAAGGGGCGACGGGACCGCGGTGAAGTCGATCGTTTGGTACCGCGGCTGACCCGCGACGGCCACCGTACCGGTCCCCGGAGCCGAGGTGTAGCCGGTGACGGCGTGGACCGTGAAGGTGTAGCTCGCGTTCGGTGCCTCGAAGACGATGGGGCTGGGGGCATCGGCGGTGGACGCTCCCGTCGCGCCGCTCGGCGACAGCGAGACGCCCCACGGGGTTCCTTGGAGGAGGCCGGACTCGTTGAACTGCACGGGGTAGCTGCCGCCGCCTCCGCCCATGGCGGCGGTGAACCCAAGGTCGACCGTCTTCGAGGCGCCGAGGACCGTGACGTCCCCGGACGAAACGTTCACGACGTACCCCGGTACGGTCCCGACCACGAAGCCGTAGGTCCCGTTCGGTTCCACGAATCCGATCTGGTTCGTGCTGGAGCTGTTCGGAACCGACCCGAGAGTAACCTCCCAGGTCGGCGAGCCAACGAGCCCGGATTCCACGAAGGTCACGGGGTAGGTGGCGTTCGTCGGGGCCGCCGAGCTCGAGAGGATCGAGATCGAGCTGTCGTAGGTGTTGGCGACGTAGATCTCCTGGGAGGTCGCGCCGTACGCGATCCCGCCGGAGTCGATCGAGTCCTGGATGAGCAGAGGGGTTCCGAGCGAGGCGTACGTCGTCGCGTTGACGGCGTCCACCTCGCCGTTCTCGCTCGTGGAGACGTACAACGCGTTGGTCGCGGCGTCGTACGCCAGATACTCGGGGAAGTAGCCCCCGATGCTGCCGGTGACCTGGTTCGTCAACGCGTTGATGACGCTGATGTTGTTCGAGCCGTAGTTGGCGACGAAGATCGTGCCGTTCTCCGGGTCGTAGGCGAACGACGTCGGATCGCTCCCGACTTGGATGGAGCCGTTCGTCGACGCCCCGTTCACCACGGTGACGTTGTGGTACGAGTAGTCCGCCACGTACACGGCGTGGTCCACGGGGTCGTAGATCTCGGCGCCGAGGCTGTTGAACGCGGCGACCGTGAGCACGCTCACGACGGTCTCCGTCGCCCCGTTGACGATGGTGACGTTGCCGCTGTAGTAGTTGGAGACGTAGATCCGGCCGTTCCCGGCGTCGTAGGCGAGACCGTCGGTGTCGAACCCCAGTTCCAGGGTGGCCACCGGGCTTCCGGAGGCGGTGACGACGTTGACGGTCCCCGTGCCCGCGCTGGCGATCCACAGGTCCCCTGTGGCAGTGTCGTACGCCGAGACGACGGGGCCCGGGGACGCCGAGGGAGCGTAGCCGCCCTCCCGGTTCGTCGTTTCCGGGATGATGAAGGCGCCGACGCCGCCGTGGTCGACGGCGTAGACCTTCCCGTTCGGAGCGGCCGTCAGGCTCGTAGGGTAGACGACGAGGGGGATCGAGGCGACGGACGTCCCGCTCGATCCGGAAATGACCGTCAGGTTCGAGTCCACCTGGGACGTCCCCTCGTTGCCGACGTAGACATTGCCCGACGAGGTGTCGACGCCGAGGTCTTCGGGGAAGTTGTTGGTCGTGACGGTGGCGATCAGGCTGTTGTTGGCCGGGTCGACGACGGCGACGGAGTTGGCGCCGTAGTCCGCGATGTAGATATCGCCGCTGACGGGATCCTCGGCGGCTCCCTGCGCGCCATGCCCGATGGCAATCGTCGCGAGGATCGTCTCCGCGGGCTGCTGGAGGACGGTGATGTTGTTCGAGGCCCCGTTCGCGACGAGCAGCGTGTCGGTGCTCGGAGCGTACGTCGCGGACGTGGGGACCGTCCCGACTCCAACCGAGGTCATCGCCGCGTTCGTCGTTCCGTTGATGACGGTCACGTTGTCGGTGAGCGAATTGACGACGCTCACGAGGTCGTCCTGGGAGTCCAGCGCGAGGGCGACGGGCTCCCCGCTGGCGATACCGGTGACCGGATTCGCGACGACCGTCTCCGTGGAGGTGTCGATGACGGAGACGTTTCCCTTGTTGAAGTTGGAGACGAAGACCTCCTGGTCGACCGAGTCGTACAGGATGGCGCCGGCCTCGCCGCCGACCGGGATCGTGGCCACCACGGTGTTCGTCGATCCGGAGATGACCGAGACCGTGCCGTTGACCCAGTTGCTGGTGTAGAGGTTCCCGCTCGACGGGTCGAACACGATCCCGCCGGGGCTGCCGCCAACGGAGACGTTGGCGACCAGGGTGTTCGTCGAGGTTTGGACGACGCCGACCGTGCTCGCGGACGGGTTCGTCTCGTACAGGTACCCCGTGGTCGAATCGATCGCCATCGTCGGGACGTTCGGGATGTACGCGCTGCCCCCGTACCCGATCGTAAGGGCGGTCAGCACCGTGTCGGTGGAGGCGTTCACGACCGTGAGCGTCTCCCCCGCGCCCCCCCGGACGTAGAAGTTCCCTGTAGCGGGGTCGAAGAGGACCATCTGGGGGTCCGATTGCACCGGAAGCTGCTGGTTCCCGGGCAGGAGCCGGTTCGTCGTCAGCTCGAGCGTGTCGACGACGGTCCCCACTCCCGCCGGCGCCGCGGCCGGCGGGTCATGGGGCCGGTCGTACAGAAGGTGGGAGAGGGACGCGAACCGGTGGGTCGACGTGGCGGGAATCGAGACGAGGAGCGCGGAGCCGAGGAGGAGGAGTCCGACCGCGGCGACGACCGCGAACCGAGCGGACGGAGCCCGAACACCGCTTCGAGCCCCAGCGCGTCCGGAACGAGCAACGAAATCCGTCAAATCCCCACCGATTCCCGCGTCCCGTTCGAGCCTGATAACCGTTTGCAGGTCGACGGGTCCGGGGCGAGGGCGGGCCGACGGGTGGGGAAGTTCGGACTCCGTCGAGAATCTCGTCGGGGCTGCGGCTCAGCCGTCGAGCCGGGAGTACTGGAAGAGGCAGTAGGCGAGCGCCACCAGTCCGACTCCGGCGAGGGCGACCGGGAAACCGGCGGTGAGGCGACCCTGGAGGAGGAAGAGGCTCCCGACTCCCGCCGCCACGACACCGGCGAGCACACCCGCCACGAGCGCCTGGGCGGCGCTCCGCGTCACGACGGCAGCCGCTGCCGTCACTCCGCCGAGGAAGACGAGGAGACCGGAGATTCCCAGGGCCAGATGCCCCGGTGCGAGGATCGGGCCGAAGGCCGCGGAATTCGCGGGAACGAGCGCGCCCGCCAGGGAGAGCACCGCGACGGCGCCCAGGGCATACGCGCCCACCGAGCCGCCCAGCACGACGAGCAGGCGGCCGGCCAACGCGCTCCCGCGGGACTGGGGGAGGGCGAAGGTCAAAGAGTGCGCCCGAAGGGCCAGGTCCTCGCCGACGGCCAGCGCGCTGAGGTCGAGCACCACCAGCGACGCGAGGCCGGCCGTGATCAGCAGCCCCAGCACGGCCGCGGTCCCGGACGACGGAACGCGAAGATAGAGGTCCGCGATCGCACTCCCGACCGGGCCGGCGACGACCGGAATCAGGAGGAGCCAGCCGCGGCGGGAGCGCCGCAGCCGGAGGAGCTCCCACGCCGCGTTCCGGGAGAGGGTGGCCAGCGTCGCGTTCAGGTTTCGTCCTCCCGGCCCACGCGCTCGAGGTAGCGCCGAGCGAGATCCGGTTCCGGCGTGGCCGCCGTGAGCAGGGGGAGTCCGCTCCGGATCACGCCCGCGAGGATCGCGGTCTGCGCGGCGTCCCCGCCCTCGAACCGGAGGCGGGCGTCGTTCGGGCCGTCCAGCGTCACCTCGACGTCGGGCCCCGCCGCCCGGGTCAACGATTCCCGGGCAACAGCGGCGGCGAAGTGGAGCGCCATCGTCTGGCGGGAACGACCGTCCGGCCCGTCCCCGTCGAGGCGGACCCGTTCGTCGCCCACCAGGGTGCCGTTCCGGAGGAACAGAACCCGGTCGCACACCTCCTGCACGTCGTCCAGAAGATGGGTAGAGATCAGCAGCGTGAGCCCCTCCTTGTGGAGGGCGCGCAACGTGTGGCGCAGGTCAGCGCGCGCCGCGGGGTCGAGTCCGAGGGTCGGCTCGTCGAGGAGGAGGATCTCCGGCTCCCCCACGAGCGTCGACGCGAGGAGCATCCGGCGGGCGAGGCCGGTGGAGAGGGTCCCAAACGGTCGGTCCAGGACGTCGGCGACGCCCACCGCGTCGGCCGCACGACGGACCGCGGACCGGCGCTCGCCCGAGGAGACGGCCTTGACCTTCGCCACGTACTCGAGGAGGTCCGACCCGGAGAGATACGGCGGTACCCCCGGAGTCTCGACCAAGGCGCCGAGCCGCCGCAAGGCGCGGACCCGGTCGGTGTAGGGGTCCCACCCTTGGACCCGGGCCGAACCGCGCGTCGGTCGCGTCAGTCCGGCGAGGATCCGGAAGGTGGTCGACTTCCCCGCGCCGTTCGGGCCAAGGTAGCCGACCGCCTCGCCGCTCTCGAGGTGGAACCGGACGTCGCGCAGCGCGTCGTGATCCCCGTAGCGCTTCCAAACTCCGTCGACGGTAAGGAGTTCCGACGCCACGCCGGAAGGGTGCGGGCGTCGGGAATATCATCCTCGCGGTGGAGGCGCGCGGACGGAGATCGACCCCCCGGCGTCGTGGGGCCGAGGATCGCTCGGGCTCCCACGGGCGCGGGCTCGGCCGCGGCGCCTCAGAACATGTCGCCGCGGTGGATGGCGAGCGCGGGGTCGGAGCACGCGGTCCGCACGTCCTCCCCGTACGTCGTCGGAGAAACCAGCGGTTTCGCCATCAGGACACGATGGGAGGACTCGAGCACGACGTACCCATTCCCGCGAAGGAGTTCCGCGGCGTCGCGGACGTAGCTGGTCCCCTGGATCGCCACCCGCCGCCGACCGGCCGCCTTCTCGAGCGCCCGCAGCATCGGTTCGCTGTGCTCGGGACCCGCCACGACGACTTCGTTCACGCCGAGGGACCACCGGCTCTCTTCGGGAATGTGCGCGAACCCGACCGGTGTCCTCCCCTGCCAGAGGAGGAGATGGTTTTTCGGTTTGCGCCAGCCCAGCCGGTACTTGGCCTCGAACGAGCCCGGGGTCCGGGGAAGGAAGCCGAGCCGTCCGAGGGTGGAGCGCGTCAGGATCCGCTCGAGCCGCTTTCCGGTCCGGGACCTTTCGCGGGTCACCCGGTAGCCCACGGTCCTCCGTCCTCGCCGACGAGACGGGAACGGACCAAGGGCGCTCGGCGGAGAATAGACGTCCTCGTATCCCAGGGATTCGTACAATCGGTGGGCGCCCCAGCTCCGGTGGGTCCAGAGGAACGACCAGGTCCGCCCCTGGGGCACCGCGCGGCGGTGGACTTCGCGGAGGAGCGTCCGGGCCAATCCTCGTCCGACGGCGTCGGGTCGGGTGACGACGTCGGAGACGCCCACGACCCGCTGGGTCCCGTGATGGCCGCGGAACGGGAGGTCGAGCGTCTCGATGCGCGAAAGCAGTTGGCCGTCCTCGACCGCGTAGACGGCGAAGTAGTCCGACGCCGCCGTCGGCAGCTTGCGGACGTCGCGAACGAACCGGATGTCCTGGGGCGGCTCCCCGCCGCTCAGGGCAAAGGCGCCCAATTGGGGATACAACGACCGGGGAAGCGTGTCGAGTTCGTAGATCCGCATCGAACCCCCACTTCCGCCGGCTAGACGATCGGTGGGTCGTGCGTGCCGCGGCTCGGAGCGGGCCCCGTCCGGAGTTCGGCGGGCCGAGAGGCCCCCACCGTTCGGCGGTCGTGGTCTGGAGTTGCGCGTCCGGGGAGCCCCACGACCCGGAGTCCTCGAGGCGTTACGCCTTCGTTTGATGACCGCCCCGGTTCCCCCCGAGGGGGACCTGGCGGCGGCGGGCGGCGATCCGCCGTTGGCGCGTGCGGGCGTTGCGTTTCTTGGCAGCCGGCGAGCGCCGTGTTCGGAGTGACCCGGTCATGATTCCTGCGAATCCTCGCCCGACGGGAGTCCGGCGCGGAGATATCCTCACGCCCCCGGCCGCCGGGCGGCGAACCCCGAGCGCGTCGGCACCCATCGACCCGCCGAATCGGTCCCGGTCGCCGCACCGGCGGAGTCCCACCCGGAACGGCGGGGTTGCCGCGGGGACGAGGCTCCGAAGGAGCCCCGCCCTCGCGGTGGGCTCAGTAGCCCTGGTTCTGGTTGGTGGCCGTCCCCGAGTTTCCGCTGAGGCCGTTCGCGCCGATGAGTCCGACGAAACCGACGAATCCGGCCACTCCGGTCGCGCCCGTCCCGCCTCGGAGGAGGCCCGCGCCGTTGAGTCCGCCCAAGCCGCCGCTGCCCGCCGCGCCCGCCGTCCCGGCGCCCCCCGCGGTTCCCGGGCACGCCGTCGTCGCCCCGCCGCAGTTGTCGACGCCACCGTAGCCGCCGACGACGCTGTTGGCGGCGTAGGTGATCCCGCTAATGGTGACCGTCGCCGTCGTCATGTTGTAGATCGCCCCGCCGTTCCCGGCGCCGCCGTTGCCGGCCGTGCCCGAAGCACCGCCCGTGCCGCCGTTTCCGCCGCCTCCGCCGTCGCCGCCCGCTCCGCCGGCGCCCCCGGAGCCGACCGCCGTGCCGCCGCCACCGGTGCCGCCGGTGCCGCCGTTCGCGCCGTACTCGGCAGTGCCGCCGGCACCCGCCCCGCCGCCCGCGCCGCCGGCGGCCCCAAAGCCGCCGACCGCCGAGTTGTACAGGAATCGGGCGGAGCTGAGGCCGACGGCGGTCGTGCCGTAGACGTAGAGCCCGCCGCCGAACCCGGAGCCCCCCGTGCCACCGGCGCCGCCCGCACCGCCGTTGGCCCCGTCCGAGCCGTTGCCCCCGGTTTCGCCGGCGCCGCCGGCGACGCCGCCGCCCCCGTGACCTCCGGAGACGCCGGATCCGCCCCCGCCGCCGCCGCCGCCGGAGCCACCGTAGCCGCCGCTGGCGCCCGCCGGAGTATACCCACCGGTACCGCCGACGCCGCCCACCCCGCCGTTCGCGAGGTTGTACTCGAACAGGTCCGTGCTGAGCGAGGCCGGGGCGGTCGTGTACATCGCCCCGCCGTCCGCGACGCCGCCACTGCCGCCGGCGCCGCCGGCTCCGCCGGTGCTCCCGATGGTCGGGGCTTCCGCCGAGGTCCCGGCTCCGCCGACACCGCCGAGGGCGCCGTTCTCGGCGGGAGAGTTCGACCCGCCGTTGCCGCCGTACCCGCCTCGGCCACCCGAGCCACCCGCACCTCCGGACGCACCGTAGGCGCCCGTGCCACCCGTGCCGCCGGTCCCACCGGCACCGCCGGTCGCGACGCAGGCGTCAAACATCGTCCCATTCTCGAAGAGGAAGCCGGCGGTTCCGGTCGTGTAGAGGCAGCCGCCCAGGGCTCCGCCGCCGCTTCCACCGTGGCCCCCGAGCCCCGAGGCGCCCGCCGCACCGCCAATGCCGGGAAGGCCGCCGTTCGCTCCCTTCGCCCCGGCGCCACCGGAGCCGCCGGTTCCCGCCGTACCGGATTGGTATCCGCTCCCGCCCGAACCGCCGGCGCCGCCGGTCCCTCCGGCGCCGCCGGACGAGGCCGAACCGCCCATCCCGCCCGTTCCGCCGCCCCCACCAGTGCCGGCGACCGCGTGGTCGTCCTGGAGGTCGTCGAGAATGAGGAGGAGCGAACCGGAACTCGAGATCCCGCCACCCCGAGCCGCGCCGCCGGCGCTCCCGTTCCCGGCGCGGCCGCCCGGACCGCCGGCGCCACCGGAGGATCCGGCCGAGGCCGCACCCGCGGCGCCGCCCGCTCCGCCGTTCCCGCCGGCGCTGTAGGGGGTTCCGCCCGAGCCGCCGGCACCGCCCGAGTTCGTGGTCACGCCGGCACCGCCCGCGCCGCCGGCGCCGCCGTTCGCCGCGCCGACGCCCGCTCCGCCGTAGGCGTAGGAATACTCGATCGTGGAGGCGTTGATCGAAAGGTAGCCTGTGTTGTAGAGGACTCCGCCCGCCGCCAGTCCGGAGATGCCCGGGGAACCGCCGTTTCCACCGCGTCCGCCGAGACCGCCGACGCCGCTCGTGCCCGCGGCGCCGCCGGACCCGCCGTGGGCGCTCGTCGAGGGGGTGCCTCCCGCGGCCCCACTTCCGCCGTACCCGCCCGAGCCACCGGCGCCGCCGGCCCCGCCGGTGCCGCTGTTGCCGCCGACGCCAGCGTTCGCCGTGTCCGAGGAGAAGGTGTCGCCCGTGAGGAAGAGCGTGCCGGCGTTGTAGATCGCACCGCCGTAGGCGTCGCCACCCGTGCCCCCGTTCCCGCCCGTGCCGCCACGGCCGCCGTTCCCGCCGGCGCCGCCCGTGCCGCCGGCGCCGCCCGCCGCCGAGGACGGGTTGGTCGGGCTCGCGCCCGAGCCGCCGTTGCCCCCGCCGCCCGCGTAGCCGCCCGCACCGCCGCTTCCACCGTTGCCGCCAGCGCCGCCGTACGCCGAGTCCGAGGAGAACGAGTCCGCGCCGAGGTACACGACCGAACCACTCATGATCATGATGGCGCCGCCCTCCGCGGTCGACGCGGCGGTCCCGGCTCCGCCGACTCCGCCAACGCCGCCGTTCGTCCCGGGGCCGCCCGCGCCGCCGGCCTGGCCCGTGCCGCTCGTGCCGCCCGTGCCCGCGACGCCGGCCGACCCGATGGACCCGGGAGTGCCGACCGTTCCGGGCAGGCCGGCCTTCGCGGTGATCCGCGCGCTGTCGAGGGAGAGGTTCGTGATGTTGAGGTGGCCGCCGCTGACGATGAACAACTGGTTCGCGTAGGCGCCGCTCAGCGTCACGCTCGCGCCGACGGCGGTGATGTTGACGGTCAGGGTCGAAGGGATCGTGATGGCCGAGGTCATGGTGAGGCTGCAGGCCGCGTTGAATTCGACGGTACCGCCGGCGAGCACGTCCGACTTGAACGTCGTGAAGACGCAGGGAGAGATCACGGTGCCCGGGGTGTGGCCGGGCAGGGAATGGACCGACGCCGTCGGGGCGAGGGGGCTGGCCCCGGCAATCGTCGGAACAACGCCGACGAGGAGGAAAACGGCGACAAATCCGATCAGCGCGAGACGGGCGGTGGTTTTCGACGGTTCCGACATACTTGATCCCCGGGAAGGCGGGGAACCGAGTCCCGGTATATAGTCGGAATTAGGATTGTCGCAACTTTCGGCCACCGGGGCCACGGCCCTAGCCGTGGACGTGGCGCGTCGTGACATTCCGGGTCCCGGCGGGACAGGCTGGTTCCGCGGCCCCGGAAGGCCGGGAGCCCTCCTGTTCTCGAAGGCCGCGACTCGGGGCCCCGCCTCCTTCCTGAGCGTTCGAGCGGGCCGGGGCCCCGGGGAATCGTGGAAGAGGTCCCGGCCGTCGATCCCCGGCCCGTGGAGAGGCAGTTCCCTCGAGAGGGACGAAAGGGAACCTCAGGCCCCCATGTCCGGCACGATCCCGGTTCCCGACGTGCCGCTCGCTCCGTTCGCTCCGAAGGCCCCCGCCGTGCCGGCGGCGCCCACGACTCCGTTCGCTCCGTTTGCGGCCCGATGGAGCCCGGCGCCGTTCGTCCCGCCAAGGCCGCCCGTTCCCGCCGGCCCGCCGAGCCCCGCGCTCCCACCCGCTCCGGGACACGCCGAGCCAGCGAGGCAGTTGTCCACGCCGCCGAATCCGCCGACCGCGCTGTTGGCCCCGAAGTTCAGGACGCCGACGATCGTCGCGGGGGTCAGATTGAAGACCGCCCCGCCGATGGCATCGCCACCGCTCCCGCCGGCTCCCGACGCGCCGCCGGCGACGCCGGAGCCGCCTCGGCCTCCGTTCCCGCCGGCGCCTCCGGCCGCGCCGGCCCCGACGGTGGAACCGGCTCCGCCGGACCCGCCCGGGCCGCCGTTGCCGGCGAACTGCCCTGTGCCACCGCCGCCTCCCGTTCCGCCGGCGCCGCCCGCGGCCCCAGCGCCGGCGACGGCCGCATTGTAGGTGAACGTATCATATTCGAGGACGAGCGCCGCCCGGGAGTCGATCGCCCCGCCGTCCGCCGCCCCACCGTCGCCCCCAAGGCCCCCCGGGCCGCCCGAGCCGCCTTGTCCCCCGGCTCCGCCCGCCGCCGCATCGCCACCCTTGGCGCCGTGCGCGCCGGTTCCTCCGGAGGCGCCGGACCCGCCGTACCCGCCGACCCCGCCGGCGCCACCGGTGCCTCCGGTTCCGCCCTGGGAGCCCGCGCCTCCTGATCCTCCCGGGCCCCCGGCCCCGCCGGACGCGGCGTTCGAGCCGAACGAATCGTTATCGAATTGGGCTGCCATCGGCGCGTAGACCGCTCCCCCGTGGGCCGCTCCGCCGAGGCCGCCTGGCCCGCCCGCACCGCCACTCCCGCCGAAACCGCCGGGCTGACCCGGGGATCCCGCGGCGCCCCCGCCGCCGGCCCCTCCGTTCACCGCCGGGCCGTTCGAGCCGCCCGATCCCCCATCGCCGCCGTACGCGCCCGCCGCCCCGGCTCCGCCGGTCGCCGCCGCGGCGCCGGCGCCTCCGTACCCGCCGCTCCCCCCGGGACCGGCGACGGCGTCGCAGCTGGCGAGGGTCGAGTTGTTGACGACGAAGAGGCTGGAGGCGTCGAAGAGGCATCCGCCGGACGCAACGCCGCCCAGTCCGCCCGAACCGCCGGCGCCGGAAAGCCCGGCAAATCCGGGTCCTCCACCACCGCCGGGGGAGGCGCCGGCGACACCGGGTCCGCCATTGCCACCGGTCCCAGCCCCGGTCCCCGGCGCGCCTTGGCCGCCGGCGCCCCCGGCACCGCCCGTCGCACCGGGACCGCCGCTGCCGCCTGTGCCGGCCATCCCACCGTTTCCGCCGAGGCCACCGGTGGCACCACCCGCATGGCCGTACTGAAACACGTCCTGGAAGGCATGGAACGAGCCGCTACTGTAGATCGCAGCGCCCTCGGCGAACCCCCCGGGGCCCCCGATCCCGCCGGGGCCGCCGAGGCCCGGGGAACCACCGATGCTCCCGGAGCCGACCGTCCCGCCGGCGCCGCCCGAGCCACCGTTGCCTCCCGCGCTGCTCGGCGTTCCGCCCGCGCCGCCCGGTCCTCCGGAGCTCCCGCCAGCGCCGGCGCCGCCGTTCCCTCCGTTCCCGCCCGTTCCGCCAGCGCCCCCGGCGCCGCCGACCGCGTAGCAACTCGAGAAGGTCGTATTTGTCGCGACGAGGGTACCAAAGTTGTAGACGGCACCTCCGGCGCCGTACCCTCCCTGCCCACCGTTCCCCCCGTTTCCTCCGAGGCCGCCGAAGTTTCCGGCAGTGTTCGCCGCCGTACCGCCTCCGGCTCCCCCGGTCGCGGTCGTCGCAGGGGTTCCTCCCGTCGCGCCCGCGCCGGCCGATCCGCCGTTGCCGCCGACCCCGCCGGAGGCTCCGGCCCCGCCGCTCCCGCCCGCGCCGCCGGCGGCCTCGTCCGATCCGAACGTGTCGTTCGCGAGAGTCAGCGTCCCGGCGTTGCTGATCGCACCGCCCTCGGCGAAGCCCCCGGGGAGGCCGATCGCCCCGGCGCCACCGGCTCCACCCGTGGCGGCGAAGCCGCCGGCCCCTCCCCGCCCTCCGAGAGCGGAGGAGGGGTTGGTGGGGCTCGCCCCGGCACCGCCGGCGCCACCGTTTCCGCCGTAACCACCCGATCCGCCGGCGCCACCGGTGCCGCCGGCGCCGCCGGTCGCCTCGTCCGAGTAGAACGTGTCGAAGGAGAGGACGACCACGCCGGAGACAATCTCGATCGCTCCACCGAGCGCGCGGCCGGCAAGCGAGCCCACGGCCCCTGGCCCGCCGACGCCGCCTCCATGCCCGGGACCGCCGGAGCGGCCGGACTGGCCGGTGCCGGGGGTCCCGGCCGTGCCCGGAACCCCGTTCACGCCGAGGCGCCCCGGCGTTCCGAGGCTCCCCGTCCCCCCGGCAACACCGTTGGCCCGGGCATCGTCGAGTCCGATCCCGATAATCGTGAGGTTGCCGCCGTGTACGAGGAACAGCTGGTTCGCGAACCCACCGCTCAGCGTGACGGTCGCTCCGCTCACGACGGTGATGTTCACCGTGAGGGTGGACGGAATGGTGATCGGCGACGTCATCGTCATCGAGCAGGACGCCCCGAACTGGACGGTCCCGCCGGCCAGTACGTCGGTCCGGAACGTCGAGAAGGTACACGGTGTGGTCACCGTGCCGGGGGTCGGCCCGACGGCCGACCGCGGGTCGTTCGAGGCGGCGACCGTCGGCGAGGCGACGATCGTGGGCACGAGCGCGACGAGCAGGACGAAGGTCGCCAACGCGATCAGCGCAAAGGTGGCAGGGCCGTTCGACGTATTCGACATTTGTTTACCCGGGGCGGCGGGACCCGAGTCCCGGTATTTAGCCGCCTCCCGATGTGTCTCGCCCCGACGGGCCCCCGTCGGACGGAACGGGGCCCCCTCGCTCCCGTCCAGGACATCGGCCCTTCGCGCCCTCCCCGTTCGTGGCGGCGATTCCCGGCGGTGCCGTCGCGTACCGTTCGTCTTCCGAACCGCGCGGCGGGAGGAGGGGTGGGGCGTTCCCGAGGCGGAGGATTCGGAACCGTTCCACGACCTCCGGTTCGGTTTTTTAGCGTGGGAACGCTCGGGAGAAGGGGGGCCAAAATGAGCGGAGAGGTCGGACACTTTGAGATCCCGGCGGACGACGTGACGCGCGCGAAGAAGTTCTACGGATCGACGTTTGGTTGGAAGTACGTCGAACCCCCCGGGATGGAGTACGCGATGGTCTCGACCGGGGCCGTGACCGAGGAGGGCATGCCGAAGGAGCCCGGGTATATCGGGGGCGGAATTACGAAGAGGGCAGCTCCACTCGAGCATCCGGTCGTGACGATCATGGTCGATGAGATCACGGTCGCCGAGAAGTCGATCGAGAAGCACGGCGGGACGATCCTGGTCCGCAAGCAGCCGATCGGAGACGCCAGCATGGGCTGGATGGGCTATTTCAAAGACAGCGAGGGGAATGTCGTCGGGCTCTACCAGTACCCCAAGCCCTGAGCGGGTGGTCCGCTCCGCGGGTCCCCGCGAGCGACGTCCCGGGGTCACCCAAGCCTCCGAACCCATTCCTCCGACCGCAACCGCCTTGGTCTTGGTACGGAACCCGGCCGGCGTGCCACGGTCTCCGCGGATGCGGCTTCCCCTGCTCGTTCTCCTGAGCGTGACGCTCGCCGCGGCCGTCGCCTTCTTGGCAGCGATCTTGGGTCTCTCGGGTACCGGGCTCGACGTTCACGAACTCGCCGGCACCGTGTTGCTGGTGCTTCTCCTCCCCGCGACCCTCCTCGCCGTCTCGCTCCGGCGGTCCAATCCGCGGCCGCTCCCGCGGGTGCTCGCGGCTCTGGGGGCCCTCGTGGCCGCCGGCGTCTTGGGGGCTCTCCTCGCGTCCGGCCGCTTGTCCGGCTCCGCCGCGGGAGCCCCGCTCCTGCCCCTCCTTCTCGTCCTGGTGGCCGTGGCGGACGGCGTCCGCGTGACGTGGTCGGGGCCGCGTCCGTCTCGCGAGGGGGTGGAGGCGGCTTCGTCGGTCGTGCGACCCGGTCCCCCGAGGTCAAGCGATATCCCTGCCCCCCGGTCTACCGGCTCGGAGTCCACCGAACGATGGCAGAACTGAGTCCCCCGGCCCAGTACGAGGTCCGCGCGACGTTCCGCGCCCCGTTGCCGTTCGTCTTCCGATGGTGCACGGACTATAGCCCCGAGGACCCGACCCTTGAGAAGGAAAAGTTCGAGCGTCGAATCCTTCTCCAGAAAGGCCGGAAGGTGGTGTACGAGGATCTGACCGACACCGGCGACGGCTGGATGTGGAGCCGGACGGCCGTGACCCTGCAACCCCCCAACCGCTGGCACGCCGACGCGATGGGGAACTACCGGACCTGGAGCCTCGACTACGAACTTCGGTCGCTGTCGGACGGGCGGACGGAGCTTCGGCTCCAGGGCGTCCGTCGGGCCACGGCTCTCGGGAAGAACCCGCCCAAGGCGCGTCTGGAGCGGGAGCTGCGCGTGACGTGGGCGAACTACGCCGCCGCGCTCGAGCGCGACTACCGGGCCTCGACGCGCGAAGCCTAACGGAGCGCGGCGGGCGGAGTCCGGGGGCGTCCGCCTCCCCCCGGCGGGGTCGGGGTCCAGAGGATGAGGACGAACAGGACCGCCGTGGTGGCCGCGAGGAGGCCTCCGAACAGCACGCCGGCCGTCGCGAGGCCGATCCGCTCGGAGGCGGCCGCGACCCCGATGGTCGGCACGGCGAGGGCGAGGTACCCCGCGGAGTAATAGCCGGCCAGAACGCCCCCGCGGTGTTCCTCGGGGGCGATCCGGTCGACGAGCGTGGCGCTCCCCATGAACGTGAGTCCGACGGCGGCCCCGAGGGCGGCGGCCACCACGAGAAGCGGTCCAAAGGTCCCGAGTCGCAGGATGGCGACGAGCCCGACGAGGGAGACCAGGAGGACGGGGAGGCCGACGAGGAGCGCGCGTCGGTCCCGGATCTGCGAGGTGGCGAGCTGCACGAGGGCCGCGGTCCCGAACATCAGGGCCACCACGAAGCCGCTGTCGAGGGCGTCGGGGAGGGCGAGTCCGTTGCGGACATACGACGGGACGAGCGCGGCGAACAGACCGTAGATCGAGTAGCAGGCGGCAATCCCGCCGAGCGCGACCCAGAACGGTCGGCGTAGCTCGGGCGGCAGCTCGACGGGGAGGCGGCGCGGTTCCGCTGGGGCCCCGAGGGAGGGGGCCGTTTCGGGCGTGGACCGGATCGCGAGGACGCCGACCGCGCCGGCGACGACGGGGAGAAGGTAGACGAGGTGCGTCGGGAACGGGGCGAATTCGACGAGGGCCGCGCTCGCGAGCACTCCCGCTGCGAAGCCGCCGAAGTTCGCGGCGACCGCGACGCGCGCGACGTGGTGCGGGTCGCGGTTCGGCTCGAGGTCGGTCATCGCCGCGGTCGCGACGCTGGTGGTCGCGCCGACGGCGAGGCCCGCCACGAACCGAGCGATCGCCAGTCCGACGACGTCCGGGGCGATGGCGAAGCCGACCGAGGCGGCCGCGGTCAGCGCCATACCGGCGTACAGGAACCGTTTGCGTCCGAGCCGATCCGCCTGCGGGGCAAGGATCAGGAGCGTGAGGAGGACGCCGGGGGTGTAGGCGGCGAAGACGAGACCAAGGACGGAGGCCGAGAATCCGAACTGCTGCGCGTACACCGAATAGAGCGGTGTCGGTGTCGCGGCGGCGAACGCGGTGACCCCGAGGGCGTAGGCGGTCCACCGGAACGACCTCCGGGCCGTGGGCGCCCACAGCCGGGGCCCGCGCGCGGGCCTCGCCACGGCCGCGGAGCCTCGCGGCGGAGAAGCCCCCGGGCGTCCGTCGACCCCGGGTCCGCTCACGAGTGGGCGAGCCCGTCGAGCTTGCGGATGGTGTTCCAGTTGCGCGCCGTCCCCCGCGTCCCGAGGGCGCGTTCGATGACGGCGATCGTGAGCCGGGAGGTCCCGGTTCCGTCCGGGTAGACGACGTAGGCGTTCGGGCCCACGACGGCGGCGGTCTCCCGTCCTCGGATCGCCGCGCGCAGCGCGTCGGCGGCTCCCGGCGGCGGGACGGCCTTCAGGCACACCACGGCGAGGCGGGCTGGGTCATCGGCCGCCGCGCGGGGGTGAGGGTTGACGCGGATGAGTTCGGCCCAGTCGGCTGCGCTTCGGACGACGACAACGGTCGTCAGGGAGAACCGCTCCTGGAGGAGCGACTCCAGCCGGCGCTCCAAGTTTGCGCCGGATCGCTCAGGGCTCCGCAGCACGATGTTGCCGCTCTGGATCAGTGTCCGAACGTTCCCAAACCCCGCGCGCGTAAGCTCGGCGCGCAGGTCGGCCATCGGGAGAGGAGCGTGTCCGCCCACGTTGACGGCGCGCAGGAGCGCGATGTAGACGACCATCGGTGGCGCGCCCTCTGTAGACCCGGGACGATAAACGGCTCGCTTCCCGACCGACGCGAGACGCGATCCCGCGACCCAGGGCCCCGGTCCCATGCGCTAAGAGCCGCTCCGCCCCATCGGGGGGCCGATGGCGACTTCGTTCCCGTCCGACCAGTTTCGGATGGAGCAGGTGGCGGACGGCAACTGGGCCGCCGTCACCCGTTCCGGAGCCAGTGCCTCCAGCAATTGCGGCATCGTCGACCTCGGGTACGCGACGTTGATCTTCGACACGGCGCACACCCCGCAGGCGGCCCACGACTTGTGGACCGCCGCACGACTCGGCACGGGAAGGGACCCGTCCGTCGTCGTCAACAGCCACTGGCACTTCGACCACACGCTCGGGAACTCGTCGTTCCGCGGGGCGAAGTTCTTCGCGACCGCGACGACGCGAACGCTGCTCCTCGAGCACGGGTCGCGCTACGCCATGGAGGTCGGGGAACCGGAGTGGGTGCAAGGTACGATGGCCCGAAACGACCGCCTCGCGCAGGAGACCGATCCGCTCGTCCGCGAGCCGCTCCTCGCCGAGCTGGCGGCCCGCAAGGAGCTCGCCCTCGTTCCGCGCTCGGAGTTGATCCTCGTCCCCGACGCGAGCTTCGAGGGCCGGCACCGCTTCCCCGGCACGAAGGGAGTTCAGGTGGTCGAAGGCGGCGGCCACAGCGAGAGTGACTCGGTCCTCTTCGTCGAGGAGACCGAGGTGCTGTTCGCCGGCGACCTCGTCACCGTGCAGACGCATCCGGAGTTGGCCGATGGCTCGCTCGACCGATGGGTGACGACGCTCGAACGGATCGAGCGAATCGGCGCGAAGGTGATCGTGCCCGGGCACGGACCGGTCGGACCCCCCGAGGCGTGCCGGGAACTTCGGGAGTACTTCGCCGAGCTCCAAGCTCTCGCGGACTCCGACGCTCCGGTCTCGATTCCGGCCGAGTACGCGGCCTGGGCGCTCCCGGATCGATTCCCCGTGAACGTGGCCCGGCTGCGAGCGGCCCGCCGATCGGGAGAGTCGGTCTGACCCCGGTGGGGAACGGCGAACTCAGCGCGAGGCCGCCAACTTCGGCCGCAGCTCCGCGATCCGGCTCCACCAGGAGATCCTCCGCTCGAGCCAGGCATCGAGGCTCCAGCGGCTCGGACCGTACGTGGCGTTCAGGAGAATCAGCGCTAGGAACAGGAGCGCGTACATCGCGCCCGTCCCGATGTCCGTCGAGCCCGGACCGTACGGCCCGCCGAACCCCTCGGGGACGGCCCAGATGAACAGGCTCAGGAGCGCGCCGCCGGCGTACGCCACCTTGCGGATGAATCCAAAGATGAGCGCGAGGCCCAGCAGGACCTCGAGCGTTCCCACGAGGTAGACCCAGAAGGCGGGGTCGCCGTTCACCTGCGTGGCCCAGAAAGAGAACCAGCCCTGGAGCCAGCCGGGTTGGCCGGCTCCGGAGATGCTTCCGGCGAACGCGCCGACGAAGCCGGGCGCGAATTTCAGGGAGCCGTCGATCAGCCAGATGAGACCGAACAGCATCCGGAAGAGAGTCTTCAGAGTCTGGGCGTTCGACGCCCACCAGCCTTCTCCGGCCCGGGGCGGCACCACATTCGCGTCCATCGACACCGGTTCCGGACGTCCCCGGAGTACTTCTGGGGGTGGTGCGTGCGAATCGCCCCTCCGCAGGCGCCGCTCGTCATTCGCCGGCCGGGCCGGTCACGTCGGGGATTCGGGGCCCTCGACGGTCACCGTCGTCCGAAGGACGTCGACGTCCGCGCCGGGCATCAGCGCGGGGTTGATCGGCCACCAGACCCGGGCGGAGCGTTCGCGGGCGAGCGCGTCGAGCTGCCGGAGCAGATCGGCGAGCGGGCCGACGCCGTGGATCCGAACGAGGTACTCTCCCCCCTCGACGAAGATGGCGGTCACGCCCCGGTCGGTCATCGCGGAGGTCAGGAGGGTCGTCAGCGCCGGCAGGTCGCCCGGTCGGACCGCAGAGCCCTTGCCGACGTTCGAGAGCCAGACGACCTCGACGTCCCGGGGACCGAGGAGGGCGCGCCGACGTTCTGGGAACTCCCGGCTGAGGCACAGCCCCCGGTGTCCGGCGCTCGTCGCGTCGAGGAAGCTCCTCCACGCCGGCTCCTCCCGGTCCCCGAGGCTCAGTCGTACTCCGGAAGGCGGTGCGGCGGGGGGTTCCGGAGTTGGGGGCTCCGGAGCCGGCGGAGGAGCTACGACCGGGGGTGGGGCGAGGGGTGGCGGCACCGGCACGGCGGGGGTCGGGACCGGCGCCACGGGAACGACTTGCATGGTGGGTAAGGTTGCCGCCGGCGGCGGGGCAAGGATCGGGGCCGCGAGCGGCGCGAGGGGCGGTGGGGCGGCGGCCGGGACCGGGGGCGCCGGCTGGGGCTCGACCATGGCCGGCGCCTCCAGCGTTTCGGGAGGTGCTGGTTCGTGTTCGCCCGGACGCACGAGGTGGGGCCGGTGGCGAGGCGGTGGCGCCGGTACCTCGCCTCCGAACGACTCGACGAGGAGACCGGCGACGAACGGGCCGAACCCCGCCACGCCCGAGAGCTGGTCGTACGGAGCTTTGGACAGCAAGTCGAACGAGGTGAACCCGGCGTCGAACGCGTTTCCGACCTTGGTCGGTCCGACCACGGGTCGTCCGACGACTCGGTCGACCTGCTCGACGATCGAGCGCACCGTCTCCTCGCGGTTCCGGACCGACCCCTCGAGGAAGGGAACGGTTTCCAACGTGGGCCGGCTCTCAGCGAACACGGGAACCCGGTGGCGTCCGAGGGCCGGTCGGCTCGGCCGGGCCGTGGGGGGCCGAACCGGAACGCCGGGGATGTAGACCCGCCACCGACCTCCGCGACGCGTGCGCCCGAGACTCGTCTCCGTCATCGGGGGGGAGAGGGTCCCGTCGTTGACGGCGAGCTGCCCAATCCCGATGTAGGCGGCGACGGCGACGGCGTGCTTCGCCATCTCTTCGCCGAGCGGACCGTTGGCCGACACGACGACGAGCTCGGGTGTCACCCCCCCGGCGATGTGCAAGCGGCGTTCGATGTGGCGAACGATCCGGTAGCCGTCCAGCGTCAGGGCCGGCGCCTTCCGCTTGTGGCGGGCCGTGTCCGGGGGGAGCGAGATCAGGATCTCGCCGTGCCCCCAGGGTACCGGGACCACGTCGTCCGGCAGCGATTCGGAGAACTCGACCATGCCAGGCAGGATTGGCATCTGGCGTCCGTCGAGGGCGATCGAGAGCGTGCCGGCCCGCACGCCGTCCTGCACGCGACGGGACGGAATCTGTTCCAGGATCCGGACGACCCGGGCCGATTGGGCCCCGTAGGTCTTCTGGATGGCCGCGAGGACGGGATGGACCTCGATCCTCTGACCATCCCACGGTTGGGACGGGGAGCCGACGATGACCTCCGTCACGTGGGCGAGCCGCCCCAGGACCGCGGCGGTCGAACGCAATCGGGTCGCCGTCGCCTCATCGTTCACGAGGAGGATCGCGCGGGGCAGCTCGGTCGCGGCCGGGATTCCGAATCTCCGGCGTCCGACCCGCAGGGCTTCGCCGAAGGTCCGCCACCGGTCGTACTCCCCCTCCGCTTCGACCGACACGGCCCGGTCGACGGCCGGCAGGATCCCGCCGTCGAAGACGGAGCCTCCATCGGGCTGGAACGCCCGGTGGAGCGCCTCCATCGTGAACGGCGCGATGGGAGCGTACAGCTCGACCCAGGCGGGGAGAACGTGGTGGAGGACCCGGAGGGCGGCGACCTTCCCCGGCGGAAGCCCGGGCGCGGCGAGGCGGCTCGCGACCATCGGGAGGTACCCCCCGCGGAGTTCGACCTCCGCGAATCGGGCGAGCATCGCCTGGGCGGCGGCGAGGTCGCCGGCCTCGTAGCGTCGACGGACGTCGGTCCGCATCCGCTCGAAGGTGGAGAGGAACGCCCGGTCCTCCTCCGCCAGCTCCGACAGGTGACCGGCGAGCGCCCGGTCCGGTTCAAATCCGTCGGCGATCGAACGGTCGAGCACCTGGGCGGCCAACATCCAGAACTTGCTCAGCCGCCGCGCTTCCTGCACCGCGCGTTCCTGGACGACGGCCAGCGTGCGCGGGGGGCGGCTCGTTCGGAGGAGCGCGGCCCTCTGGGCGTCCTGACCGGGACCGTCGCCGAAGGTCCCGGGCGGCAAGGTCGGGAGGGCGATCAATCGCACGTCAGCGGGCGGCGCGTCGAGCGCCTCGCCGGCGGCGAGGTGGTGGAGCAACGCCGCGGCCCTCCGACGGTACGGGAGGTAGAGCCGTACCGGGTCCGAGGGATCGAGGGCGCGGGCCGAGGCCCACCCATCGACGGCCTCGGAGAACGCGGGCAGAAGGCGCCGTCGCACGCCGACGAACGCTCCGCCACAGGCGCACCGCTCCCCGGTGGCGGCCGTCGAAAGCCGCTCGCATTGGGAGCACTCGGAGAGGATCGGGTCGGACGGGTCGACGCTCGGGGTCGTCTCGGAGACCGACCACGGGACGACCTCGGAGGTGAGGGGGACGGTGTCGTCGGGAAGGAGGCGCGCGAACTGGCCGAGGGACTCCGCGCTCAGCCGGCCCGGTTCGAGGCACCAGGCGCGCCCGGGAACCCAGCGAAGGACCGAGCCACACACCGCACAGTACGGTACGCCGCGCCGCACGGTCAGCTCGGCGAACATCGAACCTCCCTCGGTCAGGTCGCGGAGGATGAACGCCTCCGCGCTCTCCAACTCGAGCCCCGCGTACTTGTGCGGCCGGGAGGACTCCACGAGGCCGTCGGTCCCAACCACCGACGGACCCTCGATCCGGTGGGCCCGGGCGACCGCCGCATCGCCGGCGCCGTGCGAGGGGGTGAGCGTCACGATCCCGGTGCCGCTGTCGCTCACGTCGTTCGAGGCGACGACGGAGCCCGCGGGCGAGACGAGGTCGGAGAGGGGAGGGTACTCGAGCGTGAGCGGGTGGGAGTACGTCGTCCCCGCGAGGTCCGCCCCGAGCTTCTCCTCGAGGACCTCGAGGGAGCTCCCCGGGAGCCAGCGCTGCACGCGGTCGAGCGCCGACCGGGAGAGGATCACCCGTTCCGCGGTGTCGCGGCGCGTGAATCGCGCGACGACGTACGGGGTTTCGGGGTTGACCAAGAGCGCCACGGTGCCGAGGAGCTTCCAGACCTCGTCCGTCCAGACGAGGAGCGACGTGCGTTCGGCCTCGTCCGGGATGGCAAAGCGGACGAGGTAGGCGTGCCCGGGCTGCGCGTCGTAGACGATCGTTTCCGGGGTGCGGGGGGTCCGACAGCTCGGGCAGATCCGGAGCGGGAGTTCCCGCGCTACCAAGACGCGGGAGTCCGCGAGGCGTCCGAGCATCCACCGTCGCCGCTCGGCGAGTCCGTCCGGGTCGGTGGAAGGCCCGCTCACGCCGGCCTGGAAGAGCCGCGCGACCGTGGCGTCCCGTCCCTCGCCGGACCATGGGACCCGGAGCCTCAGCGACCAATCCGTCCGTCGGCCGGCGAGTCGCAGGTAGCGCGCTTCGGCATCGGCGGCGACGGTCCGCTGGAGCGTCGTGGCCGGAGAATCGGAGGGGGCGAGGGTGCCGAGGAACTGCCGGACCGGTCGGCCGCCCCGGCCCGCCGCGCCCTCGGCGTCGCGCCGCCGGGAACGTTCCGCCCAGAACGCGCGGCTGGCCGCCTCCACCTCGGTCGGGTCGTACCGTGGCGCAAGCCGCTCCATGAACGCGTCGGACCGCGCCGCGGCCCGCGGGATTGCGATGGGGGACCGGCGCCGATAAACCCTCGCTCGCCGGACGGCCCCGGTCGACGGCCGGCCCGGGGGCAACGGTTATCCCCCGGACTTCTTGCGAGAGCTTCGGAGGGGACGCGCGATGGCGTGGACGCAGCAAGAGGTCCGCGAGCTCAAGGAGGGCCGCTACATGCTCGTCGAAGAGGAGCCGTGCCGGATCCTCTCGATCCAGATGTCCAAGCCCGGGAAGCACGGGGAAGCGAAGGCACGCATCGATGCGATCGGGCTGTTCGACGGCTCCAAACGGAGCGTCGTCTTCCCGGTAACCCACAAGGTCCGCGTCCCGATGATCGGGAAGCGGAAGGCCCAGGTGCTGTCCCTCACCGAGACCGAGGTCCAGTTGATGGACCTCGAGGATTACCAGACGTTCAGCCTCCCCATCGAGACCGAATTGAAGGGCCAGCTGACCCCGGGGACCGAGATCCAGTATCTCGATGCCATGGGGATGCGGCGCATCACGAAGGCGTGAGCCGGACGTCGGGGCCGACGCGCGCCCGAGGACCACGCTTTATATCGAGGAGCCCGCATCTTTTTAGGGCGCCCGTCGCCCCCGCCTCGGCGGCTCCGGCCGGGCCGCTCCGTAGGCGCTAGCCATGTCCGGTTCGGGTGGGGGGATGGGGAGCGTCCCATCGTCCCGCCTGACCAAGATCCTCCAGGAGAAGGCGGAGTCGCTCAAGAAGCGGCGCCAGCTCGCCGACCAGGCGTCGGCCGAGGTCGAAGACCGACTGAAACTTCTCGAGGAGATCGGCGTCACCCTCTCCGAGACCGCCGAGCGGGTCGCGAAGCTCCGCGAGCTCACCCGGAAGTCCGATTGGGAGGCGGTCGAGCAGACCGCGAAAGAGTTCGTATCCTACATCCAGCGCTCCGTGGCGCCAGCGCTCGAGGAGCGCCGGACGTCGGTGCTCGGCCGCGCCGAGGCGCTCCAGAAGGCGAAGGCGCCGCTCCCCGCGGACGCCGCCAAGGTCATCGAGGAGCTGCGCGCCACGGCGATCGAAGGCGAGCTCGCCCTGGCCGTCGAGCGAATCGCGACGCTCTTCCGGATCGTCCGCCAATCGCAGACGGATTTCTCCCTCACCCTGCGCGAGCGCGCGCGTTCGGTGGCCAAATGGGCCGGCATCCCCGAGGAGCGGATGGCCGAGCTCGATGCGAGGTTCCGCCACGCGATCGCCCCGATGTCGGACGGAAAGGTGGCGGAGGCGCTCGCGCAGCTCGACGCGGAGATCCGGGGCCAGGTCCCCGCCGCCGTGGAGCGGCGCGAGCTCGTGCGCGCTTCCGGACAATCGATTCTCGCCGCCGCCCGGGACCTCGGCTCGCAGCACGCCACGCTCGACACGGCCCTCGCCGTCGATCAGAGCGCGACCCCGCTCGAGTGGGACGAGACGGTCCCGGCGATCGAGCGGGCGAGCGCCGACGTCGGCGAGGAACTCCGCGGTCGGGTGCAAGGGGCGCTCGCCACGCTGAAAGGGACCCTCGAATCGCTGCGCGGGTCCGGCACCGACGTGACGGAGGGCGTCGCGCAGATCGACGTCTTGGTCGACCAGGTGCCGGGCGCTAGTCCCGTGGAACTCCCCCAGCTCCTCGCGAAGGGGCGGGCGATCACCGAGGAGCCCGTCGTGGGGATCGTCGCCGGGCTGCTTGACGAGGTTCGACCGAAGCTGGTCGAGGCCCGCTGGCTCGGTCGCGACGCCTCCGACGTGTTCGCGGCGATGAACCGGGCCCGCGAGGCGCTCCGGCTGAAGATCTACGGGGAGGCGCTCGCCGCCAGCCAGGAGGCGATGGAGCGCGCCACGGCGCTCACCCAGGACCTCGACGCCGCCCGGGAGGAGGTCGACTCGCTCCGCTCGCTCCTCGACCGGTTGAGCGCGCTCGACGTGCCGGTCCAGTCGTACTACGAACCGCTCCGGGAGGCGCAGCAGCGGCTCGAGAAGTTCGAGGTCGACGCCGCCCGGACGACGATCCGGGAGGCGATCCGGACCCTCGGACGCGCCGCGCTCGAACATTTCCAAACCTACGCCGAACGTCTCGAGAAGCTCGTCGAGCTGGCGCGCGAGCGCGGCTTCCTCACGCCGGAAACGGCGGCCGCCCTCGCGAACGGACAGCAGACCCTCGCCGACGGGTCTCTCGCCGAGGCCGGCGAGGCGCTCGCGGCCGTCGAGGTCGGCCTGCGGGCGTCGGCCGGTCCGTACGTCGCCCGCGTCGTGGGGGAACTCGAGAAGGGATTCGAGGAGATCCACGACGACGCCCTCGTGGCCCCGGCGCGACGTCTGCTCGCCGATGCCGACGTCTCGCTCCGGGTCAAGGAGGACCTGGTGGCGTCCTTGGAGAGCCTCAAGCGAGCGGAGCGGGAGTTCGCCGCGGTGTTCGCCGCCCACGCCTCCTCCCTGGTGGAGGCGCTGGAGGAGGAAGGTCGCGCCCTCGAGGCGATGGGCGGGGCCGGCGACGAGATCCAGCGTCAGATCGACGAGGTCCAGCAGATCTTCAACATGGGCGATTTCGTCAAGGCGTCCCGGGCCTCGCAGGAGATCCGGACGCGCGCCCAGCAGCAACAGCTCATCCAGAGCGAGGAGGCGGTCTCCCACGCGAAGCTCGCTCTCGTGGAGCTCGGGAAGATGGGCCTCGACACCGCGGCCCTCCGCGAGCGGTTCGACGCCGCCCAGGAAGCCGCCCGCGACCACCGGTTCGCCGAGGCGTACCAGGGCGCGAAGGCGGTCGAGGAAGAGGCGCTCGGCATGCGCCAATCGGCGGAGGCGCTCGTCGAGGGATTGCAGCGGGCGGGCGAGCTCTGGCAGGGCCTCAAGGACGACGGCGTCGCCGTCGACGCCTACCGGGAGCGCATCCGGGAAACGCGCCTCGCGTACCAGGCCCTCGACTTTGCCGGTGCGAAGGCGAAGCTCCGGGCCATCGAGGAGGCGCTCACGGCGGAGCGGGCCGGCACCGACGCCCGACGCCGGATCACCACGGTCGAGCTCCTCCTCGAGGACAGTCACCGCCTTGGCCTCTCCACCGACCCGTACCGGCCGAACCTCGCCGCGGCGTCGGCCGCCCTCTCCGAGGGACGACCGACCGAAGCCCTCCAACTGGCGACCACCGCGCAGGACGCGCTCCTCCAACTTCTGCGCCCCGTCCTCGAGGAGACGGTCCGCGCCCTCGAGCAGGAGCTCGATGTGGCCCGGTCCGCCGGCGTCGACACGGGGACCGTCGTCGAGCAGCTCGCCGAGGCGCGACGCGGGCTCGCCACGCCGGTGCCGACCGGGGTCGCCGAGCGCGTCGAGTCCGTCCGCTCCCAGCTGGTGGAAACACGGGGATTCCTCGAACAGGCCGAGCGGGCCGTCAAGCGCGCCCGGGAGGCGTTCGCCGAGGCCGAGATCGTGCGGGCCGCGATCGGTCCGTTGAAGGGCCGCCTCGCGGAACTCGAGGATCACCTGGCGCAGAAGCGCTACGCGAAGGCGATCGAGCTTGGGGGCCCGCTCGAGCGGGAGCTGATCCAGTCGACGCACACCCACGTGGCGAAGACGCTCGCGAACCTCCAGGGGATGCTGGTCCATGTCCGCCAGGAGGGGTCGCCGACGACCGTCGCCGAGAACCTCCTGTCGCGCGCTCGCCAGGCGCTCGAGGAAGGCCGCGCCATCGAAGCGTTGACCCTCGCCGCCCAGAGCGAGGGGGAGATCGAGCGCGTGGAACTCCAGACGACGCTCGCCCGCGCGGCGCTCGAGACGATGGAGGCGAAGCTCGTCGAGGCGGAGAAAGACGGCGTCCACGCCGCCTCGGCGACCGCACAGATCGAGAAGGCGCGCCAGGCGATCCGCCGTCAGCAGTTCCCGGCCGTCTTCGAGCTCGCGCTCGAGGCCGCCGACCAGCTCGCGACCACCCGCGAGCAGCAGCGCCGGGCCCGCGATGCCCTCGACTCGGCCGACCGGCAGGTGAAGGAAGCCCTCGAGCTGGGCGCCGACGTCGACGAAGTCGTCCGAGCGCTCGAGAAGGCCCGACACCACGCCCAGGCCGGGGAATATCCGAACGCGACGCAGGCCGCGCGCGAGGCGAACGACCTCGCCCGCTGGGCGGTCGAGCGGCTCTACGCGGGTTCGTTTGCCTCGATCCGATCGCTCGCCGAGACGATGACCGCGGCCGGCACCGGCCGCATCCAGGCCGTCGAGGAAGCGGTCGCCGAGGCGGAGGGCGCGATCCCGGCGAGGGAATGGAAGCGCGCGTCCGACGCCCTCGAACGGGCGCGGACCGCCGCGTACGAATCGCTCGACCGGCTGCTGGACGCCCGGCGAACGGACCTGGAAGCCATCTACGGCGCGGCGGCCGCCGCCGACGCACCGGAAACCGAGGCCCGGGCCCAAGCGGCTCTCGGCATCCAGGAGGCGCGGGGGCGACGCGACTACCCGCTCGCCGTTCAACGCATGAGTGAGGAGGAGGCCCGGGCGCGACTGAGCCGCGTGGCGGTCCTCGAGGCCGCGGTCCATCTTCTGAAAGACCGCCTCTGGGTCGGCGAGAAGCTCGGTCTTGACACGACCCCCGTGATGGAGCTGTTCAGCGAGGCGAAGAGCGCCCTCGACGCGGGGAAGTACGCGAGCGTCGAGGCGAACGTCCAGCAGGGGAACGAGCGCCTGGCCGGACTCGTCGAGGCACGCCTCGGCGAACGCCGCCGCAGCGTGGAGAGCGAACTCGTCTTCGCGCGGGAGGGCCTCAACGTCACGCTCGGCACGCTCCCGGAGCGACTCGCCTCGGTGGAAGGCCTCGTCCAGTCGGGCGACCTTGTGGAAGGCGCACGAACCCTCCTGGCGGTCGAGTCGGAGCTGAACACCCGCAAGGCGCTCCACCGGGAGCTCCTGAACATCCACTACCTGATCGATTCGGCTCTCGCAAAGGCGGCGGAGCGCCACCTCGACACCGCCGATGCCCGAAAGCTTCTCGAGGAGTCGATCCGCGCCCGCGTCGAGGACTACCAGAAGGCGCTCGACAAGGCGCGCGAGTCCCTCAAGCTCCTCCAGGGCCAGACGAAGCCCCCGGAGACGCCCGCGGCGTTCTGGCCGTTCCGGCGCCAGCCGTTCTAGGGTGAACGCCCGGCCGCGGCACGACCCACGACGCGACGATTCGGAGGGAGTCGCCCACCCGCCGGGCTCCCCGTCGACCGTCGTGTTCCGACCGCCGAAGGAGGGCGGTACGATTCGGTCGCCGGCGAGGGACGCGCGGTACGTCGTTCGCCCCCGCGCACGGCGAAAGTTCTTGGTTGATTAATAATTAGGGTGTGACTTATTAAGATTCGATCCTACGTAGGGACCGATGGAGACTCTCCAGAAACTGACCCGACGCCAATTGGACGCCTTGCAGGCCGTCGGCGTGCGGGAGACCCCCGAGCGCGGGGTTCCGCTGAACTGGATCGCGACGTCCCTGCATGTCTCGGCCCCTTCCGCGCTCGGCCACCTCACCCCACTCGAGGAGCTCGGGCTCGTCGAACGATACCGGGGCAAGAGCCGTCTCACCCCCAAAGGCCGAGGAACTCTGCTCGAGTACCAGCGGCACCACCGCGTCGCCGAGACACTCTTCGGGAAGCTCGGGCTCTCTCCCGAGGCGACGTGCGCCGCCGCCCGAGAGGTCGACCTGTCGATCTCCCACAAGACGGTGGAGCGCGTGTGTGCGGCCGAGGGCCATCCCTCGGTCTGCCCCCACGGGGAACCGATCACCCCGTGCTCGGGCCGACCGTTCGAGGGAGCACTCTGACCGTGGCCGGCTCGAATGCCTCTCCGGTTGGGGGTCCGGACCCCGCGAACTCCGGGGGCTCTTCCGCGCCGGCCTCGTCCGGGCCGTACGGGTCCTGTCCCGCCAAGCCCCTTCGTACGGGCGTACCGAAGTCGACGATCCTCGCCGTTGTGGTCGTGCTCATCGTGGCGGGGAGCGCCGTAGCGTACGAGATCGTGACGAGCCAGGCGCCGGGGAACCCGTGTGCGGCGTTCACACCCGACGAGCTCGGGGCGAATCCGAAGGCCGGCGTCGTCTCCGGCGACACGACCCCGCACTTCGCCAACGCCACCAGCGTGCAGGGCTCTCTTCCGACCTTGCCGTTCGGCCAGGTGATCCAGGTCGTTGCCGGCGAGAACTTCTGGGGCAGCCTCGTCGGCCAGCTCGGGGGGAATCTGACGTCGGTCCTCAGCATCGTCAACGACCCGAACGCCGACCCGCACGAGTACGAAGCGAACACCTCCGACGCCGCCGCGATCGCCGACGCGAATTTCATCGTCGTCAACGGCGTCGGCTACGACGACTGGGCGCTCCAGCTGATCAACGCCTCGAAGACCCCCCACCAGGAGGTCCTCAACGTCGGCATCCTCAACGGCGTCTCGGTGACGGGGGGAATCGTCACGGGGAACCCCCACCAGTGGTACAACCCGCTGTACGTCAACCACACCCTGCTCGCGATGTACGGCGACCTCGTCGCGCTCGAGCCGTCGGCGACGAAGGTCTTCCAGCAGAATTTCGCGAACCTGAACACCTCGACGGGGGGCGGCGCCCAGGGCGTGTCGATCGACCAGTTGTACGCGCGGGCGAACCAGATCCGGGACGAGTTCCAGGGCACGGTCGTCGATTCGACCGAGAGCATCTTCGTCTACCTCGCGAACTACACGGGGCTCGACCTGATCTCGCCCCAGCCGTTCATGGAGGCGATCGCCGAGGGGAACGACCCGCCGACCCAGAGCGTCACGCAGTTCCAGTGCCAGCTCGAGAGCGGGAACGTGAAGGTCCTGGTCTACAACATCCAGACCGTGACGCCCATCACGACGTCCTTGAAGGCGATCGCGGCGCAGCACAACGTTTCGGTCACCTTCGTGAGCGAAACGATCCAGCCTCCGGACACGAGCTTCCAGGACTGGATGTACGGGCAATACAACCAGTTGGAGAACGCGTTGAACGCCTACCAGCTGGGGCAGTGACCTCGCGTGGCCGCTAGCGCACCGCTCCCTCCCGCCACCCACCCGCCGGTCGGGCCGACGGCCCGGTCCGGCGCTCCGGCGATCCGGGCCGAGCGCCTGGAGGTCCGGTACCGGGACAAGTTCGTCTGGCGGAACGCCTCGTTCGAGGTGGAACACGGGGAGTTCGTCGCGGTGATCGGTCCGAACGGCGCGGGGAAGACCACGCTCTTCCGAATGCTGCTCGGCCTGCACTGGCCGTCGGCGGGGTCGCTCTCGGTCCTCGGCTCGGCCCCGCATCGAGGGAATGCCCGGATCGGCTACGTTCCGCAGCGGCACACGATCGACCGCGAGACGCACCTCGAGTGCGACAAGCTCGTGCGGCTCGGTTTCCCCGGGACGCGGTGGGGTCCGGGCGACCGATTCCGGCCGACCGTGTGGGGACCGAGGCTCCGACTCGAGGCGGAGCGGGACGCTGCGGCCCAGGTCCTGGCCGACGTCGGCGCCTCGGACCTCGGCTCGAAGTCGCTCGGCTCCCTCTCCGGGGGCGAGCTCCAGCGGGTGTTCCTCGCAGAAGCGCTCGTCGGCAACCCGGAGATGCTGCTCCTCGACGAGCCGCTCTCGAACCTCGACCTCCGGCGGAGCCGGGAGCTCGTCGAGACGATCCACGGCCTCGTCCAGGCACGGGGAGTCACGACGCTCCTCGTGGCGCACGACATCAATCCCATGATCAAGTGTCTCGACAAGGTGATCTACATCGCGAACGGCCGGGTCGCGACCGGCCGGCCGAGCGACGTCCTCACGTCCGAGAGCCTCTCGGCCCTCTACGGCGTCCACGTCGAGGTCCTGCGCGACTCCCGCAACAACATCGTGATCGTCGGCGGCGAAGACGACCACGGGGAGGAGGGCGCATGAGCGGCTCGGCGGCCGGCCCGGGGTTCAACTGGAACATCGTGACCGACCTCCGGTCGATGCTCGCGTTCGAGTTCATGCGCAACGCATTCGAGGCGGGAACGATCATCGCAATCCTCGCGGGGATCATCGGCTACTTCGTCGTTCTCCGGCGCGCCTCATTCGCCACTCACGCCCTCGGCCATACAGGATTCTCCGGAGCGGCGGGGGCGGTCCTCCTCGGGGTCCAGCCGGTGTACGGCCTCCTCGTGTTCACGATCGCCACGGCGAGCGGGATGGCGTTCCTCGGCAATCGGGCGACCAACCGCGACGTCGAGATCGGGACCGTGCTCGCCTTCGCGCTCGGCCTCGGTCTCCTGTTCCTCAGCCTCTACAAGGGGTACGCCACCGAGGCGTACTCGATCCTGTTCGGGGAAGTCCTCGGCATCAGCGCCTCCGGGGTGAGCTTCACCTTCTGGACGAGCCTCATCGTGCTCGCCGTCCTCGCGATGATCTACCGACCGCTCCTGTTCGCGTCCCTGGACGAGGACGTCGCCGAGGCGAAAGGCCTCCCGATGCTCGCGCTCAACCTCGCGTTCATGGTGATGCTCGCCGTGACGATTTCGATCGCGGTCCAGATCATCGGGGTCCTGCTGATCTTCGCCCTGATGGTGACTCCCGCCGCGATCGCCGTCCGCCTCACCAAACGCCCGCTCACGGCGGTCCTTGTCTCCGTCTCTGTGGCGTTGTCCGCGACGTGGCTCGGGCTGTTCATCTCCTGGTACGAGCCGTATCCGGTCAGTTTCTTCATCGTGACCATCGCGTTCGCGCTCTACGTGATCGTCCGGGTCGGCAAAGCGCTCCGCACGGACGCCTCCCCCCGCCTCTTCGCGTCCCACCCGCACGACGCCGGACCGACGTGATCCGACGAGGGCCGCCGGCTTCCGAGCGGAGCCTCCGCCCGCGGACGCAGGTCGTGGAGCACCGCCCGGCCCCGCAGCCCGCCCTCTCGCGCGGGTCGGACCGGATCAACCGATGCTGATGGACCCTGTGCCGCTCCCCACGGGAGGAACGGGCGGCAGGCCACGGGGAACGCCGAGCGGCAGCCGGTCGTACTCGACCGTGTGCTTCATGCCGCGTCGCTTGAGGAGCTGAGAGACCTGCTCCGTGATCTGAACGACCTCCTGGCAGCGCGCGGGCTTCGAGAAGTAGAACTCCGGATGCTTGCGGTCGCAGATCGGAAAGATCAGGCGGAGGGCGAACGGCTCGGAGCGGTTGTAGCCGGCGGGCTTGCGGCCGGCGCGAAGGTCCCGGAGATTCTCCTCGAGAAGGACCTCGGGGAGCAACGGCTCGGACTCCTTCGCGAACGGACGGTTCGCTTCGACGACCTTCCGGTGGATGTCCGGGTAGACGCGTGTCAGGTCGGCGTAGGTCTGACGGCCTTCGAGGATGAGGTGGCCACTACGGGCCTTGACCGGTGGAGTCACGGGGCCGGAACCGGTCGGGCGCAGATAGGCGTTGCCGCCCGCCGTGCCGGTGCGGATTTCGAGTGCGAAAGCCTCAAAGAGCGGATTCAGTACCGCAGCCGAGGCTGCTCCCGTAGTCTAGTGGTCAAGGATAGAGGCCTCTCGAGCCTCTGACGCGGGTTCAAAATCGGACGGCGATTCCCGCCGTCCGGGGAAACTCCCGCCGGGAGCACCTCACTCTCGGCGTGATTCCCTGCCGAGGCCGGCCGGTCCGGGGAACCGCCCGCCGGCCGGTTCACGAACCGCCCACCTCCGAGGGACGTGCAACTCGAGCGCCGGGGCCCCCGGTCCACCGCCTTCAGGTCGGCCCCGAAGGGTCGACCACCGGAAATCTCGGCTCAATCGATGTCGGGCAGTTCTCCGTCTGGAAAGTACGTGTAGTTCGCCGGCGGCACGTACGTTCCCTCGGGAATCTTCGTTCCTTGATCCCACTTCGGATTGAACGGGTACGTCGCCTTCGAGAAGTTGGTGGGGAACAACATCGGGGCCCGTGCGGTTTGGTTCCAGTTGAACCCGTAGATCGGGAGAGGAGCATTGCAGTCGAGGACGGTCAGGCAGCCGAGATGGAACCGCCACTCCATCAGGCGGAGGACAGACTCGAAGAATCCCATCGTGTTCGTGATCGCTCCGGCCCGGGTGTACGGGCTAATGACAATCAGGGGCACTCGGAAGGCAAGCTGCTGGCCGTAGAAACTCGGGGGTGCGACGTTGTCGTAGAAGCCCCCGAAGTCGTCCCACGTGATGTACAGGGCCGTGGTGTTCCAGTCGGGCGATGTCTCGACCGCGTTCACGATGCTCGCCAGCCACGTCTGGGCGAGCGTGGAGTTCTGCGGGGCGTGGTCGGAGTCCTGCGCAGCCGGGATCACCCAGGAGAGGTTCGGAAGCGTCCCGTTCCGCGCGTCGGAGTAGAACTGCGTGTTCACGGCGAAGTGCTGGACGAACGATGCGTTGTAGGACTCCGCCTTCGCCGCCTGGGGATTCCAAGGATTGTACGCGACGCCGGTCGATGTGATCAGATTCTTGGCGGCGTTCAGCTTGATGTTGATCGCGCTGGCGTACGTTCCGAGGGTGTAGTCGTAGTACGTCCACGAGACCTTGGAGCGGAGCAGGAGATCCTCGATGCTGCGAGTGTTGTTCGCCTGCCCGAGGTAGGTCTTGTCGTTCGCGATCGTCAGGTTGGCCGGTACCGCGGGGGAGCCGAGGGTGCCGTTGACGATGATGACTTGCGGCGCTTGTCCCGCGACGATGTGCCAGTGATTGGGGAGCGAATAGCTCAGGACCGACGAGAAGAAGTTGTCCGAAAGCGCGTACTCCTGCGCCAGGTCCCAGTAGATCGGGGCGGTCGTCCCGTTGTAGTGGCCGAAGGGGTCGAGGCCGGAGCCCTCTGCCTGGTAGAACCCGTCCATCGCGCCGTAGTTCCACGACGCTTCGGAGGACTTGTAGGAGTGCGGAAGGAGGGTCTTCAGTGACCAGTTCTGGGCGGTATAGTTCCAGGGTTTGATGCACGGGCCGTTCGGAAGGGAAACGTTGTACGGGACGCAGGTGCCGGCGGGAATCCCGGGGGAGGTGTTGGGACAGTCGACGCTCTTGGTCTGACAATAGGTTCCGAAGTAGTTGTCGTACGCGTGGTTCTCCATCACGACGTACACGATGTGGTCGATGTGATCGAGGAATCCCAGTTGGTTGAAGCTCAGGGTATGCGCCGCCGGGGCGGACGCTTCGGCGACGCTGTAGTACTCCACGGGCCCGGCGAGCAGGGCGACGACCGCGATGGCGACGAGAATGTTCGTGTTCACCGGCGGCTCCGAAAGCCTCTGCGGTCGTCCGCGGAGGTGGAGTGCACCGGCTCCCCGCGTTTACTACTTTCGGCGAGAACCCATCGTGCCCATCGCGCCGTTTTCCACCACTCGGGAGTGCGTGGGTCCATCTTGGGGAACGGTGGGCCCGGGACTCCCGTCGGGGAGGAGGTCCGCGAAGACAAACCCGTCGCGTTCCACGACGCTTCCCCGTCGGATTTTGATCGCGGTCCCGAAGGCCGGCAGGTCGTAGACGAACGTGTGGAACTCTCCATTTTCGCCGCAGGGGTCGACGTCGGGTGGGAGGTCGGCAAGGAATCGTTCGTCGAAGTCTCGGCCCGCGAATGAGGCTGATAAGCGTCGTGGGTCGACGCAGCTGACCGTTGCTCTGAGCCCCCGCGTGAGCATCTCGCGGGCGAGGTCGAGGGTGGAGCGACCCCATAGGGGAAAAACCGGTGCAACGCCGGTCCCGGCCATTCGATCTTCGCGATAGCGTCGGACATCCACTAGAAAGAGGTCGCCGAAGATGACATGGTTCACGCCGTCGGCCCGGAGTTGGCCGAGGGCCTCGGCCATCGCGGCCTCATACACCGAATTGGGGCAGGGGGCGGGAATCGGTACGCGATGTAGTGGGAAACCGAGCCGCTCGGCCTGAAGCTCCAAGAGTTCCGTCCGTACCCCGTGCATCGACACGCGAGCATACGGTTCCGTGACGGTGGTCAGGAGTCCGACGATCTCGTACGATCCGGACCCACGGACCTCCTCCAAGGCAAACGCCGCGTCCTTCCCTGTACTCCAGGCGACGACCGCGCGGGGGACCGACACGGCCCGCGGGAGGGCTCGGCGCCTAAAGCCACAGCGTCGCCTTCGTGGCCGACCGTCTCGGAGACGATAGTACCGGGACCCGGGGACTAGGCGTCGGGAGAGGCGCGGTACTTCCGGACCGCGCGGTCGACGCGGGACCAAGTCGCTCCCGTGCCGAGGACCTTGACATCGACTTCGACGGCCCGGTGGAAGTCGGCCATCCGGGCCAAAGCGCGTCCCAGCGCGGACGTGAAGGCCACGTCGCGCAGCGACAAGCGGTGCTCCGGCCAGAAACCGAGCACTCGGAGCAGCTGATGCCCCCGGTCGAACTTCAACTCGATGCGCGCCGTGAGCCGATCGCCGTAGAGGATGGGGAGAGTGTAGTAGCCCCAGCGTCGATCCTTCGCGGGTTTGTAGACCTCCCACACGTACTCAAAATCGAAGAGACGGGCAGCACGTCCATTTCCCGAAACCCGCTCCAGCGGAGAGAGGAACACCACCTCCTCCTCGGTCGAGGTCCGGCAGGGCGTCCAGGACTTGGGAACCCGGCCGTCGCGTAGGGCCTCGAGGTCCGGGGCGGCCTCGGCGACGTAAAACCGACGGCCCTTCCAACCGTCGACGTCGGTTTCGAGGATCCTTCCGTCTTCTCGCCACCGTTGGACCCGCGCTTTCCACTCGAGCCGCAACGTCGAGCGTCCGATGCGGGTGTGGGCGTACGCGAGCCATTCGGAGGCGGTGGCGAGACCCAGGTCGCGAAGCGTGCCGAAGATGAGGTGCTGCTCCGCTTCCTCGACGGGCACCTCGCGCAAGGCTCGTGGGTAGGTGCGGGTCGCGAGATCGAACATCTTCTCGCCCCTTTGCCGGTGGGCCAGCAGGAGGTCCCCGCGGAGCCAGAGATAGTACAGTGCCAGGCCCGCTTCCGTCCGGGCCCGATAATTGGTCACGCGCCCCGAACCGGTGGAGGCGAGGTCGCGGCTTCCGAGCGGGCCACGTCTCTCCACCTCCGCGAGTACCGCTCGGATGACGCCAGAGTTCCTCCGAGCAAACAACGTCCAGCGCGGTTCCTCGACCTTGCGTTGCATGACAATCCGCAGGTAGGGGAGTTCCTCGATGGGTCGGATCTGGAGGTTGCCCCCCCACTCGAACAACGACCGGTCGCGATAGATCGCTCGCTCGAGGTGGTCGGTGCGATAGCCCTCGACTCGTCCCCAGAGGACGAGGTCCTGGCTATGACCGACGACGTCGAGCGGGTCGACCTGGACCGAGCCGACGTATCGCACTGCCTGCACGGTCCCTTTGGCTCCCTCCCATCGGCGGCCGGGCCAGAGACCTTGACGGCCCAGAACGAATTGGCGCGCGGTCGGCGCGGAGTCGACAGCCACGAGTGCGCGAGCTTCGAGGGCGCGATGAACCTTCGCCCCCGTCCACTGGTTGAGGGCGACTCGGGGCGCGGAGTCGCAGTGGGATTCCCGTCGGCTCGTTGACTGGAGAGCCACGGCGCGCCGTGAGGGGTTATCCCCGAGCCCCCGATTCCCGAACGTGAGCCTCCCGAACTACGTCATCGTCCTCTCGGATCTCGACCCCGTCGCCAGCGCCGTTGCGCTGCGCCTGGGGACGGGCCCCTCTACCGGGGTCTTGGTGGACGGAGCCCCGGTCCGCGACGTCGCCCCCGGGGTGGTCGCGCTGCGCCGTCCGGGACGGCACATCTTCGATGAACGACTCGATGCGAAACTTCCCGACGCGTGGCGTGCGGCGATGGTCCCGCTCGTCTTTCCGTCGGTCCACCGGAGTGAGCGGGGAGACGAAGCGCTCACCGTCCACCCGCTCGGCAATCCAGGGCCGACCGCCGAGGTCGGGGGCCGCCCGGGGGTGCTCACCCCAGCCGCACCCCGCTGGATGGCGGATGGCCTCCGACGTTTAGAGGAGGGAGCGGCGAAGGTCGGCCTCCCCACCACCTACGAAGCGACCCACCACGGACCGGAACTCGCCGTTCCCGCGTTCTTCATCGAAGTCGGCGGAAGCGAATCCTTGCCTCCCCGGGAGTCGGCCACCTCGCTGATCGCGGACGTCGTGAGTTCGCTCGAGGAGGACCCCCACGACCGGGTGGTGCTGGGCGTGGGCGGCGGTCACTACGCCCCCCACTTCACCGACCTCACCAAGCGCCGGTCGCTCGCCTTCGGCCATATCCTGGCCCGTCACGTGCTCGACGATCTGGAGCCGGCCGTTGCCCGAGCCGCCTGGGAATCGACCGGTCCGTCGGCCAGCGGAGTGGTGTATGCCCGGGCAGCGGATGCCGAACGGTCGATCGCCGCGCAGTGGGGAAAACGGTTCCGGGAGGGCGACGCCCCCCGACGGGAGGTACGGCCTATTCCGTCGGAGACGGGCGACGGCGCTCGTTCCGCTGGTACATGATCGCGCCCGAGCGATAGACGGCCTTGCCGAGCTTGATGTTCTGGATTGACGCCACGTGGGGCGCCTTCTCGGCCATCATCATGCTCTCGACGATCTGGCGGAACAGGGCGGACTGGTTGATCTCGGGGTGGCGCTCGAGGAAGGCGTTCTCCTCGTGGGTGATCGTGATGTTCTTGCGCAGCATCCCGGTCGTGTCGCTTACGCCCCGGCGCGGACCCGGCATCTCTCGCGCCATCCGAGCGGGGTAGATATACGTATGGGTGCGGGCTCGCACCGGTTATACGGCCCGACGTGGAACCGGTGCGACGGGGGTCCCCGGGCCCGCCACGACCGTGGTCGCATGGGCGGGATCGTAGACCGGCCCCGCCGCCTCGCGGATGGCGCGTGAGGAGACCGAGCGGAGGAGGGCGGGCCACTCGCGCCAGTACTGCTCGGACAGGCCGTGGTACGCCCCGTCGACCGCGAGCTCGTGGGCATCGCCCGCCGTCTCGAGCGCGAGGGGGATCTCGCCGATCGTGCTTTCTCGGATCCGGTCGAGCTCGGTTTGGGGGATGAGCCGGGTGCCGATCCTGCGGACCTCTTCGGCCACGAGAGCAACGACCGCTTGGGCCCGCTCCGGTCCCGTGCCCGCCTGGGCGAGCCAGTAGCCGCCCCATCGCATCGCCTCGAGGTCGCTCGAGGCATGGTAGGCAAGGCCCCGTTGTTCGCGGACGTGTTGGAACAGGCGGTTCAACATGCTGCGGCCGCCGAGCACCTCGTTGGCCAGGAAGAGCGCCGGGAATCGGGGGTCGCTGCGGGGGGGCGCTCCGCCGCCGATGCGGATCTCCGTCTGGGTCCGGTCGGCCATCGGAACCAGGCGTTCCGCGGCCCGGGGAGCCGACGCCGCGGCGACGCGCGGGAATCCCACCGGATGCTCCGACGGGAACTCGGGGAAGAGACGGGACGCCGACCGTTGGACGTTCTCGAGGGAGCGCGACGTCGTGAGGACCAGAAATCCCCCATCGGAGGTTGAGGTCGCACGGTGGAACCGTCGCACGTCCTCGCGTCGGAGGCGGGCCACGCTCCGGTGGTCGCCCAGCCCCGAAACCCGGTACGGGCTTCCCTTCGGGAACACGGCCCGCAAGAGCTCCCGTTCCGCCCGGTGGCCCGGCTGGGTCGCTTCTCGGAGGTGTCGCTCGAACATCTGTCGCCGGACCCGTTCGAGGTCGTCGGGCTCGAATCGAGGACGGAGCACGACGTCCGCGAGCAAACCGAGAAGCGGTTCGAGTTCCGAGGCCGGGCCGCTCACGCCGACCTCGGCGGATTCGGGAGCGCAGTGGCGCTCGAGCGAGCCGCCGAGTCGGTCGAGCTCGCGCGCGAGTGCTACGCGGTCCCGACGGCCCGCGGCGCTCGGGCCGACAAGGCTCGTCACCACTGCCAACCCTTCGCGACCCTCCGGGTCGTACGCCCACCCGGCCGGAGCGACGTAGGTCGCGGCGAAGCCCGCCGAGCCGGGCGGGGAGGGCTGCCGAACGATCGTGAGGCCGTCGGCGCGAACCAGGCGTGAGAACAGGAGCGGGTCGTTACGGTCCGCGGTCATCGCTCTCCCCCGCGGGTTCGTACCGCACGACGACGTCGTGACCCGGCCGGAACAATTCGGCCGCTCGCTTCCGGGCCGCGGCCCGGTCGACCGCGAGGATCCGCCGCAGGAGCGTCGACTCGTAGCCGGCGGGCCCGAGCATCGAGAAGTACCCCAGTCGGAAGCCGGTCCGCGAGGCGCCTTCGTACGCGAGTTCCGCGCCCCGCCGCACCTTCGTCCGGACGTCCGCCAGCTCCTCGGCGGTCGGACCCCGACGGGCGAGTCGTCCGACCTCCTTCCGGATCGTCGCCTCGATCCGGTCGAGGGTGACCCCGGCCGCGGCCTGGGCACTGACCGTGAACAGCGAGGGATGGACGCGGGGACGGAACTCGCTCGCCGCGCGCACGGCGAGGGCCGGGTCGACGAGGGCTTGGTACAGTCGGGAGGACGGGTGCTCCCCTCCTCGGCCCCAGGAGGCGCCCGAGGAGAAGAGGCGAGTCTCCCCGCCGAGCACGACGTCGAGAACGATGGTCGCCGGCGTGGCTGGGTCGTGGACGGCCGGAGACCGCCAGCCAATCGCGACCAACGGGGTCGTTCCAGGACCCCGTAACGTCGCACGGCGTTCGCCCGTGAGCGGTGGCTCAACCTCCTTGACGACCGGGTCAGCCCCGACGGCCGGGAGCCGGCCAAACGAGGAGCGAACCGTCCGCTCGACGCTCGATCGGTCGTACCCGCCCGTGACAACGAGCACCGCGTTCTTCGGGCCGTAGAACCGGTGATAGTACTCCCGGAGCGCCTCCGGGGTCAGCGAGCGAATGTCTTCCTTGCGACCGAGCGGTTCCCACCGGTACGGGTGGTGGCGGAAGGCGAGCTGGTACAGCTCCTCGTCGACGCGGAACTCCGGCCAGTTCTCGTTCCCTTCGCGCTCGGAGTGGATCACGGTCCGCTCGCGTTGGACCTCCCGGTCGGTGAGCAGCGCTCGGGTCATCCGGTCGGCCTCGATGCGGAGCGGGATGGCGAGTCGTTCCTTAGGAACGGTCGAAAAGTACGCCGTGAAGTCGGTGTCGGTGAACGCGTTCAACGTTCCGCCGACTTCGACGATCGCCTGGTCGATCTCCCCCTTCCCGAATTTCGGGGATCCCTGGAAGAGCATGTGCTCGACCCAGTGGGAGGCTCCCGTGACCCCGGGCCACTCGTTCTTCGAGCCGACCCGGTACCAGACCCAAACGCTCGCGGTCGGGCTCTCCGGGCGGGGGGCGAGGATGACCTGGAGACCGTTCGGGAGCCGGAACCGTTTCGCCGCCGGCGAACGGGGCGCAGTCCCAGGCATCGGTCCGACGAGCCGGACCCGGCTTATAACCCGCCGCGAACCGTGGCGTCACCGCCCTCGCGATACCGTTATCCTGACGACCCTCCCATCGGCGGCGCGTGCATCCTTGGCTGCACCTCGTCCGCGTCGGTAACACGCTGACCGCCTTCGCGGGGACGGTGGTGGGCGGCTTGGCCGCCCGAGGCGCCGGCATCCCTGGGACCAGCGGATTCTGGTTCGTCGTTCTCCTGGCCGCGGTCTCCACCGCGTGCGTCACGGCCGGCGGGAACGTTGTCAACGACGTCCTCGACCGCGAGTCGGACCGGACCAACCATCCGGACCGCCCTCTGGTCACGGGAGCGGTTTCGGTCGGCGCGGCGCGGACCGGCGCGGCGACCCTGCTCGTCGTCGGCGGATTGGCCATCCTCCCGGTTGTACTGATCGCCCCGCTTCTCCTCCCGATCTTCCTCATCGCCGTGGCCGCCCTCCTCGGCTACGAGTTCCGGTTCAAGTCCGTCGGGTTCGCCGGGAATCTCCTCGTCGCCTCGCTCACGGGAATGGTGTTCCTCTACGGCGGCGCGGCGGCCGGCAACGCCTGGGTCGTTGTTCCGTTCGCGTTGATGGCGTTCGGGGCCACCCTGAGCCGTGAGGTGATCAAGGACATGGAGGACGCGGAGGGGGACACGGAACGTCGGACCCTCCCACGCGTCCGGGGGTTCGGAGTCGCCACGACGACGGCGCGCCTCTCGGTGGGCCTCGCGATCGTGCTCAGCCCGGTGCCGCTGCTGACCTACCTCGCGCCCGCCTCCATCGCGGGGATTATGTATCTCGCCTCGGTGGTCGCCGCCGATGCGTTGTTCGTCGTCTCGGTCGCCTGGCTGCCGGGGCGGCCCCACTTCGAGCAGACGCTCAGCAAGGCGGCGATGACGGTGGCGCTCCTCGCCTTCCTCGCGGTGGCGTTCCGGTAACTCGAACGATGGGTCGCGTGCTGGACGGCCTCACCGAACGGCTCCGGGCCGGTCCCCTCCACTTCACCCTCATCGACCCGGACAAGTCGCCCGGGGCGAAGGCGGCGGAGATCGCCGAAGGGGCGGTGGCCCTCGGCTCCGATGCGATTCTCCTGGGGGGCTCGACCGGGATCTCCCGAGAGAAGATGGCGGAGGCGGCGCGGGCCGTCAAGGGGAAGGTTCCCGTCCCGACGATCATCTTTCCGGAAGGTCCGTCCTCGCTCACCGACGCGGCGGATGCGGTGCTGTTCATGAGCCTGCTCAATTCCCGGCGCCTCGACCTGGTCATCCGGGTGCATGCCCTCGCCGCGCCCCACATCCGCGCGATGGGGCTCGAGACGATCGCGCTCGGCTACCTGGTCATCGCCCCCGGGATGCGCGTCGGCGAAGTGGGGGAGGTCGACGCCGTCCCCCGGGACGCCCCCGACGTGGCCATCGGCTACGCGCTCGCCGCCGAGCTGCTCGGGATGAAGATGGTCTACCTCGAGGCCGGCTCCGGGGCACCCGCCCCGGTCCCGGCGGAGATGGTCCGGAAGGTCCGGGACGTGTTGCACATCCCGCTGATCGTCGGCGGCGGCATTCGGACGGCCGCCGACGCGCGAACCCTTCTCGAGGCGGGAGCCCAGATCCTGGTGACCGGGACGGTGACCGAGGAGGAAGGGTTGGGGGAAGGCCTTCGCGGAATCCTCGGCGAGGTGAGGCGTGCCCGCGGCGGCTGACGCCCCCGGCTCGTTCTCCGAGCCCGCCTTCACGCGGTTCCTGTTCCGCGCCCCCTCGCTCCCGCTCTGCGTCGTCTACGCGGCGCTGGCGAGCGTCGTCACGGCCGCCCTCGTGGCGTTCCCCTCCGACGGGGCGTACTCGTTCGGGTCGGTCCTTCTCCTCGTGTTCCTCGGGCCGGCGCTCGTCGCCGGCGCGCTGACGGTCCCCGTCGCCAGCGCGCTCGGAGGGCGGATCTCCTGGCGGCGGTCGTTCCTCCTCGCCGCAACCTCCGCCGTCATCCCGCTCCCCGTCGTGGCCCTCGAACGACTGGTCGTGTACGCCATTCCCGCCGCCCTTCCACCGGTCGGATTGTACCTCGTGTTCCTCCTCGGCCCCGTCCTCTGGTTCCGTCACATGAGCCTGTTCGGGATCTCGAGCCCGGACCACGCCCGGTCCCTTCCCGCCTCTCTCCTCCAGCCCGTGCTGGCGTTCCTCGGGATCCTGTACCTGGTGTCCCCCACCGTTCCGCTCGTCATCGAGGGGCTCATCTTCCTCCTCTTCGGATTCCTCGCCTGCGCGCTCCTGCTCCGCGCGGCGGACCGGCCGCTCCGACGGGAGTTCGGCCACTCCGGCGTCGCGCTGATCCGGCCGCTGCTCGACCACATCAATGCCCGGGACCCGGGAGCGACCGCCGAACTGGAGCGGTTCTTTGCGAGGTTCTCGGTTCCCGCCGACCTCCGGATCACCTTGCTCGCCATCCGGTCCGGCGGCCGGATCAAGGCCACGATCGCCCTGCCGACGGTCCACCCCGGACCGTTCGCCGCGCTCGGCTCCTCGGACCTGCCCCGCCGGCTCGCCGAACGCCTCGGAGCGTCGGCCGGGACGGTGTTCGTCCCGCACACGCCGTGCAACCACGACCTCGACTTGCCGACCGGTGCCGAGTTCTCGGCGGTCGCAGACGCCGCGGTCGCCCTTCTCGCGGCGCTCCCGGCGACGGGCGAAGCCCGCGCGGGCCCCCTCGTGCGGCCGTACCCCGACTCCTTCGCCCGCGCCCAGCGCCTCGGCGACGCGGTCGTCGTGACCGTGACCCAGGCACCGGAGCCGACGGACGACATCGACTTCGCCGTCGTCGACCCGCTGGTGCGCGCGGCCGAGTCGGCCGGCGCCCGGATCGCCCTCATCGACGCGCACAACTCCTACGTCGAGGGGGAGGGCGACCTCACCTACGCGACGCCGAAGGCGGCGAAGCTGGTGCGGGACATCTCCGCCGCCGTCGACGCCGCCAACACGGCCGCCACCGCCGGTCCATTCCGATTCGGGGCGGCGTCGCGCACCGACTATTCGGTCCGGGTGCACGGGATCGGCCCGGCCGGGCTGAGGGCCTGGGTCGTCGAAGCCGGGGGCCGTCGGAGCGCCCACGTCCTGATCGACGGGAACAATCTCCTGCGCGGGCTGCGCGCGCCCATCCTCGAGGCGCTGGCCCCCCTCGTGGACGAAGCCGAGGTGATGACGACGGACAACCACATCGTGCACGAGGTCGACGGCGGGATCAATCCGGTCGGCGAGCGGTACTCCGGGGCCGCGCTGGCCCGCGATGCGAAGGCCCTGGTCGAGCAAGCGATCGCGGACCTGACCGACGCGACGGCCGTCAGCGGGACCCGGGCCATCGCGTCGGTCCGGGTCCTCCAGCCGGCCTGGACCCAACGGCTTTTGACCTCCCTCGGCGACACCGTCTCGATGTTCGGGAACGCGTTCCTGACGACCTACCTGCTCCTCCTGACGAGTTCGCTCGTGGTCCTCCTCGCCGCCCGCTGAGCTCGGAGGTCGAACGATGTCGGAACCGGTGTCCGGAGAGCCGCTCCCCAAGTCCGCGGCCCAGGCGCTCGGCGACGGCGACGCCCTCCGACTGCTCGCCGAGCTCGTCGCCATCGCCCCCACGAACCTCGAGGACCCCCCTCGGAACCGGTACGAGAAGCCGAACTACCGGCGCGCCGCCGACCGGATCGTCCGCACGGCCCGGGACTGGGGCATGCACACGCGGATCTTCGACCCGGTCGTCGACGCCCCCCACGACCCGGAGCTCCGTGGGATCCCGCGCCCCAACATCATCGTCGATCTCGACGTCGGGGCCCCGACCACGGCGTTGATCCTCGCCCACTATGACGTCGTGCCGGTCCCGGAGGAGCAGAAGGGACGCTGGAAGACGCCCCCGCACGCGCTCACGCTTCGGTCGAACGGCCGACTGTACGCCCGGGGTGCCAACGACGACCTGGGGAGCGGCGTGGTGGCGAGCCTCCTCGCGATGCGCCGGATGGCCGGGGAGAAGGCGCCTCCCCGCAACGTCCGCCTTCTGGTCTGCTGCGACGAGGAGACCGGCGGCGCCGGCGGCATCGAGCAGCTCCGGGCGCACGACGACCGGCTCGGACCGAACGACCCCCAGCGTTTCCTGCGCGGAGAGGTCGCGCTGATTCCCGACGGGAGCCCGCATGCCACGGCGGGCTCCTCGGGGCTCGTGTTCCTCGACGCTTCCTTCGACGAGCCCGCCACGACGGCGGAGACGCTCGAGCTCGGCGAACACCTCGTCGAGCTCCACCAGCACGTCAAGACGTGGCGCTCGGTGTTCGTGTCGCCGGATTGGCCGGACCACGGCGCCCCGGACCCGGTGATCACGGGCCGCGCGACCGTCACGAAGTTCGACGTCGAGTCCACCGGGACCGAAGGCGGGCCGGCCCGACTGTTGGCCGCCCACGCCGAGACCGATGCGGCGAATCAGATCGCCCAGTCGGTGACGATCGTGTTGGCCGGCGACGCGGCCGCTGTGGACGCGGCCGTCCGTGCCTTCGAGGGAGCCGTCCATGCCCCGTTCCGTGTGGCGGCCGCAACGGGCAGCTCCCTCACGGTTCCCCCCGGGGCGCGCGCCGTCCAGGTCGTCGGTCTGAGCTCCCACGGGGGGTACCCCCACCGCGGCGCCAACCCCGTACCGGAGACCCTCGACATCCTCGCCGACGCGGTCTCCCGCGGCGCCCTCAAGTTCGACGCCCGGGGGACAGCGACGTTCTCGGTCGACCTCCGCCTTCTACCGGAAATGGCACTCGCCGAGGGCCGCGATGAGGTGCTCGCCCGCCTCCGGACCGAGGTCGAGACGCTCCTCCCCCACGCGAAGTTCGATGCCCCGCTGGCGCGCGCGCGGGGCGGGTACTCGCTCTCGCCGACCCATCCGTTCGCCCGTCGGCTCGAGCGACTGTGCACCGAGTACTTCCACGAGCCCGGAATCTTTGGAGAGTACGGCGGGACCGACGCGAGCTCGCTGGTCGGCCTTACGACGCCCGCCGGGGAACCGCTCCCCGCGCTGGTGTTCGGCAGCATGGACCGCGACGCCCACATCCACGAGGCGGAGGAGAGCGTCGACCCGCACCTCCTGGCGAGCGTCGCCCAGGTGATCGAGCGGTTCGTTCGCGAGCCGTAGCGGGGCGACCGCCGTGGTCGACCCGCACCTGAAGGTCGCCATCGACGTCCTTTGGGTCCTCCTCCCGGCGATGATCGCCAACGCCACGGCGACGATCCCGCGCGGACGCGGACCCCCGATGGACCTCGGCCGGACCTGGCCGTGGGACGGACGCCGGATCCTGGGGACCTCGAAGAGCTGGTCCGGATTCTGGTTCGGGACGCTGTTCGCGATGCCGTTCGGACTCCTCGAGGCGTTCCTGATCCTCGCCGCACCGCCGAACCTTGCGATCGTCCCCGTCTACGGGGCCACGGTGCTGGCCGCCGTTCCGCTCGTCTTCCTCCTCGCGTGTGGGGCGATGACGGGCGACGCGCTCGGCTCCTTCGTCAAGCGACGTCTCGGCCGGGAGAGCGGGGCCCGTACGCTGCTGCTCGACCAACTCCCGTTCGTCCTCGTCCCGATCGGCATCGGGATCGTTCTGTTTCCCTCGGTGTTCGTGGCGACGTTCGGTTCGCTCGAGGCGGTGGCGTGGCTCCTCGTCTACACCCTCGGGCTCCACGCACTTTTCAACTACGTCGGCTACTGGGTCGGGCTCAAGAAGGTCCCGTGGTGACCGCGAGCAGGAGTCCCCGAGGATGACGGACGCGGCGCTCGCCAAGGACCTGCTCGAGTCCGGCGCCGTCCGGTTCGGGACGTTCACGCTCACGAGCGGCCAGACCTCCGACCTCTACGTCGACGTGAAGCGCGCGACCACGGATCCCGAGCGGCTCCGGCGGATCGCCGAGCGGCTCGTCGCCCGCGTCGGGGACGCCGAACGGCTCGCCGGCATGGAGCTCGGGGCCGTCCCGATCCTCGTCGCCCTGGCGCTCGCGTCGCATCGCCCGTACGCGATCGTTCGCAAGGCCGGACGCTCGCACGGCACCGGCCAGCGCGTCGAAGGGGAGATCCCGACCGGCGCCCGGGTGCTCGTCGTCGAGGACGTCACGACGACCGGGGGCTCCGTCGCCGAAACGGTCGAACTGCTGCGGGCCGCGGGCGGCGTCGTCGACCGGGTCGTCTGCGTGGTCGACCGGGAGCAGGGAGCGACCGAGCGACTCGCGACCCTCGGGGTGCGTCTCGACCCGCTCATCACGCTCTCCGAGTTGCGAGGGTCCCCGCGGTGAGCGCGGTCCTCGGGCGCGACGCGACCTCCCGGGTCGCGGAGCCGACCGACGCCGGGACGGTGTACGGCCGGGGATTCTTCGGGACGCCCGACCGCGACGGCCTCGCCCTCGACCGGTACGAGACCGTCTACCTCGTCGAGATGGCGCGGCTCGCCGTGACCGACGGCCGCGGTCGGACGGTGGCCTGGCCCGACCTGTTCCGCCGCGCCGCGCGCTCGGAGCGGGGGTTCGGGGTCCGATACATCGTGTACCGGGACCTGCGCCAGCGGGGCTACGTGGTCCGACGCTCGCCCCCGCCGACCGCGTTCGCGGTGCTGCCTCGCGGCGGAATCCTGAACAAGAGTCCCGCGAAGTTCTGGGTCGCCACCTACTCCGAGCGGCAGCCGTTCGACCTCGCGGAGCTCGAAGCGCTCGCCGACCGCGCCCACGGCGCGAAGAAGTCGTTGCTCGTCGCCGTCGTCGACGAGGAGTCCGACCTGACGTACTACCGCCTCCGCCGGTCGACGCCCGTCGGCTCCCACCCCGCCCAGACGATGGGCGCGCCGGCGGTGGGTTGGCTGGCCGAGGACCGGGTGATCGTCTTCGACCACGAGGCGGTGGCCATCCTCGGAAAGGGACTCGCCCACGGAAGCCGGATCGGAGAGCGACTCGAGCTGTCGCTCCTGGAGGCGGCGCACCTCCTCGACGCGGGCCAACTGACGTTGAAGGACGCGCGGGGAGGACGCGACGTCCCGCTCGAGCGACTCCGCCAGCGGGCCGAGCGCTTGGAGCATGGCTTCGCCGAGCGCCTCGCCACGTACCGGGTCCTGCGCTCTCGTCAGCTCGTCGTGAAAACCGGGTTCAAGTATGGGGCGCACCTCCGCGCGTATCCACGGAATCCGGAGACGGTGCATGCCCGCTACCTGGTGCGGGCTGTCCCGTCGACCTACCGCGCCCCGTGGCCCGAGATCGCCGGGGCTGTCCGGGTGGCGCAGGGCGTCCGCAAGGACCTCCTGATCGCCGGGGTCGCTCCCGACAACTCGGTTCGGTTTCTCGGCCTCGAACGGATCCGTCCGTAACGTTCGTCGCATCGGTGGGCGTCGGGCCCGACAACCGATGGGTTTCAAGAGGCCGAGTCGCTGGCCCGATGGCCATGACGTTCCGCGTTCCCTCCCCGATGCCCGTACTCGTCGTCACCCTGGCCGCCACGCTCCTGCTTCTCCTCAGCGGCTTCGGTTCCCCGATCGTCGCCGCCGTCGGAAGCGGGGCGGGACCGAGCGCGCACCTCGCCTCCCTGTCCACGCCCACGGTCCTTCCCGGTCACGACTGGCCGACGTACCTGCAAAACGACCAGCGCACGTCGGCGAACATCGGCGACGACGTCCTCAACGTGTCGAACGCCCCTTCAATGGTGGAGCTGTGGAATGCCACCACGCACCGGTCCGTCGCCGCGTCGGCGGCCATCGTCGGCGACCGGACCTACATCGGCTCGTGGGACGGGAACTTCACGGCGTACAACCTCCTCACGGGCGCCATCGTGTGGAAGACGTTCCTCGGGGTCAGTGCCTACTGCCCCACCAAGGTCACGATCGGCGTCAGCTCGAGCGCGACCATCTACCGGAACACCGTCTACGTCGGCGGCGGCAACGGCACCTACTGGGCCCTCAACGCGACGAACGGCAAGGTCGTCTGGATGTACACACAGGGCTCGCCGCTGAACGGGTACTACTCCTGGTCGAGCCCCCTCGTCTGGGACGGTCACGTCTACGTCGGGGCGGCGAGCCTGTGCGACATGCCGCTCGTTCCGGGAGGATTGTACGAGCTCGACGCCTCGAACGGTACCCTCGACCACCTGTTCCGCACGGTCTCCCCCACGATGCTCGGCGGGAGCATCTGGAGTTCGCCGTCGCTCGACGTGGCGCGCAACACCATCTACGTGACCACGGGGAACCCGCCGAATGCCACCGACGGCACGAACTACACCCAGGCGATGATCGCCGTGAACGCCACCACGCTCGCGGTGGAGTCGTACTGGGACGTTCCGGCCAACGAGTCGATCTTCGACGGCGACTTCGGGGCGACGCCGACGCTGTTCCAGGACCGGGCGGGCGCTCCGCTCGTCGGGGCGATCAACAAGAACGGCTTCTTCTACACCCTGAATCGTACGAACCTCTCGAAGGGACCGGTCTGGTACGGGATGCTCTCCCACGCGAGCTCGGTCGAGCCGGCCGCTTTCGCGCAGGGACTCCTATTCGTCGCCACCCGGGAGACGAAGGTCGCCGGGAAGCTCGTCAACGGGAGCGTCGAGGCGCTCGCTCCCGCCACCGGCCACGTGATCTGGAAGGACGCGCTCTCCTCGGGCGGATTCGGTGCGCCCACGACGGCGAACGGGCTCCTGTTCGTGCCGGCGGGTCACGTGCTCAGCGTGATCGAGGCCCTCAACGGGGCCGTCCTGAAGACGTTCACCTGTCCCGCCGGATTCCTCTCCGCCCCGTCGGTCGGCCACGGGGTCGTCGTGGAGGGTTGCGCCGATGGCAAGGTCCGTGCCTTCGGGCTCCCGAACTCCACGGGGACCGGGCGTCCGGCAGCCTCCCCGGAGCGGGGACACGGCGGAGTCGAATCTGCCGTCCCCGTGATGGCCCGCGGCGACGAGTAGGCGCCCGCGAAGGCTCGTTGCGGAGCGTCAGGCCCCGCCGGACTCGGTCGTCTCGAGGGCGGCGAGGAACGCCGCCACTCGCGCCGGGTCGCTGCGGCCCGGAGCCATCTCGACCCCGACGGTAACGTCCACGCCCCAGGGCCGGACCGCCGCCAACGCCTCCGCCACGTTCTCGGCCGTGAGACCCCCCGCGAGGGTGAGCTTCCGACCCGGTTGCCCGTCCACGATGCGGGCGCACATTTCCCAGTCCGGTCGCTCGGCACTTCCGTCCATGGCCGGGTCGCCGACGGCGTCGAGATGCAACCGGGAGAAATCTTCGGCCGGAGGTACCTTCGGCTCGGCGCCTTCCGTACCGGCCCGAGGGATGGCGAGCGACGGTACGAGGTGGTGCATCTCGAGGAACTCGAGCCCCTCCGGGACCGGGCCGAACACCTGAACGCGGTCGACGCCGACCTCGTCGAACAATTGGTGGATCAGCTCGGCGGAGGGGGCGCGCGCGACGGCCCACACCTCCGCGCCCGCCGGAACCTCGGCCACGAGCTCCGCGGCGCGGGCCGGGGCGAGGTTGCGGGGAGAGCCTGGGACCCCCACGAGGAACCCGGCGGCCCCCCCGTCGGGGACGAGTCGGACGGAGTCGAGGTCGGTGAGTCCGGAGAGCTTGACGAACGTCTTCACGCAGGAGCCTTGCCTCCCGAACGTCGGCGCGCTGCCGGGCTCGGGCGGGGGGCGCGACCCGGTCGGGGGCCAAAAGGACGACGGACCGCGGGCCGGGCTCGCCGGAGCGTCGGCCCCCGCTCGATTAGGACGGTGTGGAGGGCTCGGAGCGCGCGCTGCCCGTCTTCGACCGGCACGGCGATCGTCACGCTCGCGCGGGTCGCGCTGACTCCCCGCCCCACCGCGAGAACCTCGGGAGGAACGCGGGCGAGTTCCCGAATCGCTCCGGACCCGACGGCGGCGAGGAGGACGACCGGGACGGCGGGTTCCAGGTGCGCCCCCCGGGCCTCGACCAATCGGCCCAACACCGGCCCGGCGCTCGAACTCCGATGGGTCTCCACCACGACCGAGACGACAGCGGCCGAGGTGAACGCCTGCAGGACGGGCACCCCGGCCTCGGCGAGCCGCGCGCACAACTCGGCGAGAACGCCCGGGCGTCGCCGGCCGCCCGGGAATCGCAGTCGGAACAAGTGGACCGTCGGGGAGAGGGTCAGCGCTCGCACGCCGACGGATGCCGCGGCCGCGGGACCGACGACGGTGAGTTCGTCCGGTCGCCGCATCGAGCGGACCCGGATCTCGACTCCGTGCCGGCGCGCCGGTTCGACGGTCATCGGGTGGAGAACGCGAGCCCCGAACTCGGCCAGCTCCTCCGCTTCGGCGTACGTGAGGTAGGGAATCGGACGGGCCGCCGACACCATCGAAGGGTCGGCGGAGAGGATCGAGGCTTCGGGCTTCATCAACTCCACGAAGCGGGCCTCCAGGAGGGCCGCGATGGCGCTCGCCGAGTAGTCCGAACCGCCCCGGCCCAACGTGACCGGCTCTCCGTGCCGTCCGCGTCCAAGGAATCCGGTGACGATCGGGACGGTGCCGCGCGCCAGCAGGGCGCCGAGTCCCGCGCGCACCGGACCCCGGGACTGGTCGAGGTCGATGAGCGCCCCACCGTGACGACCGTCCGTCCACAAGCCGAGCGCGGCGGCGTCTACGCCGACACAGTCGATCCCCAACGAACGCAAGGCGGGCACGAGCCAGTCGACCGCGAGCCGTTCTCCGATCGCCAGGATCCGGTCGGTGCGAGCGGGGGAACCGACCGCCCCGCTGCGGAGGCCGCGTTCGAGCTCGGCGAGGTGCCGTTCGCCGGCGACGCCGGAACCTGGGTGACGGTCGCGCACCCATCGGAGGGTCCGGTCGATGCCGGCGCTCGTGGCCCTGGGCTCGCACGCCGCGAGGAGCCGGTCGGTGACCCCTTCCCGCGCGGACACGACCACCACGAGCGGTGCGCCGTCGGAGGAGAGGCTCCGGATCCGGGCGGCCACGGCGGCGACGTCGGCGAGTGCCGCGCCGCCGAACTTGACGACGACGGGGCGGGAGCGGCGACGGTTCATCGGGCGGCCAACATCCCATCCGCGAGGGCGAGTTCGGCGTTGAGCACGGAGCCACCCGCTCCCCCCCGGACCGCGTTGTGGCTCAGAAGGAAGAGTCGCAGGTAGGGGGGCTCCCAGCGGACCCGTCCGACGACCGCCGCCATGCCCCGGGCCCGGGCCGGCGTGCCCGCCCATCGGTCCAGCCGCGTCTGAGGCCGATCGGCCTCGTCCCGAACGACGACCGGCGGATGGGGAGAAGTCGGGAGTGCGCGTTCGGCGAGTGGGTCGAACCCCCTCCACGCCCGACGGAGCTGGTCGAGAGTTGGCCGCCGGCGCGCCACGATCGTGACCGCCTCCAGATGGCCATCTCGGACGGGGACCCGGGCCGCGTGGACGAGAACCCGCGTCCGGGCGGTCGCGGCGCCGCCGCCGTGAAGGATGCGGAGCGATTCGCCCGCCACCTTCTCTTCCTCTCCGTCGATGTACGGAACCACGTTGTCGAGGCCGTGCCCGGCGGCGAGGCCGGGAAGTCCGGCCCCCGACAGGGCCTGGTAGGTGCTGACGTGGACCTCGCGGGGAGCCAGCAGGTTCCACACGGGCGCGAGGCCGAGCGCAAGTCCGGTGGCGGTGCAGTTCGGGTTCGCGACCAGGAGGGCCGAGCCGCGGGGCCGTCGCGCCGAGCGGCGAAGCTCGCCGGGGTTGACCTCGGGCACGACGAGCGGAACACCGAGGTCACCGCGATGGTCGGCGGCGTTGGTGAAGACCGGGATCCCCCGGGTGACCACCGCGGTTTCCGTGGAACGGGCCACGCCCGACGGCAATGCGGAGAAGACGAGATTGACGCCGAGCGCCGCGAGGGTCCGAGGGGAAGCCGCGCGCAGACGCTGCCGTGCCAGGACCGACGGCGCGGCCTCGGTGAGCGCCCAAACGTCCTCGAGTCGCCGGCCCGCCGACCGCTCGCTCGTCACGAGGATCGGGTCGGCGAACGTCGGGTGGCGGGCGAGCAGGCGGGCAAAGTGTTGTCCGATGTAGCCGGAGGCACCGAGGATCGCCGGCCGAAACTCGCCCCGTCTCATCGGAGCGCCCCGCTGCGCAGCGCGAGGTCCGCGATGGCGATCGCGACGACGGCCTCGAGGACGGGCACAGCCCTCGGCACGATGCACGGGTCGTGCCGGCCGGGAACTACGATGGTGGTGCCGGCCCGCCGAGCGAGGTCGACGGTCTCTTGAGGTCGGGCGATCGACGACGTCGGCTTGACCGCGAACCGGGCGACGACGTCCATCCCGTCGGTCAACCCTCCGAGAATGCCCCCCGCGTGGTTGGTCCGTGTCCGCACGGTCCCGCCGTCGAGGTAGAACGCATCGTTGTGTTCGCTTCCCCGCATCCGGGCGGAGGCGAACCCGGCCCCGAACTCGACCCCCTTCACTGCCGGAACGGAAAAGGCGAGATGGGCGATCGCGCTCTCGACCGAATCGAAGAACGGCTCCCCGATGCCGACCGGGATTCCGGCGGCTCGCACGACGACGATGCCCCCGACGCTGTCGCCCGCCCGCCGCGCGTCCGCGATTCGCTCGGCCATCTGCGTTGCGACCCCATCGTCGGGGCAGCCGACCTCATTCCGGTCCCGGGCCGACCGGAGGTCCCCGATCGGGATTCCCTCGTCGACCGTGGCGGTCACGTCGGCGATGGAACGGACGTACCCGACGACCTCGACACCGATTTCTCGCAACCACGTCGACGCGATCGCTCCTGCGGCGACGAGGCCCACCGTCATCCGCCCTGAGAAAATTCCGCCGCCGGACAGGTCGGCGGCCTCCCCGTAGCGGAGGCGCGCCGGATAGTCGGCGTGCCCCGGGCGCGGCGTCGAACGGATCCCGTCGTAGTCCGACCGGCGGACGTCCGTGTTCGCGACGTGCAGCCGGATGGGGGCGCCCGTGGCGACGCCGTCTTCGACCCCCTCGTCCAGGATCAGTCGATCCTCTTCCTGGCGGCGGCTCGCGAGGCGACGTCCGACGGGTCGTCGACGGTCCAGGGCCGATTGGAGAATCGCCGCATCGACGGGTCGACCCGCCGGAACTCCCTCGATGACCGCCCCGACCTCGGGCCCGTGGCTGCTCCCGAAGAGAGTCACCCGGAACCGGGTCCCATAGGTCATCATCGGCCGCCCTCCGCGGCGCCGGTGAGTTGGTGGAAGTCGGACCAGAACTCAGGGTAGGACTTGCGGACCGTCTCCGCCGAGCCGATGCGAGAGGCCGATTTCCCCACCAGCGCTCCGACGGCGGCGCTCATCACCATCCGATGGTCGCCGGCCCCGTCGTAGGAAAAGCTGCTCGGGCGGTCCGTCCCGGTGATCGCCACGACCGCGGGACCGGTCGACACGTGGGCGCCCATTGCCCGTGCGAGCTTCGCCGTCTCCCGGCGACGATTCGATTCCTTCGCCCCGGCGTGCGCGGCGCCCCGCAATCGCGACGTGCCGACGGTCGTCGCGGCGAGCACGCCGAGGAGAGGCAGGAGGTCCGGGCTGCCGTCGAGATCCGCCCGAAGCGGGCGCTGCGGGCGCCCGGAGACCGTCACCGAGCGGGCCCGCCGGCGCACCTCGACCCCGGCGTTCGCCAGGGCCGTCAGGATCGCGAGGTCCGCTTGGGGCCACTCGGGGGAGATACCCTCGACCGTGACCGACCCCCCCGTGGCCGCCGCGGCGGCCCAGTGGTAGGCGGCCGACGACGCGTCCCCCGGAACTCGGAACCGTGCTCCGGAGAATTCCTGGGGGGCCGGGACCTCGAACCGTCGACCGTGACGATGCACCGTTACTCCGTGGGCGGCCAGCATCCGAACCGTCGCTTCCAAGTACGGCTCGGAGACGATCGAGCCGACTCGGCTCAGAACCGACGAGCTCGGGAGACCGGGAAGCGCGTAGAGGAGTCCGGAGAGGAATTGGGAGCTCTCGGACGCGTCGACCGTCCCGTGGAGCGGATGGATGGGTCCGCGGACATCCAGAAACTTCGGGGACCGGCCGTCGCCCGTCACGCGCGCTCCCGCGGCCCGCAGGGCGGCGAGGCCGTGGGCGAGCGGTCTCCGACGGAGCCCCGGACCGAGCGCGAATCGCACGGGGGAGGAGAGACGAGCGGCGGCGGGCAGGAGGAAACGGAGGGTCGTTCCCGACTCGCCGCAATCAATGACCCGCTGAAGCTTCGGGACCGCTCCGGGTGCCAGCTCCCACCGGCCGCGGCGGCGTGTCCCGGCCGTGCCGAGGGCGCGGACCGCCCGGAGGGTGGCCAGAGTATCGTCGGCGACCAAGGGATCCTCAATCCGGTATCGGTGCCCGACGAAGTGCGCCGCCAAGACCGCCCTGTGCGTGTAGCTCTTGGAGGGAGGAGCCCGGAGGCGGCCGGCCGCGATTCCGGGGCGTACCCGACGGACGCTCATCCCGAACCGCTCCCTCGAGGGTCGGGGGGGACGAACTCCGCCGCGGCCACGGCCGCCGTTCCGGCCGGGTGGCCCCGCAGGACGTCTCGGAGTCGGGCGCGGGGCGCGATGGTCGCGAGCGCAGGTCCGAGCCCGCTGACCCCGCTCCCCAACGCTCCCGAGCGCTCGAGCGCTCGACGGAGCGGCCGATAGTCGTACCCCATCACCCGCTCGACGATCTCGGTGTTGGCCGAGAGCGCTGTGAGCCACTCCCCGCGCTCCGCCGCCTCGACCGCCGCGAGGGCCGTGACCCGTTCTGCGGCGAATCGCTCGGTCCATGCGGGGCTCAGAGCGTGGGTGCCCGATGGTGTCCAGAGGACGAGGGCCCAGTCGGGGTCGACGAAGCCCCGCAGCCGTACGCGCCGGCTCCGGTTGTCGGTGACCACGACGCCACCCGCGGCCGAAGCGAGCGCGTCGTCGAAGGCGCCGGTAGCGCTCACGCCGAGAGTCTGCGAAACCTCCGCGGACGCTCGGGCCACCTCTTCGTCGGTCGGGTTCCGCCCGTACGCCGCGGCGACCGCCCGCGCGATGGCGACGCCCACCGCGGAGGAGCTCTTCAGGCCCTTGGCGACGGGGATCGCCGAATCGATCCGGATCCGGGCGTCGACCTCGGTGGCGTCGCCGTAGCGGCGGATCGCATCGAGTACGGACGCCCGCGCCAGCGGTGTGTCCGAGGGCGCCTCCAGGACGATATGTCCGGCGTGGGGGGCCGGCTGGAGTTCGACGGTCGCCGTCGCCGTGATGCCGATGGCGGCCGCCGCGCCAGTGCCCGTGAAGAGCGCGTTCACGAAGGAGATCGCGGCGGTGCCTGCGCCTACGCCGCGCATCCGACCCTCCGCAAGGCGGACGCCACGGCGGCTTCGGAGGGAGCTTCGCCCCACCAGATCCGGTGGGCGTCGGCGGCCTGGTACACCAGGAGGCGGCGCCCATCCTCGTAGCGCGCCCCGAGCGACTCCGCCCTCCGGCGGAGCGTGGAATCCTCCGGAGCGTACACGAAATCGAGGACGGTCGTGCCCGGTCCCACCCACCCGTCCACGTCCAGTGCGAGGGGGCCGGAGCCGGCCCGCCCGAAGGTCGTCGCGTGCACGACGAGCCCCACCGCGTGCCGGTCCCGTGGGTTCGCGGGGCGACCGCCCAACTCCTTCGAGAGACGTTCCACGGCCTCGGCACGCCGTCCGAGGAGGTGGACCGTCCGACGCTTCGGTGCGAGCGCGTAGAGGGCCGCTCGGGCCGAGCCCCCAGTGCCGAGCACCAGGGCCTCGGTCCCATCCCAGGCGCCCTCCCCGACCAACTCGAGGGATCGGCGGCGAACCGCCTCCGCATCGGTCAAATCGACCGAGGTCCCTTGCTCACCGAACGCGGCGGTGTTGGCCACCCCCGTGGCGACGACCGAATCGCTGCAGTGGTCGGCGATTCCGGGGAGGAGCGACTTCCATGGCGCCGTGACGCTCCAGCCATCCCAACGTTCGCCGGTCGCGGGATCCGCCAGAAGCCGCAGCTCCTCGGCGCTGGCGACGTCCACGTCCACGAAGCTGGCGGCGCGGCGCTCGGTCGCCAACCAACCGGCGTGGATGGTGGGCGAGAGGCTGTGGGCGATCGGATGGCCCACGACGGCGAACTTCCGACCCGGCTCGACCGCCCAACTCCGGTGCAGTTGGTCGACGGGCACTTGCGCGGGCTCGACGGGAGGACCGGTCGAAGCGACGTCGTCGAGAGGCAACGAGGCAAACACGACCGGTTGCCCGAGCTCGCGCGCCCAGAGTCGGCCGAGCGGGCCGGACGGGCCCGTGGTGAACACCGTGGTCCGAGGTCCGACCCACTCGGGGAGCCGGGGCCGGATCTCCCGATAGTACCGTTCGACCGAGGCGGGCACGACAAATTTGGTGAACGCGAATCGCTCGGGAGACGCTCGAATCGAATCCTCCAGGACGGGAAGCGGTGTCTCCGCCGGGAAGTGCCGGGAGCCGACCCAGCGCGGAGGCGTCCCGGCGTGCCCGGGGGTCGGAGGCGGGTCTCGCTCCAGCTCGAGGTCGATCCAGGCGAATGGGTGACCGGCGACCTGCTCGATCCAGGTGGCCCGCTCCGTCGGATCGTTGGGTCCTTCTCCGCCTTCTGCTTGGGATCGGAGCGTCGCCAGAAGGGGCACGGGACTCGGGAACAGTTGGCCGACCCGGGAGCGCTGCTCGGAGGTCCATCGGTCGACCCGGACCTCCAGGACGTCCGCCCCGGCATGGACGGCCACCCCTCGTTGCGAACGGACCTCGGCCACCGTCCGCGCCGGCAGCGTCACGATCAGACGGGGCCGGGGATTCATCGCTCCTCGATCGTTTCGTCGATCGCGTGGCCGAGGTGGCGGCCCGGAGGCAGGTCCGCCACGAGTACGTCGGTTCCGACGGAGAGGGACGTCACCGAGAGGGCGCCGGAGACCCCGGACAACCGAACGGTTTCGGCCTCCTGGACGAACACGATGGCGCGGGCCGGACCCACGGACGCCTCGAGGAGCACCGTCGGACGGCGCTCGATCTTGAGGCGCCCGAGGCGAACCCCGCGCGTCGTGCCGGTCCGGTCGACGGCGAGGAGTTCCTCGCCGGGTTCGAGCTCCGAAAGATACCGGGTGGAGCCGTCCGCCATCAGAACGTAGGAGTGGGGGGCTCCCGCGTTCACCCGGAACCGTCGGGGGCGGGAGTGCGCCGAGCCGAGCGCCTCGCTCCGCAGGTGGAAGAGGGCGGCCGCGCGACTGCCGACCAGCACGCCCTCCGACTCCGTGAGCAGGGACGTCGTATCGAGGAGGACGCGGTCGGAGAGACCGACGGGGGTGACCCGAACGACCCGTCCGAGCGTCCACGCGACCGGCGGCCGAGCCCGGGCGTCGAGGAGCGCCTCCAGTCGGTCGACCTCCTCAGGGGTCCGGAGTTCCACGACGACCGCATCCGCCCCATGCTCGAGGGCGCCCAACAGCCCCGGAACCTCCTCCGGCCGCGAAGTGGTGGTCCAGAGCCGGAACGAACCTCGGTGGTGGGCGATCGTGTTCTCGAGCGGGATCACGCGGTCCGAGGTCCAACGAAGTGCGACGCCGCCGGTGCTCTTCGCCTCCCGAATCGCATCCGCGAGCGCCGCCGCGTTCTCCACGTCGCGACGAAGGAGTCTCGCTCCGTCCGGAGAACGGTACTCCGTGTCGGTGACGGTCACCCGTTCGACCCCGTCGGGGAGGGAGTCTCTCTCGGAGATGGCGAACCTGCGAAAGCCGCGCCGGTACGCCTGCGCAACGACCTCGGCCCGGACCCTCGGATCCGGGTGGACAGGGTGAACGATGATGCGGTCGGACGACACGGCGACCCCGGAGTCAGCCTGTCCCGTGGAGCAACTGGGCGACCTGGCGGGCCAGCGGGCCGAGGGGCTGCCGTTGGAACAGGTTGCGGCCGATGCAGATGCCACCGGCTCCCGCCTCGATCGTCTCGCGCACGACCGCGAGGAACGCCGCATCGTCGCTCGTCTTGGCCCCGCCGCCGAGGAGGACGGGGACCGGCGTCGTGCGAACCAAGCGACGAAGCTCTTCGAGCGTGCCCGGATAGCTGGTCTTGACCATGTCGGCCCCGAGGTCTGCCGCCGCTCGACAGGCGTGCCGAAGTTCGTCGGCCGTCGGGGCTCCGTCCGGCTTTTTGACGTAGGCCATGCAGAGGAGCGGGAGGCCGAGCGACCGGCACCCGTCCACCGCGGTCCCGAGGTCCTGGAGCATCGCTCCCTCCTCGGGAGTGCCGAAGTTCACCTGGACGCTCAACAGGTCGGCCCCCAGGCCGACCGCTTCGGCGGGGGTTCCGACCAGCACTTTGTGGTTCGAGGTCGGGCCGAGGGACGTCGACGCCGACACGTGCACCCCGAGGAGGGTCCCGGGGCGGAGGTCGTTCGCGACGTCGCGGACCGCGCCCTTCGTGACGATCAAGAGATCGACACCGGCGTCCTGGAGCGTGGCCGCGACCGGTCCGGTCGCCTCGAGCCCGTCGATCGGGCCCATCGAGACGGAATGGTCCAACGGAACCGAAAAGAGCCGTCGCCCAGCGCGAGGGAACAACCGGCGGAGTCGGATCGTGGTGCCGTAGTTCATCGCGGACGCTCGCCGGGCGGCGTGCTCCGCCGGTTCACGACCCGGCGGTCCGGGTGGTCGCCAGGACGCCGTCGACCAGGAGGGCGTGCAACGCGAAGCCGCGCAGCATCGTGTCCCACATCTGCTTGCGAATCTCCACGGTGTGCGCGAACGCTGCCACCATTTCGCCGACGAACCGGCTGTGCTCTTCGTCGGCGGTGACGTGCAGCCGGTAGTACTCGAGCGCCTCCTCCGGGACTTTGTAGTGTTTCGCGAACGCCGGATAGAGGCGCTGGCAAAGCTCCACGTTGGGGGGCTCGGAGGAGCCTGCCGCGGAGATGTAGAACGGCGATTCGCGGTTGATGTACAGGAAGTCGTCGATGGCGACGAGCGTACTCGGCAGGTGCGGGGTCGCGAGGACGGTGGCGCGCGGGACGCCGATCCCCTCGCAGAATCGGAGCCACAGCTCCGGGTGCCCCGGGGCCTTCCCCTTCGGGTCGCCGGCCTCCTCGAGCAGCTGGTCGAGGATCATCGTCCGGAACCGGTCGTTCGAAGGCTCGTACGAGCAGCGTGCGAACCGCTCCGCCATGGCGATCGGCACGCACGCGAGCCAGGGGTAGAACTGCCCGACCCACCGCTGGACCGTCGCGACCGGAGCTTGGCCGCGCTCGATCTCTTGGAAGAACGGGTGCGTGCGGAACGGGTGGTTCGCCATCTTGAACGTCGTGAGCTCCCGGCGGAATCCCTCCCCCTCGTATCGGACCCACGGTGGTTCGTTCATCGTCGATTTTCACTGGGATACCCTATTTGGACCCCGAGGTTCCGTCGTGAACCCGCAGCAACGGAAACTCCGACGGCGAAGTGGAGCGCGGCACGCCGTCCCCGGACGCCGGCGCATGCTCGGTCGTTCCGCGAAGCGAGTTCGCGATCGCGGCGAGGACCATCAGGGCGACGCCGATCGCGAACAAGACGTGGAGGCCGTTCATGAACGAGCCGGCATCGACGATCGCCCCGCCGGTCCCGCTGAAGATCTCCGTCAGGGTGGAACGTGGGACGGAGGCGGCGAGTACCGTGAAGGCGAGGGCCAAGGAGCCGAGAGAACCGGCGTTGAGGAGCGTGGTCCCGATGCCGGCGGCGATCCCCCGACGGGCGGCCGGTACGCTCGTCATCACCTCCGCGCGGTTCGGCGCGGCGAACATCCCCTGGCCCAGCCCGAGGAGCGCCATCGCTCCGCCGAGGAGAGTGTAGGAGCCGCCGGCCGGGAACTGGAGCAGGACGGCGAACCCGACGGCCCCGACCAAGAGACCGATCGTGCCGAGACCCCTCGCCCCCCGACGGTCCGAGATGGCCCCGCTGAGCGGGCCCGTCACGACGAACGCGACCGAGAGGGGGATGAGGAGGACCCCGGCCGTGAGCGCGCTGTCGCCCAACACCCCCTGCAGGTAGAACACCATCACGAACGAGAACGCCCCACGGCCGAGGGCCGCCAAGGCGGCGGCGACGTTCCCAGCGAGAAACGTACGGATCCGGAACAGCGAAAGGTCGAACATCGGGTGCTCGACGCGCTGCTCGGTCACCACGAAGACGACGAGCAGGAGCAGTCCGAGCGGGACGGAGAGTACGACGAAGAGACTCGTCCAGCCGGCGAGCGCACCGATCGTCAGCCCCACGAGGCACAGGGTCAGGCCGCCCCCGAACGAAAGGTTCCCGACCCAGTCGATCGGGACGTCCCGCTCGGGGGCGTGCATCTCCCGGAGGGCGACGTACGCCCAGATGGTGCCGAAGGCGCCGATGGGGAGGTTGACCCAGAAGATGGAGCGCCACCCGAGGGTCGTCGTGAGGATCCCCCCGAGGATCAGCCCGATGACGGACCCGGAGAGGGCGGCGACCTGGTTGATCCCGAGCGCCTTTCCCCGCTCCCCCACCGGAAAGGCGTCGGTGAGGAGAGCGGCGGAGTTCGACCAGAGGAAGGCGGCCCCCGTGCCTTGGACGACCCGAGAGATCAGGAGTTCCGGGCCCGTCTGCGAAAGGCTGGCGACCCCCGAGCCGATCGTGAACACCGCAAACCCGAGAGTGTAGAGCCGGACCCGTCCGTACATGTCGGAAAGGCGGCCGAACGAGAGGAGCAGGGTGGTGGTCACGACGCTGTACGACAGCATCACCCAGAGCAAGATCGCCGGGCCGGTGTCGGGGAGCTGACGCCCGATCGTGGGGAGACTGATCAGGACGATCGAGGCGTCGATTGACGCCATGAGGGTCCCGATCGTGGTGTTGCTAAGGACGACCCATTTCCGATTGACCATGGCGGGGCGGTGTTGATGCCGCTTCGGAGGCGTCCGGACGCTTAGGCTTGGCGGCGCGGAGGAGCGTCCGAACGTCCCCGCTTCGCCGGCGGAGCGACACCGCGAGGGTTCGGCGTGTCCGGGAGCCGGGTCGGACTCCAAGTCCTCGGCGTCCCGGCCAATCGCTGACGTCCGCCCGACGTCTTTCCGCGGGTCCCGAAGCCGTTCCGACGTCCCCGGTGCCGACGGCGAAACCACTTGACCCCCGGGCGGTCTCGGAAGCCCACCGACGATGCCGACCCTGGAGGTAGGGGACAATTTTCCGGTGGGCGCCGGGCCGATTTCTCTGGGGGATCGCCCGGCCGTCGGTGGCCGGAGTTCGCACCCATGAGCGCGCCGCGAAAAGAGCTGGATCCCGTGAGGAAGGGACCCGCGAAGACGCCCGCGCCCCCGCCCGTCGCCCCCGGGCCCGTCGACGGAGCCCGACCCGACCGGGCACCGTCGCCCGCGACCCGGAGCCCCGAGGAGTGGGAATCTCTCTCGAAGGACCTGACCTGGAGCCGCCCGCCCCAGCGCACCGCCCCAACCCCGGACCCGGCGCTGGCCCGGCGGATGCACGTGGTCATGGTGGGGTGGGAATTCCCCCCCCATCACACCGGCGGCCTCGGCGTGCACTGCCTCGAGCTCTGCCGCGAGCTGACCCGCATGGGTCATCGTGTGACGTTTCTCACACCGTTCCCCGGCCCGTTCACCCCGGTGGCGGGCGTCACGTTCCGCCACCCCGGCGAACCGGCCGCGGGCGGGCGCGTTCCCGAGTACCCTCTCGCCTACGCCGCGGGGGAGCTCGCCCGGGGCTCGACCGCCGAGGCGATCGAAGGATACGATGCCTGGGTCGCTTCCCGAGAGGGACTCGCCGATGCGAGCGTCGTGCACGTCCACGACTGGTTCGGCACCATCGGCGGCGCGGCGCTCGCCCGCCGGCTGGGTTGTCCGATGGTCCTCACGATCCACTCGACGGAGTACGACCGCTCGCTGGGTCACCCGGCGGAGTCGCTCCGCTCTCGCGAGGAGTACGGGATCCGGCAGGCCGACATGACCATCGCCGTCAGCCAGCATCTCGCCCGTCAGCTGATCGAACGATACGGCGCACGGCCGGAGCGGCTGCGGGTCGTGTACAACGCCGTGCGCCCGACGGCGCGGCTCGAACCGGTCGCCTCCGCGAATCGGACCGTGCTGTGCCTCGGCCGCCTGACGGCGACCAAGAACGTCGACACGTTCCTGCGCGCCGCGGCGAGAGTCGCCCCGGCGTTCCCCGACGCCCTGTTCGTGGTGGCGGGCGAGGGTCCCGAGTATCCCCGGTTGATCGACCTCGCCGTCCACCTGGGAGTTGGGGACCAGGTCCTGTTCCTGGGTCACGTGACGGAAGAGGAGCGGCTCTCCCTGCTCGCCTCCGCCTCCGTGTTCGTCCTGCCGTCGGTCGTGGAGCCGTTCGGCATCGCCGCGCTGGAAGCGATGGCGGCCGGCGTCCCCGTGATCCTGTCCCGAACGAGTGGAGTGGCGGAGATCGCCTCGAACGTCTTCGCGATCGATTTCTGGGACGTGGAAGAGTTCGCGAGCCGCATCGCAGAGCTTCTTGTCTATCCGGTACTGCGGGGGACGATGGGCGAGGGCGGCCGCGCCGATGCGCTCCGCGATGGGTGGGCCGAGCGCGTGGTGCAGACCGTCGGGGTCTACGCCGAGTTGCTCGCGAAGCAGCGGAGCCGAACGTGAAGGTCGTCCTCTACCTCCACCTGCACCAACCGTGGCGGCTCGCCCGGTTCCGCTACATGGACCTCGGCTCCGGCCGCCCGTACATCGACCGCGAACGAAACCTCGCGATCTTCCGCGGGATCGCCGAGCGCGCGTACCGGCCGGCGCTCGACCGCCTGACGGCGGCGACGGAGGCGTTCCCCGAGTTCCGATTCAGCCTCTCCATCACGGGGTCGTTCGTGGAGCAGGCCGCTGCGGCGGCGCCGGACGTCCTCGAACGGCTGCAACGGCTCGTCCGCTCGGGCCATGTCGCCCTCGTCGGGGAGACGTACTACCACTCGCTGGCGTTCCTTCTCCCTCCGCCGGAACTCGCCGAGGAGGTCGACCGCCATGCGCGCATGCTGGCCGACCAGTTCGGCGGACACGCGAAGGTTCTGAGGATGACGGAGCTCGCCTTCTCGGACGACCTCGCCCGGTTCGCGGAGTCCCGAAAGTACGCGGCCATGCTGGCGGAGGGGTGGGAAGGGATGCTCGAGGGGCGCTCGGCCAACCACATGTATTGTGCGGCCAGCGCGCCGACAGTGCGGATGCTCCTCCGCAACTACCGACTGAGCGACGACATCGGTTTCCGGTTCTCGTCGAAGGAGTGGAGCGAGTATCCGCTGCTCGCCGAGAAATACGTCCGATGGCTCGGCGACAGCCCCGGCGAGATGATCGGGCTGTTCCTCGATTTCGAGACGTTCGGGGAGCACCACCACGCCGATACCGGCATCCTCGACTTCCTCTCCGCGCTTCCCCGGGCGGCGTCCGTCGACCGGCGGCTCTCCTGGGCGACCGTCGACGACGCGCTGGAACTCGAGCCGGTCGGCGCGGTCTCCTCGCCCGTGACCGTCAGCTGGGCGGACGCGAAGCGCGACCTCGGGGCGTGGCTGGGCAACGACCTGCAGAGGTCCGCCTTTGAGGCGGCCAAGAAGCTAGGGACGCTGGTCCGGGCCGCGGGGGACCCGACGCTCCTCGAGGAATGGCGCTGGATGCTCACCTCCGACCACTTCTACTACATGTACGTCAGCGGCCACGGCGCCGACGCCGACGTCCATCGGTACTTCAGTTCCTACGGTACTCCGTACGACGCCTATGCGAACTACATGAACGCCCTGACCGACCTCCGCCAGAGGACGGTCGCCTGTCTCCCGACGGGCGAATCGGGCGGTCGTTCTGCCCCCCGATAGGGCGCCTCGGCCGTTCGCGACTCGAACGGAGGGCGGAAATACCGCGCTCCCGAGGGGGAGGGCGGTGCGACGAGTTCGGCCGCGTCCGGAATCGGTCCCTCCCGCCGGTGACCACGGGAGCGCTCCATGATCACCCAGCTCGCCGGCAACGGGCGCATCCTGCTCACCGTCAACGGCGACGGCGAGTGGAACCAGCTGTTCTACCCGTACCCCGGCCAGTTCCAGCACCTGCGCGAGCTCCGGCTCGGCGTCTACGATGTCCCCGACCGGCGGTTTGCGTGGCTGCGGACCGGGAACGGGTTCTCGGTCCGGCAAGAACCGAGCGGTCCGGCGAACTTCCCCGAGTCCCGGTGGACCGGCCACGGCCTCTCGATCCGTGTGGAGGACCTCGTCCATCCGAATCACGACCTGGTGCTGCGCCTTGTTCGCGTCCGGGCCGACCCGGCGCGGTCGGTGCGGCTGTTCAGCTACCACTCCCTGCAGATCGCCGAATCCCTCTACCAGGAGACGGCGTACGTCGACTCCGAGGCGCGCTCGCTGGTCCACTACAAGCGACGGTACTACTTCGAGTTCTTCAGCGAGCCGACGTACACGCGGGCGGTGTGCGGCGAACACACCCTGAAGGGGCTCAAGGGAACCTACGTCGACGCCGAGGACGGACTGCTCGAAGGGCGCACGATCGCCCACGGGGCGGCGGACAGCGCGCTCCAGTGGGACCTCGAGGCCGTGCCGGACCACGACCAGGTGGTGGCCCTGTTCCTCGCCATCGGCGCGAGCAACGAGGAGACGCACGCGATGCGGGAATACGTGCGGGCCGGCGGCGCAAGCCGGTTCGAGGAGGAGGCCCGCGCGTTCTGGAAAGCGTGGGTCCGTCGACGGATGCCGAAGTTCCCGGCCGACCTGAGCGTCGAGGCCGCGAGCGTCTACCAGACGAGCGTCGTCATGATGCGCCACTCCGCCGCGCCGAACGGTTCGATCATTGCCTCCCCCGACACCGCCGCGCTCGCCCTCGGCGGAGACACCTACAACTACTGCTGGTGGCGCGACGGCGGCTACGTCTCGAAGGCGATGGACGAGGCGGGACTGTACGAGTACGCCCAACGATTCCTCGAGTTCGCCTCCGCCTGCCAGAGCCCGGACGGCTCGTTCCTCCACCGGCACTTCCCCGATGGCGCCGTCGGGAGCACCTGGCACCCGCCGCCGTTCCTGCAGGTCGACCAGACGGCGACGGTGATCGCCGCCGTCTGGCACCATTTCAAGCGGGGAGCGGATTCGGACGCGCTCCTCGGCCTCTGGCCGCTCGTGAAGGGGGCCGCGACGTTCCTCGCGACATTCCGCGACCCGGAGACCGGGCTCCCCGCCGCGAGCTACGACCTCTGGGAGGAGCGGAAGGGCATCCACACCTACTCGGCCGCGACGGTCGTGCATGCGCTCGAGCGCGCGAGCCGGATCGCGAAGGAGCTCGGCAAGGATGCGACCGGGTGGAAGACCGCCGCCGAGGAGATGCGCGGGGCCGCCCGCAAGCACCTCTGGGACGCGACGGAGGGACGGTTTCTCCGGTCGCTCGGGCCGCGGGACGCGGTGATCGATTCCTCGGTACTCCTCGCGCTCAAGTTGGGTCTCGTGACTTGGGACGACCCGCTCGCGCGTCGTACGGTCGATACAGTCGAGAGCCGGCTGTGGAATCGGACGGTCGGCGGCCTCGCCCGCTTCGAGAACGACGAGTACTGCGGGCATGAGAATCCGTGGGTGATCTGCACGCTCTGGCTCGCCGAGGCGAAGCTGCGGCTCGGCGACCGGGAGCGGTGCCGAGAACTGATCGAGTGGGTCGCGAGCCACGCCACGCCGACCCGCCTCCTTTCCGAGCAACTCGACGGGGCGACCGGGGCGCCGAAGTCCGCCACCCCACTCACCTGGTCCCACTCCACGTTCGTCGACGTGGTGAACAAGTACCGTCTGTCGACCGAGCAGGCCGACGCGAGCGAAGAGTAAGGTCCCCCAAGCTTAGGTACGCGGCGCCGTTCGGCCGCCGCCTCGCTCCCCGAGGCGAGGGCGCAGACCGATGGAGTTTCGCGGGGACCGGGAGGCGTTCGGGGGTCCCGGCATCGACCCGAAGTGGACGCACGGCAACAAGGACGGCGTCGGCACTGCCTTCTCGGCGGACTGCAAGCTCTGGTTCACCGTCTGGCGCGGGGTCGTCACCGAGGTCTACTACCCGCTCGTCGACCGTCCGCAGCTGCGCGACCTCCAGTTCTTGGTCTCCGACGGAACGACGTTTTTCCACGACGAGAAGCGCCAGCTCCACACGCGGACGGAGCGCACCGCCGGACCGGGTCTGGGGTACCGGATCACGAACTCCGACCCCGACGGTCGCTACACGATCCACAAGGAGGTCATCGCCGACCCCCATCTCCCGGTCCTCCTCCAGCACCTCCGCCTCGAAACGAAGTCGAAATTCCCCAACCCGCTCGCCCTCTACGTTCTGGCCGCGCCCCACTTGGACGGGACCGGGTGGGGGAACAACGCCTACGTCGGTCGCCTGGCGGGACGGGAGATCCTTCTCGCCGAGAAGAACGGAACCTGGCTCGCCCTGGGCGCGAACGTGCCGTTTTCGCAGCTCTCGTGCGGATTCGTCGGGGCGAGCGACGGCTGGACCGACATCTCCTCGCATCTTGGCATGACCTGGGAGTTCGACCGGGCGACCGATGGGAACGTGGCCCTCACGGCGGCACTCGACCTCGGCGACCGGACGGAATTCACCCTGGGACTCGCCTTCGGCCGGGGCCGCCAGCACGCCGTGGCCGCCCTGCTCCAGTCGCTCAGCACGCCGTACGAGACGCACCGCGTCCGGTTCGGGCAGCAGTGGGGACGGGCCGCCGCGCACCTCCGACCGTTCGCGCACCGGTCGGCGCGCCTGCATGACCTCCAGCAGGGGAGCTACTGCCTGCTCCTCGCCCACGAGGACAAGACGTTCCCCGGCGCGTTCGTGGCCTCGCTCTCCATCCCCTGGGGCTACGCGAAGGGCGACAAGGACCGGGGCGGCTACCATCTCGTCTGGACCCGCGACCTCGTCCAGATCGCCGGCGGGCTGCTCGCGGCGGGCGACCAGACGACACCGTTGCGGACGCTCATCTACATCGCGGCGAGCCAACTTCCGGACGGCAGCTTTCCCCAGAATTTCTGGGTCGACGGCACGGCGTACTGGGGCGGCCTCCAGCTCGACGAGGTCGCGTTCCCGATCCTTCTCGCCGACAAGCTCCGGCGCGAGAACGCCCTCGCCGAGTTCGACCCGTACCCGATGGTCCAGAGGGCCGCCCGGTTCCTCGTCGAGAACGGGCCGGCGACGCAGCAGGAGCGCTGGGAGGAGGCGTCGGGGTATTCCCCCTCGACGCTGGCGGTGACGATCGCGGCCTGCGTGGTGGCGGCCGAGTTCGCCTCCGAGCGCGCCGACCCGGCGACGTCGGAGTTCCTCCTGTCGTACGCGGATTTCCTGGAGGGCCACCTCGAGCGCTGGACCGTGACCGAGCACGGGACCCTCGACCCGAGGGTGCCGCGCCACTACGTTCGGATCCACCCCGTCGCGATGGGCGACACGACGCCGAACGAGAACCCCGACGAGGGCGTGCTGCTGCTCGCGAACCAGGCCCCGGGGGCCCCCACCGGCTTTCCCGCGCGGGAGGTCGTGGACGCCGGATTCCTCGAGCTCGTCCGGCACGGCGTGCGTCGCGCGGACGACCCGACGATTGTGGCGAGCGTGCAGCTGGTCGACCGCATCCTCCGGGTGGAGACTCCGGAGGGGCCGTGCTGGCACCGGTACAACCACGACGGGTACGGGCAACGGGACGACGGCGGGCCGTTCGACGAGTGGGGGCGGGGGCGGGCGTGGCCGCTTCTCACCGGCGAGCGCGCGCACTACGAGCTCGCCGCGGGCCGTTCCGCCGGGCCGCTCCTGGAGGCGATGGCCCGATTCGCCTCGCCGACCGGTCTCCTCTCCGAACAGGTGTGGGACACGACGAGCGTCCCGGTCCAGCACCTGACGCCGGGGAAGCCGACGGGCGCGGCGATGCCGCTCGCCTGGGCGCACGCCGAATTCCTCAAGCTCCTGCGGTCGGCCGAGGACGGCGAGGTGTTCGACCGGATCCCGACGGTCGAGGCGCGCTACCTCCCGAAGGACCCCGGCCGGGTCGCCTGGGAGTTCTGGAAGCCGAACCGCCGCCCCCCGACGGTGCGGGCGACCGAGCGCCTCCGCCTCGTCGCCCCGGAGCCGTTCCGACTTCGGTGGACCTCCGACGCGTGGGGTCGAGTCGAGGAGACTACGTCCTCCTCCACCGGCCTCGGGGTCGAGTTCGTCGACCTCCCCACACCAGCTCCGCTCGGAACCGTGTTCGAGTTCACGTTCTACTGGACCCAGCGCGACGCATGGGAAGGGTCGAACAGTACGGTGGTCGTGGTCTGACCAACGGAAAGGTCCCGCCGGTCCTTCGTCGAGCGCCCGGGAAGCGGGTCCCGCGTCCCGGCGCTCCCCGCGGCATTCCCGCGAGCGCCGCTCGGGTGCGACCTTCCGCTATCGTTTTGAAGGGGGGGCGCGGCCGGAGAGCCATCCGATGGCGTCCGACGCTTCCCAAGCCCTCCGCATGTGGATCGACTTCGACGGCACGCTCGTCGAGCCGAACGTGGCGATCATCCTTGTGGAGGAGTTCGCCCGGGACGGCAAGCGGGTCGCCCACGAGATTGACGAGGAGTTGCACTCGGGAAAGATCACCCTCCGCGAGGCGTGGGAGCGGCAGGTCGCCCTCCTGCCGGGCGACCGGATGACCGAGATGGCCGACTGGTCGGTCCGGAACACGCCGTTCCGGGCGGGGGCGAGCGACCTCCTCGCGCTCCTCCGTCGCCACCACGTCCCGACCTCGATCGTCTCGGGCGGCCTCGACTTCTACATCCACCCGATCCTGAAGCACGCCGGCATCGACCTCCCCGTCTATTCGGACGTCCTGAAGCTCGTCCCGCCGAACGGGCTCCTCCTCTCGCATCCCCACGGCCACGCGACGTGCCGGCTGTGCGGCATCTGCAAGGCGCAGACGGTCCGCGAGCACGTGGTCGACGGCCGCCGCTCCGTGTTCGCTGGCGACGGGAGCACCGACAAGTACGCGGCCGAGGTCGCGGACATCGTCTTCGCGCGCCGTCGGTTGAAGGGGTACTGCGAGAAGTCGGGGATCCCCCACTATCCCTTCGAGGAGTTCGGGCCCGTCACCGAGCAGCTCCGTCGCTGGCTGGAGGACGCCGAGCCGCTCCCCACCCCCCGCCGGCTCGGGCTCGTCGACTCCCCCTGCCCCATTTCGCGGGAGCGGTTCGCCGCCGCGTAAGCTCGTGTCCGCGGTGAATTCGCCCAGCCCGCGCCATGGGTCGCGCGGGTCGAACCCGACCGGCGAACGTCCGAACCGACCGGGCCACCCGGCAGCGGCCGGCGGCGGGGCCTGCGCAGGGAGCGATTCCCGAGAACGGGAATCGCCGGGGGTACGCCATATCGAGGCGCCCCCTCGCCCGGTCATGCGAGGTGCCCCCCCGGGGCACGCTCGGGGCTCGGCGACGTTCGCGCTCCCTGGGCGCGGACCGAGCCTGAGTGGTTGGACCGGGTTTTGGATCGTCCTTCTCCTCCTGACGGCCGTATGGACCGCCCCGACCTCGTTCCCCACGGCGGCGACCCTTCCCTCGAAGGTCGGTCCGATGCTGGGGGAGCGGACCGCCGGGCACGCCCCGGTCTCGGCCAACTGGTCGACCCTCAACGAGACGCATCCCCCCTCCCCACGGGCCGAGGCGACGTTCACCTGGGCCAATTTCAGCGGAAAGCCGGAAGGCGTTCTGTTCGGCGGCCGGGGCAACTTCTCCGTGCTCGACAACGACACCTGGGTGTTCACCAACGGGACATGGCACCAATTGTTCCTCGCGGTCCACCCGGCGGCCCGTCGGGGGGCGATGGCCGCGTTCGACCCGGTCGACGGGTACCTGGTTCTGTTCGGCGGTTCGAGCGGGACCGCCTACATGGGCGACACGTGGGTGTTCAACGGCTCCGCGTGGTCGGAGTTGTTCCCGCCCGTCTCCCCCGCCCCCCGCCGGGTGGGCGGCTTCGCGTGGGACGGGGCGGACGGCTACCTCCTCTTGTTCAGCGGGCACAACGGCACCAGCCTCGGCGTGAACGCCAATTTCACGACGATCCAGGACACGTGGACGTTCGTCCACGGACGCTGGACCGAACTGTTCCCGACCGTGCAGCCTCTTGGCCGGTCCGAGTCCTCGGAGGAGTACGACCCCTCCCTCGGCGCGATCGTCCTGTTCGGCGGCTACACCACGCAGCCGGCGTACCTGGCGTACAACGACACGTGGATGTTCCTCGCCGGTGTCTGGACGCCGGTCCCTCTCTCGGTCGCGCCGTCTCCCCGGGACGGCGCCCCGATGGCGTTTGACCCCATCCTCCAAGCGCCGGTCCTCCAGGGCGGTCAGAACGAATCGGGAAATTTCTCCACCCTCGAGCTCAACGACACGTGGGTCCTGCTCGGGAATAGCCCCGGGACGCTCGCGTGGCAGCCCGTCGACGTGGCGCAGCCACCCGTCTCCGCCGACTCCGCGGCAATGATCTTCGACCCTCAGCTTTCGACCGCCGTGTTGTTCGGCGGCCACAGCGGGGCCCACACGGTGGTGTGGTTCAACGCGACCTACGCCCTGACCCTTCCCGTCGAGGTGACGATCGTCGCCAACCACACGGGCGGGGCCGGTCCCCTGAGCTTCAACTTCTCGGAGGTCACCAGCGGCGGGATCGGGCCGTACACCTACCAGTGGAACTTCGGCGACCACCACACGGCCACCGGGGCGGCCGTGGTGCACCCGTATCTCCACCAAGGCGTCTTCAACGTCACCCTCAACGCCACCGACTCCGTCGGCGACCACGGGAGTTCCACGCTCGCAGTGACGGCGTACCACCGACTGAGGGCGAACCTGACGGAGAGCGCGGCCAGCGTCGACCGCGGGACGTTCGTGGCGTGGAATGTCTCTGCCACCGGCGGCTGGGGGAATCTGACCTACACTTGGTCCGGATTGCCCCCTGGGTGCTCGGCGGCGAATCAGAGCGTCCTCTCCTGCGCCCCCACGACGGCCGGAACGTACGGAATCGCTGTGAACGTCACGGACACCTTGGACAACTCGGCGGTCTCCGAGCAGAATCTCACCGTCCTCCCTGGTAGTTCGACGCCCGGGAACTCGACCCCGCTCGCGAAATCGAAGTTTCCCGTATGGATCTTCGCCGCGGGTGGGGTGCTGGTGCTGGGGGTCGTCCTCGCGATCGTTCTGTGGCGGCGCGAGCGGGCCCAACAGGCGGCGAAGCCAAGGGCCGCTCCTCCGTCCCGGCCCCCCGGGGGAGCCACGAACCTCCCCCCCCGCGCCCCCTAGCGCCGCTCTGACCAGTTCGGGCCCCGTCCGGGACGTGGACCGGGGGAGGACACCGGAACCACGCGTCTCACCGCGGCGACGTCGGAGGGGAATCGTCGTTCCCGCCGCAAAGGGTATCAACCGTCGGCCCAGCCGCGAACCGATGACCCGGATGCTCGCCCTCCTGACGTTCCCCGGCCGATCGACCGCCTGCGCCGCTCGGGCGGACCGGCCATGACCGTCCCGGCCCACGGCGGCCGGCTGGTCCGTCGCGAACTTTCCGAGGCGGACCGGGCCCGACGGGATTCCGAGTTCGCCGACCTTCCGAAGCTCCGTCCGTTCGTCGACGAGCTGTACGATGCCGAGAAGATCGCCATCGGCGCCTACAGCCCGCTCGAGGGGTTCATGGACCGGGCAACGTTCGAGGGGGTCCTCTCCGGGAACCGCCTCCCGAACGACCTCCCGTGGTCGATGCCGATCCTCCTGACGCCTCCCGGGCCGGAGAATGCCGCGACGATCCAGTCGCTCTCCCCCGGCGACGAGGCGGCGTTGCTCGATGGCACGGGCCGTCTGTTCGCCATCCTGCATCTCGAGGAGAAGTTCTCCCCCGACCGCACCGCGTGGGCGCAGGCGACTTACGGTACGACGGAGGTGGCGCACCCGAACGTCGCCGACATCCACGCGACGGGCGACGTCGCCCTCGCCGGGAAGATCGACCTCGTCCGGCGCCTCGACCTGCCGACGGGCCCCGACGAGATGACGCCGACGGAGGCCCGCGCCCTGTTTGAGAAGAGAGGCTGGAAGAACGTCTCCGCCTACCAGTGCCGCAATCCCCCGCACACGGCGCACGAGTACCTGCAGCGCCTCACGCTGGAGCGCCAGGACGTCGACGCGCTGCTGATCCACCCCGTCGTCGGGCGCCTGAAGAAGGGCGACTACCGACCCGACGTCATCCTGCAGGCGTACCGCGCCCTCGTCGCGAACTACCACTCCCCGGACCGCGTGCACCTCGCCGCGTTCTCCATCGCCATGCGCTACGCCGGACCGAAGGCGGCGTTGTTCCTCGCCATCGTCCGGAAGAACTTCGGCTGCAATTCGTACATCGTCGGCCGCGACCAGGCGGGCGTCGGGAAGTACTACGACCCGTACGCGTGCCACCGGATCTTCGAGGAGTACGACATCGGCATCCAGGCGCTCTGCTACGACGAGGCCTGGCTGTGCCGCAAGTGCGGCTCGATGGCCACGATGAAGACGTGCCCGCACCCGCCGTCCGACCGGGTCGACACGAGCCAGACCAGGATCCGCAAGGCGCTCGCGGATGGTCAGCCGCTGCCAGGGGAGATCCTCCGGCCCGAGGTCGCGGAGATCCTCCGTCAGCCCAACGTCACGTTGAACTGAGGGGAAGGACGGAAGGGGTTGGGGCCGGTCCCTACGCGGCGGGGAGCCAGCCGAGCCGATGGAGCTCGGCGAGGATCTTGTCCGCCGACTGCGCCGGTGTCGACGATTTGGTGTCGACGAGGACCTCCGGGTGCTCGGGGGGCTCGTACGGGTCGTCCACCCCGGTCATCTCCTTGATCTCGCCGGCGCGGGCCTTCTTGTAGAGTCCCTTGACGTCGCGCTGTTCGCACAGCTCGAGCGGCGTGCTGACGTAGACCTCGACGAAGCTGCCAATCTCGCTGCGGGCCTTCGCGCGCGAGGAACGGTACGGGCTGATCAGGGCGACGATGGGGATGACGCCGTTGCGGGCGAGGACCTTCGCGACGTAGGTGACGCGGGCCGCGTGCATCTCGCGCGCCTTTCGGTCGAAGCCGAGGTCGGAGCTGAGCCCCTTGCGGATCTCGTCGCCGTCGAGGAGTTCGGTGTACCGCCCCATCGCCTGGAGGCGCGGCGTGAGTTCCTTCGCGATCGTCGTCTTCCCGGCGCTCGGCAGTCCCGTCAGCCAGATGCAAAATCCGCGCTCCTTCATCGTGCGTTCCCCGTGTTCGGCGGCGGGCCGACCCGCCTCGCCTTAAGAACGTTGCGCGGCCGCGAGGGGGCCGCCGCCGATTGAGACGTCGCCGAGACGCCCGCGCTTACGACGGGGCGCCCGGCCGACGGACCCCGAGTTCGTCGAACAAGCGCTCGTAATCCGCGGCGACGTCGTCCCAGGTCCGCACCGGGGCCGGGCCCGTGGGTCGCTCCTGGCCCAGAATCCGTCGGAGGGCGTGGGCGAGCGCATCGGGGTCTTTGGGGGCGACGAGAAGCCCGCGCGTCCCATCGTGGGGGATCGACTCGGAAGCCCCTGGGAGGTCGGAGCCGACCACCGGCGTGCCGCACATGGCGGCCTCCTCGAGGGCCGTGGCGGAGGACTCGAGCGTGCCGATCGAAGGGCAGCAGACGACGTCCGCAAATCGGTACAAGGGTCCGATCTGGTCGTCGGGAACGAAGCCGAGGAACCGGACCGACGCCGTGAGGTTGCGGCGGGCGACCTCGGCGGTGAGCTCCTCGAGCAGGGGACCGCGTCCGGCGATCACGATCGTGAGCTTCTCGCCGTCGCGCAGAAGCCGCTCCGTGGCGTCGAGGAGCACCGAGACGCCCTTGTAGGGGACGAGTCGGCCAACGAACGCCACGACCGGGCCGGTCACGTCGGCCGGGACGGACGTGGGCCGCGCGCGCCCCGTCTCCCGACCGAGGCCGAGGCGTTCGGGGTCGGCGCCCTTGGCGATGACACGGACCTTCGGGAGGTAGCGCGAGACGACCGGGGACGCCTCGGCGTACCCACGGCTGTTCGAGACGACGACATCGCATCCCGCCAGGGCGGGGAACGCCGACAGCCGCCGGTACGCCGGCGTCACGAGGCCGGCGCCCGGCGCGCTGGAGGCGCCCCCGAGGTCGGCGTCCATGTGGTAGGTCAAGACCGACGGAACCCCGGCGCGCTTCGCCCAGCGGACCGCCGGCGCCTCCACCATCGGGAACGGCATGTGCAGCTGGAGGGCCGACGCCGCCCCGATGGCATCGCGGAGCTGCCGCCGGGGCGCGCGACCGAGGAGGAGCGGTCTCTGCATCGTCTCGCGGGCGTCGAGCAGCTGGAGGTGGGCCCTTCCGATGTCGATCGCGCCGAGCTTCGGGGTGTACCGGACCCGGGTCGCGAGCGCTTCGACCGGGCGGTGCTCGGCGAACCGCCGAACGAGCTGGTAGGCGTATTCCTCCGTCCCGCCGCGATACGTCGGCGGAAGCGGGACGACGACGGTGAGCGGCCCCGTGCGCGCGGTCAGACCGGCACCTCGGGGGACGGGGCGGGGGCGAGGGAGTAGCGGCCGATCAGCCGCCGCAGCGCCGGCATGGGCCGACCCGTCAACCGTTCGAGGACCGAGGCGGCGACCGCGTCGCCGGGGTCGAGGCTCTTCGTGAGGACCAGGGCGGCGAGGAACAGCGCGACCCCGAAGAAGTACAGCGGGAACACGACGAATTTCGAGATCGGAAGAGAGCCGACGAAGAGGAAGATCGGGATCCCGACGGCAATGGTGGCGAGTACGGGAACCAGCAGAATGCGCCGGTACGGCGTGATCCGGTCCGTCCGGTAGAGATAGAGCAGACCGACTCCCGGGTAGAGACAGCGCGCGACCGTCCAGGCGATGGCCGCGCCGATGAGTCCGTAGAACGGGATCAATCCGAAGCTGAGGATCATGTTCGCGGACGCCGCCACCGCCGTCGTGACGAGCAGCGGTCGGGCATACCCCATCCCGGCCATGCAGGCGTTCACCGGCCCGAGGGTGACCGAGAAGAACGAACCGAGGACGAGGATCTCAAGGGCGTTGGTCGCCCCGAGGAACTTCGGGCCGAACACCGTGTTGATCGATTGCGACGGGAGGCAGACGAACAAGAGGAACATCGGGACCGTGATGGCGAGCGTCCAGCGGGTGGAGGTGACGAACGTGCGCCGGATCGTCTCCCGGTCGTTCTGCGCCGTCAGGCGGGCCGCCGTGGGCATGTAGATGTACGTCAGCGCGCCGTTGCCGACGAGGAGCAGGCGCCCGAGGATCATGGCGGTCGAGTAGAGACCGACCGTGGCCGTGTCCCGGAACACTCCGAGGATGAGGGTGTCGACGTAGGCGGTGACGAACTGGAGCGAGGCGACGCCCCACAGGGCGACCGAGAGCGTCCACAGCTGCGAGCGGGGCCGCGAAGGCACGTGCTCGACCGGGGGCAGGTGCTTCGGCAGCCTGCGGATCGTGTAGACGACGAGGAGCAGGAGGGTGACGCCCTGGCTCGCCGTGTAGCCGATGAGCGCGGCCGTGAAGCCGAGGTGGAAGAGGAGGACCGCGACCAGGAAGATGACGAAGAGCGCGGGCGCCGCGACGCCATTGAACCAGGCGTTCGGTGCGCTGTCCTCAAACCCCTGGAAGATGGAGGCAAGCATCGCCGCCATCATCTGGAATCCGATGGTGGTGCTGAACAGCCGGAAGACGACCGTCAGCGCCTGGTTGTGGAACAAGTCGGCAAGCTCGGGGGCCGCGACGTAGACGACGGTGGAGATCACCACCGAGGCGATCCCGGTGATCAGCAGGCCCCACCGGATGAGGGCGCGTCGCTCGCCCGGGTCGGTCTCGTAGGAGAGGGACCGGGCGATTGCCTGGTTCAGGCCGAGCAGGGCGACGAGCGAAAGCAGACCGGTGAGCGCGAGGCCGATCGAGAACTCTCCCCAGGCGTCGACGCCGAACGAGCGGGCGAGGCCGACGCGTCCGAAGAAGCTGAAGACGAGGAGGAGGACGGTGCTGGCGGCCATCACGGCCGTCCCCTTGCCGACGATGTTCAACGAGTGGTGATAGGAGGCGTCGTCCCGTTCCGCCGCGTCGCCCGGGGGCGGGACCGGAGGCGTGGGGGCGAGTTCCATGGCGGTCCGATGGCTCCTACCGACCGCCTACGGGGCGGCCGCTTCCCGGACGAGGGAACCGACGAGGGCGACCGCCCGTTCGCACATCGCCTTCGCCTTCGTCGCGTCCTGGCTCTCGGCGTAGACGCGGCAGATCGGCTCGGTGCCCGAGGGGCGGACGAGGATCCAACCGTCCGGGTAGAACGCCTTGACGCCGTCGAGGGTGACCAGACGCTCCGCCTCGCCGCCGAGCGAAAGGCGGACCCGCTCCATCACCGTCGCCTTCGCCGGCGCCGGGAGCGGTACGTTTCGCTTGACGACATGATATTTCGGCAGGGTCGAGAGCAGCTCGCCGAGCGACTTGCCCGTCTCGGCGAGGAGGTCGAGGAGCATCGCGGAGCTCGCGGGTCCATCGCGGGCGTCCTGGTGGGTCGGCCAGTAGAACCCGCCGTTCTCCTCGCCCCCGAACGTCGCCTTCTCCTCGGCGATGGCGCGGGCGACCGGGAGCGAGCCGGAGCGGGTGATGACGAGCTTGCCGTGGCCCTGGCGGACGACCTCTTCGACACACCGGGTCGAGGTGACGCTCGTGACGATCGTACCGCCGTCGCCCCGGCGCAGCATCTCGCGCGCGAACAGGCCGAGGGCCTCCTCGCCGGGGATGTAGCGGCCGGTCTCGTCGACGAAGGCGACCCGGTCGGAGTCGCCGTCGTGCGCCACCCCGAAATCGGCGCCGATCGCGACCACCGCCTTGCGGAGGTCGGCGAGGTTCGCCTCGGTCGGCTCCGACGGGTGACCGGGGAAGTGACCGTCGGGGTTCGCGTTGAGGGTCGTGAGCCGGCACCCGAGGGAGCGGAGAAGCTCCGGGCTGGTCGCCGCGCTCGTGCCGTTGCCGCAGTCCAGCACCACGCGGAACTGGCGGGCGGCGATGCGCGGCCGGTCGACGAGGCCGACCACGGACCGGAGGTAGCGCGCGACCCCGTCGGTGTCGCGTCGGACCGGGAGGGCCCGGTCCCAGCGCGGGACCGCATAGGTCCGACGATGGACGTTGCGCTCGATCGCGTGCTCCTCCTCGGGAGTGATCTCCAGTCCCTCGGGGCCGGAGAACTTGATCCCGTTGAAGTCGGTCGGATTGTGCGACGCCGTGACCATCAGCCCGAGGCGCGCCTGCAACGCGCGGACGTTGAACTGGAGGCACGGGGTGGGCATCGCGCCCAACTCGACGACGTCGATCCCGTCCATGGCGAGGACGCCCGCGAGGATGCGCGCGATCCCCGGGCTCGTCGTTCGGAAGTCCTGGGCGATGAGCACCGGGCCCTCGCCCTGCAGGAACTCGGCGGTGGCGGCGGCGACCTCGGCGATGAACACCGGGGAGAACTCCGCGTTCACCACACGGCGGATCCCGTCCGTCCCGAACAGACGGGGGATCGACTCCTCGGCCATCGGGGGTTGCCGGGACGGCCCCGTCTAATAACGTTGCGGCGCAGCTCGAACGTCTCAGTCGGGGGCCACGGAGCGGAGACCTGGCCTACGCCGTGCTCTCGACGGGCGTCGAGGCGACGTGGACGGCGGTCTCGCTGCGGACGGTGCCGCCGGTCTCCCGGTAGACCCGCAGGGAGTCGGCGTTCGCCCGGAGGAGGACGAGCTCCTTCCCCTGGACCGAGCCGTTGAACGACGAGGAAAGGATCGAGAGCGAGCGGAACCGGGCGTTTCCCGCGGGCTCGAGGCGGTAGCCGCCGGACCGCGTCAGGTGGGCCGGGAGAGCGAACGGGTCGTCGCCGATGTCGTCGGGGCCGATCGGGACGCAGACGAGGCGTCGGCTGTTCGGGAGGCCGACCACGGCGATCGACATCGGGTCGGCGTCGGAGCCGCCCGTCGGGAGGGAGACCACGATGGGGATCCGACCCTCTTTGGAGACCGCCGCGCCGAGGGGGAGCGGGCTCGGGGGGCCGACGACGGACTGCTTCAGCGGGTCGTAGGGGATGACGGTGATGCGCGCGCCGATCTTCCCCGCCCGCAGGCGTCGCGCGAGGTCGTTCGCCTCGGAGACGCGGGCCATCGGACTGAAGACGACGAGGTCGTGGGCGTCGGTGGCGAGGCAGATCGCCTGCAGGTCCCGCAGCGGTTGGCGGGGGGCCTGGCGGTGCGCGCGAAGCGGGTCGGCGCGGATCTGGGCGGCGCCGGAGTGACGGACGATGCCGAGCAGGATCCGGGCGCCGTCGCGGACCGCGTGGAGCTTCGCCTCGCCGACACGGTTGCGGTAGGAGATCGGGATCTGGGAGACCCGAAGACCCGAGCGGAACGACTTGAGGAACACCTCGGCTTCGATCTCAAAGCCCGTCGACTCGAGTTCGAGGCTTCCGACCACGGAGGTCCGAATCCCCCAGAGGCCGCTGCAGATGTCGAGGATCGGGGAGTGGCTCAGCTGGGCGGCGATGTAGTTCAACAGCCCGTCGCCGGCCCGGTGGATGGCGGCGCGGACGACGCCGAGGGGGTTGAACTCCGGGCGGCGGACTCCGATGACGAGGTCGGACCCGGCTTCGAGGAGCGAGAGGAGGGAGGCGATGCCCGTCCCGGGGTACGTGAAGTCGGCGTCGATCAGGATGGCATACTTCATGCCGTGCGCGTGGGCCCAGTCGAGCCCCTCGCGGGTGGCGCCGCCCTTCCCCTTCGACGTCTGGATGAGGACCGTCGCCCCGTAGGCGTGGGCGACCTCCACGGTCTTGTCGGTGGAGTGGCCGTCGACGACGACGAACGTCGGGTCAAAGCCGGCGGACCGGAGGTGGTCGACGGGAATGTCGTCAAGTGTCCGAGCGAGGCCCTCCTGCTCGTTGAGCGTCGGAAGGAGAATCGCGACGGGGACGGCTCCGTTCATAGGAGGGTGGGGGGTATCCGTCTCCGTCATAATCGTTGTTCCGCCTCCTCGCTTTCGCGCTTCGCCGAATACGTATTCAGCAGGTTCCTCGACTGAACTCCCCTTCTTAATGCCTTATCCTCCGTTCCGAAATCGCGTGTCTATGTGAGACACACGCATACGCACTGCCGGGATTCGCGCCCGTCGACGCCGAATCGGCGGGCCGGCACGGCGGGGCCGCGGGACGGCGTCGCAAACCGGCGGGCTGGGTCGGCGACTGCGGTCAAGCTTTTATCTGTGGGCCCCCCGCGCCGCTCCTATGGCACCCTCGTCGGAGCGCGTCCTCGTTCTCGGCCTCGATTCGGTCCCGCCGGAGCTTCTGTTCGACCGATTCCGGCCGATGATGCCGAACCTCCAGAAGCTGCTCGCGAACTCCGCGTGGGGAACCCTCAAAGCGTGCGACCCCCCGATCACCGTCCCGTCGTGGGCGGTCATGTTCACGGGGATGGACCCCGGCTCCCTCGGCATCTACGGCTTCCGCCACCGGCGCCCCCGAACGTACTGGGACACCTACTCCCCGAGCCCCCAGATGCTTCCCCACCCCCCCGTCTGGGAGGTCCTGACACGGCTCGGCAAGCGCTGCGCGGTGATCGGGATGCCTCCCGGCTACCCGCCCCCGAAGATCAACGGCGTCTACATCTCCGACTTCCTGACCCCCGCGAAGGCGAAGGACTTCGTCCACCCCGCTTCCCTCGCGCCCGAAGTGCTCGCCGTGGCCGGCGGCTACGAGTTCGACGTCACCTTCCGGGCCGAGGACCGGGAGCGGATCGGCGTCGAACTGTTCGAGATGACCAAGAAGCGCTGGGCGGTCGCCCGGCACTTCTGGCAGAAAGAGAAGTGGGACTTCTTCGCCCTCCACGAGATCGGCCCGGACCGCCTCCACCACACGTTCTGGAAGTTCTTTGACGAGAAGCATCCGCGCTTCGAGAATCATCCGGCGTTCGCGAAGCTGGTCGACGACTACTACCGCTTGATGGACGAGGAGATCGGCAAGTTCCTCGCCCTCGTCCCGGACGACGTCACGGTGATGGTCCTCTCCGACCACGGCAGCCAGGGCATGGACGGATGCTTCTGCATCAACGAGTGGCTCATCCAGAAGGGGTACCTGACGCTGAAGACCCCGCCCGAGAAGCGGGGGACCGCGCTCGAGAAGTACCCCATCGACTGGTCGAAGACGACCGCCTGGGGCGCGGGGGGCTACTACGCGCGGATCTTCTTCAACGTCAAAGGGCGCGAGCCCGAGGGGATCCTGCCCGCCGCCGAGGTTCCCGCGATGATCGAGAAGATCGGCCGCGAGCTCGCCGAGGTCCGGCGCCCGGACGGCCAGCCGCTCCAGCCGGACGTCAAGATCCCCTCGAAGATCTACCACCAGGTCCGGGGCGACGCTCCGGACGTGATGATCTACTTCGGGAATCTCAAGTGGCGCTCGGCGGGGACGCTCGGGTACAACGGACTCTTCCTCGAGGAGAACGACACCGGCCCCGACGACTCGGTCCACTCCTTCGACGGCATCTTCGCCGTCCGAACCCCGGGCTCCACCGGCTCCCCGCATCTCTCCCCGAAGGTCGGCATCGACATCGGGCCGACGATCCTCAAGCGGATGGGCATCGAGCCCGGGGCCCACGTCCAGGGGAAGCCTATCCCGGAGCTGCTGTAGTCGGGAGTCCGGCTCGGCGGGCGGGAGGAGACCGGCGATGGCGTCGGCGGGTTCGGGACGCCCAGGCCGCCCCCGACCGCTCGTCGTCCTGGGGCTCGATTCCGCGACGCCCGAGCACCTGTTCGGCCAATGCCTTCCAAGGATGCCGAACGTCCAGAAGCTCCTCGCCCACGGCGTCCACTCGGTGCTGACCAGCGCCGACCCGCCGATCTCGATCCCATCGTGGCCGGTGATGCTCACCGGAGTCGACCCCGGGACCCTCGGTCTCTACGGTTTCCGGCACCGGAAGGACTTCTCCTACACGGAGACCTACGGCCCGACCTCGAAGCTTCCCGTCCCCTCGGTCTGGGAATTGTTCTCCGCGGCCGGCCGCCGGGTCTGCACGATCGGGATGCCGCCCGGGTACCCCCCGCTCCATCTGAACGGAATCTCGATCTCGGACTTCCTCACTCCAGCCGGCGCGACCGATTGGACGTATCCCCCGTCTCTGGCGACGGAACTCGAGTCCCGGTTCGGCCGCTACCGGTTCGACGTCACCTTCCGGGCCACCGAGCGTCGGCAGCTCTACCGGGACATCGTCCAGATGACCCAGCAGCGTTGGGCGATCGCCGAGGAGCTGTACCAGCGGGAACCGTGGGACGTCTTCGCGATCCACGAGATCGGGGTCGACCGGCTCCACCACGCCTACACGAAGTACTTCGACCCGAGCCACCGGGCGTTCGTGCCGGGGAACCCGCTCGAGCACGTCGTCGAGGAGTACTATGCGATCGTCGACGAGTGCATCGGCCGTCTCCTCGCCCACGTTCCGGAGGACGCCGTCGTGGTGCTCGCCTCCGACCACGGCAGCATGGCGATGTCCGGGTGCTTCTGCATCAACGCCTGGCTCGCCGAGCACGGCTACCTTCGGTTCAAGACCACCCCGAAGGGTCCGACGCCGTTCGAGAAGTGCGACGTGGACTGGGCCCACACCACCGTCTGGGGCGCCGGAGGGTACTACGCCCGGCTGTTCTACAACATCGCGGGCCGCGAGGCCCAGGGCATCGTCCTCCCCGCCGACGTTCCCGCGCTTCGAGAGAAGCTGACGCGCGAGCTCTCCGCGCTCACGGGACCCGACGGCGCTCCGATGCCGGTGCGGTTCCTCGACCCCGTGACGACCTACGAATCCGTCGTCGGGGACCCTCCGGACCTGATGGCGTACTTCGGTGAGCTGAAGTGGCGGTCGGCCGGTTCGCTCGGCCATCCGAGCCTCTACCTCGAGGAGAACGATACGGGTCCGGACGATGCCGTCCATTCCTACGATGGCGTGTTCGCGGTCTCCGACCCCCGCTCCCCGACGGGAAGCGCCATCGCCGCCCAGGCGATTCGGGACGTCGCGCCGACCCTCCTCGCCATCGGCGGCCTGCCGATCCCGCGGCACATTCAGGGTCGCCGCATCGTGGCGGACGTTCCCTGCCTCACCGGCCCCGCCTAGCCCGGGGCCATCGGCGCGGGCCGCCCTCGCTCAGTCGTAGCCCCAGGACTTCATCCGGGCGTCGTCGAGGGAGTCGCGGTGGAGTTCGCTCCCGTCGCCGACGTACCGGAGGACGTCGTCCTTCCCGAAGATCCCGAAGACCCCGTGCTTCGCCTCCTGGGCCTCGTGTCCGGTCAGAGGTTCGGGGAGCGTCGTCGCTCCGGTGTCGCCGGTCGGCCAGTGGCGAACGTCGCCGCTGACCAGGTCGAGGGTCCACTTCTCGCCCTTCCGGTACGCCGCCACCTGCCGACGGTTCCAGGCCTGGTCGGTCCGGAGGCCGAGGAGCGAGCGGTTCGGGTCGGACGCCGGCCCGCCTTCGGCGAGGATCGTCTCGCGATCGGGGGGGGAGACCGGGAACGGGATCGCGGGGCGGCCTTCGACGTCGAACGCCGGCCGACCCAACGCGGCCGACTTCATCCACGACGGAATGTCGCAGAGGGTCACCCACCGGTCCACCGCCTTCGGGCGCTCGACGTCCGGAGGCCCCATCACCCAGAGCGGGACGCGAAGCACCGAGTCCGTGGCGCCGCAACCATGGTAGACGTTCCCGCCCTCTCCGAACGACTGGCCGTGGTCGCTGGTGACGAAGATCCAGGTCCGGTCGAGCTCGCCCACCGCGGCGAGCGCTGCCACGAGGAGGCCCACCTTCCGGTCCGCGGCCGTGATCGCCCGTTGGTAGGCGGCGCGGACCCGGTCCCACGGAACGCGTTCCCGGATCCCCGGGACCGCGAGGAGGTAGAATCGAGGCACCTGGGCGTAGCCATGGGCGGAGAGCTGGTCCGTGAGTCCCTGGGCCAGCTCCGGGTACGGCTCGTGCCCGTCGACGAAGTTGAAGAACGCGTGGAACGGCTGGTCCTTCGGCCCGGCCGCGAGCCACCGACGCCAGTCGTCGAGGAGGTACTCCCCGCAGACGTCGCGCTTGTACTCGACCTCCTGCGCGAAGTTGAGCGTGGTCATGGGGAGCGCGAGCGGAGGGATCGCGGCGAGCAGCTTGCGGAATCGCTCGGAGTAGAGGAAGCGCGCGTGGCCGAGGGTCCGGTTGACGGTGGTCCGGTTCTCGTCCGAGGTTCCGATCCGGCGGCTGAACCGGTCGTCGTACCCGGCTTCCAGCCCGTAGCCGCCGGTGAGGTGGGCCTCCTCCGTGAAGATCCCGGTCCGGTAGCCGCGTCGGCGGAGCCACTGCGCGATCGTTTCGCTTGGGGGTTCCCCCCGCTGGAACGTCCGACGGCGGTGGACCCAGGGATAGGTCCCCGTCATGATGGACATGTGGGACGGGACGGTCCAGTTCCCCGGGGCGACCGCGTGGGAGAAGACGGTGGCGCCTCGGGCGACGAGCCGGTCGAGCTCCGGTGTCGGCGCCCCGACGCCCCCCGAGAACGAGGCGACGCTCGCCGCGCGCACGCAGTCGAGGACGACCGTCACCAGGTTCGGGGGACGGGCGGTCCGGACCCCGTCGGCTGCGACCGTCGCTCGTCGACCCCCGGACGGGGACCCAGTCGGGGTCGGCGATAAGCGATTCGCCGGACGAGGTCACTTCGGTGCGACGTCCGGCGGGGACTCTGCCCCTGCCGGCGCGGCGGCCGGTGCCGGTGTCGGCGGTCGGCCGAACCGCCAGATCAACACGATGGCGATGACCAGGGCGACGACGACGAACAGCGCGACGATCGTCCAGTCGATTCCCTGTCCCGTCGTCGGGTTTGGCGACGGATTCGGGCCGGTCGGCGAGACCGCGACGATCGTCACCGCAGTCGAGCCGTTCGCCCGGGCCCCGTCCCCGTCGACGACGGTGACCGTGACCGCGTACCCACCGGTCGTGCTGGGGGTGCAGCGGAACGAGGCGACCGCCGTCGCGGGGCAACCGGGCGGGAGCCCGATGTACGTGTAGCCGTACGCCCCGGTCCCGGCGCTCGCGACGACCGTGAACAGGACCGACTCGCCGATGGTCACGTTCGCGGGAGAGGCCGAGAACAAGGTGACGGTGGGGCGGGCGTGGACGGTGAGAACGACGAAGCTGATCGCGTCGAGACCGAACCCGTCCTGGACGGTGACGGTGACGTTGTACGTGCCCGCACCCGTCGGCGTGCACTCCAAGTTCGCGGTCGGGTGGGTCGTGCAGCCGCTGGGAAGTTGGGTGTAGGTCCAGGTGTAGGGGCCCGTGCCGCCCGTCGTGGTCACGTTCAGGTACGTCGGGACGCCGACGTCCAAGGACGAACGGCTCGCGACGAAGCTCGCGACCGCAGGCCGCGGGACCACCACGACGCTGGTGGCGCCCGTCGCGGCGACTCCCACCGAGTCGGTCACCGTGACCGAGACGAGCGTCGACCCGGTCTGGCTCGGGAGGCAGTTGAGAATCGAGACGTTCATCGTGGAACAGCCCGGCGGCAGGTTCGTGTAGGCGTACGAATAGGGCCCGAGCCCCTGCTGGACGGCGACCGCGAGTACGACCGGCACGCCCAGGTCGGTTTGGACCGGGTCGGTCGTGAACGAGACGACCGTCGGGTCGCCGACGACGGTCAGAAGGACCGTCGGCGTCAATTCGACCGCGCCCCCTTGGTCCGTGACCGACGCCCGGATCGGATAGGTTCCCGAGGCGGTCGGGCGGCAGGTGAAGTTGTTGCGGTTGACCGAGTTGCAGTTCGGGGGAAGTCCGAAGTACTTGTACGTGAGCGGGCCGGTCCCGTTCGTGGCGACGGTGACGTGGAACGTCGCCCCGACGTCGGTGGTCGACGGCGTCACGGTGAATCCCGCGAGCACGAAGCCGGCGACGATCCCGAAGACGCTACCGGAGCCGTCGATGGTGACCGTGGCGCTCGTGTGGCTTGGCGACACGTTCCCGATCAGGAACGCCGTGGACCATCCGAGGAACGTCGTGTTCCGGGCCGTCACCGTCGCCGTCAACGGGTAGACTCCGCGGGCCAGGCCGAGGGTCGCGCCGCTCGCGACGGCGTTGCCGTTGACGGTCATCGAGACCGTTCCGGGTCGGGTGACGACGAAGGTGACCGGGAAGAACTTCGCCGTGAACTTGGCCGTGACGACGGCCCCGGAACCGGTCAACGTGAGTTTTCCGGGGACGACGCTCGCCGGCCCGGTCACGTTCCAGCCGAGGAACCGGTAGCCGTAGTTCGCGATGGCGCGCAGCTCGTACGTGGTGACCACCGTCGACGTGTTGACGGTCGGGTTGGCGCTCAGGTTCGCGAAATTGAACTCGAGGAACCCGCCCCCGCCGGGCGTGACCTTGAGTGTCACGTTCCCCGTCGCGGCGCTCGCGTACACGGCGGTCAGCGTCCCCGTGCCGTTGACGGTCAGCTCCGTCAGAGGCGAGAGGGGCTTGGTCACCCAGAGCTCGGTGGGGTCGGAGACGAGCCAGCGCTGGAAAGCGAACCCTCCGTACGGCGCCGCCCCGATGTCGTGGAGCCCCTCCCCGAGGGGGACGAGGGTGCCGTTCGAGACCGGAGCCGCCTCGTCCACCGACACCTGGCCGTCCATTGACGAGCGTGAATCGACGGTGACCAGCGCCGCGAACTCTCCGACGGCGTAGGCCGTGCCGGCCGCCAGGGTCACGTTCGTTTCGGTGGAATTCCCGGGCAGGGCCACGCCTCCCGGGAGGACCGACCAACCGAGGAACTCCCAGCCGGGGGAGGCGTTGGCTTCGAGGAGAACGGTGCCACCCGTGACGTTGACGGAGCCGAACGAGCTTCGGTTGGCGGACGTGTAGGGGATGGCGACGCCGTCGACCGAGATCGTGCCGTTCCCCGTGGCGTTCGCGATGACGGTCGCGTTCGAGCCGATCGGATGGAGCCGCGCCGACACCGAGCCGGTGCCTCCGGAGCTCGAGATCGACAGCCACGTGGCCGGGGCGGAGCGCTCCCCGACGGCCGCATGGAGCGACCCGGACCAGACCACGAACCCGTCCCCGGGGGCCGGAGTGGATTGGAGGGGGTAGGATCCCGGGGCGAGCGCGACGGCGGAACCGTTCGGGACGGTCGTCGGAGACCCGAGGGAACTGTTCCCCCACAGCGGTCCGAGGACGAAGGAGCCGTTCCCTCCGGTCGTGGAGAATGTGACGTTCGTCGTGGGGGCGGTGGCGTTGAACCTCGCGACGACGCTGCCCGCCGTGCCAACGACGAGGGTCGTGGACGAGCTCACGAGGTTGAGGACGGTGCTGCCGCCGGTGACCGTCCAACCGACGAACGATTGGCCCGGGCCCGGCAGCGCGGAGATGGCGTACGCCCCGCTCGCGATCGACACCCCGGTCGGGGCCGTGTAGTTCGAGCCAAGGAGCTGGACGAGGCCCGTGCCGGCCGAGACGCCGACCGAGACGTTTTGGGCCTGGCCCCCGCACCCCGGGACAGCGAACGCGTTCCCTGCGAACTGCGGATCGCCGAGGAGGTTGGCGACGGGCGTCGAGCCGTACTGATTCTGCTCGGTGAAATCGGTGGTGACTCCCGAGTAGTCCGTCGCCCCGAACTCAAAGGAGCCGGCGCCGCACGAGTAGCTGTACCACGGGTACGTGCAGAACGCGGAGCCGATCCGGCCCACGCAGGTCTTGTTGCTGAGGTTGGCCACGCCGGTGGTCCCGCCGATGCTGCTGGAGAACAGGACCTCGCTGCTGGGAGCGCTCGTGTGCCCCGTGAACGTCGGTGCGGAGAATCGGAGCGGAGACGCGGTGTCGTTGATCCAGGAGGCAGGGTCGTAGCTCGGGCACGGCACGGAGGGGTTGGCGGGGGTACCGGGCGGGATCCCCGGCGTGCACCCGCCGAAGCTCGAGTTCGTCGGGATCGACGGATTCGCCCCACCCGCGAGCTCGACGCCGACGGCGACGGCCGGGATCTGGGCCCCAGAGCCGGCGAGGGCATCGAGGACGTTCGCCGTCGCATACGCCGGGTCGAGCGGCGCGCCGTCGTCGTTGATTCCGTTCACCGTGCTGGTCTGTCCGCTCGAGGTGTCCGTGACGACGATCGATTCGCCGGCCACGTCCCCGAACCAGCCGGTCGTCGTGATGTTCAGCACGTCCCCGCCCTGGAGCGCCAGGTACGTTCCGTTCCCGGTGCTCGTCGCATAGAGCGGCTCGTCCACGCAGGCGTCGACCGTACCCGCCGCCGGGTCGAACTCCCAGCCGACGAGCGTTCCCGTCCAGTTGTTCGGGTCGGTGGCGTTTCCTCCCGCCGTCAAGTTCCAGGACGCATCGGGCTGGAACCGGAGTTCGAGGAAGCACTCGCCCATCCAGGCGTTCGGGTCGGCGAGGGCGAATCCGACCCAGAGCGCTCGGTAGAGGTCGGACTGGTTCGCGGTCGGGGACCGGTCGGCGGGGAGGGTCAGGACCATGGTCACGTTCCCGGCGCCCCCGGCGACATCGGAATAGAACCCGGCGATCGCCTGGTCCCTCCCGACGCATCCGAGGGGGGCGGGGAACGTCGCCGCGAAGTCCGGCCACAGTCCGTCGCAGGCGGCGGATCCGGACGGTCGTGGCCGGGAGGCGATGGACCCGGGGTGCGACGTGGTCCCGGTGGAGTGCCAGGGGGTCCCGGCGACGGACGTCCCCGAGCGGGTCGGACCGACACCGACCGTTCCGACGGAGACGAGGGTCCCCGGTAGGACGAGAACGAGGACGACCAAGGCGATGCCCAGGACGGCGGAACGCCCACGGCGAATCCCCGCTCCGACTCCCATCGTGCTCCGCATCGAATGACCGGCCCCGCCCCGGCGTGCCGGAGGTGGCGGGAACGGGGCAGAACGACCTTCCATAAGGCTATCTCCGGACCATCGTCGCAGTCGACCCTAGCACGAGCGACACTCCGGACACCGACCGTCAGCCTCCAAGGTTCAGCACCGGGAGGCCGGGCAGGTCGGTGGGAGCGGGAAGGAGGAGGACGGTCCAGCGTCCGGAGACCCCGAGCACCTTCGCCCCGTACTCCGCCTCCAGGTACGCGACCTCGGTCGCCGGGAGGTTGGCCTGGGCGGCCCCGGGGTTCGGGGTGGTCGTGAACAGCACGAACCGGATGGACCAGTTCTGGTAGATGAGCGGCGTCGAGAGGAGCGGGGGAAGACCCCGCACCAGGTTGGAGGCGCCCGGGGTGGTGAACAGGAGCGTGAAGTTCAGAACGGGCGCCCCGGTCGAGTCGTTCACGGCGAAACTGGCGTGGGCCGGGGTCCCGAGATGGTTGTACGGGAACAGGGAGAGGAGCGAGTACGCGGGGACGAACTGAGCCGAGCTCGCGAGGCGTCCGCCGAACGTTCCGGGAGTGAGGTTGAGCTCTCCCGCGGTCCGGCTCCGGGCGATGTGCGTGAACCCGACCGACGGCCCCGTGAGGTTCCCGGCGAGGGAGAGAAGCGTCGAACCCGCCGAGGCGTTGGCGGTCACGGCGATCGTGGCCGAGGTCGTCCCTGGGAGGGCGGTGCCGCGAAGGGCGAGCGAGAACGACGGGCCCGCGTAGTCGATCTCGAACCACGACGCGCCGGCGCTCCCCATCCGGACCCCGGTGACGCCGGTGACCGTTTCGGCGTGCACGGTCCCCCCGGTCTCGACGAGGACCGAGATATTCCCGACGGGGAGGGCGATCACGGGCGTGAACACCCCGAAGTACGCCGCCTGGTACTCGAACGTCGCGTTCCCGGAGGAGAGGTTCGTCCCCAATCCGGAAACCGCCACGACGCCGTTGTCGACGGCGAAGCGGCTCGTGAGGGCGAAGTACGCGGTCTCCTCGTCGACGAGATGGCTCGCGTCGAACGTGTAGCGGGCGGGCAGGTTCGGCGAATAGGCGTCCCGCACCAGCAGGGCCCGCGTCCACTTGGCGGCTCCTGGGACGGTGAGGAGCCCCCCGGGAACCCCGGTGTTCTGGACCAGATGGAGCGCGCCGAGGAACGTCGAATCGTGGGCGACCTTGGTGTTGTTGGATTCGTAGAGGGGGAGCGCCGGTAGGGTGACGAGGGCCGAAACGCCGAGGACCACGACCACCGAGAACGCGAGGAGGGCGTTCGCCGCGGGAGGGTCCGCGAGGACGCCCGGTGCGTGCCAGGTCGTCCGGGGCGGACGGTGCGGCGACGTCGTCGCGACCTTCGCCGCGCGGCCCGCCAGGCCGGACATGAACCAGTCGAGAAACAGTGCGAGCCCGAGCGCGATCGGTGTGACGAGGAAGTAGCCGAACCGGACGTAGTCGGTGACGACGGAGAGCTCCCAGCCGACCGCGGCGAGTCCGGTGGCCGAGAGCGCGAGCCCGATGGTCACCATCGTGCCGAGGGTCATCCGTTCCTTCCAGAACAGGCGCATGCCGAGGACGTAGAGGGTGAGGACGCCGACGATGATCCAGAGGAGCGGGAGCGCGGTGGCGAGGGGGAGACGGAACGCGGGGACGAACGGACGCACGAGGAGGTAGAAGATCGCCCCGAGCCCGTTCTTGACGTAGGCGAAGGCGCCGCTCTGGAAATAGTTCGGATGATGGATGTGGAGGAGGTTGGTCACCAGGTAGTACGACCCGATCGAGCCCACGAACACGGCGAGGCCGGCGATCGCCGCCCGGCTGCGGAGAATCGCACGCGGGACGATCCGCAACGAGAGGCACATCAGCAGGACGAGGCCGACGGCCCCGAGCTCGATGACCCCGACGAGACTGTGCGTGAGCACGCCGGCGGCGGCCGCGCTCCAGAAGAGGACGAGATGGAGCGGACGACGCGAGCGGATGTACCGGACGAGGAAGGCGAGGGTGAGATTGAGGAAGACAAACCCGAGGAGGTTCGGGTAGGCACCCCAGAAAAACATCTGGAGGAGGGACGGATTCATCAGAACGAGCGCTTCGGCGATGATCGCCGTCGAGCGGCGCCGGGTGAGCCCCCGCGCCAGGAAGTAGACGGACAGCCCGATCAGCACCGCCGCGACGCCGACGTACGCGCGCGCCCCGGCGGCGGCGCCGCCGCCCAAGCGGACGAGGAGTCCGAGGAGCGGGAACAGGAGCGGGGGGTACTGCCCCGGGATGATCCACGACGGGTAGGGAAGTCCGGCGTACGCGAGCGCCGTCGACGTCCACTCGCCGGGGTCGCCGCCGGGAGGGATCGGCTGGACCGAGATGATCTGCTCGAGGAGGACCGCGACCGAGACGGCGACCAGGAGCGCCATCAGGACGCCGGGCCACTCCGGGAGGGCGGCGGCAAGGACGCCCCGGGGGTTCTGAGACGGACCCGCCGAGGGCGGGAACAGCGCGTCTTCGACCCGATGGACGAGCCGACGGAGCCCCGGCCCGGGGGAAGGAGGAGGCGTCGTGGCCGCGGTCACGGAGGAATCCATGTCGGGGAGCCTAGATGTAGCCCCACGACCGAAGGCGTTCCTCCACGTCGGTCGGAACTTGCGACTCCGGTCCGCTCAGGATCCGTCGACCGATCTCCCGGGCGCCTTCGGCGAGCGCGGCCAATTCCGGCCCGTGGGTGGCGGCCACGTCGTTCGTCTCGCCCGGGTCCTCGCGGTGCCGGTAGGCCCTGATCTCGTCGGTCACCGGGTCGTGGACGATCTTGAAGTCGCCCTCGTAGGCGGCCACCAGGAGCCGGTCGATCTTCTCGCGGCGCTCGCTCGGGACCTGGTTGCGGTCGGAGTCGTGGACCAGGCCATCCGACATCGCGTAGACCGGAGCCGAGCGGGGTTGGTCGATGAGGGTCTCGAGCGACACCGGCGCCGATGGCCGCGGGGGCATGGCAACCCGCCCTTCGGCGAGGAGGGTCGCGTAGACATCGATCAGACTGGCCCACCCTTCGGCGCTGGCGCCGGCGTGTCGGCGACCGGCGTACCGGACGCTCATCGGGACCCGGATCTCCGGCTCGTCGACCCCGAGAATGTGGAACAGCGCCGAGTGCTCCCCGAACGCCTGACCGTGGTCGCTGGTCAGGATCATCGTGGTGTTGTCCCAGCGGCCGGCCGCTTGAAACGCGTTCACGACCGCCTCGACCCGTCGGTCGAGCGAGAGGACCATCGCCCGGTAGAGCTCGTGCAGCAGTTCAAATTCGGTGGGAGTCGGTTTCCACTTCCCCGTCACCCAGCCGAGGCGGTCCTGCCGGGTCCGGGCGTACGCCCACCATGCGCGGAGGGTCCGGACGACTTCGGGCTCGGCCAGGTACGGCTCGTGGGCGTCCAGGAGATTGACGAAACAGTAGAGGGGGCGGTCCTGGGGGGCCTCCTTCAGCCACCGACCGGCGGTCGGCTCCAGCCAATTGGCGAGGCGGGCGCGCGCCCCGTCGGACCGGTGGCGAAGGAGCATCATGAGCCGGGTCGGCAGGTCCCAGGTTCCCGGATACCGCGCCAGCATCACCGCGGTCCAATACGCGATGGGACTCATGTGCCGCGGCGGCGGGACTGGGGCTCCCGCCGCGGCGGACTCGGAACCCTTCGGGGGGACCACGCCATTCCCGAACCGGTGGAACAACGAGACCCCCCAGGCGCTTCGGTCGATCCCATCGACCAGGCCGAGGGCGGGGCTGATCAGTCCGTTCGCCGAGATGGACATGGTGTGATAGCCGGACGACTGGAGCAGGGCCCCCACCGACTGGCCGTGGGCGTCGAGCTTCAGGAGACCTTTCGCGTGGACCCCGTGCTCCCACGGGTACATCCCGGTGAACATGCTGGCGTGGGCGGGGACGGTCCAGTGGGCGACGCTGGCGGCCTTCGGGTAGTCGACCGACTCCTTCCGCAGCCGGTCCAGGAACGGTGTCGGTCCAACGGCCTCGGCCCCTCCGGGGAAATCCGAAGCCCGGACGCAGTCCAAGACCACCAGGAGAAGGTCGGGCCGGTCCCGCCCGGTCGCCGACGCCATCCACCGCCCGACCCGCTCCTCTTCTTAACGTCTCACGAACCGGGGAGCGACGCGTCCCGTCGACCGGCGAGCGACGGCGGCCGGTGTCCGTCGGGCAAACCCGGACCGCGACGACGGAGCGCGCACCCGGGACACCGGGGGTCCAGGGGCGGTCCCAAGTCCGTCCCCTCGGGGTCGGGGTGTCCCCGGCGCACCGCGGCTCGGAGCGCGGCACCGGGATGGCTTTATCCCGCTCCGCAGTCCGCGAGCCCGCCATGCGCACTCGACGGCCGGCGGGCCAGAGACCATCGGTCCCCCATTCTGGACCGGAGCTCGGGCTCTCGCGTCCGCGGAGGTTCGTTCGGGCGAGGGCCAACCGAGGGAGTCCGACGTGGACCTGACGAACGGGACACCGCCGCCCGGTGCTCCGGCGCCTCCCCCGGGGGCAACGGGGGCGGAGCGGCCGTCGGAGTCCCGGCCGGCGGAGCCCGCGCCGCGTCGCAATACCCTGACTCGATTCGAGGACACCTACTTCCCCCCGCGCCTCGCGAGAGGCTCCAACCCGACCGGGGTCCGGGAACCGGGAAAGCCCGAGCTCTACGGCTACCTGTTCGCCCTGGCGATCGGCCTCTTCGCCGTCTACCTCGTCGAGCGAGCGATGTCGGCTTACCCGATTCCCTCGGGGGGAGATCCGGGGCAATGGATCTCCGGGTCGTACGCCTTCATCGGGTTGCCGTACCCCAACTGGCTCCTCCCGGGCCAGTACCCGCCCCTGGTCTTCCCGATCCTGGGGCTGTTCGTCCGGTGGTTCGGCCCGTTGCAGGCGGGTCGCGCCTTCGTGGCCTTGGGGGGCGTCGGGCTCGGGCTCAGTACCTACTACCTCAGCCGGACGCTGCTGCGCTCCCGGGTCGTGGCTCTCGGCGTGGAGGCGTTCGTCCTCCTCAGCCCGACCCTCGTCCAGTCGTTCTTCCAGGGGATCTATCCCACGATCCTCGGCCTGATCTTCCTGAACCTCTCGATCGCCTTCTTGATCCGGTTCGTCCGTTCGGGCTCGGAGACGCACGTCTTCCTGTTCTGGGTCGCGACTGCGGCGACCGTCCTGAGTCAGCCGCAGACGGCGACGGTGCTGGGGCTCACCTTGGCCGTCCTCGCCCTCTTCCTCGTCTCGTCCCAGCAGCTCACGCGGACGTTCTACCGGGGCAGGGTCGCCCTCGCGGGGTTCGCCGTCTTCGTCCTGAGCGTTGGGGGATTTTATGGCTTGGCGGCCGCGGCGCGCGTGCCGCAGCCCCACTTCCTCGCCGCGAACGCCTTCTCCTACGTCCGCAACGGCCTCGGGAGCCTGTACTATCTCCTGCTCAACCCGTATCTCGCCGGGGCGAAACCGTCGCTCCCCAACGCCGAGCTCATCTCCCTCCTCCTGGCCGGGTTCCTCGCCGTGACCCTCGTCGGCCTTCGCCTCCTCCGTCCGCGCCGACTCTCGCTCGGAACGCTCACCGTGCTCACGATGCTCCTGGCGGTAATCGGGGGCGCCTACGCCGCCTGGAAGCTGTCGGTCGTGACCGACTACCCCCAATTCGCGTTCTTCCTCGTGGTGCCGATCGGCCTCGGGCTCGGCCTTGGGCTGGACGCCTTCCTCCACTGGGATTCGAAGACCCTCACCCACCTCCTGGCCGGAGTCGCAGCGCCGCCCTCTCCGGACTCCCCCCTCCCACCGGCCGCGGGGCCGATCCACCGGCCCACCGTGCGCCGCGCCGGGCCGTCGCGCCGGGTCCCCGCCGGCTGGACGCTTCCCGGCACCGTGGTCCTCACGCTCGCGATCGTGGCGCTCCTGCTCAGCACGGCCCTCGTGACGGAGCCCCACCTCTCGGGGTACGAGCAGGCGAACTCCTCGCTGTTCCACGACGGGACGTTCTTGGCGGCCCTCAACGACATCCAACACTCGGGCGTGTCCGGCAACGTCATCGCGCCCGGCGGCGCGGCCAAGTGGACGCGGGCGCTCCTCGACCGCGAGGCGTACACTCCGTTCGTCGCCCCCCGATTCACCTTCGACCCGGGCCACCTCACCGACGAGGAGATCGCCTACTTCGCCCTCGTCGCTCGCGCTTCGGTCACCAACAGCCTCGTCGCGGCGACCATCGCCGGCACGAACGCCTCCTTCGACAACGTGACGCCCGACTACGAGGCCTCGACGTCGGGCCAGTTCATCCCGGTCGCGGGCCTCGCCGCCGATGAGTTCAACGTCACCCTGACGAACGGAACCGGGAATCGCACCGAATCGGTGACCGCTTCGCCTACGATCGTGGCGACTCCGGCCGGACCCGCGTCGATGGCCCTGCTGTATCCGGAGGACGGATTCTCCCTCAACATCACCATCGTCATCGACCCGTCCCTGCCGCACGCCGTCTTCTCCTTCCAGTTCTCGGCCGACCCGGGGTGGTCGATCCTCGACGTCCGGGGGAACATGACCGGCCCGCCGATGGGCGTGGCCGCCACCAACATCCTTCCCGGACCCTCGGGTGGCCAGCTGTACCTGACCCCGTCGGCGATCGCCGCGAACCTACGGACGTTCGCGAACGTGACGCCGACGAGCGCCGTCGGACGGCCCCAGTCGTTCAACCGGATCACCGTCGGCGAGGTGGCGCGCGTACCGCTGAACGTTTCCGGGGGCCCGTCGGGCGCCCCCTCCATCGAGCTCACGGTGGCGTTCTCCACCCCGAAGGCCGAAAATCTCGTCGACGACCTGCCGACGTACCTGGACGCTCCGACGGTCTGGCAGGGCTGGGGCGTCCGATTCGTCCTCGCCACCAACGAGTCCCGGCTGATCTTCAATCACCCGAGCGCGATCCTGTGGGAGACGAACTACCTCGTGGGGGAGTATGGCGCGAGCGTCCTCGCCGTCGAGGGGACGTGGACCGTGTTGCTCCTGCCGGCGCCCGACGGTTGACCGACGCCCCGACCGTTCGATGGACCGGTGGAGCGCGTCCGCGCTCGTGTGCCGGACCGATTCGCCTGGACCGAGGGGCGCCGGCTGCCGTCCGGACCGAATGTCGCCCGGCCGTCTCGATTCTCGGATTCCGACGGTTCTCCGTCCCAAAGGTTCATGAATGATATACGTCCGTGGTCACCTCGGTCGGTTGAGCAGAATGCCGAGGTTGGGACGTGGCATCGACGCCTCTCCTCCTCGCGCGCTCGTCGTCCGGCCCCGCCCTCCCCCTGGAGTTGCACCCTAAACGGAGCCGCCGGTGACGAGCAAGAACTTCCTGCTCGCACCTTCCCGCGCGACCCATCTCTCGCTCGCGGCGGGAGCGCTCGTCTTGCTCACCCTTGTCGTCCTGTTGATCCCAACTTCGTCGGGGTTGAGCCTCACCGCCGCCTCGGCCTCCGCGTCTCCGAGCGCGGAGTTCCAGGGCGGAGCCGCGCTCAAGGTGGTCGACGATTCGTCGATCAAGGACCTCAGCAAGGGCAAGGTCGTCAGCGTCCTGACCGACACGGCGACCCCGCTCTCCTCGACGGGCTATCAGCGCACGTACGAGGTCAATCTCGTCGCCAGCGTCGCCGTTCCCCTCCTGACCGTCGCCGTCTTGACCTCGCCCCTGACGGTGATGAGCCAGCCCGCCCAACTCCCCGGCGGCGCGGACGCGCTTCCGGCGTTCGGGATGTGGAACTTCACGATCCTCACCCACGGCAAGAACGACACGCGCAACTGGAGCACGAACCCGACGACGGGCACCTTGACGCGCACCGCCCCGTGGCAGAACGCAGTCTACACCATCACGGCTCGGGCCAATCCGGTCCTCTCGATCAGTGTGCTCCCGACCGGCGTCAGTGGCCAGGTGGCCCCCTCGAGCGGCTTCGTCGCGAACGGGATCTTCTCGACGACGTCCGGCACGCTGAACAGCACGACCTTCCCCGGACTGGCCGCCGCGACCCACCCCGGGATCGTGCGGATCGGCATCACCAGCATCGGCGTGCAGGTCACGTGGAACACGACGAACAATTCGGTCGCGTTCAAATGGACCGGGCTCGACCGGCTGATCAACTTCTCGAAGTCGGTGGGGGCGAACATCATGCTGAGCCTGCCCGCTGGCTCGTGGGGCGACGGCAACACGCTGCCGACGGGGATGCCCCTGAACTTGCTGATGCCGGTCACGTTCTACGGAACGACCGGCTACTTCCCGACGGTCACGGCCTACACGAAGTACGTTTCCGCGCTCGCCCAGCACGTGCACCAGGCGGGGGAGCACGTGATGTACTGGAGCATCGGCAACGAGGTCCCGCGCGTGAACGTGTCCGAAGTGGCGACGTTCATCAAGGTGTTCAACGCGGCCGAGCTCGCGGTCCACAAGTACCTTCCCGGTGCCCTCGTCGGCACGGACGTGATGATGGACCCGAACTACCTCGTGCAGTTCGCCAAGGGCGCGCCCAACACACAGTTCCTTTCGTTTCACTTCTACGCCGTCAGCGGAATGTGCCTCAACAACGGGGTCTACTGCCCGCCGCAGGGAGGGAGCCAGGGGATCCCGGACCCGGATCTGGTCGCCCGGTCGACCGAGTTCGGCACCATGCTCTCCTGGGACCCACCGCTCGTCGCCCGCTCCGAATGGTTCAACCTCACCGGGAAGTTGCTCCCGGTCCTCGACTCGGAGTCGAACCTCAACCATGAGGGGGGCACTCTGGCCACGGCGGCCGGCACCGACCCCCGAATCCAGACGTTGTTCGGCGCCCAGTGGCTCGCCGGGCTCTACATCGACGGGACGCAGCAGGGCGTCAAGGGGATCGTCTACTACACGCTCGCCGGACCTTCGGCGATCAACTCCACGCCGACCTCCGCGTACGGAGGCTGGGGATTCCAGATGATGCGCTTCAACGGGAGCTCGGCCACCCTGTACGCCCCGTACTGGGCCGCCACGATGTGGGGGAAGGCGGTCCCGTCGCAGAGCGCCGCGCTCCTCACCACGGGCTCCGTTGACGGGCTCGCGGAGGCGCAGGCCTACCGGGTCGGGACCGGCATCTCTGTGGTCGCCGTCAACCACGTGAACGCCAGCGTCCGATTCACGATCTCCTTCCCCGGCCAGTCGTTGACCCCGACCAACCTGACGCTCCTCGACCACCGTTCCTACTCGGAAACGTGGAACCCGCTCACCCACCAGGAGGTCCTCACCAAGTCGGGGGTCCTCCCGCGCGTTCGGACGAGCAATCCGGTGACGTTCGTGCTGCAGGGGTACGGCGTCGCGGTGCTCACCGAGACGCCGACGGTGGCGCACCCAGGGATCCACTACGCGCCCGGCGCTCTGTTCGGGGAGTCGGGACTCTGCTCCGCCGGCGGCGCGCTCGGCAACACGACGTTCTCGACGAGCCCCTGGAGCGGCGCTGGCTCCTTCGGCGACCTGGCGCGAACTCCGTGGACCGAGGGCTTCGTCGCAGCGACGGTCCGCCCGGTCCTTCCGTCCTGCTAAGTCGGTGCGTGACGGGCCGTCGGGCCGTCCGAGACCGAACGAAGTCTCTCGAGCGGAGCCCGCAGGGAAAGGGGCCACGCCCCCCGGAGGGTCGCTAGCCCGACCAGGAGCCGCTCGAATCCACGTCGACCCACTCGGTGCCCGACGTGCTCCAGATCACGAGGTCGAGCCCCTGCCCAGCGAGGGAGGTCAGGTCGACGGTCGCTTGCCCGCTCATCTGGGAACCGCAGGAGGACCCGTTCATCTCCCCGCACCAGACCGGGGTGGCGTTGCCCCCCGAGGCGATGGTGCCCGCTTCGTCGCTCGTGAAGATCGCCACGGCAACCCCGGGGCACGCGCCCGCGCTCGCGGCCACGCACCCGGAGACGGAGAACGTCACGCTCGCGGAAGCGGAGCCGATCGTGGGCGTCCCTTCCTCGCCTGGCTGCTGCTCCGGTGCGAGTTGGAAGGGGAAGACGACCGCGTTCGTGAGGCCGCTCGTGATCTCCAGGTTGGTCGTGTTCACGATCTCCACGGACGGATTCGTCGTCGGGGGTCCCGTCAGGGACGCGACCCACCCGAGGACGACGAGGGAGGCGATGGCCACCGCGAGGAAGACGGCGATGCGCTGGCGTCGGGCGAGGGTCATCTCCGACTCCACCGGCGTGGGGTGACATCCCGAACCTGCGCCCGCTTCGTTCCGAGTTCGGTCACGCCCGCGCCCACGGCCCGGACGCCGGCGATTCCATAAGCTCGACGTTCCGAGCTCGGGGGCGGGGCCGCTCGGCGCCGAACTCGGGTCGGACCCCTCGGCCCCGTGCATCGGTGACCCGGGTCCCGTCCCCGTCGACCTACCGTCGCCGGGCCCGAGTCCGCCGGGGAGGCGGGCGCGCGTGCTGGACCCCGGGCAGCGGGGCCGACGAACCCCAGGCCACCAGCGCGACCGCCAGGGTCACGCCGAGGATCAGAAGGGCGGCCCACCGATTCGTCGAGAGTCCGAGCACGGCCCGCGAGGCGGAGACCGCGGTCTGCGGGAGCGCCGACGCTCCCTCCGACGCGGAGTTCCCCGCTCGCGTGTGGGTCCCGGAGGTCGGCGGGTGCGAAGACGATCCGGAGGTGTTCGTCGCGTTGGCGCCCGTCTGGTTCGCGGACGTGTTGGTCCCGGTTTGATTCCGGGGGCCCGTCCCATTCCCGGAGCCGGTGCCGTTCGACGAGTTCCCCGGGCCTTGGGAGGAGTTCAACGGCTGGTACAGCCCCGTGAGGACGGCCATCCCGTACCCGTCCAGCTGAACGCGTCCGCCCGACCCGGGCGGCGTGAGGTTGACGACCCCGGAGCGCTCGACGGCCACCGACTGGTTCGCAGCATCGTACACCTCGTCGTACCCCCGCGTGTCGAGCACGCTGAGTCCCGTCGGGCTCCACTCGCTCGCGTTCGGGAAGGCGACGGTGGTGTTGACCTCGGTATCCATCCGGTTGACGAGGACCACGGTGAGGTGGTTCCCGCTCCGCACCGCATACGGCGCCACGTCGACCGCCCCGGTCGCGTTGACGAGGACCCCATTCCCGCCGTTCTGGACGTGGTTCGCCCACAAGTACGACGCCCAGTAGGGGGCGAACTCCACGAACTGGTTGCTGAGATTGAGGGTCGTCAAGCCGAAGCCGAACCCGCCGAACGGGGCCGTCTCGGTGACGTTCGGACCCCCCGGGTTCGTCAGGCGGAAGTACGTCAGCGCCGAGACGTTCGCGCGCGAGGCGTCGATCAACGTCGAGCCGAGCCACGCGGCTCCGAACAGGGCCGGGATCCGCGGGTCGCTGCCGGTCCCGCCCGGCCCCGTGCCGCCGGCGGCGTTGAGGTTCGACTCGGTGTCGAGGATCGGGAGGTGCTCGCCCGTCAGCGCGAACCAGTCGGCCTGGGCGGTGGCCGGCGGGAGGAACGGCGCGTGGGTGATGTTCGAGAGCGGACTCATCAGGTCGCCGTCGGTGTCGCCCTCGCCCATCGTGCCGGGCGGGCAGTAGCTCCCGTTCGCGGTGCAGAGGGTGTTCGATGCGTAGTAGTGGAAGGAGAGGAACCCGACACCGGTCGTCGTGTTCGCGAACTGGTCGAGGTACGTCCGGCTGGTGATCGTGTCGGCGCTCACGAGCGCATTGGGGAGCGAGCTGTGGATCGCGGCCGCGGCGACGGTGATGAGCTGCGCGAAGGTGCCGACTTCGGAGACGTTGAGCAGCGGCACCTCGTTGCCGACCTCCCAGTACGGGAGCGCCTCGCCGACCGCGCGGACGTGCGCGGCGAGCGTCGCGACGTACGTTGCGTACGCGCTCGCGTCGGCGAAAAACCCATTGGAGCCGTTGAGCTCGATCGGGACGCCGAGGTTTTCGGGCATCCCGGCGGGCAGCACGTTGCCGTCGCCCCAGGTGCCGGCGGGAAGGCTGAGCATCGGAACCGCCCCGACCGAGTCGATGAACCCGACGATCATGTCGAAGTGCGCGAGGTCGAACGTCGGAGTTCCGTTCGTGACGTTCCAGGTCGCGGCGATCCCGCTCGACGTCATCCCAAACCGCACGATCGACGGATGGAGCGCCCCGGTGGCGGCCGTCAGGTTCGCCGTCGTCGGCGACTTGGCCCCCGGGGACCAGCCGTTCAGGGAGACGGACAGCGACGTCGGTTGCGTCCCATCGGGGATCCCGGGGTAGACGCGGACCGATTCGGCGCCGACAAACTGTCCGACGACCACGAAGGTGGCGTTCTGCCAGTCCACGGTTCGCTGCAGGTCCCCCGTCGCCGCGTCGACGGTCCAGTTCGGGGTGTCGGTGCGCCCGGCGGCGGTGACCGACCACTGCCACTCCGAGAGCGGCGGGAGCGCGTCCGGCCCGCCCGGAAGCTGGGACGGCGACGCCCAGTCGAACACCGCATCGGTGTCGACCAGGACCGGGAATCCTGAGGCGGGCGCCGGGACGCGGATCTCCACCGTGTACGACCGGACCGTGAGTCCGACGGTGCCCGGCACCACGGCGTCCACAATCGGTGCGGTCCCGTTCGGCCCTCCGAGCACGCTTGTGTCGTCGGACAGTTCGATCGCGGACATGGACGGGACCGTCGCACCCGGTTCGAGGGCGGCGGATGGATGCGCGGCGACGGGCGGGTCCGGGACGCCGACCGAGGCGACGGTGATCGCTCCTGGGAGGACCAAGATCGCCAGTACGGCCAAGACCCCGAACGTCTGCGGGGCCCGCCAGCGTGAGTTCACCATGGAAGGGCGCAGTTCCCTTCGGCGAGGGAACGAATTGGAATACGTATAAAGTGGTATTTATACTCATTCTCGAGGGAGGGGGTCCGTCCCGCCGGTGTGGCGCCCCGGCTCGGCCAGAGGTACGGGCGAGGGAAGCGGGCAGAGTCCCTAGGGGGACATCTCCCAGGTACCGTCGAGCCACGTCATCGTCTTGACCGACCCGCAAACGTGCTTGTTTGTGCCGGTCCCGCCGAACAGGATCAGAGCATGGGACTGCGTGTCGTAGACCGCCGAGGCGGAGTCCAAGAGCGGGAAGGTCGACCGGGTCAGCAGCTGATTCCAGTGCAGCGCCGGGACGGTCGTGCCGCTCAGAACCCAGGTGTTGTTCATTAGACACTCGCCGGGGACGCCTTCGTCCTGTCCCCCCGCGATGACCAGCCCGCGGTTTGGATCGTAGGCGGCCGCGGCCCCGTCGCGGGCGAACGGCGCGTGGACGAGCCCCAGGTTGGTCCAGACGCCGGCGGCGTAGGCCCACGTCTGGTTAAACGCGGTGTAATTTCCGACGCCGTGTTGAATGTACCCGCCGAACTCGATCACTTCGTCGACAGCTCGGTCGTACACGAGGCTCGGCTCGGACGACGGGGGTGGCGCCGTGCTCGTCACGACGTGCGACCAGAGACCGCTCACGAAGGTCCAGGTGTCGTTGAGCATCGTGTAGTAGGCCTGTTGGTTCGGCGAGCCGTTCGGCGCGGTGCCGTTGTGGCCGCCCCACAGCACGACGTAGTGATCCGCCGGGTCGTCGGTCAATCCTCCGGAGCGCCGGGCGGGAGGCGTGAGCCCAGGATGGAGAAGGCGCCACCCATGGCCGAAGTGGAAGACCCAGGTTGCGTTCAGGTAGGCCGTGGAGTTGGACCCGCCGAAGAGGAGGACCTGCTGGTCCTGCGCGTCCCAGGCGACCATCGGGTACCGCGTCGGACCAGGGTGGATGGACGGGTACAGCTGCTGCCAGGTCGAGTTGGCGAACACCCAGGTGTCGTCGAACGTGGTCCGGCCGTTCCGGCCTCCGAACAGCAGCCCGTACGGCCCGCCGACCAGCGGCGTCACCCAGACGAACCCGAATTCGCTCCGGTTCGCGGGACCGCTCACGTTGAGGGCAAGCCAGGCCGCCGTCGCGGAGGCCGGGACCGGCGTCGCGTGGGGGTCGGGCGGGGGTCGCGAGGTGATGTTGGCCCCGGCGAAGGAGGTGGTCATCAGCACGAATACGATCGCGATCGCGACGATGGCTCCGCCTCGCGCAATTCCATGCGACTCCGAAGCAGGTCGGGAAGGAGGGATCCCGGGGGATTGAGCAGTCTGGGATTTCCCGGCGGGTGTCGGAGTCGCGGAGAGGACCAGTTCGCTCACCTTCGCGGGTCCAGGACCGGCGGAAGGACGACTGGATTCGTGTACTTCAGGGCGGCGGTCCCAACCCCGGTTTGTCGCACCCGGGTCCCCCCCGTGTGAACTCAAGCTGTCGGCCGGACGGCGGGGACAGCGGGATCTTCGTCACCTCGGTCGGCGGCTTCGCGCCCGTGAACCCGGCGGCTGTCCTAGGGAAGCGAGTCGAATGCGACCTCGGACAACCTTACGTGCGCTTCGTTCTGGGCCGAATATGCCGAAGCGAATCTCTCGGCGGCCCCGCTCCGGCCTCGGCCGTACCTTCGGTCCCGCCTGTCAGGCCGTGTTGCTCTGCGTCGGGGTGAGCGTACTTCTGATGCCGACCGTGTCCGAAACCTCCGCCTCCCCGGCGACGTTGAGTCGGCCTGGGACCGGCGCACTCGCGGCGGGCCAGGATCACGCCTTCGTGTCCGCCGACCCGGGCCGCGCTCCCACCTGGCAAAATCTGACCGCCGTGCTGAGCTCCAACCCGGGAAGCCGGTCCGGAGCTGCTGCCGCGTTCGACGTCTCCGACGATGAGGCGGTGGTCTTCGGAGGATTCGGAGTCGCCGACCAGCCCACGGGCGGCACCTGGGTGTACTCGAACGGGAGTTGGAGCCACCCGAAGACGAGCGGAACTCCGTCCGCGCGCGCCGGCGCCGCCATGACGTACGACCCACTCACGGGCCAGGTGATCATGTTCGGAGGGCACGGCGCCGGGGGGCCGCTCTCGGACACGTGGACGTTCGCGAACAACACCTGGACGAACATCACCGCGACCGCGGGAGCCGCCCCGTCCAAGCGGTTCTTCGCCGCGATGGCGTGGGATTCCGCCGACGGCGAGGCGGTCCTGTTCGGGGGTCGCAACTACGTGACGGTCCTCAACGACACCTGGGAGTTCCTGGCAGGAACGTGGAAGAACATCTCGGTCGCATCGGGGAGTCCGAACGGGACACCCGCTGCCCGCTATTCCGCCTCGTTCACCTTCGACGATACCAACCAGACTGTCGTGCTCTTCGGCGGAAACGGAACGCTGTCCACGACCGCTCGCGTCCTCGGCGACACGTGGTGGTTCCGCGGCGGCCACTGGTCCCTCGCGACCCCGTCGACCTCGCCGTCCCCCCGGTTCGGCGCGGCCCTGGTCGACGACGACTCCGTCGGCGCCCTCGTCCTGTTCGGGGGCGAATCGGCGTCGGGCGCGTCCGAGAACGACACCTGGACGTACGCCAACGGCACCTGGACCGGTCCCCTCGCGATCGTGGGAGCCACGCCGAGCCCGCGGAGCGAGCCCGCCGCCGTGGCGTACCTCGGGTCGAGCACGCAGGACTCGTTCCTTCTGCTGGTCGGCGGAGGTACCTCGAACGGCGGCATCCTCAATGATACCTGGATCTTCGGCAGCGAAACGATCGTCGGTGTCGCCGTCGAGGCGAACCGGTCCGGCATGGATCTCGGCCAGAGCGTGCAATTCGTGGCGAGTCCCATCGGAGGGGCTCCTCCGTTCTCGTACTCCTGGTCGGGAAACTCGGCGCCGCTCCCCTCGGGCTGTACCTCGGCCGCCGCCCCCTCCCTCCGGTGCGTCGTCACGTCGACAGGGCGGTTCGACGTCGCCGTCAACGTCTCGGAATCGGCGGGCGGACCCGTCACGCAGGGCGTCGGTACAGTCACGGTCAATCCGAACCTCCGGGTGGCGAGCCTGACCGCCCTGCCGTACCCCTACCACCTCGGGCACGGTACCCTCACCATCTCCGCGGCCGTCCTGGGCGGAACCTCGCCGTTGATGTTCTCGTACTCGGGGCTCCCTCCGGGGTGCCCCGAAACGAATGCGACGAATCTCACCTGCATCCCGACGGGCAGCGGCGACTTCGAGGTCACGCTCACCGTCACCGACGCCGCGGGCGAGAACAATGTCACAACCTCCACGGTCGTCGTGGACGGGCCATCGGGCGCGTCCGGATGGTCGACGGGGGAGACCCTCGCCGTGGCCGGAGTTGCGTTGCTGGCGGTCGCCGTCGTGGTCGTCCTCGTCTGGCGCCGAAGGCGTGGGGCCACATCCGTCCCAGGCCCGGCCTCCTCCCCGGTTGCGCGGTGACGCACGGTGACTCCGATGGACCCATCGACCCTCGGCGCGTTCGACCTCCCAGACCCGCCAAGGTCCGAGACTCGCGCCGGCGAATCCGCTCCGGCGTGGAGTTTTCTACGTCCTGCCCAGAGGGGTATTCCGCCACGGAGCTGGATCCCCACCCCGTGACGTGTGGCAAATGATGGTGGCGGAGACCGACCGAGACGTGGCATCGGAGGCGTGAGGGCGCTCCATGGTCGACCCTGACGGTCCCTCGACCCCGCCCCCGGCGTCCCCGCCCGCGCCGCGTGCGACCGCCGGCACCGAGGGGGAGCGACTCACGGCCCGCGCGCGCGAGCTGGCCCAAGAGGCGGCCGAAGCCCCGGGCCCTGAGCGGCTCGCCGAAATTTCCGCCGAGCTCGCTTCGATCCGTTCTCGGTTGCGCAACACGGCGAGCCCTGGAAGTGCGACGGGCGGGATGCCGCCCGCGCCATCGCCCCCCCGAGCACCGGCCGTTCCCTTTTCACCGCCCGTAACAGCGCCGGCCCCGCCGGTGCCCGTCCCGCCGGTCGCCACGGCCACGCCCGTCCCGCCTCCCGCGGCGGTGCCTCCGGCCGCGGAGATTGCGGCGCCGCCGGACGAACCCCGCTGGCTCGGTTGGCTCCTGGCGTTCGCCATCGCGGTCACCATCGGGGCAGCGATCGTCCGGGTGATGGCGGGGTACGTCGTGCCTCCGGGGCAGGACGAGGGTCAGTGGATCGCCACCTCCTATGCGTACGTCGGACTGCCGTATCCTTCGGAGATCGTTCCGCTCGCGTACCCGCCCGCGATGTTCCCCTTCCTCGGTCTGCTCGTCCGGGCGTTCGGGGGTCCCGTCCGGGCGGCGCTCGCGTTCGTGGGACTGATCACCGTCTTTCTGGGACTCGCGACCTACCAGCTCGCGCGAACGCTCCTCCGGAGCGTGCCGTTGGCACTCCTGTGCGAAGCGACGTTCCTCCTGTTCCCGTCGGTGGTTCGGATGGACTTCTGGGGCGGGTATCCGACGCTGTTCGGCCTCGTGTTCGTCTGTCTCTCCCTGACCTACCTCAACCGATTCTTCGGGGCGCCGCGTCCCTGGTACGCGCTCGTTTTCTGGGTCGCGGCGGCGGTCGCCGTCCTCTCCGAGTCGCTGGTCGCCTCGATGCTGGGCGCGACGCTCGCGATCATGGCGGTCCTCCTCACGGCGGCGGGCGCCCGGCCGTGGCGCGTGCTGCTCAACCGCGGGGGCCTGGTCGGCGCCGCGATCTTCGCCGCCCTCGTGGGCGGGTTCTACGTCATCACCGACCTCGAGAAGGTCCCGCACGCCAACTACGCCGCCGCCTCGTCCTCGGCCCACGTCCTGAGCGACCTCGGCACGTTCTTCGCGGCCGTCGTCGGACCGTTCGGCTTCAAGGCGACCCCGTCCGCGACGGTGACGTTCGTCGCGCTGGCGCTCCTCTCCGCCGCGATCGTCCTAATCCTCCTGGCGACGACGATCTGGATCCCGGACCGGGTGACCACGACGGACATCACCCTCGGGGCTTGGACGGCCGGTGTGATGCTGCTCGCCGTCGCCGGATGGGTGCTCAACGTCGTCTCCGTCTACGGCCGGTTTGGGTACCTCCTGATCCTGCCGATCATCGTGGCGGTGGCGTACGGGATTCGACTTCTCGATGCCGCGATCGACCGAGGGTGGCAGCGGCGACGGGCCGCTTCGGGACCTCCCGCCGAGAGCCCGCCCGGAACTCCCGCCCCCCGCCGCCCCTCCCCCGGGTTTTCTCTCGACGCGCGCGCTCGACCGCTGCGCGCGATGCTCGCGGTGATCGTGGTCGTCGGACTGTTCCTGATGACCGACCTCGCCACGGTCCCGTCGATCGCGACCGACGAGCGGTTCTTCGCCCAACCCGGGCACGACACGAACTACACGGCCGCGCTCCACTCGATCCAGGCCTCCAACATCCCCGGCGGGATCCTGGTCGGCGTTCCGCAAACCGGGCGGTGGCCGCGCGCGCTCATCCTGCGCAACACCTACTCCCCCTTGGACCCCTCGACGCTGGGGACGCAGGACTTCTACCCGTCGAAGGTCCTCGATAGCGAACTCGCCTACTACGCCCTCGCGGACTCGGTGGCGGTCACCAACGGTCTCGTCTCGGCCTCCTACGCCGGGAACAATAGTTCGTCCATCACCGGTCTCCCCGACTACCAGGCATTCTACTACGGCCACACGACCCCGGTCCTCCGGCTGGACCCGACGTCGATCAATCTGCAGCTCCAGGGGGGACACACCGCGAGTCTGTTCGGGGAGGTCCCGAACGTGACCATGTCCGCGACCAATGCCGGCCAGCTGACGTTCACCTCCGCCGTGCCCGGCGTGAGCGGAACGATCGTGGCGACACCGATCCCGGGCCAACCGTCGCTCGTCCTCTCCATCTCGGTGGCGGCGACCGGCGCGAACAACCTTCTCCAGGCCAACGTCACGCTCACGACAGCCAAGATGCAGGGGGCGGTGGCGGTTGCCAATTCCGGGCAAGGGACATTCTCCTGGACCCCCGTCAAGAACACGGCTCTGGTCACCGATGGGGTCGTCTCGCCGGCGTCCATTGGCCTGAGCATCAAGACGCCCGGGGCCCCGAGCGTCAACGCCCCGCGACTGACCTTCTCCGACCGGACCCCGGTGTCCAAGGGGGTTCGCGGGCTCAACTTTACCGTCACCCTGACCACCCCCGCCGCGCAGAACTTGATCTCGGCGATCCCGACGCTGATCCGAACCGCGCAGGTCTGGCAGTCCCTCGGAGTCTCCTTCGTCCTGCTGGGAAACAACACCACGATGCCGCGCAACTATCCCCTACCGGTGGCGCAGGAGATCGCGTACCTCGAGCAGACGTTCGGGGCGACGCCCTTCTCCTCGTTTGGGCCCTGGACCGTCCTCCGGCTACCGGGGACATGAGCGCCGGACCGGGGCCACGCGCCGCGGGCACTTCCCAGGTCCGGTCCACGGCGGCGCCGTCGACCTCCGCCCCGACGCCCCCTCGCGCCGCGCCAGCGGACGCGTCCCTGGACCCTCCGAGCCCGGAGACGGCCGAGACGCGCTCGGCTCCGCCCGGACCGAACTGGGACCTGCTGGAGCTGATCTCGGCGATCGTCCTTGTGTTCGCCGCCGTCGCGATCCTGGAGGCCGCCTACAGCCAGTCTCCCCTGCCGCCGGGCGTCGACCCCGGAGACTGGCTGCAGCGGTCGTACGCGTTTGTCGGGCTCCCCCACCCGCCGGTCCAGGCGGTCGGGTCGCCCTACCTGTACCCCCCTCTGGCCTTCCCGATCCTCGGCGCCCTCGTCGTGCTCACCGGCAGCCCTCTCACGGCCGGATTCGTCTTTGGGGGGCTGCTCCTGACCCTCTACGGGCTTTCGTGCATCGTCCTCGGCTGGGCGTACCTGCGTCCGGGCGCCCCCCGGCTCCTGTTCGTCGGCCTGGCCGTACTGAACGGCACGACGCTGTCGATGCTATTCTGGGGCGGGTATCCGAACGTCTTCGCGTTCCTGTTCCTCAACCTGGCGTTCGTCGGCCTGCTCCGGTTCCTCCGGGCCCCGACGTTCTGGAACGGGGTCTGGATGTACGGCATGGCCGGCCTCCTGTACCTCACGCACACGCTGACGTTCGCCATGCTCATCGTCGGGGCCCTGGGGGCGATCGTCCTGGTTGCCACTTCGCGCCCTGCGGTCGTCCGTACGTTCTTCTCCCTCCGGGCGCTGCTGGCCACGCTCGCCCTCCTCATTCCCGCGGGGACCTACGAACTCCTGTCCCGGATCTACCACATCTCCCATCCGGGCTACCTGTACGCGAACCCCGCGGCGCTGGTACTGGACAATCTCGGCGAGATGTTCCAGCCGCTCGGCGGGGCGCCGATGTTCTTCCCGGCCGGCGCCCCGTTCGTCACCAGTCCGGACGTGGTGCTTGCGATGCTCCTGGCTTCCGCGGCGGCGATCGTCGTCGCGGTCCTGTATCTCGACCGCCGGGTCCGAGGATGGCTGAACGACCCGCTGCGCATCGGTCTCGGCTGGCTGGCGGCGACCCTCGCGGTCCCCGCACTCGGCGACCTCGCGCACATCGGGACCGATTACACGCGATTCGTCTACTTTCTCCCCCTCCCCATCTCGCTCGTCGTCGCGCTCTTCGTCGAGCGGATGCTATCGCCCGAGCCGACGAAGGAGGAGTCCTCGGCACCGGCCGCCGCGAGGGCGACGCCTCCGGTCGTCGTGGCGCCGACGAGGCCGGTCGCCTCCGGTCGACCTCGCCCCGCCCATAGTGCCGGTCGGGCCTCGGCGTTCCTCGGGGTATGGTTCGTCGTCGTCGTCCTTCTCACCCTCGTCACCTTGCCCGTCGTCACGAGCAACGAGACGCACGACACGGGGAAGTCGCACGACTCCCTGCTCCTCGCGGCCACGCAGTGGCTGCAGACCAACCCGAACTCCGGGTCCGTCCTGACGACCTCGTCGACCGCCCGGTGGGTCGAGGCGATCTCCGACCGGGGGGCGTACGACCCCGGCCCGACGTGGCTTCTGTTCGAGCCCTGGCAGGTGACGAACGCCGAGCTCGCCTACTGGGCCCTGAACGGCCCGGACGCGATCACGAACAACCAGGTCGCATTCGGGTTTTCGCCGACCTCCACACCGGGACAGTCCGAGGCCCCGATCTACACGCCGTACATCGAGGGGGTCCCGATCCCGACGGTGCGGATCGACCCGGCGTCGATCGTCGTCGCGTTCACCCACGCGAACGCCAGCGGGAACCTTTCGGTCGCGACGCTCGGAGCGCCTACCTGGGCGGCAACGTCGACGGCCACCCCGACCGCGTGGCTGAACTACACGAGCTCGGTCGCGAACGTCTCCGAGCAGGTGGCGACGGGCCTCCAGAGCGGAGTCGGCTGGGTCAACTTCACCGTCACCCCGTCGTCCGGCACGAACGTCTTGCAGCTCGGCTTCTCGCTCGAGGGACCTCCCCCGAACGACCCGGTCGTCCACAGTGGCTACCTCGACAACATCACCGAGGCGAACGACCAAGTCGATTGGAACGTCTCCATCGCGCTCGGCCAGCTCCCCGGGAAAGTGCTGATCGGCACCTCGACCTCGGTCTCGCCGGCGACGGCGACGGTCACCGTCAATTCGGGCTCGCCGCGGAACGTCGCGTCGGCCACCGTGACAAACCCGGAACCGTCGGAGCCGCTTCGCGCCTCAGTCGAGTTCCGGACCGCCGGGACCTCGAACCCGGCCACCACGCTTCCGCCGGTGATGAGCACCGGGGCCTTCCTCAGCAATTTCGACATCCAGTTCGCCCTCCTCCCGAACGCGTCCAACTTTGCGGCCGTGGTCGCGCTCCTCGAGACGACCTACGGGTTCCACATCGCGTTCACGAACTCGGAGTGGCAGGTCTTCTCCCGGTGACCCGGACCCCGCGCCGGGGTCTTGAGTCCGACTTCGCGGCGTGAAGCCGGTCTACGGCGGCGGCGACACGTCTTGGGCCGGAGCGGGGGGGTGCGGCGGCTGACGCCGCAGGACGACCACTACGCCGACCGCGACCAGCGCAACCCCGAGGATTGCGGCGATGTCGACGTACTCGGTCCAGTCGGGACCGCCGCCGCCTCCGCCGCCCGAAGTGAGGTTGGTGACCGTCAATTTCACGATGTAGAGCAGGAGCGTCACCGACTCGTAGTCCCAGACGTGGGCGAGGAGCGGTTGGGGAGCGATCGTCGCCCCGATCACGATCGAGAGGCAAAACACCAACGGTCCGCCGACCGGGTCCCGCGTCGTGTTGATGACGAAGTCGTCGACCGGCTTCGGTGTCTCCGCATGCAGCGAGAACGTGCGGCCCTGTACCGGGCCGGTCAGACAGGCGGTGATCGTGGCCGGGACGGTAAAGCTCCGGGGTTGGAGGCTCTGGAGGAACGCGACCTCGGCGGGTTGGATGACCTGACCGGGAGACGGCTCCCAGCCGCTCGTCGTCACGGTCCCGGTCGGCGTCGTTACGTTCCACCCCCATTGCGCGTCGACGGTGAGGTCCCCAAACGGCTCCGACCCCATCAGCGCCGCGAGCTCGCTCGTGAACGTCACCTTCCCCGTCGTGTTGAACGTCGTCGCGTTGCGAAGGGTGAACGTTCCCGAATTGACGATGACCTCCGAGCCGAACGGGACGCTGAGGTTCACCCCGGTGGGAAAGATCTGCACCGAAGCGGGGACGGCGGGGAAGACGGCCTGCTGCTGGGGCACGTAGACCGTGGCGTTGGGGGCCGACGTCGTCGAGCTCGCCATGAAGCGGAGGTTGACCCGCACGAGCGTCCCGACGGGGAGGGTGCCGGTCGGCGACGACCCCGTGAGGGCGATCGCGTCGTTGATCGAAGTATTCCCCGCCGGGCGCGACTCCCACGCGACGGAGCGGTCCGGCGGGTCCGCGGAGAGGGAGCCGGGGTTGGAGACCGAGGGCGCCAACAGGGTCAGGAGGAGAACGGCGGCGGCGAACGTGACGAATCCCAGACGCTGGTGCACGCTTTCATCATGACCCGCGGGTCACATTAGGACGACCGAAACAAGGCATTCGGAAACACGCCGGGGCTGCCGGGACGAATTCGTTCTCGGCCCGAACGACGCCACCCTCCGCGGTTTCCCGTACGGAGGAGGGCCCCCGCCCCGGCCTCCCGGGGCCTCCGTCCCCGGAGTCTCGACCGTCGCGAACCGGAGCGACAGACCGACTCGCCACGGTCATAAGCGTCGGAGTTCACGCGCGGGACCACGGGGTTCGCATGACGGTTCCTCTCCGCGCCGGACATTCTGACCCTCCCTCGGGCGTCGGACGCGAGAGTCGGGCGACCGCGCGGGGGTCCCCCGCGATGGTGGCCTCCTGATGGGCCGACCTCCGCCGAACGTCCTCGTCATCGTCTTCGACTGCGGCCGCGCTGACGACCTGCCGGGGGGTCCGCGCGCCGTCACCAACATGCCGTTCGCCGACCGGCTCCGCCGCGAAGGGATGTGGTTCCCCAACGCCGTGAGCCCCGCGCCGTGGACGGTCCCGTCCCACGCCAGCCTGTTCACGGGCCTCTACCCCTGGGAGCACGGAGCGCACGCCAAGTCCGCCCTGAAGCTCGTCGGCGGGATCCCACGGCTCCCGAGCCTCCTGCGCGAGCGGGGGTACCGGACGATGTCCCTCTCCGCCAACCACCTGATTTCTCCCGACCTCGGTTTCACCGAGGGATTCGACCGTGCCGCCTGGGCGGGCTGGTGGGAACCGTACCTTCGGGTCTCGGGGAGCGGTCACCCGCCGCATACGCTCGACGACGGGGTAGGGCCGGCATCGTCCAGCCTGAGCCGCCTTCAGCACGGGCCGGCCTGGCAGGCGCTCAAGCTCAGCAGTCGAGTCGTGTACCGGTTCCCCTTCGTCACGGACTCCGCCGGACGGTTCTCCCAGCGACTCCGCCACCCCGACGCGCGCGAGCTCCCCGGCGTCTCGCCATGGATCGAGCCGACCCTCGACCGCTGGCTGTCGGAGACCCCCGCCGAAAAGCCGGTGTTCACGTTCGTGAATCTCCTGGAGACGCACGAGCCGTACTACCCGATGTCCGAGTGGCGCTCGGACGTCCTCGGATGGTTGAAGCGGGGCCGGGCGCGCCAGGACCATGTCGGCTGGTTGGCGGGCTCCTGGACGCCCACAGCGGACGAGTACCGGCAGCTCCACGAGCTGTTCCGAGAAAACCTTCGCGACGCCGATCGTCGGCTTGCGGGGATCGCGGAGGTGTTCCAACGACACGGGCGATGGGACGACACGACCGTGGTCGTCACCAGCGACCACGGCCAGGCGTTCGGCGAGCACGACGTCCTGTTCCACATGCTCCGCCTCGAAGAACCGCTCGTCCGCATCCCGCTCTGGATCCGGCGTGCCCGCCAGCGGTCGCCGGCCGGGGAGGCGACGGGATGGGCGAGCCTCGTGGACGTCGCACCGACGTTGGCCGAGGACGCAGAGCTCCCCTACCCGCTCGTCTCTTCCGGAGTCCCCCTCGGTCAGCTCCGCGACCGGCCCCGCCCCGGCCCCGTCCTGGCCGCCGCCGACGGTCTCGTGTGGAAGACGATCATCCCGGAGCACGAGCGCGGCCGTCTGTCGGAGAAGCGGAAGCACGAGTTCGACCGGATCCTCGTGGCCGGCTGGGAAGGGGACCTGAAGGTCGTGTACGACGCGACGGACGACCGGATCTGCGCCTACGACGTGCGGCGGGACCCGGACGAGCGGACCGACTTGTGGCCCATCCGGGGGCCGGAGCTCGCGGGCCTGGCCGGCGAAGTCCGCGGGGTGGCGGGCCGCATGGCCGAGTCCTCGTCGGTGGCCGTATCGAGCGACGTCGAAGAGCGGCTTCGCTCCTGGGGATACATCTAGCGACCAGGCCCGCCGGGGAGGTGCGTCTCCGTCCGCTCCTCCGTCGGCGTTCGGGACGAACTTCTTCGATGGGACCCACATCCCGGGACGAGCCTTTTTATCCGACGAGCGCTCCGAGGGATCGATGCGTGTCCCTACGTGGTCCCACGCGCACATTCTCCGAACGGCCCTCGCGGCGGTCGGAGTCGCGATCGTCCTGGTCGGGGCGGCGCTACTGGGCGCCGTACCGAGCGGATCCACGGCGGTGGCGCCGCTCCATGCCGACTCCACCCCCGTGTATCCGAGTCCAATCCGCCATGTCGTGATCCTGTACTTCGAGAACGCCGAGGTCGGCTCGGTGCTGGCGAACGGAAGCTACTTCGCGTACCTCGCCGACCACTACGCCTTCGCGAGCCAGTACTACTCCGTGGAGCACTACTCGCTGCCGAACTATCTCGCCGCGACGTCCGGGATCACCACGAACCAATTCAAGGTGACAAAGACGAAGCAGATCGGGGACCTCGTCGGCAACACGGGCCGGACCTGGGGGGCGTTCTTGGAGGGGATGCCCTACCCGTGCGACCCGAACAGCTCCGGGACCTACGACATCAATCACAATCCGTTCATGATGTACTACGACGTGGTGTCGAACACGGCGAAGTGCGATTCGCACGTCGTGAACTTCACCGCCTGGAACGCCGACGTGGCGGCCAGCAAGCTCCCGAACTACTCCTTCGTCGTTCCGAACAACACGGACGACGGACACGACACGAATGTGAGCGTCGCGAACGCGTGGCTCCAGACGTGGCTACCGCCGCTCGTCAACGGGTCGCTGTTCTCGAACACGGTGTTCTTCCTCACCTTCGACGAGGGGACCTCCAACCTCGGGATCAACGGCGGCTCCGGCGGGGGTCACATCTACATGGCCGCGGTCTCGCCGTACACCGTCGGCGGCTACAACTCCACGACCCAGTACGACGACTACGACCTGTTGACGACCACCGAGTGGCTGCTGGGCCTCGGGCACACGGGGCACAACGACAACTGGACGACCCACCCGCCGATGGAGGACCTCTTCTCCTTCCCCGCGAAGAAGCCGTCCGGCCACGCCCCCCGCAACGCCGCGGACCTGGCGTTGATGTCCCCCGTCGCCGCCCCCCAACGCCGAGTCGGTTGAGTCGGGCACCCGTTCCCGGACGGGCGCCGTCCCTGCCGGGACCGGTACGCCCTTGGCGAGAACTCCGGTCCGAGAGGTGCGACGGAGCCGTAGCGGAACCTAGCGACCCGAATTCGACGGGACGGATCCGGCGCGCGCAAGACTTTCGGCGAACCGCCGGCTCACCGACGCCGGAAACGGCGAGCCACGACGAATCCGGCTCCGACGGCGATCGCGGCCACGGCCACCAGGCCCACGTCGAGCGACCAGGACGGCGCCCCCGGGATCGCGTTCGGACCGGGGCCGGAGGTCACCACGACCACCACGGTCGTCGTGGCGGAGGCGATGGCTCCGACCGAGTCCGTCACCGAGAGGACCACCGTAAAATGTCCGGCAGTCGACGGGATGCACCGAAGGGTCGGGGGGGTCGAATTGTTGCACCCCGGCGGCAGGCCGCTGAATCGGACTTGGAACGGAGGAGTCCCCCCCTGGATGGTCCCGGCAATCGACACCGGCCCGCCGAGTTCGACGACCGTCGGCGTGGCGGGGAGTCCGCCAACCGACAGCGCCGGGTCAAACCCGACGGTGACGTTCACCGGCCCACCCGCGACCAAGAACGTCCCGTTCGGTCGGAGCGGTGGGGCGTTCGACGGCGCCAGGACGCGATACGAATAGGTCCCGTTCGGCTCGGAGAACGACGTCGATCCATCGTACGAGAGGTTCCGAACGGCTCCCTCAAGCGTCAGGTTCCACGTGGCGCCGACTGTGAGGCCCGAGGCGGAGAAGATGACGGGGAAGACTTCGAGGGTGAAGTTCACCGACGCGAAAGCGGCTCCTCCCGCAACGTCGAGCGTCCCGGCCCCACGGCTCCACGAGTTCCCGTCCGCTTGGGCGGTGAACGGGTACGACCCGTTCGGTAGGTACACCGAAAGTCGGCTCCCCATCCCGACGACATCCGTCTCGTTGGTCACGTTCAGCCACCAGCTCGTCGTCGCAGGGAGGCTGGTTTGCGTGACGGTGGCGAGGTAGGTGACGCGCGAGAACGTGACGTTCACGCTCCACGGGCCGCCGAAGAGCGGGAAGGTCCCGTTGGGTGAGTTCCAGGTGGAGTCGTTGGTGGTGGCGACCCAGAATTGGAACCCTTCGGAGAGGTTCACGACCACGGAGGTCTGGTTGGTTCCCGGCTGCCGATCCCCGTCGACCGTGAGCTGCCACCACGTCCCGGGGGGAAGGCCGCCCTTCGTGAACGTGACCGGGTACTGCTCCGCGGAGAACGCCACCGAGACATTCACGGCCGTGCCGTTGACCGAGAACGTCCCGTTCGGCGAGTTCCAGCCGGGGAGGGGGGTGGAGGCGGTGAAGGCGTACGAGCCGTTCGGCAGAGGAACCGTGAGGGAAGTGCCGTTCGTCCACGTCGTAGGACCGCCGGTGACATTGAACCACCACGTGCCGTTCGGTGGAAGCTGGGACTCCTGGGCGGTGACGTTGAACGTCGCTGGGAACCGAAACAGGGTGGTCATCGCCGGAAAGCCGCTCGTGTTGTCGAATCCGCCCGGGTTCGCGAGAGGCGGCAGGTCGAACAGCCACTCGACGGTCCGCAGCAGCCCATACGGGGAGTCGTTGGCGGTGAATGTCGTGTGCCGGGAATAGGGGCTGACCACGGAGGTGTAGATCTGGCCGCCGCAGACGGCGTCGCCCGACGCGCCGTTCTGCCCGCACCACTTGTAATTGTCCCCACCCGTAAGGCCCGGCACCGCGAAGCCGCTGTTGCTACCGGTTCCCTCGTCCCACGTGATGAAGAACGCCGTGTGATTGACCAGGGCCTGTTCCGCCGCGCCGGCGTACGTGCCCGTGTGGTTCAGGATCGGGCTCAGCCACCCGTCGAGCCAGGCATCCGCTTGCGCGGTCATCTGTGCCCCGGTCGTGTTGCCGCCGCACCCGTTGTGCCCGTCGTCGCAGAGGTTCGGGGTGTAGTACGAGTAGTTCGGCAGGGTCCCGTTCGCCAGGCTCTGATTGAACGAGTCCGAGGGGAGCACGTGGTCCCCGCAGTAGGTCTGGTTCTGGAGGACGTTGGCGAACCAGAGCGCCGGCACGTGCCGGGTCGCGAACAGCCCCGCGGTAGCCGAGCCCGGGTCGGCGCACGCCCCCGACGGTAAGCTCTCCGCATAGGCCCCCCAGCTGAGGCCCGCCGCGTCGAGTTCCTCGTTGATCGAGGTGTTCGTGTAATTGTTCCAGCTATCCGATCCGCACTGGTTGACCACGGCGGCGAACATGACCAGGTAGTTCGGCGCCGACGGGTGGCAGGCCGCGTAGTATTGGGTCGCGTTGCCGTACTGGGCGGCGAGGTACCGTTCGTACGGCCCGTGCCCCCAGACGTTGGAGAGCACTTCGTTCTCGAGGACGACCACGACCACGTGCTGGATGTACGGGGTCGCGGCCGCGGGGACGACCGCCGGGGCCGACGACGCCCGTGCGGAGGATAGGGGCGCGGCCGCAGCCGGACCGGTCCCCGTGACGAGGAGCAGCAGAGTGATGACGAGCGCGGCGCGAATGAGCCCGAGAGGGCGACGCGCGCGCACGGCTTCCCACCGTCCCTGGCTCAGCTGTAGTTGACGGTGAACGTACCGCTATTGCTCACGATCATCGTATGACCGTTCTCGATGTGCATGGCCCCGGTCGTCGACCAGCCCGAGAACGGATGTCCCGTGCAGGCGGGGATCGACATCGAGTACCCCGTCGCGGAGGGCAGGAAGACTCCGGTGGTCCCGTTGCCGTACTTGGTCCCGTTGAACGTGATGAAGTGGGTCGCGCAGGCCGACGGGGTTAGGAAGAACCCAACGGTCGCCGAGGGCGGGAACACCGCGTTCACCGTCTTGCTGTAGAGCATCGCCCCACACGCGTCGTGGATATGGATCAGGAAAGCGCCCGGGTCGAGGTAGTGGTCGTAGTTGACCATCGGGATTTGCACCAGGAATGTGGTGGCGTTCGCGGGCGCCGTCTGCTGGAGGTCCTGCACGACGCTTCCCGACGGGTACTCCATCTCCAGGAAGAACGTCCGACCGCCCACGTCGCCGCCGAGGGTGGCGGACCAGTTTGTTCCGATCACGGCCGAAATCCCGGTGCTGTTCAGGTAGGTGGTATAGGGCGCCGGCCAGAAGATGGACGGCACGGCCTTGGGCCAGTTCGTCTTCGTGGTCGGCACCGACCAAGGAGAGGTGATGGAAACGCCCGGCGCCGACGTGTACGTCCAGTGCCACCGGATCTCAATCGTGATCCCGCCGTAGTCCACCGTGGCGGTGACCGCGAGTTTCATCGAGTCGATCCGCGCCTTCGCTCCCGCCTCGAACTGCAGCCCGCTCGGGAACGTGTAATTCTTGGTCGACCCGAACGACGGCGTGGACCATCCGGAGAAATTCATCAGAATCGAACGGTTCGTGAAGAACAATTGCTGGTTCCCCCCGGAAGCGCGCGGGAAGTCGAAGAAGATGCTCGGGAAATGCACCGAGATGTTCGAGTCGGCGGCGACCCAGTTCTGGGCCTCGACCTGCATGACGGCCGACAGGTTCCCGCCGGGGGTCACGTTCGTCGACGGGACCGGGATCCCTTGCAGGATGGCGGAGGGGGTCTGGGTTCCGACGGGGTTGCAGTTGCCGTACGCGGAGCTCTGAATGGGAGAGGACGGACCGAACGCTCCGTTCGAGGTCGACGCGGACGGGAGGGGCGTGGCGGAGGAGGCGAGGATCGCGAGAACGAACACCGCTCCGAGGGCGAGGAGGGTGGTCCGGCGCGGTCGCGCCAGGATCGAGGAAGGGTTCGTCGGAGGCAGCGAAGTGCCGGCCGGTCGGTTGGAGGGTAGGGCCCCGTCGCCCGGTTGGTTGCACGTATCCGTCTGCATCTGTCCGCACGCCTCCTGAGAGAGGCTCCTCGGCGCTCGGCCCACCCAAGGGGGGTTGATAAACAATTCTCTCCGCTCGGTTCGGCGGGACCGATTGCGACGCGGGGGGCCGGACGCCGCGGGTGCGGGCGCCGGGGTCACCCGTTCGGTTGGAACTTCGCGGTGAAATGGCGGAGTCGCTCGGGGGCCTCGACCATCCGGACGCCCCGGATCGTTGCCCGGCGGTCCCAGACTCGCCGGACCACCTCGGCCACGTATGCGAGGTGGGCGGAGGTGTAGACCCGCCGCGGGATCGCCAGACGCACCAATTCCAGCGGGGCGGGGTCGCCCGGCGCCCCGTCACCGAACATCACGGCCCCGACCTCGACCGTCCGGACGGCGCCCTCCCGGTACAGTTCGATGACCAGCGACTGTCCCGGGAAATCGGCGCTCGGGAGGTCCGGGAGGAACCGACGAACGTCGAGGTAGATCCCATGCCCCCCCGGGGGTCGAACGTACGGAATCACCGCCTCATCGAGCAGAGAGGCGAGGTATCGGACCTGCCCGATCCGGTGCGCGAGGTAGTCGAGGTCGCACGCCTCGCGCATCCCGATCGAGGCGGCTTCCAGGTCCCGGCGGGCGAGGCCGCCGTACGTGGGGAATCCCTCGAAGACGATCAACTGCTCCTTGAGGCGGGCCGCCAGGGCGGCGTCGCGCGTGGCCACGAAGCCCCCGATGTTGACGAGGCCGTCCTTCTTCGCACTCATGGTCGCCCCGTCGGCGAGGTCGAAGCAGAGACGGCCGATCTCCGGGATCGTGCGGCCGGACATCCCTCCCTCGCGCTCCCGGACGAAGAACGAGTTCTCCGCCCACCGGCACATGTCGAGGTAGAGCGGGACTCCCGCCGCCCGGCAGGCGTCCCGTACGGCCGTGAGGTTGGCCACGGAGACCGGTTGACCGCCCCCCGTGTTGTTCGTGAGCGTGACCATCACGAGGGGGACCTTCGACGGCCCCGCGCGGAGGAGGTCCTCGAGCTTCGGCACGTCGACGTTCCCCTTGAACGGGTGCGGGCTCGCGAGGTCGTACGCCTCCGGGATCGCCAGGTTGACCGCTTTCGAGCCGTTCCGTTCGACGTGGGCCCGGGTGGTGTCGAAGTGCATGTTGTTGGGGATGACCGTCCCCGGTCGGCCCATCAACGAGAACAGTAGGTTCTCGGCGGCCCGGCCCTGGTGGGCCGGGATGACGAACGGGAACCCGGTCAGTTCCTGGACGGTCGCCTCGAAGTGAGCGAAATTGCGGCTGCCGGCGTACGACTCGTCGCCAACCATCATCCCCGCCCACTGGCGGTCGCTCATCGCCGATGTGCCCGAGTCGGTGAGCAGGTCGATGTAGACGTCGTCGGACCGGATCTGGAACAGATTGTAGCCGGCCGTTCTCAGCGCGGCTTCCCGCTCCTCCCGACTGGGAAGGCGGATCCGCTCGACGACCTTGACCTTGTAGGGCTCGACGGGCGGCCGAGGTTCTCTCGGAGCGGACGCCAACACCCCGGCGACCGGGGCGCGCCTATTTAGACCTCGACGAACCCCGCGCCGCCCGCGGCGCGGTGGGCTTGCGTCGGCGGGAGGTGACGCCAGCCGTAGGCTTGCGTCGAGTTACGTGCGGAGGTTCCGGACCGGAGACCGCGGTCGCCTTCAAGCGGACGACGGCCGGGTCCGCCATCGGATTCGTGAGCACCAGGGTGTACTCGCCCGGACCTTCGGGGTCGAAGAGGATCTTCGCCTTGCCGGCGAGGCGGACCCGCTGGACGATCGAGCCGGAGCGGTGGCCGATCATCACGATGAAGCTGCGACCGGGGCGGGGACTCTCGAGGGCAAAGTCGAACTCGCACGCGGTCGCCTCGAGGCGCATGTCGAGGCGGATGCCGCCGCCCGGTTCGAGGACAAGGTAGCGCGGGAGCTCGGAGATCTCGATCGCCATCGGTGGGTCCATTGGTAATCAGCGCGCGCGGGCAGAAAACCCCTCGGGCTGGACCCGCGGGTGGGACCGCCGGGGGACGTTATCTCTCGGACGGCCTCGCCGCCCCGATGGCAGCCAAGCGTACCGCCGAAGCGGTCTGGGAGCACGACCTCGCGAAGGGCAGCGGCCGGGTCAAGGGCCTCAGCGGCGGGCTCCCCGAAACCGCGGTGAGCTGGGCCGCCCGGACGGAGGCGTCCGGCGGCAAGACGAGCCCGGAAGAACTCCTCGCGGCCGCGCACGCAGCGTGCTTCTCGATGGCCCTCGCCGCCGGACTGGGCCGGGGCGGGACACCCCCCGAGCGACTGGACGTCAAGGCGACCGTCACGTTCGACAAGGTCGGCGATGCCTGGAAGGTCACCACGAGCGAGCTCGTCGTCCACGGCAAGGTGCCGGGTCTGACGCAGGAGAAATTCGCGGCGGCCGCGGCGGCGGCCGGGACCGGCTGCCCGATCTCGGGGGCTCTCCACGGGAACGTCGTCATCTCGGTCGTCGCGACGCTCGATTAGGGCGGCCGGACGAGCGCTCGGGCCGAAGGGTCCGGACCGTTACTCGCCGGCGACGTGCGACGTCGCCTCGACGGGACGTGGCCCTTCCGCGACCCGGACGACCGTCCGTACTTCCGCTCCGGCGCGTCGACTGACGACATCGACGACGCCGCCGATGGGGACCCGGCTGAGGGCGACCAGCAAGTCGTGGAGCGTGGCGATCGGGTGCGGCCCGATCCGGGTCAGGACGTCCCCCTCGCGGACCCCGGCCTGACCGGCCGGTCCGTTCGGCACCACTTCGACCACGTACACGCCGGCGGGCTTCGCGAACGTCCCGTCGCCGTCGAGTCTCGTGACGGCCTGGATCCCCAGCCACGGGCGCACCACGCGGCCGTGCTCGAGGAGCGCGTCCAACACCCACCGGGTCGTGTTCGAGGGGACGGCGAACCCTACCCCCTGCGCGTATGGAACGATGGCGGTGTTGACGCCGATCACCTTCCCGGAAAGGTCCGCGAGGGGACCGCCGCTGTTCCCGGGATTGATGGCGGCGTCGGTCTGGACCAGCCCCTCCAGGACGTGCGACGCCCACGGGAGCGGGCGTCCGACGGCGCTGACGACGCCGAGCGACACGGTCGGTGAGCCCGGAAGTCCGAGGGAGTTCCCGACGGCGATCGCGAACTGCCCCGCCCGCAACCGGTCGGAGTCGGCCCACGTCACCGCCGGCGGTCCCTTGCGGACCACGCGGAGGAGAGCGAGGTCGGTGAGCGGGTCGGCGCCGACGAGCTCTCCCGAGACCGACGCGCCGTCGGCGAACGTCACCTGGATCGTCCCGGATTCCCGGACGACGTGGTAGTTGGTGACGACGTGGCCGCGGTCGTCGACGACGAATCCGCTGCCGGCGGCGGTCTCTTCCCCGGCCCTCCGGTGGCGGCGCCGTTCGGTGACCCGAACGACCCGGACCACGCTCGGCGTGAGCGTCGCGACGGCCGCGACGAGCTCCTCCTGCTGGGCTGCGAGCGCCACGGGTCCTAGGGGGCCCGGCCTACGGGCCGGGCCATGGAAAAGGTACCCCCGGGTTCGGGGTCGGTCGCGGCGACGGACCCGGGGAGCTGGGCATCGTGGGCGCCATGGACCTACTGCGCGAGCAGCTGGTCGAGCTTCGCCCGGATCTCCGACTCGGTCTTGTCGCCCTGCCGGCCGCCTTCCCAGCGAGCGTCCACGAGCTGGACGAGCAGCTCGGCGAGCTGGTCCATCCAGGGTCCTTCCTTCGCCTCGAATCGCTTCTTGATCTTCTCGCGGAGGAGCTCGTTGTACGCCTTGTACGCGCTCCACACCCACGGTCCGTAGCTCGGTCCCTCGTCGCTTCCCTCAAAGTGCGTCATGGTTGGTTCCTTGGCCGGGTTCGGCCGATTCCCCTACCGCGCGGGGGGGGATATTGAGCGGAAAACCCGAGGTCCAGTCACACTCCGGCCGACGGAGGGGACGTTCAGCTGGCGTAGGAGAGCGACGACGGGTGCGCGGAGATGGTCAGGGTCTCCGACGACTCGCCCGCCGTCGGCTCGAGCGCGTCGATGGCGTGGCCGAGGAGCCGGCGGGCGGCATCGTCCGCCTTCCCGTCCGGAACCGTGGAGTCCGGCCGGTCGAGCACGACCGTCAGGCGCCCGCGCCGAATTCCGAGTCGCACCTGGGCCCGGCTCCCCTCGACCGACCAAACGAGCCAAGGGCCATCGGACGGCTCGTAGAGCCCGATCCAGCGAAGCGGCCCGAACCACCGACCGGCCAGGCGACCGAACAGCTCGGTCTGGGAAACCCCCGGCGCGAGCGTGACCTCGGCGAACGGGCGGCTCCTCGCCGGGGCGGACGGTCGTTCTACGGCGGGACGGTCGACGAGGCCGTAACCGTCCGACCCGTGCAACACAACGCCGTGCCGCTCGAGACGCCGGAGCGATCGAACCAGCGACTCGGGATGGGCATCGAGGGCGCGGCGGAGGCCGTTGAAGGCGACCCGGCCCGGCCGGTCCTGGAGGAACTCGACCACCCGGTCGTCGAGCGGCGCCTCCTCGGCCCGGTCCGCCCATTCGCTCATCGCGTCGAGATGCGCGGAGGGTGGTATAGAGCGTCGGTTACCCGCGGGTACCTGACTCGAGTCCGGACGAGCGACGTGGTTCTCGCCGAGCCCCGTCGCACGAAAGGTGTAAAGCCCATCGTCGGGATGGGTTTCTTCGAATGGAGCCGTTCCGGGCGGCGGCACGCGCAATTTCTGCGCGGGGGACCCGGGCGGTGCTCGCTCTTGTGGTCTGCGTCGTGGCCGTCGCGGTCACGATCCTCGTGCCCCCCCTCCATTTCGACACGGCCCCGGTCATCCGCTCGACGCAGGTGACGGTCCTTCCCGCAACAAGCGTCGCCTCGACGCCGGCGGCCCGCGCCGGCTCCTCGCTCACGCTCGGCGTCTCGGCCTCCCCGTCCTCGATCTGCGCCTACGGGACGTCGACGTGTCCGGCCGGAACGGCCCAGAGTCGTGTGACGATCTCGGCGAGCGCCAACACCGCCCCGAGTCCCTATTGGCCGAACGTCCAGGTGGCGTTTGTCATCGAGACCACCGCCTACGACGGATTCTACTACCACTACTTCGGCTACCCCGGCTACGACAAGTGCGCGGTCGCGAACGGCGGGGACCAGCCGGTGTGCGAGGAGTCGAACGGCGGTCCGTTCTTCATCGCCAACTCGCAGGACATCGCGAACGAGATCGCCTCGGCGAACCCGCACTCCAACGTCAGCTTCGCCATGGTCGACTTCTTCGGCACCGACTGCGGCGACTGGAACGACTGTGGCGACTCCTCGAAGTACAGCGTGGACATCCCGCAGTTCGTCCCGGCGAGCGACTTCGGCGGAGCCGTCGACCAGGCGTACTCGAGCGGGACGTTCGGGGGCGGGTTCATCTCGATCGTCGGCCTTGACGACAACTTCCTCCACAGCCCATCGATCACCGCGCTCTACGGCGCGATCATCGGGAGCGGACTCGACTGGTCTCCGAACACCCACCACGTCGTGGTGCTGATCGGGTCGACGGCTCCGCGGGACCCGGCGTACGTCGAGGACTATAGCATCAGCGCGTTCGATCCGTGCTGCGGCGGGAGCCAGGCGGACGGCTGGACCTGCGAGCCGTCCTACCAGTTTGCCGATGGCGTGATGCCGAACTGTGAGGGGTGGGTTCACTCGCAGGACGGCAACGTCAACGACTCGATCGCGGGTCTCGCGCACACCACGCACAACTGCGTGGACTCCATCGGTCGCACCTGTACGATCGACACGATCGACCTCTGGGATACCGCAACCGACCCCCTGTCCGCCGGATGGCCGGTCGGTCATGGATCCGGAGGTGGACCCGGCGGCCCCAAGGTCATCACCGACACCGAGCACGTCATCGAAGCCGGCTGCGACATGGCGGAAGCGACCGGTGGAAGCTGGGACGGACCGACGTTCGCGAGCTGCCCCAACGGCGACTCCGGGACATTGGAGTACGTCCCGCACGGGCCGGTCATGACCCCGAACACGGTCAACCCATCCTTGATGCAGGCACTCCGGGGCGTGAGCTTCGGACCCGTCTATCAGACGCTGGTGGCCAACGGCTCGGACGCCCCGATGTTCCACTACTCTCCCATTGGCAGCATCCGGATCTCCCCTACCCCCCAGTTCAGCGCCGACTGCCTCACCCCGAGAGGGGAGGTCAGCGGCTGCCAGAGGGTTCCGTTCATCCAGCTGGTCGGGTCGTTGGAGACCCTCAGCTGGAACTTCTCCGAGATCCCGAGCCTGAACGTCCTCTATCTCGGCGACTCGTGGTCCGCGTCGTTCAACGTGGAGGCCGCGGGTCCGCCGACGGGGATGGTGCCCGTCGATGCGTGCATCACCACGAGCTGCCATGCGAGCGGGAGCACGTCCGTGGACGGCCAGTACACGTGGGCGTTCTACGTGCCACGGTCGAACGGGTCCGCGGTGTACCAGTCGTTCGGCGTGGCCCAGGTCAACGTCGAGTTGTCGGGAACCGGCCCGCCGGCCACTGGTCCGCCGCCCGGATTCCCCATCGCTCCCGGCGGGATTCCCGTGGTGATCACCCCGGCGACGCCCGTGGCGAACCCGATCGCCACCCCGAGCAGCGTCGGCATCGCAAACTTCTCCCTGAACGCGGCGGCGGCCGGATTCCTCGGTGCCGGATTCGTCCGGGTGTCGATGAAGAACCGCCCGATCGCGCTGCGGGTGGCGGCCATGCATGGCCCGGCCACCTCGAAGTTCGAGAAGGCGTCCCGCGAAGGCTCCTCCACCGGCGTCGGCCGGTTCGAGTGAGCCGTCGCTAGAACTCGCCGAGCGAGCGCTGGATGCGCTTGCGGCTCTCGGCCGGGGCGGCCTTCGGCGGGGGAGCGGGTGCGGGTGTCTCCTCCTCGGCGGGCGGGGATTCGTCGGCCGCAGGGGGCTCGGCAGGGAACAACGCCCGGATCCCGTCGGCGTCGGGCTCGACGCCCGCCAGGAAGCCGACCTCTTCGGGGGTCAGCTCGAGGTTCGCGACGATCCGGCGCCGAAGGAGGAACACCGGCCCGTCCCGGATGCCGGGCGCCCCGAAGACCGCCTCGAGGAAGGGAAGGGTCGATTCCGCGCCCTTGCGACGCGAGAGGTGGAGGTGGTGGTCCGCCTTGTCGAGCGTCGAGCGGCGGAGCGCCCGGCTCGCCTTCGATCGTCCCATGTCGCTGAGGAACGCCGGGAACATCGTTCGGCCGATGCGGGCCCCACCGGCCTCTGCGAGGGCGACCGAGGCACCGCCGGTCATCAACTCGCTCGCGTGGCTCCACAGCCCGAAGACCCGGTAGCGGCGGGCGCGGGCGAGATGCCGCTCCGCGCGCGCGATGGCGGCCGTGCCCGCCACCCGACCCTCGGGGGTCCGTGCAAACTGGGAAGCGCTCTCCTCGAACCACGGCAGGAGGTCCTCCGGGTCGGCGTCGACCCGGCCGCGCAGCTCGACGTTCTTGTAGAACCTCGGATGCGCGAACACGTCCTCCACCAACTCGGCGATCTCGGACTGAGAATCCCGCGAGCCCAGCACCGACTCCTGCCACGTCCCGGCGGGCAGCGGGGCGATCGCCTCCAGGTCGTTCACCGCCGCCCGGAGGTCGCCGCGACTCCGTCGGACGATGGCCTGCGTCGCGGCCGGGGTCACCGTCATCCCCTCCGACCGGACGATCTTCTGCACGAACGCGAGCATCTCCCGGTCGCTCAGCCGCTCGAACGTGAGCCGTTCGACCCCGCTCCGGAAAACGGGCGAGTAACGCGTCAGGGTCCGGTCGTCGTTCACCGTCAGAATGAGCGGCTGTCGCGTCTCCCGGACGAGCCGCGCAATCGCCCCAAGCCCGCCCCGGTCACTCAAGTCGGTCGGCTTTCCAATCCCGCGCCAATCCTGAACGTCGGCCCGGGCCTCGTCGAGCCGGTTGAACGCCGCGCGCCCGGGGGTGGTCGGCAGGTCGCTCCAGGCGGAGAACGCCGCGGGACGACCGGTCTCACCGAGCTTCCATCCCCGGTTGAGTGCGTCGACCGAGCCGTAGCGGCCCCGCAGGAAGTCCCGGAAAGTGAGCGGGGAGGCCTTGCGGCCGGCGTCCTCGGTCGCGCGCCCGGTCAACGAATCCGCCTCATCGAGTAGGATGAGGGAGCGTCCGCCGCTCGACTGGGACCGGAATCGGCCCGTGTCGCCGAGGGTGTGGGTGATCGAGGCGCGACCCGCGACCTGGTCGATCGCGCCCTGGTTGCGCGCGTCGGAGGCGTTCATCTCGACAACGGTCCAGCCGAACTCGCGCGCGACGGCGTAGGCCGCGGTGGTCTTCCCCACTCCCGGGGGGCCCGCGAGGATCGCGGCCCGACGGGTCGGCGGAGTCGTGCTCGTGGCCCAGTTCTTGCCCCACGCGAGGAGCTTGGCCACGACCCGGGGGTTGCCGACGACGTCGGAGAGCCGTTCGGGGCGGAGCCGCTCCGAGAGCGGGCGACGGTCGCTCGAAAGGGCCCCGGTCACACGCTTCCGTACCGCCAGACCGATAAAGGAAGCCCCCCATCCGGGGCGAAATGACCCCCGACGGCGCGCCGGTTTCGACGAGAGAACCACCGAGGCTCGCGATTTCCCTTGGCCCCACGCCGCTCGACGCCACCGGAACCGTCGCGTCCCGGCTGTCGGCGGTCGTGCGGGCGGCGGTCGGCCGGGGCATCCTCATGTTCGACCTCACCGAGGCGCCCGAACCGCTCCGGTGCTGGGATCTCGTCGCGGCCGCGGCGGGACCTCCCTGGGTCGACGCCATGGCCTTCGTGACGGCCACGAGCCCGTCCGGTTCCGATTCCGTCGGAGTGGCCCGGCCGGACAGGATCGTTCGGTTCGTCGAGGGAAGCGACTTCCTCCGCGCTCCGCCGTCCGGGTCGATCACGGGGTCCGGGGTGCGATTTCGGGACATTTCCCTCGCCGAGGCGGGGAGCGAACGGTGCGTGCGGGCCGGGGCCTCGTGGGTCTCCTTCCCCGGGCATCTGCTCGAGGCCCGGAGAACGCATGCCGTGGTCGAGGTGGTCCGCACCGCGGGGGCGCAGGCGCTCGTGACGAACCCGCATGCCGATGGGCGGCTCGACGGACGGTGGCTCGCGGAGGGATCCCTGGCCAACGACGGACCACCGCGCCCCCTCGGGCTGGCCGAATTGCAGCGCGCCTACGCGCCGCTGCTTCCCCTCGGGTTCCTGACCGCCGGCCACCGACGGACCCTCCCACAGGCCGCCGTCGGCTTCGTGCAAGCCCTCGGGGCCGTCCCCTCGGTCCGGGTCCGGGACCTTCGACAGTTCGAGGAATTCGCGAACCCCGCCTCCTTTCCGTCCCTCGCCGCCGAGGAGATGACGCGAATCTTCGAGAGCGAACCCGGGCTGCGGGGTGCGGCATCCCCGGCGACGCCCCCGGGGTTCAAGTAGGAGCAAAACCGTCTTCGGCTGATGATTCAGCCCGGGGACGTCGCCCCCGACTTCGAGGGAATCTCCACGCAGGGCTCCGGCTTTCGCCTCTCCTCGCTCCGCGGTGGCCCCGTGATCCTCTACTTCTATCCCCGGGCCGGGAGCCTCGGCTGCACGTACGAGTCGATCGGCTTCGCGAAGGAGCACCCGGCCTTGAAGGAGCGGGGAGTCTCCATCGTCGGCGTCTCGGTCGACTCGCTCAGCGACCAGCGCGCGTTCCTGGAGACCTGCTCGCTGCCGTTCCCGCTCGTCGCCGACGGCGACCAGGCGATCGCCCGCCGCTTCGAGGTCCTCGGAGCCTTCGGCCACGCCCGACGGGTCACGTTCCTCCTCGACGCCGACGGCCGGGTCCTCCAGGTCGTCGACTCGATCCGTCCCGGCGCCCATGTGACGGCGGCGAAACGGACGTTCCTCGGCCGCCCCGCGGACGAGTCGCTCCCCCGAGCCGGCGGCGCGAGCCGGGGGACCGCCGGCGTCCCGAAGCCGTAGCGCTCGGACGACCTCCGAGTTGTGGTACTCGCGGGTTACAAGGGTTCACCCCCCCGGCGGGCATGGAACGTTGCCCGTCTCAGACGGGGAGGAACGAACATGGGCTGTGGAAAGTGGAAGGTCGCGTGCGCGGACGGATTCGAAGTCGTCTCGGGAGACCAGCACGAGCTGGTCGCGCTGGTGCAGTGGCACGGCAAGCACAAGCACAACGAGGACTTCACGCAGGAAGCCGTCCTGAAGATGGCGAAGCACCCGTAAGGGTCGCTCCGTTCTCTCCGCACCAACCCCTTCTCCTTGGTTTTTCTCGGTCCAGTCTCCTCCCCCCCTCGAAGTGTGGGGGAGGGGCGGTCCCCTCCCCCGGGAAAGGGTTCGTCGTCTCGTCCTACGCGCGGAGCCGCTGCCGGCGGGCGAGTACCACCAAGGCGCCCACGACGAGGATCACCGCATCGACCACCACGGCGATGGCCGCGAGCTCGGGGCCCTCCGGATGCACCGGAACCGGGCGCACAGGGGCTCCAAGGGCGTGCATCGCCGCCTTCGCGTCGGCGACCGACATCGGGCTCGCCGTGACCTGATCGCCGGAGGCCGGTGAGGCCCGCTCGGAGGTCGCCATCTGTCGCGACGGCGAATACAGGCTGGCGCCCTCGGCGCGAGCGTTCGGGGCGGCCGGGGCGGTCGCGGCGTGCACCGGGACCGTGGACGCAAGTCCGCCGGTCGCGGTCGAGTTGGTCGTCGGGAGGACGACCAAGCCGTTCGTCGAGAGGGACGCCGCCGCGCCCGTCGCGTTGGTGCACGCGATCACGTCGTCGGTCTCCGGCGTGCCGTTCGGGTAGCGGACCACGGCCGTTCCGGTGACGCCGCACTGCAGCGCGACCGGGACGGTCGCGCGGGCCGAGGCCGTACCGGACGTCGAGAACGCACCGGTGGTCCCGCTCGCGGTGGTTGCGTGGACCGTCTCGGCCCAGGCGACCGACCCATTGAACGACGCGGTGGACGTGCCGTTCCACGTTTTCCCGACGAACAACGGTCCCTCCACGAGGGGGAGGGCGGGCGAGAACGTGGCCGAGAGATTCTCGAAGACCCAGGCGCTCGCGGCGATCGACTCCGTGACGTACCGGATGCCCACGTCGCCGGCGGCGTCGCGAGTCACGTTCGGGAACTGCTGCGCGTCGAGTGAGATGTTGACCCCCTCGGCGTACTCCACATGCTCGTTCGCGAGAGCGAGCGAGCCGTTCGGTCCCGTCGAGAAGTTCAAGTACGCCGCGGCCACGTCGAGGACCGCGACGGTCGCTGCCAACGAGAAGTTGAGCGGCGCCAGGGGGATCGAGGCGTTCGCGGTGTAGTTTCCGGCGACCGGGAACGTTCCGGAGGCCGCCACCGCGATGTGCTCCGCCCGGAGCTCGGCGGCGTCGACCTGCACGTAGCGCGTTCCGTTCGACGGAGTCGATGCGTTGACGAGGACGTACGCGCCAAACTCGACCCCGACGGACTCCTGCATCGCCACGTAGGCGCCGGAACTGGTCCAGTTCCCACCGGTCAGGTTCTGGGAGTTGTTGTACGCGCCCACGTACTCGATCGACGCGGAGAAGTTGGCAAGCGCCCCCCAGGCCCAGGACTCACTCGGGCCGGGGGCGGGAGCGGCGGCCGTCGTCCGGACCGCTCCGGCGGACGCCGCGGGGAGCGGCAGGACGAGCAGGGCCAGGGCGACGGTGACCAGCGCGGTCGCCACGATGGTCGACCGACGGAGGCCTCGTCGGCAGGGCTCGGTCGACGGGGGCGGTCGCGCCGTAGGGCGTTCGGGGGTTCCCATGGGGCTCACCAGCCCCACCAGCGCGGGCGTACCCATCCCGCCGCACGCACGATTCGGCCGATGGAGTGTTTCGGAGGGGTTTATCTCAGGGGAAATCCGGGAACCTCTGGGCCCGCTCCCGGTGCGGACGGCCGGTGCGTCGTCGCCTGGACCCTACGCGTCCCTCCGAGTCGGCCGACCCATTAGGGCGACGTTCGTCGGTCCTAGGTGGTCCCGCCCTCCAGGGAAATGGAGCTTGGGGAGACGACGGCATAGAGAACGTAGGGCCCCGCGGTGCTCTGGACGGAGACGAGCGGTTCGGGACCCTGCCAGGGCCAGAACTGGTAGCCGAAGGTGAGCGAGTAGTTCGCCGACCAGTCCACGAATCCACTCGAGACGTCGATGGCGCGGTAGGTGTCGAGGTAGGCGTTTCCCACGGAGGCGAGGCTGGCGTAGGAGCTCACGAGGACGACTCCGTTCCCGAGAGACAGGGGAGGGCTCAGGTCGGTCGCGCAGGGGCCCAACGCCGAGAAGTCGGGCTGGCCGCACGACGTGGCGTTCGGAAACTCCGAGATCCAGAGCATCCGGCCCCCGGGGTCGTAGGCGGCGTACGAGAGGTCGTTCGAGTACGAGGCGACGAGGAGGACCCCGTCGACCGCGAACAGGGCCGCCGAGCCGGCGGAGCCGTCGCGGACGTTGTCCACCGGGATGGGGGTCAGGTTCGTGCCCAAACTCAGATTGAATCCATCGATGAGCAGTCCGCCGGCGGAACTGTTCAGGAAGTAGAAGTTGCCCGCGCCGGCCACTCCCCGGGAGATGTCGGCCGACCCGTTGTACAGCCTCTCGCCGAGGACCGTTCCCGCATTTCCGGCGACCCCGAGGAGCCACGCGGGGCCACCGGCGGGGGTCACCGAGATTTCCAGCGTGCTCCCGTCCTGGGCCGCGGAAGAGATGCCCAGTCCCCATCCGTCGAGCGTCAGCGGGATGGGAACCGAGTCGTTCCACGCGCGGGCCCCCGTGGTGACATTGTAGCCGACGAGGAGGAGCGGGGTCGGGGAGGTGAGGGTCTCGGGGAGCCAGGTGACGAGCGTTCCGTTGGCGGTCGCGATCTCTTGCGAGGCGACGGTGCTCGCCCAGCCCGGGATCGCGACCGTCCAGTCTGCGAGCCGATCCCCCGTCGAGGCGTCCACCGTGACGACCGTCAGGTTCGCCCCGGAGGTCCCGCCCCAGGAGACGGCGAGTGCCGCATCCGACCCCGCGGCCACCATCCGGGGAAGGAAATCGGGGGGCGCGTCGACGACCCCCCAGAGCACGAACGACGACGTCCAGAGGACCGTACCCGAGACGAGGTCGATCCCCTCCATCTGGAACGTCAGGTCCGCCGTCTGCACGTCCGCCGATCCGGTCAGATTGGTCAACGCCCCGGCCGTGTACGAGTAGGTCACGAAGAGGCCGCCGATCCCGACGCCCTGGCCGTACGAGTTTCCAGCAAGCGTCTTCGACCACAGTTCGTGAAACGGAAGAGGCGGGGGCAGGGTCACGACGTAGACGCCAGCGACGACGAGAAGGACCGCGCACACCACGGCGCCCGTCGCGAGCCAGCGGCGACGGCGACGTCGAGCGATCTCTGTGGAGGGACGACGCAACGAGAGGTGCACGTCGGTCCATAGGGCGCGGGTCCGGCGTCGGACCGAGAGGGCGATGGAACTGGTTACGCTCCCGTCCATCCGCCGTTCCCCGATCATGTACTCTCGTTCGTCCCAGATGAAGTCGTTTCGATTCAGGCGCAGCTCGGTCGGTCCAGTCCCGGGGCCGGGCGGGGGGGAGAGCGCGGTGTTTCTGCGGGGTTTATCTATCCGGGCCGCGAGCGAACGGTGTGAGCCAGCCCCGGGGCGTCGAGGACCCGATCTCGGCGATCTTTGACCTCTCCGACCGGGTGGCCCAGCTCGCCCCGACCGTGCGCCGGATGTATCGATACACGGCGACGATCCTCGTCCTGTGGATCGTACTGCTCGCGTTCGTGACCCTGATCACGCTGGGCAGCAACCTCACGCTGGCCATCCTCTCGGTGATTGGGCTCATTGCCGGGGTGATCGGCCTCTCGCTGCTCCGGGAGACGGACGGATTCTTCCGGTCGTTCGTGATGCGCCACCGTGCCATCCGATTGCTCCGCGAGGCCGACCCGGTCGTCCGAGTCCCCGCCGGACGGACTCCCGTCGAGAGGCTCGCCCGATACATGGCGCAAACGAGCCCCGCCATCGAATCGCTGTTGAAGGAACATCCCGAGGCGCTCCGCTACCGTACGGAGTTCTCGGGGCACGGTTCTTCCATCGCGTTCGAGCTTCTGATTGAGAAACCCGGCGGTCTCCTCTGGCGGTTGGCGGGCCGCGGGGACAGCGGCTTCGCGGTGCTCGCGCGCCTCGGGCCCGAGGCCCCGACGACGGCGGACCTCGCCAAGCTGGCGGCCGATGCCCAGAGCATCGTGTCCCGGCTCTCGGCGCCGCCCGTACGACTCATCCTCCTGCGCACCGGCGCCGTGCCGATCCCGGAGGACGTCTACGAATGGGCCGTCGGTCGGCCGGCATTCCTCTCCCGGGGATTTGCGCGCTATCGGGTCACCACGGAGATTGTGACCGAGGGCCCGGACGGGACGTACGACTTCGTGCCGTACGTCCTCGGGGTCCCATAGGACAACGCCAGGTCACCCGAGCCACTCGGGAGAGCGGACGAACCGGTAGTGTTCGGCGAGCTCCCGCCCGTAGAGCTCCCGATAGAGCCGATGGTAGCGCCGCAGATGCTCGGCCCCGGTCGGCGTGATGCGGATGTCGTATCCGTGTTCGTCACGCCGGACCTCCGCGAATCCTTCCGTGGCCAGGTAGGCTAGGACCTTCTCCGTCATGTGGGAGTTCGAGCGGATGGCATGGAGGATCTCCTCCTTCGTGACCCGGCCCTGGTACCGGACGAGGGCCTCCCGAACGCGCTCCGGCAAGCCCTCCTGCTCGAGGTCGAGATTCAGCTCCCCGAACAGCCGGGAGAGCGCGATGTAGGCGTAGACCCGGTAGCCTTTGTAGTGGCGCTCCGCCCCGGACGGGTCGCGGGCGTCCGCGCCGGGCACGAGGAGAGAAGCCTCGGACCGGGTAGATAGTCCCTCCGGCCTCACACTCCTCGTCCCCCCTTGCCTCGAGCGCCGCACGCCGTCGCCTCGGAGAGCCTATACCCCGGACCGCGTCGGCCGACTTCGGAGGTCAGCGCGTGGAGATCGGGTTCTTCGTCGCGGTCGTCGTCAGCGTCTTCGCCATCGTCGACCCGATCGGCACGCTCCCGTTCTTCGTGGCCCTCACCGAGGGGTTTCCGGAGGCAGACCGCGAGGTCGTCCTCCGCCGGGCGGTCGCCGTCCTGGCCACCGTGCTCACGCTCTTCGCCGTCGCCGGCCGGTTTGTCTTCGCCGCCTTCGGCTTCACGCTGGGTGCGTTCGAGATCGCCGGCGGCATCCTCCTCTTCTGGGTCGCCTTCGAGATGCTGAACGGCGAACTGACGCGCACCCGGCTGGCGGACGCGGACCGCGCCGACGCACTCACCCGCCGCGACGAGGTGGCAATCGTTCCGATCGGCGTCCCGCTCCTCGCTGGACCGGGAGCGATCTCGACGGTGATGATCTACGAGGGATCGGCCGGCTCGGACCCACTCTCCATCCTAGCGACGTTCGTGGCGATCGCGATCACGACCGTGGCCACGTTCCTCACCCTCCGGTACGGGCCCGCGATCCTTCACTATCTCGGCCGGGTCGGCGTCATGGCGATGACGCGCGTCCTCGGGCTGCTGCTCGCCGCGGTCGGGGTCCAGTTCGTTCTGGACGGGATCTTCGCGGTCGCCCCGCACCTCTGATCAGCGGCGGCGCTTCGACGCCTTCGGCTTCGCCGACCGGGGAGCGGGCTTCTTGGTCGCCTTCTTCCCTCGGACCTTCGCGGGGATCGCCTTCGCCCGCGGCTTCGTCGGCGCGGTCGCCGCACCCTTCGCTGGGGGTCGGGGGGGAAGCAGGGCGATCACGGCGCTGGACGGCGTACGCGGGTTGTGCTCCGTCGACCAGACCTTTTCCCCGGCACGAACCGGGACCGGCAGGTCGTTCTCCGCCGGGGGGAAACCGCACTCGTACGCGTCCGTGTAGGCGCAGTACGGGTTGAAGGCGCGATTGAAATCGAGTTCGTACGCGTCGGTCTCGTTGAGCTCCAGCGTGAGGTAGCGCCCCGGGCCGTAGCTCTCCTGGCCGCTCGTGCCGTCGCGGAACGGGACGAACACCGACGTTCCAACTCCCTCGCCGGCATGGTAGACCCGAAGTCGGAGTTTGCGGCTCCCGATGGTGAAGAGGAGTTCGCCGACCCATCGCATCGCCGCCTGTCCGTCCCGGTTGGTGCGGAGGAACGCCTCCTTCGGCTCCGGGAGGCGCTCGAGCGTCGCGCGAACGCGGAGCTTCTCGTCGGGAGGGAAGTACTTCAGACCCCGGAATTCGTAGACGGAGCCCTGGACGAACGGGGACTCGGCGTGGCGCGACATGAACTGGTCCTTCATCGCGCGTTCCGTGGCCAGCTCTTCCAGGTACTCGCTCATGGTCCCCTCCGCCTCGGGCGCGCCGACGTGCGGCGCGCCTTAAGGTCCCCTGTTGGCGGGAGAAGGCGCTCCGGATAGCTCGCAGACACCACGTAGTTCGGCAGGTCGACCGCCTCGGAGATCCGGAGCTCCCCCGCGATGCTCGCGAGAAGGTAGCCCGATTTTCGCGAGATCCCTCTCCCCTCGAACAGGTCCAGGAGCCCCTCGAGGGCCTCCACGGACGCCGGGAGAAGTTCCGGACCGACCCCGAGCGACGCCAGAACGGGGCCAGGGGTTCCCGGAAGGCTCGGTGCCCGCACGAAGGGGAACCGGGGTGCGGCGCGGGGTACGAGCCGCACCTCGAGTTCGACGTCCGCGGTCGTCTCGATACCGGTGCCGGAGACCTCCCCGTCCCCCTGCGCCGCGTGGGGGTCGCCGATCGACAGCAGGGCGCCGTCGACCTCGACCGGGAGCGACAGTACGGAGCCCGCTCCGACGAATCGGTGGTCGAGATTCCCTCCGGTTCTTCGCGGGGGGACCATCGGGTGATGTCCAGAGGACGGCGCGACCCCGATCCACCCCAGCATAGGTCGCGTTGGGATGGTAACGTCGGGGAGGAACCCGCCCCGGGGCCGGGCCTCCTTCGATCCGATTTTCCAGATTTGGAGGTCGTCCTCGAATTGCCCCTGGAGCAGGCCGAAGTCCCGGAACACTCCCGACCAGCCCCAGTGGCCCGTCCGGATCGAGCGGATCGCTACGTCGAGCCGATCGCCGGCGCGCGCCCCGACGATCTCGATGGGGCCGACGGCGGCATCGACCCGCTCGAAGTCGAGGGCTCGAAGCGACCGCTTGGTGGACCGTTCCGACAATTGGCCGCTGGACGAATCGGGGACGACGACGCGGACCCGTCCTCCGGGACGGAGGGTCAGGATGGGGGACCGGTCGGCCCCCCACGTCGTCTGTTGGAGCGCCGGATCCGTCCCGTCCAGGAACGCCGACATCTCCACGGTTTCGGACCGAAGTCAGGTCCATTCATGAGCGCGCCGAACGCGCTCCGGTGGCGACCCGAGACCGAGACGTGCCCTTATGTGCCGGAGGGCGGCTACTTTTCCTGCCTTCAGGGTACGACATGCCTCGTTGGGTTCCTCGCACGTCCAGAGCGACCGTCGCTTTCGCGGCCCTCAGCGTATTCGTCCTCCTCCTCCCAACGAGCGTGGCGGCCTCCTGGGGGGCTCCCTCGTCGGGAAAGCCCATCTCGACGGACTACGGGTCGGCCCGAGCACGTGGGGCCGGCGCCGTCGTCTACCGACTTCCCCCCGGCCTCCACCTGGGAATCGCCCCATTCCGGACCCCGTCCCGCCCCGCCCAATCCGACCTGTACTACCTGCAATCCGGTTCGACGATCTCCTCGCTGAACGAGAGCTCCGCGACGGGCGTCGCACGTCTCTCCGAGTACATTCCCCTCGTGAACAGCCCCTATTCCACCGCCTACGAACTCAACGGACTGACGAACTCCGGCGACTGGTGGCAGATCGTCATTGCCGACAACTGGCCGGGGTGCAACTCCGGGTTCGAGGAAGCCACGGAGGTGTGGGACAACGCCCAGAACTCCGGACCCATCACCTGCGATTCGACTGTCTCGCTCTCCGCCGGGGACGTCGTCGAACTCACGATCTACTTCAGCAGCGGCGGAAACGGCTGCATGACCTTGAAGGACGTGACCACGGCCGTCTCCCACACGTTGTGCGACGCCCAGCCCAACTCCGGCGGGACGAAGTGGGAGTTCCTCAGCACCGCGTCGGACTCCAACGGGTACTACACGGGCACGATGACCGAGGTCGTCAACAGCACGGCCACCTCGTGCCCCGACTACCTCTACATGCCCACGGTCGAGTACGAGTTCGCGAACGGGACGTACGTCACCGACTACATCCCGTGGTCCGACGAGTTCGACCTGTTCCAATCGAACGGTTCCCGGGCGCTCTGCTACGCCTCGAGCAACGGGACGGAGTCGATCGGACCGGGGGACCCGGCGAGCCAGTACGTCAACACGGCGAGCGGGACGTCCTACGGCCCGCGCTGGGCCGACGGGGAGAACTACTCCCTGCAGAACTCGGCGTACGGCTTCCGCTACGAGACGGACCCGACCCGGTTGACATCGGTCTCCCTGAGCGGCGGACCCTCCACTCCGACCGCCGGGACCCTCGTGAACTTCACGACGAACGTGACCGGCGGCGTCGGACCGTACTCCACGATCTGGAGGGTCAACGGCGTGATCTCCGGGACGGGGAATCTGACCTGGGGCTGGCGCGCCGGGCTCGCCGGGCCGTACAAGTTCGACGACTTCGCCATCGACGCACACGGAGATGTCATCGGGCCCTCGAACGTCGTGGACATCACCGTCCCAGGACCGTTGACCATCGGCGGGATCCGGACCACCCCCGCCGCGGGGACCGACCAGGGACTTGCCGTATCGATCATCGCGGAGGTCTCGGGTGGGTTCGGCTACTGGGTGTTCAACTGGACCGGCCTACCGGTCGGATGCCCTGCCGCGAACGCGAGCACGATCAACTGCTTCCCGAACGTCACGGGGAGCTCGAACATCTCGGTCACAGTCCGCGATGCGAACGGCAGTGTCGTCTCGGCGGGGCCGCACCCGTTCCAGGTCTATGCGACCCTCGACGTCCAGATCGTGGCGAACACGACGGCGCTCGACGTCGGCCAGAGCGTCTCGTTCACGGCGAGGATCACGGGCGGGTCGGGCGGGGTGACATACATCTGGTCGTCCTTCCCGGGCTGTGTCGGCCGTGGGGTCGAGATCAACTGTACGCCGAGCACTCCGGGTCCGCAGTACGTCTTCGTCAGTGTCAATGACACGGTCGGAGCGAGTCGACTGAGCCCCGGCCAGGAGGTCCAGATCTACGGGGCTCTCGCCGTCGCCCTCGTCCCCGGGCAGGTGCTCGCGGACGAGGGAACGCTCTTCTCGATCCGCGCCGCGGTCTCGGGCGGAGCCTACCCCCTTCAGTACGCTTGGTCCGGCCTCCCCGCCGGATGTAGTTCTACCGGACCCCTCGCGAATTGCTCCCTGCCGGATGCCTCGAATTATGAGGTCGGGGTTCAAGTGACGGATTCGGCCCATGCGGTTGTCTCCGCCACATCGATCGCGGTGCTCGGTCACGCCAAACCCGCCGTGCTGGTTGCCGCCTCCACCGCGACGATCGCTGCCGAGGGGACGGTCACGTTCACCGCGACCACGGCCGGCGGTGCGGCTCCGTTCGCCTTCCGGTGGTCCGGCCTCCCCGACGGGTGCTCGACCCCGACCACGGCCACGGTCACCTGCACGCCCACGTTGGTGGGGAACTACTCCGTCACGGTGGCCGCGACCGACCAGGCGAACCAGACCGTCCGGAATTCCACGAGCGTGACGGTGGCGGGCAACACGACGCTCCCTCCCCCGTCCCCCTCCGGGCCGTCGTCGAACTCCGCGCTGCTTCCGGAGATTCTCGTCCTGATCGCCGCCGTCGTCGCGGTCGCGCTGATCGCCCTCTGGGCGCGCCGGCGTTACAAGTAGCCGAACTGGCGGCGCGCGAACTCGCTCATCTTCTCCGGGGACCACGGAGGCTCCCAGACGAAGTCGACGGTCGCCTTCGCGACCTTGGGGACCTTTTCCATGACGATCTTGATCTCCTCGGCCAGGACGCCGGCGACCGGGCACCCTGGCGAAGTGAGAGTCATGTGGAGGACGACGTCCTCCTCGCTCTTCCACTCGAAGCCGTAGATGAGCCCGAGGTCCACGATGTTCATCGGGATCTCGGGGTCGTAGATCTTCTTCAGTTCCTTCGTGATCGCGGCCTCGACCTCGGCGTGGGGACCGGAGGCGGCGGCCGTCGCCGGTGCTGCCGGCGCGGGGATCGCGGGAGTTGCGGGGCCGGTGGCCCCGGTCGGGGCGGAGGGTCCCGTGGTGGCCGCAGCGTCGTCCATCGTTCGAACCGAGCGCGGCGTCGGGTATAACGTCGCAGGAGTAGGTGGCCGTCGGTACACTGCGGGCGACAAGCCGTTTAAGGACGTCCCGGGTGGGCCGCGCCGATGAAGGACGTCCACGCGATGGCGCCCACCCACGGACGCCTCGAGCTCCACCGGGTCGGTGTCACCGGCGTTCAGAAGCCGCTCGTCGTGCAGCGCCCGGAGCGGGCGGTCACCCTGACCGTTTCCTTCTCGGTCGCCGTCGACCTCCCGTCGAACCGGAAGGGGTCGGACCTCTCCCGGAACGCCGAGCTGCTCGCGGAGGTCGTCGACTGGACCTCCCAACGACCGGTCGAGAGCCTCGAATCCGCCTGCTCCACCATCGCGACGGAGCTCCTCGCCCGCCACCCGTACGCCAACGACGCCGAGGTGCGCGCCGAGGCGCTCTACTTCGCGCTTCGGGGGATCTCGGCGGCTCGTCAGAGTCTCGAAGACTTCCAGTTGTTCGCCGAGGCGACGGCGCGTCGGGGGAGCGACGGGGCCGTGAGCCTGGAACGTTCGATCGCGGGGGAGGCGGTCGGCATGACGGCGTGCCCGTGCGCGATGGTGACGGCGCGGGAGAAGCTGACGAAGGAGTTCCCACTGCTCGCTGACCCATCGATGGCCGCCTTGCCCATCGTGACCCACAACCAGCGCAATCGAACCCGACTCACGTTCGACCTCCCGGAAGGCGCCGAGGTCGAGGTCGACCAGATTCTGGAAGCGGTCGAGGGCGCCCAGTCGTCGCCGACGTACGCGATTTTGAAACGGGGCGACGAGGCGGACGTGGTGCTGACCGCCCACCGACACCCGAAATTCGTCGAGGACGTCATGCGCGACCTGCTCGCCTCGCTCCCCGGACGATTCCCCGCCCTTCCCGATGCCACCGGCGTCAGAGTGGTGACCGTCAGCGAGGAGTCGATCCACAAGTACGACGTGACCTCCTCGCACCGGACCACGCTCGGGGAACTGCGCGCCCACTCGACCTGAGCGGGACGGAAGGAGCCGGCCCGTGCGGTACGCCTGGGACGGCATCCGTCGGCGGCCGGGACGCTCGGCGTTGACCGCGCTCGGCATCGGCCTCGCGACCGGGCTCGTCACCGTCCTCCTTGCCCTCTCGGCCGGCGTCGAAGGCAGCGCGTCCCGACTGGCCACGGCGAGCGGGGTCGACCTGATCGCAACCAGCGCGAACACGACGCTGAGCGGCACCACCTTCCCGCCCGTCACCAACGCGCACTCGATTCCGACAGGGTTCGCCCGGGCCGACCCAAACGTGGCGGCGGCCAGTCCCTGGCTCGTGACGTCGTTTGTCTTCGCGAACGCCTCGCTCTACGCCGCAGCGAATGCTTCCCCGACGGGCTCCGCCATCCCGGGCGGCTGGGGGCCGGCGAGCGGCGAGGGAGTTGGGTGGATCCCCGGTGCGAACACTGGGTTGGACACGCCGTCGGTGGCCCAGGGACCGGGGTTCTCGAGTCCGGGCGACCCCCACTACGCGAACGGCACCTACAACGGACCGTTCACCCACGAGGTCGTGCTCGATGACGGGATGGCGGGCATCCTCCGGGCCAGCGTCGGGAGCATCGTCTACGTGAGCGTGCAGTCGCTCGCCTCTCCCGCGCAGGCGCTCGGCTGGTACCACAACGCGACCCCGTTCCGCGTCGTCGGAATCTCGGGTCCGTTCTTCCTGATCCCCTCTGCCCTGCTCGGATTCTTCTATCTCTCGGAGGCCCAGACCCTCGCGGGCGCGGCGGTCGTGGACCACGACGAAGCGTCGGTGGTCCTGGTCCACCTCACCGACCCGTCGAACCAGTCGTCGGACCAGAGCACCCTGCAGCGCGCTTTCCCCTCGCTCACGGTGTTCACGCTGTCGAACATCCTCGGCGCGGTGCAATCGGTGGTCGACCTGTACCGGACCTTCGGGACGCTGATCGGCCTCGTCGCCCTCATCGTCGCCGCCCTCTTCGCGACCACCGTGCTCACCATGTCGGTCGACGACCGAAGCCAGGAGATCGCCACCCTCCGCGCGATCGGCTTCGCGCGCAGCACCATTGGCCGCTACGTGGTCGAAGAGGCGCTCTCCCTCGCGGCCTTGGGCCTCGCGGTCGGACTGGCGGGAGGGTTCGCGGGGGCATACCTCCTCAATCGGTTCCTCGTCAGCCTCTTGCCGGGGCTTCCGGCCGGGTTCTCCTTCGTCGCCTTTGACGGGACCGTGGTGGGCACGGCAGTCGTCGAGGTGCTGATCATCGGCCTGCTGGCCGCAATCCTGCCGGCGGTGCGCGCGGTGCGCCTCCCGATCGCTGAGGAGCTTCGAGCCCCGTGAGCCCCCGGTCTCGCCTCTCCCATACGGCGCTCCAAGACCTGCTCGCGGTCGCCGCGATCGCGACGGCCGTCGCCCTTCCCGTCGTCCTTCTGTCGGTCGGCGGTGGCGTGTCCAGCCACGAACGCTCGGCGCTGGAAAGCTCCGGATTCGAGATCACCGTCTCGGCTCCCGGCACGCACGGCGTCGGCAATTCGCACGCCCTGACCCGCGAGATCGACGGGGTGCCGAACGTGGCGGCCGCCTCGCCCGCCCTCAGCTCCGCCGTCGACCTGTTCGGACCGACCGGGGTGCGCGAGCCGGCGCTGGCCGAGGGGGTCCTCCCTGGACCCTTCCTCGCCACGTTGAGCCCCTCCGAGCGCAGCGCGTTCCCGTCGCCTCTCCCGCTCGGAGACCCCGACGACAGCGTCCACTTCGCGAACGGCACCTACGAGGGCCCTGCCACGAACGACATCCTCCTCGCCGGACCGACGGCGAGTGCGCTCGGGGTCGGCATCGGAGGGACGATCGGGGTCGCCGACGATGCGAACGCGACCTCGGCGACGCCGTACACCGTGACGGGGGAGTTCGGGACACCGTCCGGGGTCCTTGGACCGATCGCCGGATTTGCCGTCATCGTTCCCCTGTCCGACCTTCAGGTCTTGACCGGGGAAGCTCGGGCGAACGGGACCACCGGCGCGTTGCTCGACGCGTCCGATACCGTCGAAGTCTCGCTCTCGGGGACCGCGTCCACGAACCCCTCCGACGTCCAGGAAGCCGCGAACGCGATCCAAGCGCTCGTGCCCTACTATGGGGTCACGACCCTCTCCGACCAGGTGGTCGAGCTCGACCAGGCGAACGCGGTCCTTACCGGGTTCTATCTCGCCCTTTCGGCGACAGCGATCGTGATCGGCCTCCTGTTCCTGACCCTCGTCCTGCTCCGACGCGTGGAGGCGGAGCGACGGTCGATTGGGATCCGCCGGGCGATCGGTCTTCCCCGATGGTCCATCGTCACCGGTCTTGTCGGCCGGGCCGCGGCCATCGCCACCTCCGGTGTCGTCGCGGGGGTTGCGGGCGGCTGGATCGCCATCCTCGTCCTCCGGACGTTCGGTTCCGGGGAGGTCCCGGTGATCGCCGGACTCGCGGTCTTCGACCCGAGGACCCTCGGCGAGCTCGGCGTCGGCACGGTGCTGCTCTGCCTCTTGGCGAGCGCGGCGGCGGCCCGGGCCGCCCTGCGATTGCCCCTCGCGGAGGCCCTCCGATGAATCGGACCAAAGCGCCTGCACTCTCGTTCCGCGGGGTCCGCAAGACCTACGGAGACGGGGCGACCGAGGTCCGTGCCCTCGACGGGGTGGACCTCCAGATGTCACCGGGCAGCTTCGTCAGCGTGGAGGGACCGTCCGGGTGCGGCAAGACGACCCTCCTCAACCTGCTCGGCCTCCTGGACGTCCCGAGCGCGGGCACGGTCGAGTGGGACGGGACCCCCGTGGGACGGCTCCCGGAACGGGAGCGTGCCCGCCGGCGGCTGACCGGGGTCGGCTTCATCTTTCAACGGTTCTACCTGCTCCCGACCTTGACCGCCGAGGAGAACGTCGCCCTGCCTATGCGCGGCGCGGGCCGGCCGGCCGCCGAGCGGACCGCGCGGGCACGGGCGCTCCTCGAGTCGGTCGGTCTCACCGGACGCCGGCACTCCCGCCCCCACCAGCTCTCCGGCGGGGAGGAGCAGCGGGTGGCCATCGCCCGTGCTCTCGCGAACGAGCCGGGGCTGCTCCTCGCCGACGAGCCGACGGGGGAGCTCGACCGGGCCAACACCGAGTCGGTGCTCGACCTGCTCGTCGAGGCCCAGCACACCACGGGGGCGAGCCTGGTGCTGGTGACTCACAACCCCGCCGTCGCTCGGCGGGCGACCCGCCACCTGACGATGGCCGACGGCCGGATCGTGGGCGACACCCGGGAGGCGTGAGATGGCCCGGATCGCCATCCTGCTCCGCGACCGCTGCCACCCGAAGGAGTGCCAGTGGGAATGCCAGGCGTACTGCCCGCCGGTCCGGATGGGCCAGGAGTGCATCGTGGAGGGGACCGACGGCCGCCCGGTCATCTCCGAGACGCTCTGCATCGGCTGCGGCATCTGCGTGCACAAGTGCCCGTTCGATGCGATCAAGATCCTCAACACGCCCGAGGCCGACGAGCGCGAGATCGTCCACCGGTACGGGTACAACGGCTTCCGACTCTACCGGCTCCCCCTTCCGCCGACGAAGGGGATCACCGGGATTCTCGGCCCCAACGGCACGGGCAAGTCGACGGCGCTCCGGGTCCTCGCCGGGGTCGAGAGACCGAATCTCGGCCGGTATGACAAGCCCCCGAATTGGGAGGAGGTGCTGGACCGGTACCGGGGAACGGCGATGCACGCCCACTTCGAGAAGATCGCCCGGGGCGAACTCCGTGCGGTGTTCAAACCGCAGTACGTCGACCGGCTCGTGGAGGAGGGCGGCACCGCCGAGGAGTTCCTCGCGCGGTCGGCCGTGGAACCGGGTCCGGCACTTTCGTCGGTCGGACTCGAGGGGAAGGCCGAGCGGCCGATCGCCGAACTCTCGGGCGGCGAGCTCCAGTTGCTCGCCATCGCCCGGACGATCGGAACCGACGCCGACCTGTACCTCGTCGACGAGCCGTCGAGCTACCTCGACATCGTGCACCGCTTGCAGGTGGCTCGCCTCCTGCGCGCGCTCGGCGAGCGGAAGAGCGTGGTCGTGGTCGAGCACGACCTCGCGCTCCTCGATTACCTGGCCGACCAGGCCCATCTCGTCTACGGCGAGGAGGCGGCGTTCGGCGTGATCTCCCACCCGATCGCGATGCGCAGCGCGATCAACACCTACCTGAACGGCTATCTGAAGGACGAGAACGTGCGCTTCCGGACCGAACCGGTCCGGTTCGTCGCGCACCCTCCGAAGCTCCCCACGCGCACGAACGTGCTCGTCGCGTTCGACCCGCTCGAGAAGAAATTCGACCGGTTCCACCTCTCGGTCGGAGCGGGCGAGCTCGCGAAGGGGGAGACCGTCGGCATCGTCGGTCCGAACGCGACCGGAAAGACGACGTTCGTCCGCATGCTCGCGGGCGCCGAGGTTCCTACGGCCGGCGCACCCCCGAAGGGGGTGACCGTGAGCTACAAGCCGCAGTACCTGAAGGCGACCAACGCGGCGAGCCTCCGGGAGCGCCTCGAAGCGCTCCGAGGAGACCCGACGTTCGACGGGAGCCTCTTCGAGCGCGACCTCGTTCCCGGGCTTCACCTCGACAACCTGCTCGACGTGGCGCTGCCGGACCTCTCGGGCGGGGAGTTGCAGCGCGCGGCCGTCGCCCTCGCCTTGGCGCGGCCGGCCACGTTGTACCTCCTCGATGAACCGTCGGCCTACCTCGACGCCGACGAACGGATCGCGATGGCGAAGCTGATCCGCCGCCAGGTCGAGCGCCAGGCCGTGAGCGCGCTCGTGGTCGACCACGACGTGTACTTCCTCGACCTCGCCTGCGACGCCTTGATGGTGTTCCGCTCCGAGGGGAAGGACGGTTCGGCCGGCGTGGGCTCCGGACCGTTCGCGATGCGGGCGGGGATGAACCACCTGCTCAAGGACGTGCAGGTGACGTTCCGCCGGGACGCCGAGACGCTGCGACCCCGCATCAACCGGGAAGGGTCGGTCCTCGACCGCGAGCAGCGCGAACGCGGCGAGTTCTACTACGAAGCCGCCGCCTAAGCCACGGGACGGATCGGCGGTGGACCGCCGGTGGCTTTAGGACCCGGCGGGGTTCCGGCTCGCATCGACCATGGGGATACCGAAGCCAGCTCCGGCCACCGTCGCCGCCTTCGAGGCTCTCCTCCCGAGGCGTCCCGGCGTCACACGCCGGCCCGTGTTCGGCCAACCCGCCGCGTTCGTCGGCGGAAACATGTTCTTCTGCGTCTTTGGGTCCGAGTTGATCGTGCGGCTCTCCGAAGCGGACCGGGCCTCTGCGGCGAAGGATCTTCAGGCAACGCCGTTCGAGCCGATGCCGGGGCGGCCGATGCGCGAGTATGTCGCGCTCCCCGAGGCGGTCTGGAAGGATTCCAAGAGGGCCGCTCCGTGGGTCGCACGCTCGATCCAGTACGCCGCCCAGCTCCCTGCGAAGAGGCCGAAGTCCCGAACGTGACTCGGCGTTGGCGAATCCTCGTGGACCGAGTGCTGGTTGCGCAAGGGCGCCGTGGAATCCTTAAGGGAAGCGTGCCACGTCGTTCCCCGCCATGAGCACTGGAACCGGACGCGTCCGGGTGGGGGCCCCGGTCTCGGTGGGGGTGGTCGGGCTGTACCTCTTTCTCGTAATCATCATCGTCTACGCCACGAATCGCGCCTCCTTCACCTCGAACCCGATCGTTCCCGAGTTCCTCATCGGCGTCATGTTCCTCTTCTTGGCGCGCAATCTCTCAACGTACTACGTCCTCGACGACCGGGCGCTCTACGCGCGCCGCATCTTCGGGTCCCGGACCATCCCCCTCGACCAGGTCCGGATGCTGGAGTTCGCGAACCTGCGGGACCTCGGTCCGGTCAGCTTCTTCGGGGGGTGGGGGTGGCGGGGCCGGATGTGGAGCCCGCTGATCCACACCTTCGACGCCATCCACACCGTCTCCGCCGGGATCCTGGTCACGGCGGGGGACGTTCCGCTGTTCGTCTCCCCGAAGCGCCCGGAAGAGTTCGCCGTGGAACTCTCGCGACGGGTCCGCTCGTACAACCCAACCGTGGGTCTCTCGAGCTTCTCTCCGGATCGGTCGCTCGGCTGAACGATTCGATTCTCGACCCGACCCTGGTGCGTTGGGGCTCTCAGTATCGCGGCATCTTCGGGTCGACGGTGTCGGCCCAGGCGTCAATCCCGCCCGCCAGCGAGCGCACCCGCACGAATCCCCGGTCGAGCAGCAGCCGGACGGCGTCGGCCGACCGGCGGCCGGATTTGCAATAGACGACGACCGCCCGATTCTTCGGAAGGGAGCTCAGCCGGTCCGCGAGCGTCCCCTTCGGAACGAGCCGCGCCTTCGGGAGGTGGGCAATCGCCCACTCGCCGGGCTCGCGGACGTCCACGAGCACCGGAGGCGCGGAGGTCTTCAACTCCCTGGCAAGGGCGGTGGGGTCGATCAGGGGGACTCGGGGAGCCGGCTCCGACACGCCGCAGAATGCGGGGTAATCGATGAGCCCCGTCTGCGTGGGCGTCGTTCCACAGACGGGGCACCGCGGGTCCTTGCGGACTCGGACCTCGCGCGTGCTGCCCGAGAGTGTGTCGAGCAGGAGCAGTCGACCGATGAGCGGGTCTCCGACCTTGAGGAGAAGCTTCAGTGCTTCGGTCGCCTGCCAAATCCCGACCACTCCCGGGACCACACCGAGGACGCCTCCCTCGGCGCAGGAGGGCACGAGTTCGGGCGGCGGGGGCTCGGGGAACAGGCATCGGTAGCACGGACCGTGTCGGGCGTCGAACACCGAAACCTGACCCTCGAACCGGTAGACGGAGCCGTACACGTCCGGCTTCCGAAGCAGGACACAGGCATCGTTCACGAGATACCGGGTGGGAAAGTTGTCGGTGCCGTCGAGGACGACATCGTACTGGCGAAGGATCAGGAGCGCGTTCTTGGAGCTGAGCCGAACTCGGTGTTGCACGACGCGCACATGCGGGTTGAGGGCGCGGACGCGACGCGACGCCTCGGCCGTCTTCGACCGACCGACCGAACCGGTCTCGTACAGCACCTGGCGCTGGAGGTTTGACGCCTCCACCACATCGCCGTCGACGAGCCCAATCGTTCCAACGCCCGCCGCCGCGAGATAGAGCGCCGCGGGTGCGCCGAGACCTCCGGCTCCCACGAGGAGCACGTGGGCCTTCCGGAGGCGCAGTTGACCGGCCTCTCCGACCTCGGGAAGGAGGAGGTGCCGACTGTACCGGTGGCGTTCGCTCGGGGAGAGGGCCGAATTGGACGGAGTGCGCGTGCGCTTCCGGGGAGCTCCGCCGGCGAGCGCCGGAACCAGGACGATGCGGTCGTTCGGCGTGACCGCGGTTCGCCCCCGTTGCCGATAGCGGATGTCGTCGTCGTTGACCAGGACGAGGACGCTCGTCCGGATCGCGCCCGAGGGGGAGAACACATGGTGCTGGAGGTCGGGAAACTGCCCGACGAGAGCATGCAGGACCTCCTCGACGGTGTTGCCCGGGACGCGCAGCTCGTCGGGAAGGTCGTCGACCAGCGAACGGAGGTTGGGGGGAAGCTCGACCCGCGGTCCGACGGGTTTTGCGCTCACGTCGATCCCCCGCCCGTCCGGTCCGTCGCCGGTCGTCGAGGAGGCGGCACGAGTCGGAAACCTTGTTCGATCAATGGAGTGTCTGGACCCGGCCGCTGATACAGCTTGAGCTGGTGGAGGTCCCCGCGAGCACTGGCAATCACGTAGAGGTAGCCGACTCCCGCCGCGCGGGTATCGAGTGCGGAGGGCGTGCATGGTCCGTCCGGATGCGTGTGGAAGAACCCGACGATCGACCCTTCCTCCGTAGTCTGTCGGAAAATGAGCTGCCGAACTTGGACGGGATCCGCGGAGTAGTGGCTCGTCGTTGCCCCCCGGTCGACGAGTTCGATGGCCCTCCAGATGCGGCACGCGCCGCCCGGGCGGGTTCGACCCAGAAGCACCCCGCCGGTTTCGTTCGGGTACCGGCGCCGGCCGATCCGGCGTAGGTCCGCGGGGACGGAGCGAAGGAGATCAACCCGGGGCGGTTGCCGGTTCACTGGGACCTGCATCGGCTCTTCGGTGAAAGGGTATCCCGCGCCTCATCGGCGGGGCGCTCTTGAAAGTGCCCGGACCAGCGGAAGGCGAAGTCCGCCCGAACGGCCCTCCCGTTCGGGCCCGTCAGCGCAGCTGGATGAGGTGGGTGCACTGCATCCCGCCCCGCGTGATCGAATCCTGGAGGTCGAGCCCCACCTGGCCGAGGAGCTCCTCGGTGAGGTGCTTGTCGAACACCTCACAGAGCAGGTAGGAGTGGGTGAGGGCGTTGTGCCGGAAGACGCAGTTCGTCCGGACAATCTTGAGGCTGCCGCCTGGTGTCGACTCGACGGTGCACCGGAACCCGAGGTTGTTGAGAGCCCCGGCGAGCGCCTTGGCCCGGTCGTGGGCCGACGCGTCGTTGGGGACCTCGCGGACGATCTGCTTCGCCATCCGTTTCGCCGCCTCGGCGAACAGGGCGGAGACGAATCCCTCGCCTTCGCTGGAGAGGAGCTCCTCCATGACCGAGTCCAACAGGAGCTCGTAGCGACGGGGAAACAACTCCTGGCCCTGGGGGGTCAGGAGGTACCGCTTTCGGGGTCGTCCAACGCCTTCCCGACGGAACGTGGGGACCACGATCCCGCGGTCCTCAAGCCGGTCGAGGTGGCCCCGAGCCGCGGATTCCTGGATGCCGAGTGTCCGGGCCAGGTCCCGGGCGGTCTTCGGGGAAACGGCGAGTTCTTCGATGATACGGCCGCGGGTTCCCTCCCCCACGCGAATCTCGCCCGCCGCCACGACCGTGCCCTCGGAGCGGCCAAATCGACCGCGGAGTTTAGACACCGCGCCATGCTTAAATAAGGGTATCGGCTCGAATCTCTCGGTGGAAACTGCGATGAGCACCGAGGGGCCGCCGGCCCACACGCTCGACGTCCGGAACCTGCACGTGGAGGTCGGGGGGAAGGAGATCCTGAAGGGGGTCAACCTCACGCTCCGCGCCGGGGAACTCACCGCCCTGATGGGCCCGAACGGTTCCGGAAAGAGCACTCTCGCCTACGCCCTGATGGGCCACCCCAAGTACAAGGTCACCGCCGGCCAGGCGCTCCTGGACGGCAAGGACCTCCTCCAGTTGACCGTCGACCAACGCTCCCGCGCCGGTCTGTTCCTCGGGTTTCAGTACCCGCAGGAGGTCTCCGGACTCTCGCTCTCCAAGTTCCTCTGGACGGCGTACATGCAGCGCCACACCGCCGAGGACGCTGATGCCGCGCAGTTCGGCAAGGACCTCAGCACGCACCTCGCCTACCTGGGCATGGACGAGTCGCTCCTCAAGCGCTCGCTGAACGAGGGGTTCTCCGGAGGGGAGAAGAAGCGCGTCGAGGTCCTCCAGATGGCGACCCTCGCCCCGACCTTCGCGATCCTGGACGAGCCCGACAGCGGGCTCGACATCGACGCCGTCCGCTCCGTTGGGGAGACGGTCGCGAAGCTCCACTTTCCGAACGCCGGGACCCTCGTGATTACGCACTATCAACGGATTCTGAAATACCTCCGCCCGGACGCAGTCCACGTGATGGTCGACGGCGTGATCGCCCTGTCCGGCGGGCGCGAACTCGCCGACCAGCTCGAGGCGAAGGGGTACGACTGGGTCCGGGTCGGAGTCCAGGGAGGGAACTGACGGACCGAGCGTCCGTCCGGACCCCCCCATGGACCTCGCCCACTGTCGGAACGACTTCCCCATCCTTTCCCGGACGGCCCACGGGCACCCGCTCGTCTACCTCGATTCCGCCGCGACCTCGCAGAAGCCGACGACCGTGCTCGACACGGAGTCGGACTTTTACCGCCGCAGCAACGCCAACGTCCACCGGGGCGCGTACGAACTGAGCGAGGAGGCGACGGCCCTCTACGAGGGGAGTCGCGCGCGCGTCGCCCGGTTCCTCCACTCCGACGACCCCGATGAGGTCGTCTTCGTCCGGGGCACGACCGAGGCGCTCAATCTCGTCGCCCATGGCCTGGGCCGCGGGCTCCTCCGAAAGGGAGACCGGGTCCTCACGACGGTGATGGAGCATCACTCCAACATCGTCCCGTGGCACCTCCTCCGCACCGAGGTCGGCATCGACCTCGAATTTGTCGACATCGACGAGCACGGCCGACTTCGGATGGACGACCTCGAGGCGAAGCTCGCGAAGCCGACGAAGGTCGTTGCGCTCACCCACGTCTCGAACGTGCTCGGCACGGTCAACCCGGTTCGGGCGATCGCCGACAAGGCTCACGCGGCGGGGGCCCTGGTGGTCCTTGACGCCGCCCAATCGGTCCCCCACCGGCGCGTCGACGTTCGGGAGCTCGGGGTGGACTTCGCCGCGTTTTCCGGCCACAAGGCGCTCGGACCTACCGGGATCGGCGTCCTCTGGGGGCGAAAGGAACGACTCGAAGCCCTGCCGCCCTACATGGGCGGCGGTGAGATGATCCGCGAGGTCCACACCGACCGGGTCACCTATCGCGACCCTCCGGGCCGGTTCGAGGCGGGCACACCGAACGTCGCCGGCGCCGTCGCTCTCGGGACGGCGCTCGACTACCTGGAGAACGTCGGCTGGGAGACGCTGGCGACCCATGAGCGGGCTCTCGCCGAGCGCGCGGTGCAGGGATGCCGGGAGCGGTTTGGCGACCAGGTCCGGTTCCTCGGCCCTCCCCTCGGCCCGGATCGCGAAGCCGTCCTCTCCTTCTCCGTGACGGGGATCCACCCCCACGATGTGGCGAGCATCCTCGATGCCGAGGGGATCGCCGTGCGCTCGGGCCACCACTGTGCCCAGCCGCTCATGGAGCGGCTCGGAGTGCCAGCGCTCTCCCGCGCGAGCCCGTACCTCTACAACACGCTCGAGGAGATGGACCGGTTCGTCGACGCGCTTGGCAAGGCCATTGCGGTGTTTGCCCAGTAGGCGGATTCGCTCTCGAAGCCGTGCCGCCACGGGGGCAACACCGGTTTGTCGCTGAACGACCTACAAACCACCGGCTACCCATCCTATTCCTCGGTAGCCCCGAAGATGTCGCCGACGAAGCGACCGACCATTTAAATACGTCCGCGTGCTGGAATCGGTTGAGGTCGAACGAATGGCGCAGAGTTCTCCCGAGATGCAACCGCTCGACTACACCCGGTACGACTTCAAGGATCCCGAGACGTACCTCGTCCGGACCGCGAAGGGCCTCAACCGCGAGATCGTCGAAGCGATCTCTGACCTGAAGAACGAGCCGGAGTGGCTCCGCGAGTACCGGCTGCGCGCCTACGACCACTTCGTCGAGCGACCCATGCCGGACTGGGGTCCGTCCCTCGACGAGATCGACTTCGATGCCTACACCTACTACGCGAACCCGCTGGCCGAGGGGGATGCGAAGAAGAGCTGGGACGACCTCCCGGCCGACATCAAGAATACGTTCGAGAAGCTCGGCATCCCCAAGGCGGAGCGCGAGTACTTCGGCGGCGTCGGCGCCCAGTACGACAGCGGGACCGTCTACCACAAGATCCGTGAGGACCTCGCCGCGAAGGGCGTCGTCTTCACCGACACCGACACGGCTGTCAAGGAGTACCCCGACATCGTCCGCAAGTACTTCGGCAAGATCGTCCCGTACAACGACAACAAGTTCTCGGCGCTCAACAGCGCCGTCTGGTCCGGAGGCAGCTTCGTCTACATCCCGCCGGGCGTCGACGCCGGCATCCCGCTCCAGGCGTACTTCCGGATCAACGCGAAGAACGTTGGCCAGTTCGAGCGAACGCTGATCATCGCCGACAAGGGCGCGAAGATCCACTACATCGAGGGGTGCACCGCCCCGGTTTACTCCACCAACTCGCTCCACGCCGCCGTCGTCGAAGTCGTCGCCGAGCCGTACGCCAAGGTCCGGTACACGACGGTCCAGAACTGGTCGAAGAACGTCTACAACCTGGTCACGAAGCGCGCGGTCGCCCACGAGCAGTCGCTCGTCGAGTGGGTCGACGGCAACCTTGGCAGCCGCGTGACGATGAAGTACCCCTCCGTCTACCTCCGTGGCCGCGGCGCTCGCGCCGACATCCTGTCGGTGGCGTTCGCTTCCGCCGGCCAGATCATCGACTCGGGGGCGAAGTGCGTCCACTCCGCGCCGGACACCTCGAGCAAGATCATCTCGAAGTCGATCGCCATCCGTGGCGGCCAGACGAGCTACCGGGGCCTCCTCCACGTCGCGCCCGGTGCGACGGGCGTGAAGGCCGCGGTCCGCTGCGATGCGCTGCTCCCGGACGACGACAGCCGTTCGGACACCTACCCGTACAACGAGATCCACGAGGAGGACGCCACGATCACGCACGAGGCGGTCGTCGGCAAGATTGGGGAGGAGCAGATCTTCTACCTGATGAGCCGCGGGCTCAACGAGAACGACGCGATCCACCTGATCCTGATGGGATTCCTCGCGGAGTTCTCGAAGGAGCTTCCCGTCGACTACGCCCTCGAGCTGAACCGCCTGATCCAGCTCGAGATGACCGGCTCCGTCGGATAGACCGCACGGGGTCGGTCCCCCGATTCCCGGGGGACGCTCGTCGCCGACCGATTCGGCGGGGTTGAAGCCAAGCGTGTCGCTCCGGGGGACATGCCGACGGAGGTTCGGTTCGTCTATTCTGGGATCCGAGTCCGCAACCTGGCGCGGTCACTGCGGTTCTACCGAAAGCTCGGGTTCCGGGTCGTCCAGCGCGGGTCGTTCTCTCACGGCGGGCGATGGGTCCACCTGACCCATCCAAGCTCCGACCACCGCCTCGAGCTGAACTTCTACCCGCGCGGCACGCCGTTCTACGAGCCGTTCCGGCCGGGCGGCGAGTTCGACCACTTCGGATTTTTCGCGGCCGACCCACTCGAGTGGCTCCGCACCACGGTCCGCGCCGGGGCGAAGCCGACCGTTGGGTTCATCGACGGCGACACGCAGCTCCTGTTCGTCCAGGACCCAGACGGCGTGTGGCTGGGAGTCTACGGGCCGGCCGAACCCCCGAAGAAGAAGCGCCGTACTGCCCGGCAACGCCGCCCCGGTTAAGGGGCCGGCGGCGCGGAGCGTCTCGGGACCTTTGACACGTCGGCGTGGCTCTTCCACAGGTCGATGGTGGCGAGCATCACCGAGTAGCCGAGGTTGGCCGCCGCCGCCAGGGAGGCAGAGTCGGCCGAAGGGGAGTCGATGCGGTCGATGGCCGTGATCGTGTCGTGGGGTAGGTCACTCGCCGCACGGAGGCTCGCGGGGTCGAGGACTCGGGCGGGAGGATTCCGGAACAGCTCGAGGTAGAACTCGAGACCCTCGCGCTGGTCCCGGAGTAGGGTGCGGAGCTGGTCCGCGGGGTATTGCGAGGCGTCGAGGATGAGCGGCACGGCCGGAGCCCTCTAGCGGAGCTTCGAGTCAAACCGCCAATCGGTCGACTCGGCCGTGGTCGCGAACTCGAGGGGAGGGAGCGTGGAGACTCCGCCCGCCCCCCAGACGACAGGCTTGCCTTCCCATCGGGCGGCGAGATACGGGTAGAGGAGGTCGCGGAGACCGATCACTGGGGCGCGCTCTAGGACGTGGGAGAGGAACCCCTCGCCGATCATCCGGATGGCGTCCGAGCGGGGGAGCCCGCGGGACTCGAGATAGAAAATGCGTTCCGGGTCGACCGGCGCCACGGAGGAGGAGTGCGTGGCCTTGACGTCGCGGCAGAGGATCTCCAGGATCGGAACGGTATCCGAGCGCGCTCCGCGCGAGAGGAGCATGGCATGCTCCGAGAGGAAGCTGAGGGTCTTGCGGGCCTCCTTCTCGATGCGGACCAACCCCCGGCTCATCCCGCGCGCCTCGTCGGTGAAGACGCCGCGCGTGATCGATTGCCCGTGGGTGTCGGTCCCGACGTGCGTCATGGTGACCCCGCTATCGTACGACGTCTTCCCCGAACCGTAGAAGGCCTGCAGGTCGTCCAGCGACGAACCGTTCCCCGTCAGACGGGAATGATTTCGGGCCTTCGTCCGGAACCCGCCGAAGCCGGCCCAGACCCACGCCATCCGGGCGGCCGTACCGATCTCCGCGCTTCGCTGGTACACAGACACCGCTTGGCGGTCGGGGGCATGGAGCGTCAGGTAGGCGACCTGCGAGTTGGCATCGGCTTCCACACGCGTCGTGGAGGCGATCAATCGCTGGTGGCCAGGGTCGTCAACGGTCGAGAGCGCCTCTTCGCTGACGAGGAGCCGGGTTCCGTTTCCCGCTCGGATCAGACGGCGTACGGAAAGTCCCTCGCGAGGCGTGGAGAGCACCGTCACGTCGCGAAGGCGAACCGGCCGGTCGAGCTGGGCGGGGAGCGTGAGCCGATAGCCGCGGTTGATCGTGGCCAGCGCGAACGCCGAGAGCCGGTCGCTCGGCGGCTCATCGCCGCCGAGGAAAGACGCCGCCTCGGGACCGCCGGCCTCGAGCACCTGCTCGACCGGGTCGAGCCGGACTCCCTCTCGCTGGAGTTCATCGGGAAGGTCGAACCGGCTCCCCGAAGCGTCGTGGATCGCCGTGACCGTGCGAGGCGCCGTGGAGCTTCCGGCCACGTGCGAGCCGGAGGGTCGAATGTTCAATCCGGTCAGGTCCACGCCGGTGAAGTAGCCATACTTCCGGTAGAGGGGATTGGGCTCGAGGGCCAGCTCGAGAAACTTCTCATGGGCCTCCAATCGGAGGTCGGTGACCAACGACGGCTCGGCGCGAGAGCGCGAAAGTTCGCGGACGTCCTTCGACGTCAGCCACTCCTCGTAGCGGTTCGCGGCGACGGCCATTTCGATTTACACACGCGGGGGTGGGTATAAAGAAAACGCCCTAGGCCGACGCCGGCTCCGAGTCAGGCCGATTCGCACTCCACGGGGGCTCCTCCCGCGGTTCCCCGTCCGGGAGAAAACTTCCCCGTTCAGGAGCCGCCGGGATTGGGGGATGCCGGACGGGGAGCGCCGGTCAATCCCGGAATGCCGGAGAATCGCGAGGAATCACGCGCCGTCGCCTCGCCCCGGTACCATTTCACGCAACCTCGCCAGATCCCCGCGGTCGAGGCCAACGAATCGTCGGCCGTCGAGTCGGCTAACGAGCTTCCCATCCTCGAAAGTGACGAGGCTGGGGGTGATCCGGAGGGAGAACGTCTCCCAGAGGGGGTCTTTGACGCCGGTAATGTCGGCAATGGCCAGGTGGGCCGGCAGAGTCCCGTCCATCGCCGCGAATTTGGGGACGAATCCTCCTCGGTTTCATCTCGCTCGCGCGGTCCTCGCGTCCCTCGTCGTCGGCCGCGTGGTCCGGCCCTCCGTTTGGCCTCCAGAGCTCCTAGGGAGCGAGGAGACCGAACTCTTTGAGCATCTTCCGGGCGGTCTCCTCGATCTTTGGGACGGGAGGGAACAGTTCTCCCTGGACCCGGGTATCGGCGACATACTTGCCCGTGGCGAAGTACTCGGCCATGGCCGTCATGTCCGCCGACCCCTGGGGCAGGGGCTGGAGCTGGAGCTTCCGACCCATCAGGCGCCCCAGGAGCTCGGCCAACTCAGGGCTGGACAGCGGACGGTCGGAGCCGAGATCAATCTTCTTTCCGAGGGCCCGGGGTTCATCGACGGAGAGCGCCAAGGCCCGGGCGACTTCGTCGGGATCGATGAAGGTGATCCGCACGTCCGGGGGGGTCATGCCCATCACCCCACCGTACTCAAGTCCTTTCTTCATCCAAGGGCCACCCAGATAGGCACCCGGCCGGAGAGAGACGAACGGCACCCCCTGCCCTTGCAGGTAGTCCTCGGTGAGCTTCTTCGGCCAGAAGTGCGGGACACTTTCCGCCTGGTCGCAGGTCAGGATGCTTTGGAACACGAATCGGGGGACGTCGCTCTTCCGCGCCGCATCCACGAGGTTCCGGTTCCCCTCTGTATCGGTCCGGAGCGAGTCGGTCTCACGGCGGCGCGAATAGCCGATGGCCGTCGACACGACGGCGGATACCCCGGCCATCGCAGGAGCGAGCGATGCAGGATCCAACATGTCGCCTCGCACCACCTCGACGCCTTGGGTCACCAGTCCCGAGGGATCGCTTCCGGGTCGAACGAGGGCCCTGACCTTCTTTCCGCGCGCCAGAAGCGCCCGGACCGCCCGGCCACCGAGATCCCCGGTTCCGCCGACGACCAGAATCGACCCGTCTAACACGGAAGCCTTGGCACTCATGACGAACGGACTCGGTTCGTGGGTATATCGATTCGTACACGGAGATTCGCGTCACGTCGGCCCTGCCTCCGCGTACCGGCGCCGGATCCGCCGGGGGACTTCGACTGTCGACCTCCGCTTGCGGAGCTTCCCTCTCTGGTCGCCACGCGCGCTCCTCGTGGTTCGCCGTCGACGCGTGTCATTGATTTCTGTCGCGCGGAATGGGGGAAGCACATCGCCAGCAAATGACCGAACCTCCCTCGCAGGCGAAGTGCCCGACCTGCCACACGGTCGTGACGGTGGGGGCCGAATGGCGTTTGATCCAATGCCCGAAGTGCGGCGCGATGATCACCCGTATGGGCGAAGACAGCTCGTTCGACTGAATGCGGATCGGCATTCCGCTCCTCGCCCCCGTGGGGCCGCCATTGACCGAGCCCCGCCGCCGCCTTGCAAAGGGCTCAGGGCCGCCCGCTTAAGGGAGGTTCATGACCTGGACATCGAACTCCACCGGAGTCTCGTGTCCACAAGCAGGACATCGTACGGAGATTGGTCCCGATTCTCGAGGGTCGTACCGAATCGTCGAAGCAACTCCGCACTTGCGGCAGGGAAACGGAAGCTCCACGGCTGCCATGGCCGGCCCACCGATGGGGTCCATCATTAGCCTATCCGAACCGACGATCCGAACTGAGTTCCGGCCGCTTTCGCTCCTCGCCGTCATGTCACCGGCCGCGCTGGTTGCCTCTGGCACCCTCGCGGGATCCCCATACTCTCGGGATGGGTGTTTATGGCCGTGGGCGTCATCCTACGAGGCAGGACCGAAATGCGCCCGCAGAGACGCGCCATCCTCACCGTCGCCGTCGTGCTGGTCGGACTCAGCGCGGTCGCCGCCGTGGTCACCCTCACCTACGCGGATCACTATCGGTGGCTCTCCCACGAGACCTGCACGAGTAGACCAATCGGTTCTACGCAACAATTCTGGACGCCCGTAATCCTTCTCGACTCGCCGTATGGCGGGTCGGCGAGTGCGACCGCCGCGCTCATCTCGCCCGCTCCCTCCGCGCTCGACTCAGCGACCATCACCGCACGCAATGGAACCGCGGACGCCCTCCTGAGCCTCGACAACTGGACTCTCAGCCAGAGTTCGAATACCACCGCCGCGGGTGCGGGTATTGATCAACCGTGCGGGGGAGCGTACGGTGCGTCGGACCTCTCTCGGGAGGGGGGCCGGCACGCCGGGTTGGACCAAAAGGCCGCCAACCTATTGGCGTCGAACGCGACCTCCGATCAGGGCGTTCCGAGTCGTCTTTCCGCATCCGTAATCTGGTCCGACAACTTCTCCGAGGCCACCCAACCCGCACTCACCATTTGCGGCCCGGGCTCCGCCACGCTCACTCTAGCACCTGCGAGTGAACTTCGGTTCGAGGTGCCCTTCGCCGAGGGCCCGATGACCATCGTCGTAACCGCCGCCGTCCCCGCTCTGGTGACCTACACCTATTCGTTCGACGCCGGAGCGCAGGGCGTCTGGAGCCTGGACGGTTCTGCCCAGTCCGACGGCTTCGGTCTGGCGTTCGACTGGACACCGTGCCAGTAGTCCACCCCGTCGGCGCCCATCGCCGTCCCGTCATCGAACGCGCGGCCCCTGCTTCAGGTTCGAGCGGAACTGAACGAATCTCGAGCCGGCCCGGGTCGGCGACTCGGAACAGCGGGGGCCCAAGTCCATGCCTGTCTTACATCGCCCGAAGGTAACCCCGTCCGAAGCCGTCTTAATGGGGACGTGGGTCCTGCAAATCGGGCCGGAAAAAGGGCAGGTCTCTGACGATGTACGACATGTACCAGGAGATCATTTTGCAGCATTACCGCGCGCCGAAGAACTTCGGCGAGCTCGCCAACGCCGACGCCTCCGGGGAAGAGAGCAACCCCAATTGCGGGGATCACATCACGGTGCAGTTGAAGTGGGACGAGGCGAGGACGTCCGTCGCCGACATTCGATTCCACGGCGATGGCTGCGCCATCAGCATCGCGAGCGCCTCGATGCTCACCCAGAAAGTGAAGGGCCAATCGATCGAGGAGGTCCGCAAGATCCAACGGGAGGACGTCCTCAAGCTCGTCGCCATTCCCCTCTCCCCCGTCCGGGTCAAGTGCGCGCTCACCGGATTCGCCGCCCTTGGCCGTGCCCTGACCGGCACCACGGCTCCGTCGGACTCCACGTGGGCCGCCGGAGGCGCGGCGCAGACGTGATCGTCGTCGACGCCGACTGCTGCGTGCTCTGCGGTCTCTGCACCGGCGTCTGCCCTCCGAACGCCCTCGAGCTCGACCCAGATCGTCTCACGGTCCTTTCGCACTGTTCTGACTGCGGCTGGTGCATCCCCTATTGCCCCGTCGGGGCGCTCCACATGCCGGCGGGGAAGACCGCACGTCCGGGAGGGTCGCGTGTCCGCTGATGGAGCTCCGCCCGACGAGACCCCACGGGTCCTGCTGGTCGACCCCTATCTCGCCAAGGAAGACCCGATGGAACGCAAGTTCGTCGAGTTGTACCCGTCGCTCGGGATCCTCACCCTCGCCGCCTACCTTCGGCGCCACGGGGTCGAGGTCGCCGTCGTCGATCTGACGTTCGCCCGGGACACGCGCCCGGTGGCCGCGGCAATCCGCGCCTTCCGGCCCGCCGTGGTCGGCGTGCACACCAAGACTCTCACGATGGGGCGCGCGCTCGCCGTCGCGAGACTCGCCAAGGAGGCGGGGGCGTTCACCGTTGCCGGTGGACCGGACGCGGCCACCCGACCGGAGACGTACCTTTCCGCGGGGTTCGACGCCGTCGCGGTCGGGGAGGGGGAGGCGACGCTGCTCGAGCTCTCTCAAGTTGTCGTGACCGGGGGGGCTCCACGGTCCATCCCCGGACTTGCGGTGCTCGACGGGGAGCGGGTTGTCCGAGGACCGCCCCGCCCGTTCCTCTCCTCTCTCGATGAGCTCCCGCTCCCTCTGTGGGAGGCGATCGACCTCGAACAGTACCTCTCGACCTGGCAGGGGTCCACGGGGGAACGTCGAATGGCCGTCCTGACTTCCCGGGGCTGCCCGTTCGACTGCGCCTGGTGCTCCAAGCCCACGTTCGGCCGAACGTACCGCCAACAGTCGGTCGGACGCGTCCTCGACGAACTGAGGGAGCTCAAGGATCGGTATCGGGTCGACTACGTCCGATTCTGTGACGACGTGTTCGGCATCCAGCGAAGCTGGCTGGAAGAACTCCTCGACCGGATGATCGAGGAGAAGCTCGACCTCCAGTTCGAGTGCCTCGCCCGCGTCGACCTCCTCAAACCGGACCTACTGGCCCGCATGCGGCGAGCGGGCCTCGCGCGCGTCTACGTCGGCGTCGAATCCGGGAGCCAAAAGATGCTCGATGCGATGAACCGAGGGACGAAGCTGGCGCAGGTCGAGCGCGCCGCCGAGGCGCTCCGCCGCGAAGGCATCCGCCAGTACTGGTTCCTGATGCTCGGGTACCCGGGCGAAACCGTCGAGGACATCTCCGAGACCCTCCGACTGTTCCGCAAGTTCAGTCCCGAGGAGTACTCGATCTCGATTGCGGTCCCGGTGCCGGGGACCCGCTTCTACGACGCCGTCAAGGACCGTCTGACGGGGTCGACCCGGAGGCGGAAGTCGTCGAACGGAGGCCGCGCCCTCCTGTACGAGGCGGTGTATCCGGAGAGCCTCTACCGATGGGCCCAGGCTCGTTTCGAGTTCGAGGCCTCCCTCTCGAGGGCCCGCGGGAAGATCGCGCCGCCGGTGCTCCGGGGTCTGGAGGACGCCGCCGACGCCCTCGACCGGCGGATCGTCACCCCGATCCTGCTCGGAGGGAACACCGAGCCGCCGGCGGCGTAGCGGCCGGGACTCTCACCTTCGCACGTCTTCGGGCGGGACGTACAGATTTCCCGTGGGCATGGGTCCCTCGGGGTGCGCCGGCGGAATCAAGCCCGGCGGCCGGCGACGTCCGAAGACGTAGATGCCGACGACCACGGCGATGACGAGGGCGCCGGCGAGCGTGAGGAGAAACTTTTGCGTGGAGGTGAGCCCGGTCGACGCCGCGGTGACCGATCCGGCCGGGGCGGCGACGGTGAGGTTCGCCGAGACGTTGCGCGCTTGACCGGAACTATCGTTGATCCGGACCTGGACATGGTACACGCCGCTCGCGTTCGGCGCGCAACTGTAGAACGCTTGGGTGGGAGGGCCGACTACGACCTGGTTGGTGCAATTCGGGAGAGGCGCGAGGGGATGGACCTCGTACGGTGGGACACCGCCGGTCCATTGCAAGACGAGCATCGAAGCGTGGCCGACCACGATGGTCGGAGAGGAGAAGGAGGCGTTCGCCATCAGACGGCTGTGGACGCTCACGGTCGTGTGGGCCGAATCCGAGACGAGGTCGCTGTCGTTGGCCCAGACGGTCGCCGTGTACATCCCTGAGGTGAGGTAGGTGTGGTTCGGATTCGAGCCAGTGCCAGTTCCCGAATCGCCGAACTGCCAGGCCAGCGACACGTTGCCGGTACCGCCCGCGGACGTCGCCTCGAACGTGACTTGGAGCGGCGCGATGCCTTCGAGAGGGGTCGCCTCCAGCGTGACGGTGGGGCGAGCGTCGAACTGGACGTACGACGGCAGCGATTCCACCATCTCCCCAACGGGGTCAGTAGCCGTGACGACGACGGTCGCCACCTCCGCGGAAGTGGCGTTGTCGGTGCAATTGAGCTCGTTGGTGTTGGCGCTGATGCAGCCACTGGGTAGGCCACTCCAGGTCAGCGTTTCGGGTCCGTACCCGCCGCTGACGTTGACGTTCAGCATCGTCGGGAGACCGACGTCGACGGCCCACGGACTTGCCGTGACCGGCTCGATCTCGATGTGGGCGATCCACCACGAATCGTTCTCGAGGGTGCCGGAGGCGCCACCGAACAAGAGGAGGGCACCCCGATTGGACGTCGGGACCAGTCCGCCGAGGTCCCGCCCGGGGGGCGCAGGGCCGATCTTCGCGGAGAGGTTGTACCAGTTCGTTCCGGCCAGGACCCAGGTGTCGTTCAATCCGGTGCCGCCGCACGGGATCGCCGAGCATCCGCCGAACAGAGTGACCGAACCATTCAGTGGGTCGGGCGCCAAGTCCACGCCTCCTCGGGCCGACGGTTTACCGGATGCCGGCGAGGGGGACAGCGGGTGCCAGCTGGAGTTCCGAAACAGCCAGGTCTCGGAGTTGGCGGGTATTCCGCCGAACAAGACGACTCCGTCGAGTTGGCGGTCGTCGGCGAACCCTGCGGCAAATCGACCGCTCGGCGCCACCGACGTGCCGGCGGGAGTCCAGTTCGTTTGGGGGAGGAACGTCCACGTGTCGTTGAGGACGAGGGTCGAACCGCTGAAGGTGGACTCCCCCCCGAAGAGGACGGGAGCCCCGGCTTCGACACTGTAGGTCAGGGCCGCGTCCCACCGGTCCTGCGGGGCCCGGCAGGAGGGACCATCGCAGAGAAGCACCCAGTCTCCCCGGACGAACTCCCAGGTATCGTTGAGACCGGGGCTGTTGAACCCGTTGAAGGCGGCCGTAATGCCGCCGAACAGCAGGAGTCCCTCGACCGCGGGGTCGTAGGTCATCGAGGCGCCCCATCGAGCGGAGGGGGTGTTCGAGGCCGTCGGGTGCGTCGGCGTCACGTTGAACCAGGATCCGTCGAGGAATTCCCACGTGTCGCCCAGCGCGCACTCCGTCAGGGCCGGGCAAGACCCGCCCGTGGTGTAGCCCCCGAAGAGGACCGTCGCGTTGAGGACGAGGTCGAACGCCATGGCGGAATCCGCCCGCGGCGGGGGGGCCCCGAGAGCCCCCGTGGCGCGCCACATCGGGATCGATGCGTTCCCGCTCGGGGATACGCTGACTTCGATGGACGGCGGCGGCGGTGGGGGCGGGGGAGGTGGAGGCGGCGAAAGCGCATGCGATCCGGGTGCTCGCACCTCCGGCGCCGTCGACCGTTCGGTCGATTCCAGGGCGTGGGACACGGAGAGACTGCCATGGAAGCCGAGAGCCGCAAGACCCGAGGTCACGACGAGAAGCGCGAGGACGACCGCGGAGGCCGTCGAGGACGAGTCCCCTCGAGGGCCCCCGCCGCTCGACCAGGTCACGGCGGATAGCTCGGTGCCCCCGACCATAAGCATTCCGAGCGGCCCGCTGTCCACTACCGGTCCCCCTCGCTCGTCCGGGCTCCGGATCGGTGCGGGTGGGCCGGGCACCGTCGGCCGAGGCGGCGGTATCGACACTTCTCCGGCGGCACCGGCGGGATGGGCTTCCGCAGGTGACCGTACTTCCGGCGTGGCATCGGTCGCCGCCCGCTACTCCCTAGAACAACCTGGGTATGGAGCTTCGCCCGCGTCGGGGGGAGCTTTTCTCCCGCCGCGGCACAGCGGTCCGTGGCCGCCATTTCCGGACTGGCGACGGCCGCCGGGACTGCCCGGTTCCGGGACCGCGGCATGGGCCGTCGGAAGCTTCCGGCAACCCACTTCCGGTCGGCACCGGGGGGGCTTCAGCTCTCCTCGATCGGCCTCGGGACCTACATCGGTCGGCCGGACGCTCCCACGGACCTCGCGGTCGAGCAGGCGGTCGGTCTGTGCCTTGCCTCCGGACGCATCAACGTCCTCGACACCGCGATCAACTACCGGTACCAGCGAGCCGAGCGTTCGATCGGTCGCTCCCTGGGACGGGCGATCTCCGATTCCGTCGTCGCCCGGGACGAGATCTTCGTCTCGACGAAGAACGGCTACTTGGCGCCCGATGGAGAGGCCGACGTGGGGCCCCAACCGTGGATCGAGCGCGAGCTGCTTCGGCCCGGGATCCTCCGACCGTCGGACATCGTCGACGGAAGCCACGCGATGAGTCGGGCCTTCCTCGCCGACCAGTTCGCTCGGTCGCAGAAGAACCTCGGACTCGCCTCGATCGATCTGATGTACCTCCACAACGCCGGGGACGCGCAACTCCCGGTGGTGGGCCACGACGAGTTCTACCAACGGCTCGAGACGGCGTTCACGTTCTACGAATCCCTCCGGGATCGGGGCGACTTGGGGGCGTACGGAATCGCCACCTGGGACTGCCTCCGCGTGCCGCGGAGCGAGGCGGGCCACCTCGAGCTGGAGGAGGTCGTCCGGCTCGCCGAGACGGTCGGTGGGAAGGACCACGGGTTCCGCTACGTCCAATTTCCGTTCAATCTCGCGATGCCCGAGGCGGTCCGGTTGCGCACCCAGACGGCCGGTGGGGAACGTCTCTCCCTCTTCGACGCCGTCCGCAAGCTCGGCCTCGGAACGTTCACGAGCGTGCCGTTGTTCCAGGGGCAGCTCGCCCGAGAAGGGCCGGAAGCCGAGTCCCTGACGGCGGCTCAGACCGCCCTCCAATTCGCGCGCTCGGCCCCGGGGACTCTCGCCGCCCTGGTGGGGCAGAAGAGCCCCGAGCACCTCGCCGAGAACCTGAAGCTCGCGGAGACCCCGCCCTGGGACGACGCCGAGTTCCGGGTCTGGCTCACGTAGGCGGCGGGGCAACCGGATCGAGGCGGGTCGCCATTCGGCGTCGCGTCGGGGCCGGTTCGGGGGGGGATACACCCCCGGACCCCTCAAGGTGCGAGAGGCCGCCGACCTTCGTCACGCGGACGGTCCGGTCGGCCACGCCCGCGAGGCTCGCCTCATGCGTCACTACCAGGACCTGTCCCCAGGGGAGGGAGCGCAACAACTCGCCCATCCGGCCGACCTGCTCCGGAGAGAAGCCGTCGGTCGGTTCGTCGAGTACGATCGTATCGAGCCGCAAGCGTCCGGAGGCCCGGACCACGTCCCCGAGCGCCACACGGAAGGCGAGCGCGAGCGCGGTCCGCTCTCCGCCGCTCAGCGCCTCGGCGGGCGTCCACTCGCCGTCGATCTCCACGAACGGTACGAACGACGGTCCGCACCGGGCCAAGAGCCCCGGGTCCTCCACCAACATTGAGAAGGCGCGCGCAAAGCTCCGCTCGAACGTCGCCTGAGCCCGCCCGAGGAGACGTCGTTCCAGGTCAAGCAAAGCATCGCGATACGGTGTCGCCACGAAGGTGGCGATAGCCAGGAACCGTTCGGACCGGTCGAGATGCTCCCGCCGTTCGGCGACGCCCTTCCGGGCTGCCGCCTGCCGCTCTTCGGCGAACCCCCGCCGCTCCCGAGCCCCCGCCAGCGCTACGGCGGCGCCTTGTTCGGCCCGGCGGGCCGCGTCGCGACGGGCCAGGAGCTCCGCATGGGCGCGGTTCGCCTCGGAGGCACCCAGGAGCGTCGTCGCCAATCGTTCGAGGACCCGTACGACCTCGGCCAGATCCCGTTGTTCCTCTCCCTGACGCTGCGCCTCGGCGTCGGCGTGACTGCGCGATGTCTGCAGCGCATCGCGAAGGCTGGCTGATGCGGCGGTGCGGCGCTCGAGCTCGACGAGCGCTCCCCGCGTTCGCTCGCGCAGGACCTCGCGTTCGACGACGACCGTGCGCGCGGCGGCGTAGGGGGCGGCTCGCTCCGTGGCCCGTCGCTCCGTGCCCTCCGCCTCGGTGAGTTGCGAAGCGAGCTGGGCTCTCGACTGCGAGTCGGCGGCGACCCGATCCCTGGCCCGGGTCACCGCCGACGATGCCCGGGTCCGAAGCTCGTGCCGAGCCTTCCAACTCTGGTGAGCCCGATCGAAGCGTTCGCGAGACGCGCGTTCCCCTTCGGCGGCGGCGAGACGGAACTTCGTCTCGCGGAGGAGCTCCGAGGCGTCGCCCGCGGCCCGCTTCGCCTCGGCTTGGTGCGAGGCGAACTCCTCCGGACGCACCGTCTGGTGGCACCGCGGACAACTCTTGCCCGCGATGAGCAACGAGAGTTCCCGCTCCTCAGTGTCCCGGACGCTCGACTCTCGGACTCGGGTCTGCTCCTCGACCCGCAGCTCCTGGATCGACAGCGAGAGCTCGTCCACAGTTCGCGGGGTCGGCGCGACCGGCTCCCTGGCCGGACCGGATCCGAGCGCCTCCGCGGCCTCCTGTTCGGCTCGCCCGAGCTCCTCCCGGTTCGCCCCCGCCGTGCGCTCCAGCTCGTGCAGCGCGTTCCGCACCGAGGCGGTCGCGTGCTGGGCGGCCGCTAGCTCCTTGGCCGCCCGATCGAGGCCCTCGAGCTCGGCGCGGGCCGTGCTCCACGCACGGTCGGCCTCCGATGCCGTCCGTCGTGCCTCGTCCACGCGAGGCCCGAGCTCCTCGAGGGCATCGACCGCTCGCTGGCGTTCGTCGGCCTCGGTGCGGGCGGCCGTCACTCGACGGGAGGTGGCCGCCAGAGCAACTTCCAGGCGACCACGGTCCTGATTCCGTTGCTCCCACTCTCGCTGGTCGGCCTCGCGGGCCCGGCGCCCGGCCTCCGACGCGGCGAGGAGCTCCTCGACCTCCGACGCCGTGCGCCGGCTCTCCGCGGCCCGACCCTCGGCGTCGGCCAGGGCGGTCGTCGATGCGGTAAGGTCCCCCTCCGCCTTCGCGAGGTCGGCCTCGAAGTGCTGGAGTCCGCGGGCGACGTCGGCGTACGTTCTCGCCCGCGCCCGGAGTGCGGTCGCGAGCATCTCGGCGTTGTCGGCGGCGAGTCGATACCGCTCCAGCCCGAGCGCCTTACGGATGGTTTCCAGCCGAGCGTCGGCCTCGTCCTCCCGAAGGATCTCCCGCATCCGCTCTTGCGGCGTGTACACCGCCCACCGCCACAGGTCGGACCGGGAGCGTGGATTCGGATTGTCCGGGAATCCAAGGAGCTCAATCACTCGCTGGCGAAACTCGGTCGCCGAGTAGGTTCGGAGCTCCCCGTCGACCCGGAACGAGGGTTCCTCCGGCTCGAACACTTCCCGGCCCTTGCGGGTCTTGCGGCGGAACGTCCGGGCAAGCTCGTAGGAATGTTCGCCGTCGGTCAGGGTGAGAGTGACGGAGGCGGCCCCGGACTTGTGCCGAACGAGGTAGGGCGCTTCGACCTCGGCAAAGCCGAACAGCGCCATCTCGATGGCGTGGAGGAGGCTGGTCTTGCCAGAGCCGACGTCGCCGACGAGGACCGTGACCCCGGGTCCGAATTCGATCTCGGCGGACTCGTAGCTCCGGACGTTCCGGAGGGAGAGCTTCGCGAGATGCAGCGTCACGTCCGCTCTTCGTCCTCGAGGCCGAGGGCCCGGTACGCGGCGGACCGCCGGAGCCGCTCGTAGTCCGACTTCGCCTCCCCTTCGGAACGTGCGGAGCCGAGCGCCTCGAACAGCTCCTTGAGGCGCCGTTCGCCGGTCGCCCCGGCGAGTTCAACTGGGGTGATGGACGCATCCTCGGACAAACGGTGGAACGTCTCGCCCTCCAGCCGGGTCTCGTCGCCCTCGACGCCGACGTCCTGCGCGTTCGCCGATTGCGCGTCCCCCAGGTCCCAGTGCACGGTTGCGGCCGCGGACGCTCCCGCGCGCCAACGGCCGAGGCCCAGCGAACCGAGAGAGCCGTCCGAAAGCGTCCCGTGAACCCGGGGGAAGAGAATCGCGCCAGGAACGCTCTCTCGCTCGACGAGCGCCGCGATCTCGGCCTGGGCGGTCGCCGCCGACTGCCCATCGACGTCGACGTCGAGGACCTTGATCGGCACCGTGGGCGTCGTGCGGACCCACTCCACCGTCGGTCGTCCGTCGGTGACGTCGACGATCACGAGCCCGCGGTGGGAACGCCCGGCCAATCCGTCCTCGACGTCGGTGACCGAGGTGCCGAACACCGCCCCCGGATTGACGAGAAGACCTGCGCCCTCCGGACCGCGACCGGAGTACGACCGGTGGATGTGGCCCCCGGCGTAGTAGTCGCAGCCACCGGGAAGGTCGTCGACCGAGATTCCCCGGATGTGCGCTTGAAGATGGTCCGGCAGATACTCCTGGATCGCCGCGTGGAACTGGAAGATCTTGAAGCCCGGAGCGGCCCGGAACGCCTCCGAGTCTACTCCGAGGAAGTACGCCCGGTCGAGACCGTGCGAACGGCCGGAGATGCCGGCGATCCGGGCCCCCGTTTCCTCATCGGTGAGGAAGGGGAGGGTCCATCGGTCCCCCTCGGCCCGGACCGCCTCCGGCGCCGCCCGGAGGAACAGCCCGGTCTCCGCGAGGACGTCGAGCCAGCTCGTTCGGTGCGCAACGTAATCGTGCGACCCGTAGATGGTGTAGATCCGTCGCCCGTCGTCGACCAGGTCCTTCAGGGCCGCTGCGACTGGGGCGGCCTCCGCCGGGTCCGGGACCGGCGTGTGGAACAGGTCACCCGAAACGAGCAGGAAATCGCAGTCCCGCTCCCGGACGGTCCGCAGGGCCGTCAGGACGCTCTCCCGGAGGGCGTCCCGGATCGCGAGGTCCCTCGACCAGGCGCCGACGTGCGCGTCGGCGAGGTGGGCGAATCGGAACGGCTTCCCGGACATGGAAGCCGCTACCCGGGCGGTTTCGGACCATCTCGGGCGCGCTTGAGGACCGCGGCGAGGAGTCCCGCGCCGACCCCCATTCCGAGGAGGGCGAGGGTGATCGTCTCGTCGTTGACCGGGAGGCCCCCCCCTCCCGCCGGAACGTTCCGCGGGGGCGGGGTCGCCACCGTCGAATCCTGCGGCGCGGCCGGAGGCGGAGGCGGTGGGTTGTTCATCACCGAGGCCCGGGCGATCATGGTCTGCTGGAGGGCGAACAATTCGGTCGCCTCCTCCATCGTGATCTGGCGGCTGCGCAGTCGCCCGACGAGGTAAGCGTACCGACCCGTCGTCTGCGACGCCGCCGGGACCGCGACCGGCATGGGGATGGGGCTGTACAAGGTTCCGAGGACGCGAGACGCCCGGAGTTAGATGAAGGATACGACCGGCCGGCCCGACGAACGCTGACGCGCCGATCTTCGCCCGCGACCTCGGGAGGAGTTATAGGCCGTGCCCGACTCGGACGGGCGATGGCCGAGTCCCCCGCCGCGGAGAGCCCCGAGGCGGAGCAGAAACATCTGCACGTCCGGCTCCGCGACGAGCACGCTTCGATCTACGACCTCATCACCGAGTATCTGCAGGCCGCGGGGAAGGCTCCCGACTGGTACTGGCGGACCGCGGGACGGCTCGAGGGGACGGACTCGGACAACCTCGAGGAGTTGCTCTGCTCCGCCTTCGAGGCGGGCGCGTTCATCTCCCACGACCATCCGGAGGACGTCGAATTCCTCTGGGTGAACGAAGGAGAGTGCGAGAAGGAGCGCCGCGCCGAAGAGAAGGGCGAGCAGGCGCGCGAGTCCAAGAAAGAGCGGTCGACGATGAGCCACTACGCGTAGCGCGGCTCCAACGAATCGACGCCGCCGGTCCGGCGGCCCGCGTCCCTACTCCGCGGGCCGAATGCTGTCTACTTCTTCGACGACGAGGACGGGGCGCTCGGTGCCGGTGCGCTTGGGGCGGAACTCGAGGCCGGGACGTCCATGCCGGCAAGCACGCGCGCGAAGTACGCGGTCAGCAAGGTTCCGGCCGAACCGCCGTCCTTCTCCCCGCCCATCTGGAATAGGGTCGTCGGCGTGATTGCGATCTTCCCGTCGCGGACCGCCTCCATCACGCGGACCAGGGCGACCTTGTCCGGACCGAGAACCTCGGTCTGGGCCTGGTAGGCGCGCCCCTGGGCGAGACCGACGGCTTCGACGGCCTTCGCCTCTCCCGCTCCGATGGCTGCCGCTTTGGTCCCCTCTCCGTCGCCGATCAGGACGAGGGCCGACTTGTCTCCCTCAGCCTTGATGCGGGTGGAGTCCCGGATCCCGTTCGCCTCCTCGACCATCGCCGAGGCGCGGTTCTTGTTGATGTCGATCTGGAGCAGGGCGGCCACGACCTCCGGTTGCTTTGCCGCCCGGGCGAGCATTTCCTGGACCGCAATCTGCTTGTTCGCAGCCTTGGCTTGCTCCTCGTACTGCGCCTGCTGCTGCATGGCGATCTCCTTCTGGGTCTGGGTCGCCATCAGCTCCGGCGGCATCTTGATCTGGCTGATCAGCAGGTTCTGGGCCTCGACGTTGTACTTCCCGAACGCGTCCTTCGCCTTGTCGAGGGCCTCCTTCTGGAGGTCCGTCCGGCTCTGGACGAACTCGAGGGCTTTCTTGCTCCCGGCGTTGTTGCGGAACTCGGCGTCGATCACCGGGTGGATGATCTGCTCGATGAGCCCCCGGACCGACCCGAACCGGGCGATGATGAACGCGGCATTCGCAGGGTCGATGCGGGTCACCAGGCGGACCTCGACGGCGATGGCAAACCCGTCCTTCGACGTGACCCCGAGGGACCCGAACTGGAACAGCTCCCGCTGTTCGTCACCGCCTCGGTTGGGTTCGTCGGCCCAGTCGATCATGACGGCGCTCGTCGGCACCAGGTAGGCGGTGTAGGCGACCGGGTTGAGGTTGTAGACGCCCGGGGCGAGCGGCTCCTTGTAGATGCCCCGAACCCCCTTGTCGGTGGTCAGGGGGACCAGCATCTCCACGTCCTCGTGGAGCGGCGCGGTAGTGATCGAGCGGGTCGGGTCGCCGACGGGGATCGGGACTTCCGTCGTCCTCGTCAGCTCGGCGCCGACGTTCGACCGGAGCACGGCAACGCTCCCCGGTGGCACCTCGTAGAGCTTGTAGGCTTGAACGGAGAACAGGAGGGGATTGATGTAATACAAACCGGCCTGAAGGGTGTCGAGCTGCGGACCCCGGTAGCCTTCGCCGTCCAGGAACTCCTGGCCCTTCTGGAAGTAGCTGTGGGCGCCCTTCGAGGGCGGGGCGACCTGGAGGTTCGACGGCATCGGCTTGCCGTCCTGGGCGACGACGACTCCGAAGGAGCCGATCGTGATCAGGGTCGCCGGCCGGAGGCCCACGAGGAAGAGTCGCGTGTTGATCCGGTACTTTCCCGGCCGGAGGAGAGCGCCCTGGGGTCCCTTGTGGCCCCGGCGGCCTGTCGGCGAGCCGTCACCGTCGAGGAACATCCGGGCGTCCTGGAACTGGTTGCACTCGACCTCGTCGCCCACGACCCGCCCCTTCGGGAGCGGCTGGCCATCGATCGCCTCGACCACGCCGATCTGGCCATCGGGGATGTTGATGATCTCCATCTTCTCGATGCGCCAGACGAGCGGGAGTCGCCAGTAGAGTCCGGGAACGAGCGTGTCGGCCTGGACGCCGACCTGCCCGCGGCGGGCGATGACCTGCCCCTGCGGCATCGGCTTGCCGAGCGCCCGGCGGGTCAGAATGCCGACCTGGTTGTCGGCGATCAGGAAGAATCCGGCGACGACGAGCCAGAGGACGATCAGTCCGACGATGAGAAGGATCACGAATTGGGTCGTCGGGTCGTCGTACCACATGCGATTCTACCCCGGACCCCCGGACGAGGGGCATCGACGGAACGTGGAGGAGGCTACAAAACCTCCCGCCAACGCACGGGAGGGCGGCGCTCGGCAATCGGGGGGGCTGTCGACCGGGCCCCGAGAGCCGGAGGGGGGGATTGCCCGTCTAGATCCCGACGAGAGAGTGCGCGACGATCAGCGCGATGAACAGGATCGAAATCGTGTTGACGACCTTGATCAGCGGGTTGATGGCGGGACCCGCGGTATCCTTCGTCGCGTCGCCGACGGTGTCGCCCACCACGGCCGCCTTGTGGGCGTCCGAGTGTTTCCCGCCGTAGTGACCCATCTCGATGTACTTCTTCCCGTTGTCCCAGGCGCCGCCACCCGTCGTCATGGTGAGCGCGAGCGGGAAGCCCGAGAGGATGACGCCGAGCAGGAGACCCGCAAGAGCGACGGGCCCCAGGAGGAAGCCGACGACGAGCGGCGTCGCGACGCCGATGATCGCCGGGACGGCGAGCTGGCGGAGGGCGGTGTCCGTGACGATGGAGACGCACTTTCCGTACTCCGGCTTGCCGGTGCCCTCGAGGATGCCCGGGATCTCCTTGAACTGGCGGCGGACCTCGAAGACGATCGCCTGAGCGGCGACCCCGACCGCGTTCATCAGGAACGAGGTGAAGAAGAACGGCAGAATCGCGCCGATGATCAGGCCCGAGACGACGAGCGGGTTGTCGATCGTGAGGTTGCTGGTGAAGCTCGACCAGGGAATCCCGGCCTGCTGCGCCGCGGCAAACGTGTAGGCGGCGAACAGCGCGAGGGCGGCCAGTACGGCCGAACCGATCGCGTACCCCTTCGTGACCGCCTTCGTCGTGTTCCCGACCGCGTCGAGGGGGTCGGTCACCGCCCGGGCCTCGGCGGGCAACTTGGCCATCTCCGCGATGCCGCCCGCGTTGTCGGTGATCGGCCCGAAGGCGTCGATCGAGATGATCATGCCGGTCACCGCGAGCATGCTCGCCGCGGCCAGGCCAATGCCGTAGAGTCCGAGTTCGCTGTTGATCGGGTTTCCCCAGCCGGTCCACCCGACGGCGGCGTAGGCACCCAAGGTACCGGCGACGATGACGAGGCCGGGGATCCAGGCGGACTCGAGCCCGACCGAGAGGCCCGTGATCACCGTGGGACCGGCGCCGGCCTGCGCTGACTCGGCGATCCGGTGGACGGGGCTGTAGCTCGACGAGGTGTAGTAGTCCGTGCTGAGGACAATCAGGACCATGACAATGAGGCCGATCGCCGTCGCGATGAAGATGCCCGGGCTGCCGCCCATCAGTTCGGAGTCGAGGAAGTAGAGGCCGACCAAGCCCACCCCAGTCGTCGCCGCGAGCCCCTGGTAGAGAGCCCCCATAATGGAGCCGCCCGGCCGCATCCGGACGAACAATCCGCCGATGATGGTGGCCACGATCGCCCAGGCGGAGATGACGAGCGGGAACAGAATCGCGTGGGGGAAGGCCGCGGTGACGGGTTGGATGAGGCTGGCGAGGAGCATCGCCGAGACCGCGGTGACGACGTAGGTCTCGAACAGGTCCGCGGCCATCCCGGCGCAGTCCCCGACGTTGTCGCCCACGTTGTCCGCGATCACCGCGGGGTTGCGCGGGTCGTCCTCGGGGATCCCCGCCTCGAGCTTGCCGACGAGGTCGGCGCCGACATCGGCGCCCTTCGTGTAGATGCCGCCGCCGACGCGCGCGAACAGGCTCATCAGGGAAGCGCCGAACAGGAGGCCGATCATCTGGAGGACGTTCCCGCCGAACGCCCAGTAGAATCCGACCAGCTCGAGCAGGGCCAGGCCGGCGACCGAGAGGCCCGTGACCGAGCCCCCCCGGAACGCGTAGCGCATCGTCTCGCCGAGGTTTCCCTTCCGTGCGTGGGCCGCCGTCCGGACGTTCGCCCGGACGCTGACGAGCATGCCGATGGCGCCCGCGAGGGCCGACCCCGCCGCTCCGAACAGGAATCCGACCGCGAGGCGTGGGCCGTCCCCGGTGATGTTGAAGGCGAAGGCGATGACGACCGCGAGCACCAGGGCCACGATGAACACGGCGGTGTACTCGCGCTTCAGGAAGGCGACCGCGCCCTCCCGGATGGCGGCCGCGATCGAGCGCATCTCCTCGGTTCCTTCGTCCTCACGAAGGAGAAGCGCGGTCTGGACCCCAGCATAGGCGAGGGCGAGCAACCCGGCGAGGACGGTCACCAGTTCGAGTTGGCCGTCCGAGAACGTCATCGACACCCCAATTTGGATGGGGGGGCGTTTCCCGGAAGCATATTAAAGCGTTCCCGGCGGACCGGGAGCGGTTCTCCGGCGAGAACGGCCGCTTCTCCTGAAGCGGGTCGACTCTATATGGGGCCGACCGTAAAGCCGGCGGGATGCAATCGACCGGTTCCCGGGACGTAGCCACCGAACGTCGGACCCGGGTTCCGTGCCCGCGGTGCGGGCAGCCGATCGAGCTGTCGAGGTTGCGCGCCCACCTTCGCGACCAGCATCAGACCACAAGCAGCGAGCTCGATTCCACGTTCCTCGCGGCGCGGCGCCAGGCCCGACGGGGCTCCCGGTTCGCGCGGCGCTAGGCGCGACTAAGGGTCGAACGCCCGCTGCTCGACCGCGGTCGACATCCGGGCGATCGCGTCCGGTTCCGAGAGAAGCTTCTGGCCCTTCTCGCCCCGGATTCGGAGGGCAATCGTTCCGTTGGCGACCTCCTGGTCACCGAGCACGATCAGGTACGGGATCCGGTCAATCTCCGCCTGACGGACCCTCTTGGAGAGCGTCTCGTCACTCCCCGCGCGTTCGACGCGGAGATGCGATTTCCGGAGTCGTACGGCGAGTTGGTCCGCAGCCGGCTCGTGCCGGTCGGCCAGCGGGAGGATCCGGACCTGCACCGGGCTGAGCCACGGTGGGAGACGGCCGTCGCAGTGTTCCAGAAGCACGCCGAAGAACCGCTCCCAGCTTCCGAGAATAGTCCGGTGAATGACGACCGGTCGGTGGAGATGACCATCGGCGCCCTGGTACTCCAGGCCGAAGCGCGCGGGCATCTGGTAATCGAGCTGGATCGTTCCGGTCTGCCACGGACGGCCGAGACTGTCCCGGATGTGGATGTCGATCTTCGGTGCATAGAACGCCCCCTCACCCGCAGAGACTCGGTACTCGATTCCCGACGCCTTGAGGACCTTTTCGAGGACGGTTTCCGCCCGGTCCCATTCCGCCGCGTCGCCGAGGAACTGGCTGGGGCGCTTTGACAGCTCGTAGCTCCAGGTGAACCGGAACGTCGTGTACGCGCGGTCGATCCATTTCAGGAGCCGGACGAGCTCCTCCTCGATCTGCTCCTCCGTGACGAACAGGTGGGCGTCGTCCTGGACGAACTCCCGGACCCTCGTCATGCCGTGGAGCGTCCCGCTCGGTTCGAGCCGGTGGAGGGGAGCGAACTCGGCCAACCGGAGTGGAAGTTCCCGGTAGCTCCTCGCCCGGGACTGGAAGATCATCATGGATCCCGGGCAGTTCATCGGCTTCCAGCCGAACTCCCGGTCGTCGGCGAGCGTGATGAACATGTTCTGACGGTAGTGTTCCCAGTGGCCGCTCGTCTCGAACACCGATTTCGCGAACAGCAGCGGCGTTCGGATCTCGTGGTACCCGTCCTCGAGGAAATGGTCGGTGACGAACCGTTCGAGCTCGCGGATCACGACCATCCCGTTCGGGTGCCAGAACGGGAATCCGGGCGCCTCGTCCGAGAACGAGAACAACTCGAGCTTCTGGCCAAGGACGCGGTGGTCGCGCGCTTCGGCCGCGGCCCTCAGTTTCAGGTAGGCCTCGAGTTCGGGTTTCGTGGGGAACCCGATCCCGCGAATCCGTTGGCGCGGCTCGCCATCCTTCTCTCCGCCGGCCGTGATGGCCGAGAAGCCGAGGATGTGCGCGCCCGCCAGCCACTTCGTCGACGGGACGTGCGGCCCCGCACAGAGGTCGAGGAAGCTCCCCGTCCGGTAGAACGAGACCGTCTCCCCCGGTGGGATCTCCTCGATGTACCGCTGCTTGTGGCGGTTGCCTCCGGCGAGCTCGACGGCTTCGGGACGGTCGACCTCCAACCGGTCGAACGGTAGGTTGCTGGCGACGTCGCGCGCCATCGCGGCGTGGACCCCGTCGAGGTCCGCGGGAGTCAGCGGTCGGACGTCGAAGTCGTAGTAGAATCCCTCCTCGGTCGGGGGGCCCGCCGTGGGGAGCGCGCCGGGGACCACTTCGGTGAGCGCCTTGGCAACCAGATGAGCTGCCGAGTGCTGAAGAATGTCCCGACCGGCGCGGTCCTGGAACGTCAGCGGGGCGGCCACGCCATCCGCCGTGACCGGACGGGAAAGGTCCACGCCGACCCCGTTCCAAGTCGCGGCGACATAGCGCCGGAATCCTTCCGGATTCCAGGCAAGAAGGATCTTGCCAATCTCGGTCCCTGTCGGAACGGAGCGAATGGAGCCGTCGGGGAGGGTGACCGAGACGGACTCCGGCATCAGAACGACCCGGCTCACCCACCGAGGCCGGGAGGAAAAGGTTTCGTCGAGTTCGCGGGGGTCAACCCCCTGGGCCGTCCGGGGGCCGGTGCGAATTCTCACGTGGGACCCTCACAGCGTTCGGGCCCACGGAGGGCAGGTCGGAAGCCGATTGGGGTGCGGTCAGCTCGCCCATCCTTTGTCATCACTTCAGAGACGTGCCCTTTTCGGACCCCCTCCCCGACCAAGCGCTCTTTCGACGACCTCGCCCCCCGACTCCGTATCGCTCCGGCTCGGTCCTCCACCGAGTAGGAGCCAACCTCTTCCCGGGGGTCCTCGGACCCCCGGTTCCCCGCGAGGACGCGTCTACAGGCAGAAGCCCACTAGATCTCTTGGACGAAGAAATGGACCCAAAATGAGTTCTTCCTCAGCGATTGGGTCACTGCAAGCATTTGCAGCGTCCGACTCGCGCCTCTCCGAGCGACTGACTCAGTTGAACACGTAGACCTTGCCGTTGTTTACCTCGGTCACGAACATCTGATCGGTCGTGTCATCGTATGCCAGTCCTACGAATGCGGAGCCGATGGGACCCGTAATGGTCCGACCCACGTGCAGCCCCCGGACTACCGAGCGGCCAACTGCGTGAGCGTGCCAACCCCCTCCGAAGCGCGAAACGAAGCGTGCCGACCGACGCGTCGATTCTAATGTGCCGAGGACCCCTGGGCCTTTCTCATAGGTCGGCACACGCTCGACAGTCGGCACGGAACCCTGCCGTTCTCGCCGTGGTTCGCGACCCCGACCTGGCCGCCTTCGGGCCAGCTCTTCAGGGGTCACGTACCGGAGCGGCCGGATCTTCCTCGGTCGGGGGCGGAGGCCGGCGGACGCGGCCGAACAAGACGCCCACGGCAATGCCGATTACTCCGACCCCTACCAGGGACACGACCAGGTCGGCCGTCGAAATGCCGGAACTACCGGACGGGGGCGGAGGGACGGATGTGTTGACGGTCGCGGGAGCGACGACGTCGAGGGGGATCTGGACGGTCTGATTTCCTCCGACGGAATCGTTGACACGGAGTGTCGCCGTCCGAGGCCCCGTCACGGAGTAGGAGTGGGTCGGGTCGGCCGAGTGGCTCGAGGTGCCGTCTCCGAAGCTCCACCAGTAGGTATCGGGACCGGTGCCGCCCGCAACCACGGTCCGGAAGGCGACACTTCCGTTTTGAATCGGCTTCGACGCGTTGACGGTCGCATTCGCCGTGAGATCCGGATTCACTTGGATTTGGAGTGTCGTCGTGCGGACCCCACCTACGGAGTCGTTCGCCCAAACGCGGGGAGAGTAGCGGCCCGGGGCTCCGTACGAGTGGACCGAGATATTGGTAGAGGCCGTTTCCCCGTCTCCGAACGCCCAAGAGTAGGCGAGGCGGGGAGTTCCGCCGGACGCGGTGGCGCTCAGCAGGATCGGGAAACCGACGTCGGTGACGTTCGAGGAGAGGGTTGCCGACAGGCCGATCGCAGGGTTGACTTCGACCTCAACGGTCGCGTTAAAGGGATACCCGGCACCGTCGACCCCACCATACGTTGCGGGGTAGGAACCTGGGGCGGCAAACGTCACATTGAGGTCGAGGGCGGTTCCGGACGGGCCGTCGGCGATCGACCAATTTCCGAGAGAGGGAGCGGTGCCGCCACCAATGGTCGCCCCGAGGTGAACCGGAATCCCCGCGGTTGTGGGGTTCGGTGAGGCGGCGAGCTTCACCGTCGGGTCTGCATTGACCTGGAGCGGGAAGACGAGGGTAAGTTTGGATCCGTAGGCATCCGATAGGTGGACGGTGAAGGAGTACGCACCCGTCTCGTTCAAGGAGCAAGAGAGGGTGAAGGCAACGGAGTAGTTCGTGGGTTGAAGGCAACCCGGTGGCATTGTTGGATACGATACCGAGTAGGGCATGATGCCGCCCAGAATCGCAATCGAGTAGTTGACGGTCTGGCTCAAGTCCCGAACCCGTGCCGAGGCCGTCACGTTTAGAATCAATGGGTCGCGGAGTATCCAAGTTTGGCCGGCCGAGGCGGAGCAGGCGCAGTTTCCACCGAACTCAATAACGTAGCCATCGGTAGAGTCGTAACCCAGGCCAGGATAGCCGGCCGACGCCGGAAGTGGCGTGCCAAAAGTTGCCGTCACATTTGACCAGGTACCGTTTGCAAATGTCCAGGTCGTGTTGTCTGCTGTCGCGCCCGTACCACTGACGATGCCGAGAACGACGCCGAAGTTGAATTCGGTGTCCTCGGCAGATCCCAATGCTTGTCCGGCGGGCGGGGAGGTTGGGGGCGCGAGCTGTGTCCAGTTGTCGGCCCGATACTCCCAAGTCTCGTTGGTTACGGGTCCGCCCGCGATGCCCCCCCAGAAAATCATTCCTCCATCCTGCTGATTGAAAAAGAATGCCCGGGAATGCCTGCTCCCCAGTGAGTTCAGGGGGTGCTGCTGGGTCCACGAGTTGTTGGCGAAGGTCCAGGTCGTTCCGTCCAAGGGCACAAGTACCACGGCGCGAATTGCCGCATCGTACGCCATAGTGAGGTCCGTCCCACCGGGCGGTGTCTCGGGGGTCGTCAGATTCGTCCAGGTGCCATTCTGAAAGATCCAAGTGTAGTTCGCCTCGTTCCCCCCGAAGAGGACCACCTGCGCGGACGCGGCGTCGTATGCCATCGCTGGGTCCCCCAGCTCAGGTGGCGATAAGGCACACGTCGGCGCAGTTGAGTTTCCGCTGCAGAGTTCCGTCCACGTCCCGCCGTGGAAGAGCCAAGTGTCGTTCGTGGGATTGTTCCACGCGTCGACGCCCCCGAAAAGCAGTACGCCATCGCCCGGGGGGTAGTCGACGAGGCGGGAATTCTCCCTCGCCGGCGGGTCGGTCGAGTTAGTCCACAACGTCCACCCTTCCGATTGCGAGCGAGCGACTGCGGCGGGCTCGGCGAGGTGTGGCGGGACTCCGCTCCCCGGACTTCCTAACCCCGCGGCGAGGAGACTGAGGTAACCCGGAGCACCTAGAGAGCCGTCTCGTACAACATTTCCCCAACTGCCGATACCAACCCCCCCCGAGCATGCCAGTGACGCCACGCACGCGAAAAGGACGACGAGGTGGCCGAATCGCGACCTCGATACCATGGGCCTATCGTGCTGCTCCACCCAAGAATTACAAGCAATCTTGCGATCCTGTTTCTCAGTTCGACGCCTGCCCCCCGCCCGAAAGGTCGAGGGGCCCCTCCCAGTTCCTCGAGGGAAGATGTGCGCCGCCTCCGGACTGACTCCCGCGTCTGAAGTCAAGGACACCTCAACCTGATGCTCCGTGCCGTTCCGGAGGGGCGCCTCCCCTCGCACAACCGGGGCCCGCACCTATAGGGGAAGGCTTGGCTAGCCATATAGGCTGAGTTCCGTCCAGTCAGGAGTCCCAGTAGGGATGGGCTCCCCAAGATATTGCCACGTATCTCCGAGGCCCGGGCCCGCGGCCGCCTCCGTTGCGGTGCCGCTTACCCAGCCGTTGCGTTCGGCGGAACCACCGAACAGGACGGTGAACCCATTCGGGCCTGCATCGGGATCGAACATCATTTCAGCACCCCACCTCGCCCCTGGACTGGCGGCTGGGTGAATCTGTGTCCACGTGACGGAACCAGAAAATGTCCAATTGGCCAGCTTCAGCAAACCGCCTGTTGAGGCACCGCCGAACAAGAGGACGTACCCGTCGAAGGCGTCGTAGGCCATCGACTCGTCGAACAGAGGTGGCGGTGACGAGGTTGGGTGGACTTGTGTCCAAACCCCGCCAGTCGTAAACGTCCACGTGTCCGAGTCGACCGAGCCTCCAGAAGCCTCTCCTCCAAAAAGCAGTATGTCATGGGTGGCTGTGTCGAACGTGCTGGCCGCGCCAAACCTGCCCGAAAGTCCGGAGGCGACGGTCACGCTGCTCCACGTGCCGGTGCCGAGGGACAATCTGTAGCAATTGTCCCAGACGCCGGTACCGCCCGGTGGCGGATTTCCAATCCCCCCAAAGATGACGACCTCCCCGCCGCCGGCTCCGACCGAGGGATCGAACGCCATACTGGCATCCGCTCGAGCGCCGAATCCAGGAGTACTGGTCAGGAGGACCCAGGAAGTGCCTGAGAATTTCCAAACGTCGTCGAGGACATGAGCGGGAGAGCAGGTGGATGAAACGGCCGGACACCCACCGACTAGTAGGAAGTATCCTTCAGAGCTTGTCGGTAGGACAAAGACGAGGGACGCGTCCCAGCGGGCTGACGGGCCACAGTTAGAGCAGAGCTCCGTCCACATACCGTTGGAGTACTCCCACGTGTCTGCCTGGTTCGCCAAGGGCCCGCATCCTCCGAATGAGGTGAACTGGCAACCGCCGAACAGGAGTACGTAGCCCCCAGTCGTGTTGTAGGCCAAACTGGCTCCAAATCTGGGCGACGGGACCGGCGTCCGTGGGAACTGGTTGGTCAGCGTCCCGACCGTCCAGTCATTTACCTGAAAGGCCCATCCCATCTCGCCGAGAACTTTCCCCTGCGTTCCAATCCCACCGACCAAGAAAGCGAAGTCCCCTGCGAGGTCGTACGAAAACGCGGCGTTGTAACGGGCCGGAGGTGAAGTCGTCGGCGTGAGTTGGGTCCAGGTATCTGCGTAGAATTTCCAGGTATCTCCGAGCGGACACGTGACGCCGCATCCACCATACATGACGACAAAATTATCGTAAACATCGAACGTCATCGCTGCGCCCCATCTCGCGGAAGGGCCGTGAGTCGTACAACTGGTCGAACTGCACTCGGACCAGGTAGTTCCACCCACGTAGCTCCAGGTGTCCCCCAGTGGACATGTGCTCCCACACCCGCCGAAGAGGACCACCTCGCCATCTCTCGCATCGTAGGTCATGACAGCCCCGTATCGGCCAGCAAGGAGACCCGACGGTTCGCTCGGCGTTGTCTGGAGCGCCCAACTCCAAGATTGGGTCGCTCCGGACCACGTCAATAGCCAGGTGTCTGCGAGGATGGCTGTACTGTTTCGGCCCCCGAACAGGACCGCATAGTCCACAGTCCCAGATCCATTGTAAGCGAACGCGGCGCTCTCTCGGGGTGAGGGTGAAAAGCCGATTGTCGAAGTGAGATTCGTCCATTTTCCATTCGAGTAGTTCCACGTGTCGCCCAAGAGTGTCCCGTTCGAGGCGAGGCCCCCAAACAAAACCACGGATTGCTGCCGGGCGTGTCCCGTTCCTGCCTGGTTGAAGTAAATCATGCTCGCGTTGAGCCGGCCAGCAGGAAACCGCGCGGCCGAGGACGCCGCAGGGGTAACCTCGGACCAAGGCATCCACTGGTGGGCGGTAAAGCTCCAGATCGACGCATTTGCGCAGTGGTTTCCGCAACCGCCAAAGAGAACGTCATACCCGTTGAGAGCGTCGTACACCATCGTCCCGCCGTACTGGGCCGAGGGGGCAGGGGGTGGCCAGAACAAACCGCTGTACAAGATCGAACCGAAGTCCGCGGTGGCCCAAGTGTCCCCCAACGAGGATCCAGACGCGCTTGAACCGCCGAACAGGGTGGCCCCGTCCATCAGGTTGCCGACGAAGTTGGGATCGTAGCGAGGAACAGGCGGCCCGACCGGGGCCGGTCCGTACCAACCCGAGGAAGTGGTGTTCGGGGCGGTGCTCAAGTAATTCGGAAGCGAAGTCACTTGCGCCCAACTTGCCGGATTACTTGACGCGCTGAAGAACCAGTCTCCGCCCTTGACTTCTGATGCATTGCCCAGGATTATGCCGCCTGGCCCGGCCCCGCCGTACATCAACAGCCCCCAGGAATGCAACGTGCCGGAGGGAGGATTGAACGGTGTCCCCCCCATCAGGTAGCGAGGCGACGGACAGACGACCACGGTGTTGCAGGAGGAACCCAATATCGCGAGATGCCACGCTCCCTTGTAGAGGAGCCAGGTATCGTTGACCGCGCCCGACGCCCCTGCGCCGCCGCATCCGGTGGACGCCACCTCACACCCTCCGAAAAGGGCGATCAAGCCGGCCCCCGTCGGGACAGGCGGAGGGACGGTGGAGCTGTTGCCCGCCCCATACGCCATGGCCATGCCAAACCGAGCAGCCGGGTGAAATGTTAGCCCGAGATTTGTCCAATTTCCCGCAATGAACTCCCAGGTGTCATTCAGGGGGCCCGACGCGCCGCAACCGCCAAACATGTAGACGGTGGCATTTGGGGTTGGCGTCGTCGAGGTACTGTAGTTATCAGCCAGACCCTCGGCAAATCTGCCGCTTGGAGAGGTGGTCGGATGCAACTTTGTCCAATGACCGTATCCTCCTGCGGGATCGGAGTAACTCCAAGTGTCGGACAGGAAATCACCTGAACCCGTTCCACACCCGGGGACCGCTTCGACCCACTGCGGCGACGCAACGCTGCAGCCTCCGAACATGATCGAGTAGTTGTCCCGAAAGTCCCACGTAGCCTTGGCGTCATGCCGCGGTCCGGGGCACGTCGAAACCGAGCAGTGCAACGTCGGGGTCACGTTCCACCAAGTCGCGGTTGACGTGTTGAACTGCCAGGTATCGTTGAATACGTATCCCGATGAGTTTGCCCCTCCGAATAGAACCACTTGGAAAGCTGAGTCGCCCGTGTCGGTTCCGTTCAAGAACAACGACATCGCGGCTCCGTATCGCGCTGGGGGACTCAGAGTATGGGGAAAGTTTGGAGCGGGGGGAGCGGCTGGGGGGGCCGACGGGTCGTTATCGCCGGGCTGAGCGCAGCTCTCTACGGCTCCGCTAGGGACGCAGCGTGCTCCGGTGCCGCTTTCAGGACTGGCTCCATCCGCAAGGGAGGTCGCCGCCTCGGCGAGAAGTCTGGCGCCGTCGTTGAGAGCCGCCAGGTGGGCAGGCCCCGGGGCCGGGCCAAGGGCCGTGCCAGGTGCGCTCGAAGAGTTTGGAACCGTAAACGTCGGGTTCGAGCCAGAAGTCAGCAGTAGGAAGACGATGACCAGCCCTCCGAGGACCGCAGTCCGCGGTCCTTGGCCCAATCTTGGGCTAACAGTGAGCAGGCCGCCAAAGTCGTCTCGAACCGTCGATTGCCTCACAGAGTTCCCAAAGAGGGCCCCGATTGATAGTCGGCGCGAACCCGGCACGCGAGGACAAAAATAGCTCCCCCTGCGGCACGATAGAGTGCACCATGCTATTTCAAGCCCCGGTCGCTTCCACCTTCCGTGAAGATGGAGCTTTGACTCACCGTCGAAGGCTGAGGCTAAGCGACGCCCCACGGGTCAATCCGAAGGCCCGGTTAGATTCCGTGACGCCTCGGGGCTGAAGTTGTCCCAGGAAGGGAATCGAAAATTCGGGTGGCCCAATCAATCTTCTAGGGTTTCGACATCGCGTGCAGGTCATAAATCCGGGTCTGTCTGCCGTCTCGCCAAACTCTTGTCTGACGGACTCCGAGCGACCTGAGCGCCATCCCCAGGCGGCGAGCGTCGGCGGCCACTGCATCGTCTCGGTCGGCGATCCGGAGGAAATCCCGCGCGGTGGCCTCAAGGTTTCCGGCGGCCACGAGCCGGTTCGCGAGGCGGAGTGCGCGCGCCAAGTCGGAGAGGCTTGCGAATCCGGGCTTCTCCGGCATAATTTCCGGGCCTTGCGCGCAGCTTCGAGAGGGCATTTCGTCCGGGCGGCCGATTAGCCAACCCCAAGGCTGCGTTGCCCCCTCCGCGACCGGGACGATAACACCCTTCGCGTCTCTGGCGATGAGACCGACATCTCGCCAAAGCTGGGATCCAACGTTCCAGTCATGGAAAACGCTGGCGAAGCGGACAGCCATCGCCTGCCCGGAAACGACGACGAGACACCGCCGCCCAGCGACGGTGGCTTTTCGGACATTGCGCGCTACTTGATCGACGTGCTTTACGAGCGTCGAGCATTCGACCTCGACGTTGTACGATTGGCCTCCGAGGTCGAACTCGGCGTCCGGGACGAGGTACCCGCCCCCTTGGTTGACGATTCGAATGCGGATCCCCTTCGCCTCGAGGAACATCGCCGCGTCGGTCAGGAGCTCGGTATGCTCCTCCCCCTCGTTCCTCGCGGCCTCTATCGCCTGTCGATGTTACGACCCCCGGAGGGTCAATCCGCACGCATCGGAGCCGACGTTGGCAACGTCGCCGGCGGCACGGCATCTGGCCAGCACCCCCTCAACCTCGGATCTCGTCCAGTGGAGTTCATCGGTAAGCTGCCGGTGGGTCCGACCTTCTAGCTCCGGAAAGACTCGGAGGAACGCGGCAATCCGCTCGACCGACCGCCAACGGAGAGGCCTCGGAGTCCTCCGGTCGAGCGTACCGGCGTGAGCTGACCTGGACAACTCGCCGAGTCTTCTCAACGGCATCGTTCGGGGGCGCAGGGGGCGACGTCGCGACCCGAAGCAACGACCCGCGCACGGCCAGCGCGACCTCGTGGGGTGCGAGCCCGCTCACGAGGTGGTCGGGCGTCCAGCCAAACTGGTCGCCTTGAAGGATCTTCCACCCCTCGTTCATGTCCTCGGTCCCAAGGGAGAACAGCATCCACGCGTCGACGTTCCCGACCAGAGCCGATCGGATCCGTTGCGGGATGCGGTTCAGGTACTGGGTGACCGCCACGACCTGGAGCCCCAGGCGGGCGCCCTCACTCAGCATGTCCGCGAAGGCAGGGATCGCGTAGTTGTGGAACTCGTCCACCACGAGGTAGACCGGGAGGTCCTTCCTCTCGCGCCGCTGGATCGCCGACCAGAGCTGCGTGAGGTAGACCGCCCCCAGGAAGTTCGCGGCCTCGGTCCCGAGGGAGCCCTTGGCGAGGTCCAGAAGGACCAGCTGGTGGTCGAGCAGCTGATCAAACGAGACCGGGTGGTACCGCTGGCAGAGCGCCTTCCGGAGGATCGGGTTCGTCGCGATCTTTCCGACCTTGTCCAGGGACGAAATCGTGAACGCGTAGTCGAGCCGCGGAAGGTGCGTTCGCAGCGCTTGCCGGAGTAGGCCCTCGGGGACGAGTCGCTCGAGCCGGCGGAGGGTCTCCTTGTCGGAGAGCGCGGTGTAGGCGTCGACGAGGTTCGTACCTTCGACCGTGAGGAGCGCCTGGAACATCGACCGCAGGATGAAATCGGCGCGCCCACCGACGCTCTCCTCGCCCCACGCGTTCTTGATCGCCTGAACCAGCCCCCCCGAGACCTGCTCCGCCTGCCGCTCGAACTCCGGAGTTCCCACCTTCGGACGGCCCTCCATTCCAAGCAGATTCAGCGGAACGCGGGAGAGGTCCTGCCCGCTCTCAACCTCGGTGGGGTGCGCCGGGTCGATCGCGATCGCGTCCTCCGCCGCCCTGGCCGGGAGCCGGTCCACAAGGTCGCGGATCAGCTCTCCCGTCGGCTCTAGGACGACGACCTTCGCCCCCGGTTGAGACCGGAGGATTTGGAGGGCGATGTTCTGCGCGAGGGTCGACTTCCCCGAACGAGTCCGCCCGACGATGGCGAGGTGGTGCCAACTCGGGGGCAAGCGAACGAGTTCGGACCCGGAGGACCCGACGATCACGTCGGTGGGCCGTCGCACGTCGGCGACCAGCTCGGTGGGAGGGACGCCCGTCGGCGCTCCGACGTACGTGAGGTTCGGGTGTCTCTCCCGCCAAGGAATCGGAAGAAGGGCCGACGCCTCCGACGCCGAGACGTCCCGCCTGCCATTCTTCCCGACGCATCGCGTCAGGTCATGGTCCCGCATCGATTGAAAGAACCGCTCCCGCCGCCGGCGGCCCCGAACCGGCTCGAGCCGCCACTGGGCGGACCCGTGCATCGACATCCAGGAGGCCGCCCATTGGTCGACCGCACGGGCGGCCAGCCAGTCGTGTGGTCCGAGAAACGCCGCGCGAATCTCAACGTGGAACGGCGGCTCCGCCATTCGCCGGTCGAACTGCGGTCGCTGGCGCTGGTCAACCCCCGTCAGGAAGCTCTCGTAGGATGCGCCGAACCAGCCCCGCTCCCAGCCTCCCGGACTCCGAAACAGAAGTTGCAGGAGAACCTCCTCACCGTCCAGTTGAGGGGACCCGAGCAGATGGATCAGCGGCCCGGCGCGGTCGAGACCGCCCTGGAGCTGGATCGGCCAATAGTGCGTCGGCACGGCCGCCTTCGCGCGGAGGAGCGTTCCCTGCGAGCGGAAGTTCGGTCCAAGCGGGCAGGTCGTGGTCGCCGTCAGCTGGACGCCGGGAATCGCCTCGCCGAGTGCGGTGGCGACGGACGTCAGGCGCCAGGTGAACACGCGCCGAGACATACGCAACCAGAACCGTCGGCCGCTCGGTGGAGCTCCAGCCACCACTCGAGGCCCGGAGGGAGGAGCAAAGGCGGCCGGAGCGAGGTTTTGCCCTCGGCATTCAAGCGCGGGCCGGGGATCGCGACGAGGCGGTGGACGGCGGCATCCGACATCGCGTCGGCATCTTGAACCGGGCCTTTTCAACTCACGATTCTCGTCGGACGGCGAACGGTGGCGTCGTTCACGTTCCAAGGGCCGGTTCGGTTCCTTATCTCCGAATTCACTCCCAACCCGCGGTGGCGGCCGAGATGGTGCAGGGAGGTCCAACCTCCGGAGCAGTTTCAACCACCAAGGCCGCTCGGCCGCCGTCCCTCGCGATCGATGCGGAGGTCGGATATCGAACGGACCGTGACTCCTTCAACCTCGACGCCTCTCGGGACGGCTCGGAGGACACCGTGCCCGCAAGGGGACGGTGGTGGATCGAATCGGCCAAGCGGTACGCGGAGTCGAAGCGAGTCGAAGGAGTATGGTCGAGGAGCAGCGCGGAAGGAGCCGAACGTTGCCTGCGGGCGTGGCCCGGCCGCTTCACGGCGGCCGGGCTCGAGGCGACCGAGCACGCTCAGGACGTCACCGCGGAGATGGTCCTCGCGTGGAAGGAGCATCCGATGGGTCGGACCCGGGACGGGAAGCCCCGCGAAATCGTGCAGCCTTCGGCGTTCCAGGCCCTCTTCTTCCTGAGAGGCTTCCTCGGATGGGCGCACGCGGGAGTGGCAAAGCTGGACCCGATTTGGCGGGGCCGACGGGGGGACGCAACGCACCGGCGCTGGTTTTCCGAGGAGCAGATCCAGCGGATGTGGGACGCCGCGCCGAGCGAGCGGCACCGCCTCGTACTTGCCCTGGGGGCGTGGGCGGGGCTCCGCCGGCGCGAGCTATGGAGCCTGCTCGCCCGGGACGTGGACCTCTCGATGGACCGGCCCGCGTTGACGGTGACCCGCAAGGGTGGAGCGAGGAAGTACTATCCGATCTCCAAAGCCGTGGCGAACGCGCTCCGGCCGTTCGTGGTGGGTCGTGGGCCGGCCGACCGGGTGTATCCCCTCAGCTACCGCACCATCTATCGCGACGTGGCAGAGCTTGCGGTGGTCCTGGGGGTCCCAGCGTCGCCGCACGACCTACGACGGTCGTTCGGGCGGATCCTGTACGCCCGCGGGGTGAACGTCAACACGATCCGGGCGCTCTACAACCACGCCGCGACCGAGCAGACGCTCTACTACATCGGGGAGACGCTCGACGGGATGCGGGAAGTCGTCGGAACCTTCGACGCTCCCAGCCCTCGCACTCTCCCGGCCGTGCAGGTGTCTGCCTAGGGGGTTTATGTGCGAAGGGCAAGTCTCTGAGGTGCGGTCAGCTCGCCCATCATTCATCACGATTCAGCTGGTTCTAGGTGTCATCATCCCGCACCGTGGCGGAGCTCCGTCGAGGAGAAAAGGTGTTTCGTCGACCCTGCGAGGGGGAATAGGGCAGGGCGGAGACGGCCCGCCGCAGGTCGGCGCGAGGCGAAGCTCGATTCAGGGTGGCAGTACGAGTCGTCCGGGGATGAGGAGCTACGGCGGGGGGCTCGCGGGGGCCGGCGCGGCGGCGAAGCCGGCGAGCCGACTCGCCGTCAATCGGAGGATGATTCCCTCGGCACCCGCCGATTCCGCGGCGGACCTCTCCTCCGGGTCGATCCCGCCTCCGACCCACACCGGTCCGCCGATCGCCAGGGCGCGGACGGTGGCCCAGTCCGGTCGGGATTCTCTCGGCGAGTAGAGGAGGAGGCGGGGACCCATCTCGCGAACCTCGTTCGCGACGTCGGCGATCGGGCGCCCTCCCCAGCCCTCGTCGTAGGCGAGGACGGTCCCGTCGGCGTGAGTCACGACCTCCGGGACCACCTCATCGGAGAGCTTCCACGCCCGGCGGAGTTCCCGTGCGTTGGGGATGCTCGCGGTGGAGACGATGACGTGCTTGGCCCCGGTGACGAGTCCGTCGATCGCCTCATCGGACGACTGCACGCCGGCATCCAGCCAGACTTCGTGGTCGCGGGCGATCTCCTGGAGGTAGTCGAGCTGGGGCTCCCCCCGGCGGCGCCCGTCCAGGTCGATCACGTAGAGCGCATCGAACTCCTTGCCGAGGGCATCGGTGATGTCGAGGATGTCGCGGGGTTTGCCGTCGGACCCGGCGACGGCGACCATGTCCCCATCCTCTTCCGCGAGGACCTTCCCCTTCGAAATCGAAATGGCCGGGACGAGCTTCAGTGGATTCGCCCCGCCGGAAGAAGGCTCTTCACAACTCGGGCAGACCGGGGCGAGTAGATATCGGACGCCGGGCCGGAAGCCTTACCCCCGACCGTGGTTCCCCCGACTCGCCAGGAGGCAGAGGGCAGCTGACGGTGGTGGTTATCGGCAACGGTACCCCGCTGAGGAAAGTCCCCACTCCGGGGACCACGGGGGCGGGCGGGAGCCCGCCGGGTGAGAGCCCGAGCAACGGAGCAGCAACGACACAGCCCGACGGTACGGTGAAGGCGATGCGCCGGAGATTCCGTCGGGATCTGGTGAAACGGCCGACTCCCCGGGAGCAAGCCCTGAGAGACGGGAGGAAGTTGGTCCCCCGACCGTCGAGGAGAGCGCGGAGTCGAATGCTGCCTGAACCAGAATGGGGCTTACTACTGCGACCTGGCCGGCACGTCAGTAAAATGGGGTGCCGCCGGCCCGGAAACGGCGTTTCCGGGCCGGGAAGGGTTTAGGAACCCCTCCAAACGGTCCATTCCGGCGCGCCCATCGGCCTGGTCGATGCCGATGTAGTAGACCGTCTGCTCGAGCTTCTCGTGGCCGTAGAACCCCTGGATCGTGGTCAGGGGCACTCCGGCCTTGTACGCGAGCCGTCCGAACGTCCGGCGCAGGTCGTGGGGACTTCGGCGCGGGAGCCCCCCGCGGTCGCAGGCGTTCCAAAGGTCCCGCGCAATCGTCGTTCGCTTCCACGGGTAGACTCGGTCGTTCGCATTCTTCCCCGTGACCAGGGGCAGCATTTCGCTCCAGACGAGCCGGTTCATCGCGATCTGCCGGACCTTATCGAACTTGCCGGTCACGTCCAGAGTCGGGCTATCCGCCTCCATGTGGCAGTCGCGGACGCGAAGCAGGCGCACTTCCAACTGGCGGAGCCCATTGGTCCCCATCAGCAGGAGCGCGATCCGCTCCCGGCCTTCCGCGGCGTTCAGGAGCGCAGTCAGCTGCTCCTTCGTGAGCCAGTACCGACGCGTGGCGACGCGTTTCGGACCTTTCCAGACCTTCTTTTGGTCCGCGAGTGGAACGGACTTCCACTCGAGGAACTGGCGAAGCAGACCCAGGTTCATCGCGCGGGTCGTCGGCGCGAGACTCTGGTCGTGGGCGTAGGTCTCGATCATCGCCCGCGTCACGAAGTTTCCGGACGCGGGGTACTCGAGCCCGAGCCGTTCAAAATGGCCGGGCATCGCCCCGACGTGTTCCCGATACGTCTGCCGAGTCAAGGGAGTCACCCCCTCGCACGACTCGGCCCATGCGGACACTGACGTGTACCCCGTACATCTTCTCACTTGAGGGAGGGGTTGGGGGAGGGATTCCTGCGTTCATGTTGACACCTCTTCGCGGACCTTCTGCGCGAACTCTCGCGGCGTGAGATATCCAAGCGATGAGTGCGGTCGCTCGGTGTTGTAGTCGTCGATCGCTTCCGCGATTCGTTTGCGGGTGGCGTAGAAGTTCTCCGGCTCCCTCAGCCACAGGTAGTCCTGCTTCAGATGTCCGTGGAAGGATTCCTGGAGCCCGTTGTCCTCCGGGCGCTTCTTCCGGGTCCATCGGAGGTCGAGGCCGAGCAGCCTCGTCCCCTCGCGGAAGCGCTTCGCGATGAACTGCGCCCCTTGGTCCGTCACCAGGACGGTACCGGGGGCCTGGAGGAGTCGGGGAAACCGCTTCGCCACCGCGCCTTCGACCACCGAGAGTGCTTCCGCGGCTCCGCACGTCGGGAAGAACTCCCAGTGGACCACCTCGCGCGTGCAGGCGTCGAGAATTGCCATCAACGGACAGGGGCCGAAATCGGTGGTCTCCACCTCCGTGAGATCGGTGTACCACCGCTCGTCCGGTCGCTCCGCGCTCAGTCGCCCCGTCGGAGGGAGGCGAGGCCGAGGGAAGTGGGCCGGTCGCAGCAGTCCCTCGACGGCCATCAGTCGATGGACCCGCTTGCAGTTGACTCGGAGTCCCTCACGACGGAGCATCGCCCACACCCGTCGCACACCGAAGGAGGGACGCGCGAAGGCGACCCGTCGGACCGCGGCCCGGATCCGGGGTTCGTCGGCTTGCGTTCGTCGAACGGAAGACGTCCGGGGTCCTCGGTAGAGCGCCCGTCGGGAGAGGCCGACAATCTCGGCGGTGCGACTCTTCGAGAGTTCCAGGGCGAGCATCGTCCTCACGATCTCCCTCCGTCGTTTTTTCCCTCGGAGCTGCCCGTGAGCTCCTCTTTGAACACCTGCAGCGCAATCGCCTGGTCGGCGATGAGACGCTTGAGACGGGCGATTTCCTGGCGCTGGCGCTGGCCATCGGTGCCCTGCCGGCTCTCGAGGCCGGCCTTCATCGAGGCGAGGGCGCGCTCCTTCCACTCGTAGAACTGGGCGGAGTGGATCCCGTGAGTCCGGCAGACGGCCTCCACATTGGCATTGGGCCGCAGGCCATCGAGCACGATGCGCAGCTTCTCCTCGCCGCTCCAATGCTTCCGAGTCGTCACGGGGCCTCCGCGGAACCCGGCATGGGACCGGGGCATTCGTCGCTTTCGGGTCGGATCAGCTCAGCGCCAATCCCCAACCAGGGTGAGTGTGCACTTCTACTGGGGTACGCGCCATTATCGCAGTTGAAGGACTCTCGATCCGTTTGTGGGGCGATCTCGCCGGAGAAGGGGGAGGATGGCGATCGAGAGGATTCTGCAGTGGCCGACGCCTTGGAGGGAAACACTCCGTGCGCCATCTGGGTCGCCACCCGACGATCCGAGCGATTCCGCGAATAAGCCCGTGAAGGGGGCTGCGAACGGTGAACGACGCCGGACGCGCGGATTTATCGCAACGCAGACCCATGTTCGGGCTGCCGCGTATGGATCGGAGGAGCGGGTCGACGCGCGGGCGGCCCGAGGGTAGGTCCTTCGGAGTCATCCAAACGGCGGGGCTTCTGCTGCTAATCTCCGGATTCGTTCTCGCGACCTCCGCTTTCGTGGCGCTCTCGGTTCGTGAAGCACCGAGCTCGACCGACCTCGGTTCATCGTTCCTCCTGAGGGTCGCCTCGTCGGGGAAACCACCGTGCTCGTCCCTAGAGACCAACGCTTCGCTTCTTGCCTGGTACGCGGAGGTGTACGACGGTCTGCCTGCGAACGCGCAGACAGGGGGAATCGGCGGAAACGGCAGCTTCGAGGAAGGTCAGACCTCGTACGTGAATGGAAGCGCTGGAGGGGCAAGCCTGGTCTCCGCGTGGACGGCGATCTGTCAGAGCCCGACCTACGTCGCCCTCTGGGACCAGTTTGGGCTCAACAGCACCTACTCGGGCAGCGCCCTTGGTACGAACGGCTTGTTCTACGAGAGCTTCGGGTTCGACTACTGGGCGTCGTGCTCGAGTTCAACGAACTACAGCTCGGCGACATGCCAGTGGATTACGAACTGGAACGTGAACATGTCCAGCGGACATGCCTCTGGCCCCTCAACGACCCAGGATCTGGCGTTCCCCGGCGGATACCCGGATGGATCGGAGCCGGTCGGCTACTCCACCAACTCAGTTCCCCCTAACCCCCCGGAACACACGGCACGGGGGTACGGGCCCCTCGCCGTCCCAGTTCCTGGGTCAGGCCCGGCGCTGCCTTTCGCTACCATCGTCCTCGTCCTACTGGGGGCGGTCGTCGTACTCGGTCTGATGCGGGTTAGATCGCCGCCCGCGAGCTGAGGCGCGATCGGAGCTCACGGGAGAGGGTCCACCCGCGGTCGGTGAGAATGTAGACGCGGAGGCGTCGCGTCCCGCCTTCCACGTGGCGGACCTCGCTCTGCAGAATTCCCGATGATTCCAGACGTCTCAATGCGTTCGATGCGGAACTGCGACTGACGCCGACAGCGGCCTGGATCCCCGCCTGGGAGAACCCGACTCGCGCGACATCGTCCGGTCGAAGGGCACCCTGCGCGGCAAGGTGAAGGACGATGCGTTGTGACACACGGATCACCTCGGTCGATGGGCTCGAGCGAGGGACACCGAGCTCCGGGCTGGGCGAAACGGGTGCCGCGGGAGCGAGCATTGGACTCACCTCTTTCGACGGGCCCTCGTCAATGTCCGATTGCTTGGTTGGTTCGCTCAGGAGACTCGCCGATGGCGGCCCTGGTGGGGCGCGATTCCGAGGTGAGCGGCGGAGGACGATCACGAGAACGATAGCAAGGGAGATGGCAAGGGAGGACAGGACCCACGGGGCGGCCTCAGTCAGGATTCTGAGGGGAGTTATCGGACTCCCACCACTTGGGGTCGCCGAGATTTCGAGGCTCGCCTCGCCGGTCGAGCCGTTGGAATCCGTGACGTTCAGGAGGACCTCGAAGTCACCCGCGGTGCGGAACGTGTGCGCGACGTCCACGCCGGTTCCAAACGATCCGTCCCCGAACGACCAGTTGAAGCGCTTGTAAGTACCGGACCCCCCTACCGCGGTCGCCGAGAGATCGACCGATAGTGGAACCGGGCCGGTCAGAATCGATGCGCGGATTGATGGGACAACGCTCTGCGAACCAACGGTGATGTTGACCGAACAAAGGTAGGAGAGGCTCCCGACGGTAGCCGTCATTCCGACCTGAAAGTGACCCGGCCTCTCGTACAGGTGGCTCACCGAACCGTACTGGAGTCCGGTTCCGTTCCAGAAAGTTCCGTCACCGAATTGCCACGAGAACCGCGGAGCAACCATCGGGGTCGGGAGCGTGGCCGCGAAGCTGCTCAACAGGGGTGAGGGGCCCGACGTCGGAGCGGCCGCCAGCGAGGCACCGCCGGAGCAGGTCGGAACCGGCGATGGAGACAGAGTCGGAGACAGCCAGCCGGGAGCGGGAGAACCCGGGGTACTCCCTGGCGGTGCCGATGCGAAAATGAGTAGTGCGATAAGGCCCGCCGCAAGGATCGGGAGCCCGACGCGCCGTGCCAGGCGGCCGTTCACGGAATCCGTGGTGGAAGTTCGTCGGTTATCGGTGTCTGGGCGAGCTCCCGATACCACGCTTCCGAAACGCCAGCATCGTCTTCGCGTCGGCGCCGCTGAACGACTACTCCAATCCCAACGAACAGCCCGGTCGAGGCGCTGGCTCCGGCGAAGAGCGCGGAAAGCGAAAGCGCGCTCCACTCGACGGTGACCTTGAGCCACGTGCGCTCCGAGAGGCCGAAGTAGTCGGAGACCGTTATCGTAGCGTAGTACACCCCCGCCGCCGCGTAGAAATGCGCGATGAGCCCGACGCCCCCTCGTTCTGCGGAGGAACCGTCTCCGAACTCCACAGCGGTTCTGTAGGGGAGCGTCCCCCCGGTCGCGTTCGAGACGAAGTCGACGGGTCCGAGCAGCGGCGACGAGCCTGAGGAGTCCAGCCGAGCGGAGGCAGAGAAGTTGGGAGTTACGGTGGCGAATACGGCCGCCTCGGAGGACATCCCCGCGCTATCGACCACCTCACCGTCGATGAAGATGACTTCTCCCGAGAACACCTGGAGAGTGGTACCTCGAAGCGCCGAACCGTTCCACGATGGCCCGGGGCAGTTGGCCGAGGACGCGTTCCAGGCTCCGTTGCCGCCAGCAGCCGGCTCGGGGCAACCCCTGGGACCGATCGTATTCGTCCCCGAGCCCCCTGCGGCGGCCGTCGTGATTGTGTAAGTGAGCGCGTACGGCGGGCGGCCGTTCGCAGCGCTCGCCGTAACCGAGACATTGACTGGAGCCGACCCCGTCGCGGCCAAGGCGGATAGGGTCAGCGTGGGGATCGAGGAGGCCGCGGCGCCGGCGGGAATGAGGCCGCCGAACTCCCAGGTGCACTGGTTGCACCCTCCGAGGCCGAGCCCCCCGCCGGTTATCAGCGTGGCGTTGATATGGGGGTCGAATACCATGGTCTGCCCTGCGACCGGGGGCGGTGAGCTCGAGAGAGCGGAGAGGAGCGACCAAGACCCGTTCTGGAACGCCCAAGTGTCTTCGAGAGAGGAGTTCACGTAGGACTCTCCGCCGAAGAGCACCACACTGCCGTTCGGTCCAGCAGACATCTCGAACTGCCACCGCGGCGAAGGCGTGGAAGGCTGAACCGAGGTCAGGTTCGTCCAGGTTCCGTTCGAGAAGCCCCAGGTGTCCGACCGAAGGTAGGTGAACGAGGCGTTCGCACCCCACGGCGGGCTCGATAGGTACGTCGCACCTCCGAACAAGATGAGGCGTTGGTTGCCGGCATCCCACGCCATTCCTCCAAACCCGCGAGGTTGGGGAGCGACGGGAAGCGCGGACGTGCGGTCGGTCCAATTCCCACCGGCGAATGTCCAGGTATCGCCGAGGTTGGTCGTTTCCCCCTGCCCGGTCAGACCTCCGAACAGCACCGCGTACCCATCGAGCGCATCGTACCCGAGTTGGGCACCGATCCGCCCGGGAGGGGCTACGGTGGGGTGTAGCTGGGACCAAACGCCGCCTGCGAACGACCACGTGTCATTCGGAAAGAACGAGTACTGAAAAGGGCCGGGATACAATGCGCAGTTCGCGCCCGCGGGTTGAGTCGGCGCCGTCCCGTTCTGGCCCTCGCTGCAGAACTCAGAGTAGCTCCCACCAAACAAGACGACGTACCCGTCGGTCGCATCGTACGCCATGAGTGCCCCCGCGCGGGCCCGCGGCGGTACGCCGGCGGTGGCCGTCAAGTTAGTCCACGTGTTGTTCTGGAATTTCCAAGTCGTCGCCAGGAAATCTACTCCGTTCCCGTAGTCGGGTGAGTAGGTCCCGCCGAAGAGGAGAACGTAGCCGTCGTGGCCGTCGTACGTGACGGCAGCCCCTCCGAACCAGGGGAGACTGGCCTGTCCGAAGCTTGGGCCAGGGTGCCAACCTCCCGGGCTACCCCCGGCCAGATCATTTCCCTTGTCTAGCGCGACCGCCCTCGAACGTTGGCATTCCGCGGAGACGAGCGCCAAGGAGAGCTGGCAGGTCTCCCGCGCTCCACCAGCCGGACCCATCCCGAGCGCAAGGGAAGCTGTGGCCCGCGCAACGGCCCTCGACGCGGCACCGGCGACCGATTCGGTCGCCAATCGGGAAACCGACGGCTGGAGGGGCTCGGAGGCTAGAGGAGTGGTCGAAAGCAACGGTACGGCGAGGAGAACCAGACAACAGATCGCGCCGACGAGTCGGAGCGGGTTGAGCGGCAATCGGCGAAACATGAGGGTGAGTCGGCGGACATCCTATATGAGGCGCCGCCGGAGATTCACGGTGGATTCCACGTATTGACGGCGCGGACCCTGCCCGCGGATCGTCGAACAGGGCGGCGGATACCTCGTCCCAGACGCGGAATTTGAGCTGAACGGCCGAACCTACAACGCCGAGGTCGAGTGCTCGACGCTTGTCAAGCACGTCGATCAAGTGGCTCGAAACGTCCGCAAGGCCGCCGCGTTGAGCCGCCCGTGTTTGGTGGTCGTCGCCAGCCGACCATTAGCAGAAAGGTTCGTCGGCAACCTCCCGTCTCCGAACGGGCGGTCCGAGCTCTGGGGGGAGGTCGGATTGCTCGTCAGGGGCCCCAAGGGCCAGCTGGTTCCATTCGAGGACGGGGCGACGCCCCCGTGGGGGTGGCTGGACCGACGTGAGGATCCGCCGAGGCTGGAGGGTCGGCCGGTGCCGGAAGAGGTCGCTGTGGGACCCGACGGAGCGGTCGAGGTCGCGGACGTGGAGCGCGCCCTCTCCCTCGCGATTCGGCTCGCTTCGACGGGCAAGCACGAGGCCACAGCTCGCGATTTCGTGCTGGTGGCCGATTCCGACGACGCAGTCGTAATGGACTCACGGCGGCTAGGAATGGCGTTGCGCACGTCGGGCATTCGAAGTCGGCGAGCCCGTGCAGACGGGGGTCAAATCAGGGTTTACGACATTGCCGGCGTCAAACCGGACCGGGACGGAGGCCCGCGCTGAGCTCGCGTCGACTGCCGCGACACCACATCGATGCTCCTTAACTACTGGAATCGCATTCGAAGAAATACCTCGAATGGGCGGCGATTCCGCTGGCAGGTCGCCATTACGCCGTAGACGGCCATGCCAGCTTCGCGGGCCCCGGACCCTGCCGGCCCTGCCAATCGGTCTGGCGATTCTGCTGGTCGGTATGAACTTGGTCTCCCCGGTGGGCATGGCGCCCAGCTCCAATCCGGTTCGCTCGCCGGCGCATTTACGGTTGGCAACCCCGCTCGCGGCTCCCGCGACCAAGTTGGGGAAACCTGTACGCCCGGTTACCTCAATCGGTCAAAACTCGGCCGGGGCAAATTCGACGAGCGAAGGGTGAACAAATTGGACGAATGGGCCAACTCCGCCCGCCCGGGTCTACGCCGTCCTCGCCGACGACCCGGCACTAGGCGGCGTCGTGCTCTTTGGGGGATTGAGCGGCTCCACTAACTCGCTGTTGAACGACACATGGCTCTTCCACGCGGGTCGATGGTCGGAACTGTGCAGCGGCACCTCGGCGGCACCGGAGTGCGTCGCCTCCCCACCGGCCGAAGAATACGGCGCCATGGCCTACGACCCTGCTACATCCGACCTCGTGTTGATCGAAGGGATAGCGCTCTCCGGCGACGACAGGACATGGACGCTTCACGGAGGCAATTGGACTAACATGACCGACCGGACGCAAGGCAACCGCCCGGGTGGCGGCGGCCCGGGTGACTCGATGGCCTACGACCCAGCGGCATCGGCGATCATCCTCATCGACACCAGCGGCGAAACGTGGAGTTTTTCGAACGACACTTGGACCCAATTGGGCGCAACTCCGAACAACGCCGTGGGGTCGGCGCTCTTCTACGATTCGGCCGCTGGCGGGCTAATCCTCTGGGGTGGTCAGCTCCCGTTCGACGGGGTCAGCTCGCAGACATGGAAGTTCCAGTCTGGGAACTGGACCCGCCTCTTACCTGCGATGCATCCCCCCGCAGGAGTTCCGTGGGGATGGGAGTACGATCCGGAATTCGAATATGGAATCGTGTTCGAACCTGTGTTCTTCGGTTACAACTCCACGTGGGTATTCCTCAACGACAATTGGACGAATGGATCGTCCCGGCTCGGCCCGGCGCCGCCCCGGGCTCCTAACTCTCACGATTGGAACTACTACGAGCTAGCGTACGACTCCTCGGATGGCTACGGCGTCGCAATCGCGGAAATTGGGTTCCCGTCGAACACAAGCCAGACCTGGATACTCCGCGCCTCGTTGATCCTCAACGTCACCGCGTCCGCCGCCGTGCGCGACCTCGGTCAGACGCTGAACTACTCGGTGCGGATTCAAGGCGGCATCGGCCCGTACGCGGTTTCGTACCGCACACTTCCTCCCGGTTGCGTGCCTCCCTCGGCGGCTTCGAGTAACTTCACCTTCAGCTGCCTCATCAACGCGACTGGTTACTACTCGCTGACGGCGAACGTGACGGACAGACTCGGAACGGTTCTCGGGGTCGTGCTACCGCTGCTCGTGAACGCGGATCCGGTCACGTACGCCTACGCAGACCAGAACCCCACAGACGTGGGCCTTCCCTGCCTTCTCATGGGAATGGCAGCCTTCGGGACCGGCGCGCTTAATCAGTCGTGGACGGTCGGGGGAGGACCTCCGCAGGCCGGTTCGATCTTACGGGTAAATTTCACATCGGCGGGCATCATTGACGCGGTCTTCACGGTCGTTGACCGAGCCGGATTCCGCGTCAACACCACCGTTGTGGTCGCGGTCAATGCGTACCCGACAGGGGAAATTCTTCCGTCCCGCAACGTCACCGACGTCGGCTTGAGCCTCAACTTCTCGGCAAACCAAACAGGCGGCTCGGTGTACGTGACGGAGGGGTGGGTCTTCGGAGACGGGTCCGCGTCGAGCGGGCTGACAGCCTCTCACGCCTTCGGCACCGCCGGTGTCTTTACGGTTGGACTTTGGACCAACGATTCCATCGGGGCGAGCTCGTTCACGTCGCTCCCGATTCGGGTGAATCCGAGCCTGATCGCGGGTGCCTCCGCGAATGCCTCGCAGCCTCTGGTGGGATCGCCCGTGGAATTCACCTCGGTGGTCGCGGGCGGTACTGGTCCCGACACGTACTGGTGGTCGTTCGGGGACGGGTCAACGAGTAACTCCCCGAACGCGACGCACGCGTACTCCGCGACGGGCGCCTACAAAGCGACCCTGGTCGTCAACGACTCGGTCGGGGGCAGCCATTCGACCCGACTGCCGATCGACGTCATCTCGCCCGGCGTCATGAGAATCGCACCCCCCAACGTGACGCTGAACTCGAGATACACCGCGACGGATCTGACCCTGGCCATCGGAGCCGCCGTACTCGTTGGAGTCGCGCTCGGCGTCTTAATCGGGCGGGCCCGACGACCCCCGGGACCGCCGTCGCGGTAATCCGTCCCGCTCCTCGGATCAATCGGCACGGGTCGCCGATGCGCGGTCGGTCGGCACGAGCCCGACGCAGGCATATGATGACATGACCGCGAGGAGCGCGGCGTCAGGGGCGGGGTGTCAACGCGACGGCCGCAGTTTGGTGCAAAGCCGTTGAGGGGTTCGGCGGAGTTCTGCGGGCGAGAACGGGGCCTGCCGGGAGAAGTGCCACCCCGGCGAGATCGAGGACCCACCCGAGTCCGGGGCCCCAGACCAACCCCGAGCCCCCCGAGGCATTGCTCCCCGCGAACGAGTTCCACGGTCCTGAGCTCCCAGACCAAATCCAGCCGTCGCTATTCCCGGTCCAGAAGGACCAGCCGTTGCAAGCGGGGGGCGGCATAGGCGGGGGACTCTGGTTCAGGTAGCTACTCGCCACCCGACCAAACGACGTTCCGGGACGGAGCTCGAGTGGCGTTTGGAAGAAGCCTTCGTCGTGGCAAACGGTTGAGGCCTGCTCCGTCACGAGGAGGACGGGAGCCATGACCCCTAGGGCGAGCGCCCCGACGGAAATTGCGAGGAGAATCGTAGAGGCCCTCCGGGTCCGGTGCTTGGCCAGTTTCAGCCCGGTGACCGAAAGCGCGAGGACGGCCGCGATTAGAGTCAGGAGGCCTGCGACAGCGTAGAGGGCGCCAGTCCCCGGTAGACCGGCGGATTGAAAGCTGCCCGTTTCGGAAGGAGGGCAGCCGGAACCACTCGTGCTGACGGACACCCAGAACGGCGAGAGTGTCTCGGAGACTTCGGTGCATCCGAACCGATTGACCTCGTGGACCTGATACCACCCGACGAGGACGGAGGTGAGGAGCAGGGCCGCGCCCATCACGAGGATGAGGATGAGTGCCTTCTCTGGGCGAGCCCCTTGATTGGGTGTCATCGGGCGACGCCCCACGATCGATGCGTTGACGGGACCCCCAATTGAGTAGGCGGTTCGCGCCTGTAGACCCATCGGTGGGGGGGGGGTCGAGACTCGGAGTTACGCTGCTCTGTCTCGGCGACTGGTACGGGCGAGTGTGGAGCCGATTACGCCGAGCGGCGTCGTTCGAGGATCAGGTCGTAGAAATGCCAGTGCTTAGGACCCTCGAAGGCTTGCCCCTCCTCAACGGTTTCCCGAAGGAGTTCCACGCGGTATCCACGGACGAGCGACCGAACCTCTCGCGCGCTGAAGAAGGTCATTGGTCGCTTCCCATTCCACTCGTCCTGATCCCCGAACAGCTGTCCCGCGAAGTGGCCTCCCGGTCGGAGAGCCCGATGAATGTTCGCCCAGAGTTCGGGAAAACTCGCCGGGGCACAGAACGGCAGGGAAAAGCTCGCGTAGATCAGGTCGGCGCGCGGGAGCTCCAGGCCTTCCATCGGGGCGACGAGCGTGGTCAGAGAGGGGAGCCGGCGAGGAGGGACGCGGCGGTTCAGGACGGTGGCCGCCTGTTTCTGCCCGTCGATGGCGAGGACGCGCCAGCCTCGCTTGAGAAGTTCCAACGTGTCCGTTCCCGCCCCGAAGCCCAGGTCGATCGCCGTGCGGCGCTGGTCCGGCTTGCCCTCCCACTCGATGTGGTCCAGAGTTCGCAGGAGGAGCTCTCGGGGCGGTCGTGCGGCGGTCCACCGATAATAGGCCGCCCACCGGGCAGGACTCCGAGAAGCTGCTCGGCCGCTCACGATGTTGGACCGATTGGCGGTCTCCCCATGAGGGTTGCTCCGGCATACTCTCCCGGCGCCTCCAGGGCGAGCTTCGCGGATTGCCCGTCCACTACGCCACGCGCGAAAGAACGACTCGGGCACGGAGCGTCACCATCTTGCTCGGGCCCCCCGCTTTCTCGAAGACGAGAGGGGTCGGGCGCTTGTTCGGGTGTTTGGCGAAGAATACGGCGGTTTCCGCATCGGGATCGAACTGGTCGGCGTCCAGATTCCAACGTCCGTCCGGACGCCTCTTCTTCCGCAGAAGGTCGAGCGCGAACGTGAGACGGCGGTCCCTCCCGTACCTCAACGCGGTCAGCGCGTCCAAGCCGACGAGGAGGTCGTAGAAGTAGTGGACCGGCCAATGGAACCGGTACCAGGGCTCGTACCGGTCGCCCTGATTGTGCAATTCGCGTTCCAAGTAGTACCCCGCGGTCCGCTCGACGCAGGCCGCCATGGCCGGCGTCCACTTCTCGCGGGGATACGCAGCGAAGGCGGCCAACCCCTCCCACGCATCGAGCGAACGACTCGGCGCGGGTCCATCCCTCACGAACCGGCACGACCAGCCCCCCTTCGGGTGGGCGGTCTTGACCAGCCACTCGAGGGTCTTTCGGACTCGCGCGTCGTCGGCGTAGCCCAGGAGGATCAGGCCCCGCGCCATGTCGGCCGTGTAACAGTGGTGCCCTTTCCCCTTCCCGAAACCGCCGACACCTCCTCCTTGGAGAGGGGATTTGGCCATCCAGTACTCGGCGGACGCCGCGACGGCGGGGATCGAGCGAGTCGCGCCGAGATCGGCCAGCGCCAGCATGTTCCAGTGGGTTCCCGTGAATCGAGGCTCGAGCCAGCCGCGATCGCGGACCCACCAGCCCCCCGGATCGCGTCGGGCCAGGATCTCCGCCACCCACCCCACCGATGGAATGAGAGATCTCGCCGCACGAACGTCTGGGTCAGTCTCCTTCCGACCCAGCAGTCGAGTCAGCGTGAGATATCGGATCGACGGCTGGTCCTCTTCGAGCAGCCAGTCGAGGGCTCCGTCCCGGGCCACAACCCCCTAAGGGGGTTGACAATAATAATTCGGGGGAGTCCGAGCTCACCCTCCCGCAGGGCGACCGATGGCGCCGCCTTGAGGGCCCGAGGGTGGAAACCGAGCCGAGAGGACCTTGCGGTCGCGGGACCGATTGACCCGGGGCTACTCCCCGCTCGGGGGCTTCGACCGACGCCTCAGGAGAACGACTCCCACACCGGCCACCGCGACGACGGCGACGCCGGCCAAGGCAGCATACTCCAGGATCGGCGTGCTCGCTGGGCTCGAGCTGTTTTGGCCGGGCGTGGTGGAATGCTGGGTGGGGACGCTGGCGACCACGCTCTGGTTCGCCCACGCGGAGATTCCGTCCGCGTCTTGGACTTGCACCTCGACCGTGTAGGTGCCCGCCGCCGCGTACGTGTGGTTCGGCGTCGCTGCGACGCTGACGGACGACGCGTCCCCGAACGACCATTCGTAGGAGAGGGGGGCGGTGGCGTTCGCGGTGGAGGCGGAGAACCCGAAGGTCAGCGTGTTGTTGGTGGAGGCGGCGACGATGATGGTGACCCGGAAGTCGACGGAGACGTTGGTCCGAAGGGAGATTGCCAAGCCGAATCCATCGCGGAGCGCGAGGTCGAGCGGTACGCGGCCCGCATTCGCATACGTGTGCGTCGGGGCCGCGCTCGTCGAGGTGCCACCGTCCCCAAAGCTCCAGAGATATGTGACGGTCGAGGTCCCGTCGGAGGCCCTGGCGCCTCCGAAGACCGTCGCCGTCGGGTGGATGGTGAACGGCGCTACCCCGCTCCACGCGGCCGGTAGGAGTTGGCCGGTCAACGTGTCGAGCGCCCAGCTGTCGTTGAGCGACGCGCCGCCAACACCCCCGGTGACGGAGCGGCCCCCGAACAGCAGGGGATACCCGTCGGTGGAATCGTAGGTCATCGCGCTTCCCTCGCGGGGCCCCGGCCCGTTGGGGGCCGGAATGGGAATCCATCCGGAGCCGTTGAGCTCCCAAAGGTTGACCGGAGCGCTGGAGGAGGTGTGGTTCAGGCCGGTGCCCAGGAGGACCGTCCCATTCGGGAGGGTCGTCAGCAGCGGGAGGTACTCACCCCCCGGGGACGAGGCGATGGGCAGCTCCGACCAACTGCCGTTGAACGTCCAGGTCCCGAGGACGTCCGAGCCGCCCGAACTGCCGCCGAACAGGACCAGACTCGACACGCTCGCATCGTACGCCATGGCGCCCCCCGAGAGCTCGGGAGGAGCGGTCGCGGGTGCGAGGCGCGTCCACCCCGAGCCGCCGTACGCCCACGTGTCGTTCAGGACGCCGGCGCCGGTCGTCCCCCCGAACAGGACCAATTCGTCCAGGGCCGGGTCGTACGCCATCGACGCTTCCGACCGGGGCGAAGGGGCCACCGTCCCCGAGAGGTTGGTCCAGTTTCCGTCCTTGAAGAGCCAGGTGTCGTTGTAGTAGGGGGCCGCAGAGTAGTAATTGTACCCCCCGAACACGACGACGCCCCCGAGGCCAGGGTCGTACGCCGCCGAAGCCGAGGATCGAGCGACGGGGGAGGACGCGGGGGACAGTTGGGTCCACGTGGCCCCCGAGATCGTCCAAGTATCGCCCAGCCAACCGGCACCCAGAGCGTCGTACCCTCCGAAGAGAAGGACTTCCTTGCTGGCCGGGTCTTCCACGAACACGGCCCTGTTCCGGCCTCCGGGGGTCGGCTCGGCTCGCGTGATGTTCTGCCAGGCGACCGAAGAGGCGCCGGTCCCCGGGGGCTGGGATGCGGGCCGAACGGCACCCACCCGGCTCAGGACGACGGCCGCAGCGTGGGGGCCCGCGGACGAGGCCGTCGTCGGCAACGCGCCCACGGCGAACAGCGCCACGATCAGGAGACAGGCGGCGGTTCGGCGACCCCCGAAGGGGAGGCTCGATCGGGACGGGCTCATCCTGCGACCTGCAATCTTCCCATGGGATTAGACTTGACGGTCCGAGCCGTCGGGTGGACGAACCGTGTGCGAGCCGGCCCATCAGGGCGTGGGGGGGATCCGTCCAGCGTGGTTCGGCGGAATACGCCCTAGACTGCGACGAATATCGCGGGACTCGAGGTTCGGAGAACGGTCCCCGGGCTAAACGCGAGGGCCTCCCCACCACCGTGAATTGGGGAGGCACCGCGTCGCCTCGGCGTGCGGTCGGCCCATTCCACGCGCTCTTGTCCCCGGAGTGCAAACCACCCGCCAGTCTGCGACCGCGCGCCTACGGCCGGCCGTCGGAGACGCTCCTCCCCCGACTTGAGCCTTAAGTACTGGTTGACCCTGCGAACTCTCGACTGACGGGATGGCCGATCGAACAAATGCGGGGGGGCCCGCAGCTGCCGCATCCGAAATTGTGCCCCCGGAACAGGCGTACGCTTCAAGAATCGGTCGCGACCCCCCGGCAGCCTACGTCAGAAGCGATCCCGAGACCTCGGGGTCGGATTGCGATAAGAACCCCGGACGACGGTTGAGCAACTAAGAGCATTGAAACGGATGGAAGAATGAAACACAGCAGCATTGCCGTAACTCTGGTCTTTGTCTTCGTACTCGCGGGCGTCCTTTCCGTTCCTGCCTCCGTTGGCCGTACGGCCGGTGCGACCAGCCCTGCGCTCACGTTGGGCGTCGCGAGCGTCGCTCCCCACGTCTCCGGGACCGCTTCGGCGCCATCGGCGCCAGCGCCCCAGACCACCTTCACCCGGACCGTCTTGATCGAGACGTTTACGGGAGTCTGGTGCCCCCACTGCCCGGCCGAAACTCAAGCGCTCTACTATCTCGACGGGGTCACCAGCCACAACGTCCTGAGCATCGCCGAGCTCCACGTGTGCGGGCTCCCCACCGATTGCCTCGACAACTACGTCCCGCCCGACGGGACATCGACCGCCCGCGGCACGTTCTACAACGTCTGCGGCTACCCCGACGTGTTCTTCGACGGACTTCACTCGGTGTGCGGCGCCACGAACAACGAGTCGCAAATGCTGAGCTGGTACGACCAGAACATCACGGTCGCCGCGGCGGTTCCCGGCAACGTCTCCATTAACGAGACCGCGACGGTGGTCTCGGGGAATGTCACCGCGAACGTGAGCATCACGTCCGGTGTGACGGGGACGTACAACGCGGTCTCCTATCTTCTCGAGTACATCGGCAAGGTCGGTGTGAACAACGGCGGTGGCCCGCACAGCATCGGGAACGTCGTCCGCGAGACGTTGTACAACCACCCGGTGAATCTGACGGCGGGCGATACCACCCAGATTAGTCCGGCAGGGGCGCTACTCTCCTCGTGGAACCAGGAGAATCTCAGCGTCGTCACGTTCGTCCAGCAGAACAGCACGAAGATCATTCAGAATGCCAACATGGTGCCCGTTTCTACGCTCGGCACGACGGTCACCGCGGCGCCCACGACCATCGGATCCGGCGGCAACTCGACGATCACCGTGCACGTGACGAACCTCTCCAGCGGCGTCTCCGTGGAAGGGGCGTCCGTGACGCTGACTACCCCCAGCGATGGCTACTTTAGCCCCGCGACCGGCGTGACCGGCGCCGACGGCTCGTTCGCCACCACCTGGACCGCGCCCTTGGTCTCCGCGACCCTTCCCGTCGTGATTTCGGCGGAGGCGACGGTGTCGGGACTCGTTGGGTTCGGCACGACCACCGTGACCGTCATCCCCTACGTTCCGCCCACCCAACCGACCGGACTGACCGTGACGCCAGGAATTGCCGGCGTGACGCTCAACTGGACAGCCCCCTCAACGGGAGGCGGGGGCGTCACCTACGTCGTCTACGAGGCCATCTCAGCGAGCGGCACCTACTCCGAGATCAATGTGACGACCGCCACGATGTACGTCGTGACCGGACTGACGACGGGGCACGCGTACTGGTACAAGGTGGAAGCGATGGACGCGGGCGGCTACTCGCCCGAGACCCCCGCCATTGTCGCGACCGCGGTCACGGGAGTATCGCACGGCCTCCCCACGAGCATCGGATGGTGGGTCTCGGTCGACTCGATGAACTTCACCTCCCCAACGAGCGCCGACCTCGTCCTCTACCTTCCCGACGGGGTGTACTCCTACACCTACGGGACCACGTACTATGCGCGCGTCGCTTCGCAGCTCGCCCCGCCGGCGCTGACCGTCAACGGGGCCGCGACCGAGTTCAACGCGACGTTCGCCTTCAGCCTCGCGACGTTGCAGGGAACCGTTAGCCCCGCCAACGCGAACGTGGCCCTGAACGGGACCTCGGTCCCGATCGCGGGCGGAGCCATCAATGAGCAGGTCATTGCCGGGACGTACGAGCTCACGGTCACCGACGCCGGGTACCAGGCGAACACGACCAACGTGACCCTCGCGCCCGGGAACACGACGACCGTCACGGTCTCCCTCGCCGTCCTTCCGTCGGGCAATGCCAACCCCGGCACGTCCAACAGCGGGATCTCGGGCGCTGAACTCTACGGCCTAATCGCTGCCGGGGCGGTGGCGGTCGTCGTCGTCGTGGCCGCTATCGTCCTGATGTCCCGGAAGGGGAAGGGCGGCCGTTCGACTCGGTCGGGGCCGAAGTGAGCTCGAGCGCTCCGAACCCGTTCGAGGGTCGGCCGGACCCGACGACGCAGCCTAGGTCCGGCCGGACCGGGCGCTCCCTACGGCGGGGCCCCCTCCGGGCCGGCACGGCTGTGGCGCTGGGCGCGGTCGTCCTCCTCGTGGCCATGAGCGGCTCCCTCGCCCAGAGCCCCCATGCGAGCGAGTGGGCCGTACTCGCGATTGACCAGACCAATTATACCACCGAGCAGAGCACGTTCACCGTCTCGATCGAAGTGGCGAGCCCTGCGAGCGTGACGCTGGCCTACTTCACCTTCTGCCAACTCAGCAGCCCGGTCTGCTACAAACCCGTCGAGATGACCCTGCAGGGTACGAACTGGTTCGAGGGGACGACGCAGCGGATGGCGACGTACGACGGCATGACGGTGGGCGTGCATGCCGGCTACAACATCACGATCGACTACGCCAACAGCACGAACGTCACGGAACCGAACCTCCCCAACTCCTTCTCGAGCCTGACGGTCGCCCAGGAGGTCGGGGGCGAGTACATGTTCGAGATGTCGGTCGAGAACCAACTCTACGGCTTGAGCGGTGACGTGTCCGACTCCGGCTCGCATGCCGGGGTCGCCGGCGCCTCCGTCGCTCTGACGCCTGGAAATGGCACGACCTCCGTCACGACGTCCTCGGGCGCCTACTCCTTCTCCGGGCTCGCGAACGGCACCTACACCGTCGCCGTGACCAAGGCCGGCTATCCGACCAGCAGCACAACTGTCACGGTAGCGGGCCAGAACGAGGTCCAGAACATCGCCCTCACGAACGCCTCCGCGCCGATGCAGAATCCATCGACAAAGAGCAGCGGGAACGGGGCCCTCGGATTCCTGACGTCCGCCTCAGGGCTGATTATGCTGGGTGTGGTCGCGGTGGTGGTCGTGTTGGGGGCGGTCTTCGCGGTCTCCATGTCCCGAAAGAGAACGGGTGGCGCGCCTCCGCCCTCGGGTTCCGCGAGTGCCGAATCCTCGCCCACCACGCCCGAGCCCCCCCCGTAGGCTGGTCCATGAGCGCCCGATGCGCCGTCCCTCGAATTTTTTGTGCGACTGCGACGCGGAACGTTGAAAAGGCGGACGGCATGGCCGGTCGCGGACCGAGGGCGTAGGCATGTCGAAGTCGCGTCGGTGGCTGGCGGCGATCCTGGTCGTCATCCTCGTGGCGACGGGTGTCCTCGCCGGCGCCTACTTCGGCCACGTGCTCCCCGGATCGAAATCGAGTGGCGCGAACCAACCGCTCGCGCCGACCTTCACGCTGTCCGACATCTACGGCCAGAACTTCACCCTCGCCAACTACCGGTCGAACACCGTCGTGCTCATCGAATTCACCTCGCTGTCGTGCGCCGAGTGCCAGATCGTCGAGCAGAGTTTGAAGACCCTCTCGACGACGTACAATCAATCCGGGACGACCAAGGTCGAGATGCTCTCGGTCTACATCGAGCCCCAATTCGGGGACTCGATCTCGGCGCTGAAGGCGTACCACACCAAGAACAACATCACGTGGACGATGGCGCAGGACACGCCGGGCTTGGCCGTCTCGCGATCGTATGGCGTGACCACGATCCCCAACGTCGTCATCATCGACAAGCAGGGGGACCTCGTCTACCAGGTCGTCGGCGCGCAAAGCACGAGCCAGCTCCAATCGACGATCTCCTCGTCGCTCGCCGGGACGGCCACGCCGATCTCCGTCGTCACCGTGAGCGTGTTCGCCCTCGCCGCGTTGGCAGGGGTCTCCACGTTCTTCTCACCGTGTGCGTTCCCGATGTTCCCCGGCTACATGGGGCTCTTCCTCGGACTGAGCGCCGGCAAGGAGGAATCGACGGCCGCGGGAGGGTCCTACAAAGGGGCCGCCGGACGGGCGATGAAAGCGGGCTCCGTCACGGCGCTCGGGATGATCATCGTCTTCCTCGCCATCGGCGTGCTCCTGATCCTGGCCGCGAGTCTCATCAGCGGGTACATCCCGTACCTCCTGATCGTCGTCGGCGTCGTCCTGGTGGCGCTGGGAGCGCTCCTCCTCACGAATCTCCAGTACTGGAGAATCGTGACACCGCTGCAGAGAGCGTGGCTGCGGCTCCGCGGAAAGGAGGAGACCAATACCCCGATCGTCGCCGCTCCGCCGTCCGGCGAGGGACTCTACCTCAAGCTGTTCAGCTACGGGATGGGCTACGCGGCCGCCGCGGCCGGATGCGTGGCCCCCGTGATCTTCTCGGCGATCATCGCGGGACTTGCCCTCGGACTCGTGGGAGGGATCGTCAACATCCTGATCTTCAGCCTGACCGCGGCGCTCCTCATGATCGTCGTCACGGTCATGCTCGCGCTCGCCGGAAAGCGGTACGTCAATCTGCTCAAGGCCTATACACCGCTCATCAAGAAGGTCAGCGCGGTCGCCCTCATCGTCGTCGGCGGCTACCTGATCTACTTCTACTACACCGCCTGGATTCGCTGAATCCGACGATTCCGGCCGATGGCCGGGCCGTTCCTCAGCCGGCGAGGCGCGCGACCCGGTCTCGTGCCCCGCGCGAGTTCAGGTAGATCGCAAGGAGCACCGCCGCCACCCCGACCACCTGGAGAGGGCCCAACGTGTCTCCGAGCAGGACGAGGGAGGCGGTGAGTGCGACGAGGGGCACGAGGAAGGTGTAGCCGCTCAACGTCGCGGCGGGCAGACGGTCGAGGAGCCGGAACCAGATCGAGTACGCCAGGGCTGTCCCAAGGACCCCCAGCCAGAGGATCACGGCCAGGAAGACGCCGCTCGAAGGGGGGAGGAAGGTTCCCTCCATCAACGGCGCCACCACAAGCAAGGCGAGGGCGCCGCCCGTCAGCTGCATCGCGTTCGCTGGGACGACCTTCGGTCCGGTGAACCGGCGTTTGAACGCGATCGTGCCGAACGCCCAGGCGATTGACCCAGCGAGAAGTTCGACGACAGGACCCGGGGCCAGGCTCCCGGCCCCGCCGACCCAGGGCTGGGAGACCAGGATCACGCCGAAGAAACCGGTCGACACCGCGACCCATTGCCAGGCACTCGGAGTCGTTCGCAGGAGGGGGCCCGACAGCAGAGTGACCCAGAGGGGGAACGTGTACACCAGGACCGCCGTCTCTCCGGGCGGGATCGCCGAGGCGGCGAGGAACCAGAGTCCGAAGAAAATCGCCGTATTGGGGACCCCGATGAGGAGGGCGTCCCGGACATCCCGACGGTCGAGCGTTCTCCACCCCCCTTGAATCAGGAGGAAACCGCCGACGGTGAGCGCACCGAGACCCGACCGGAACACGGCCAACCAGAGCGGGGGAGCGAACGTCAGGCCGACCCGGACGAACAGGTAGTTGAGCCCCCAGGCGAAGGCGACCAGACCGAAGAGCGCCACGTTCTCCCACGAGGGACGACGGGGCGGCATGCGCGGCCCCGACCCCCGCGCCGACATGGAGGTTTCGGGGCGGGCGGTCACGGCCAAACGATTATCACCGCCTCCCCGCTCCGCCTGCCCGATGGGGCTCAAGGGACGCGACGTGATCTCCATCCGGGACCTCTCCCGGGACGAGATCGAGGAGGTCCTCAAGGGGACCCGACGGATGATTCCCTACGCCGAGGGGACCAAGGTCGGGGACCAGCTCGCGGGACGGCTCCTGATGCTCGCCTTCCTCGAACCGTCGACCCGCACACGCCTCTCCTTCGAGACCGCGATGCTCCGCCTCGGGGGCAAGGTCGCGTCGATCACCGACCCCGCCCTGAGTTCGGTCAAGAAAGGGGAGAGCCTCCACGACACCATGCGGATGCTCTCCGCGTACGGCGACGCGATCGTCCTGCGCCACCCCAACGAAGGTGCCGGGCGACTGGCCGCCCAGGCCTCCGAGAAACCGGTCATCAACGCCGGGGACGGGGCGGGCCAGCATCCGACGCAAACCCTCCTCGACCTCGCGACCATGCAGGAGGCGTTCGGCACGCTGAGCGGGTTGCGCGTCGTCCTCCTCGGCGACCTCCGGTACGGCCGGACGGTGCACTCCCTCGCCCACGCGCTCGCCCTCTTCGGGGCGGAGCTCATCCTGGCCTCCCCGCCGTCCCTCCAGCTCCCGGAAGAGGTCCGGGAAGACCTCGAGCACCAGGGGGCGACGGTCCGGGAGGTCGACCAGCTCCACCAGGCGGTCCGCGACTCGGACGTCCTCTACGTGACCCGCATCCAGCGGGAGCGGTTCGCCGACGAGGCGGAGTACGCGAAGGTCGCCGGCTCGTACCGGGTTGACGCTGCCCTTCTCTCGGGAGCGAAGCAGCGGCTGATCGTCATGCATCCGCTCCCGCGGACGACCGAGATCGCCCCCGAGGTCGACGGCTCTCCGCACGCCGCGTACTTCCGACAGGCGTTCCTGGGCGTACCGACCCGGATGGCGCTCCTCTCCCTCATCCTGACCGGCAAGGCGGCGTAGGTCGACGATGCGCGAGCTCAAGATCACCCCGATCAAGAACGGGACCGTCATCGACCACATCGGGAACGGCCTCGCGCTGGAGGTTCTCCGGATCATCGGCATCAACGACCTCGACAAGGACTCGACCGTCTCCGTGGCCCTCCACGTCCGGAGCCAGAAGCTCGGCTGGAAGGACATCGTGAAGGTCGAGAACATGGAGCTCTCGCCGCGCAAGGTCAACGCCATCGCGCTGCTGGCGCCGACCGCCACGATCTCGATCATCCGCGACTTCAAGGTCCGGGAGAAGCGGGTCGTCGACCTCCCGGAGCGGATCGTCGGGATCGTCCGCTGCCCGAACCCGAGCTGCATCACCAACCAGAAGGAGCCGGTGGAAAGCGAGTTCGACGTCGCCCGCCGCCGACCGGTCGTCCTGCGATGCTCGTACTGCGAGCGATTGGTCGACGACTTCCTGCTCCACCTCGCGTAACGCCCCGGCGCCGGCGATGCTCGACGACCTGCTCCTCGAGTTCGCGCTCGTCTTCGCCGTCATCGGCGGCCTCGAATTCCTCGACCGCACGAACTTCGCCCTGATTGGACTCGCGGCCAAGCTCCCGCCGCGGTCGGTCTGGGCCGGGGCGGCCACGGCGTTCGTCCTCACGACCGTCCTCGCGGTCCTGATCGGTGCGGCCCTGATCGCCGCCCTCGGCGGCCACATCGTCTACCTCCGCCTCGGAGGCGGACTGTTCCTTCTCGCCTACGCAGGCTACCTCGTCGTCGTTCCCGAAGCGGACCGCCGCCCCCCGGAAGGCCGTTCCGCGTTCGCCACGGCGTTGGTGCTGATCCTTCTGCTCGAGCTCGGGGATACGACGATGATCTTCACGATCCTGTTCGTGGCAAGCGTCGGCAACCTCCTGCTCGTGGGCCTCGCGGCGGCCACCGCCCTGATCGCCGTCGCCGCCACAGCGTCGATCATCGGCTCCCGACTCGGTGCTCGCGTGGAACCGAAGCTCCTCGAACGCGCCGTGATCGTGATCCTCGTCGTGGCCGGGCTCGTCACGATCCTGTACGCCCTCGCGCCCGGGTGGTTCCCGTCGTTCGTCCCCTAACGGCCGCGGCTCTCTTGGGGAAGGGGTCCGGCGCCATGGCGCGAGTCGTCGGCGGCCGCCGCCAGTCCCTCCGAAGACCGGAGCCAACCCCGGGGGATCGACTCCCTCAGCTCGTCGCCCTGCAGCCGCTCGAGGTGCGCCTTCGCGTCGTCCGGGCGATGGTCGGCGAACTCGAGGAGGGCGAGTCGGATCAGCGCCTCGGACCGGAGCCGGGGATACAACACAGGACCCGGCCGGTCGACGAGCGCACTCCACCGGTCGCGGGCGACGTCCAGACGCTCCTCGGCGGCGGCGATTCGCCCCTCCAAGAGCCACTCCCGCAGGAGACCGAGCGAGGGCGGCAGAAGGTGGAGGGTTTCCGTCAGTTCGCGGGCGCGGCGCACCGACTTCGAGGCCTTCGCGAGACCTCCGGGGAGCAGGTCGAGGGACAGCGAGGCGACGTCCAAGTGGTGATAGAGTTCGACCGGGCCGGCCCGAAGCCGCTGGGCGACGGGAATCGCCCGCTCATGCCCGGCGATGGCTTCCTTCGGGTCCTTCCGGTGCTCCAGGATGCGGAGCCGAAGCTCCTCTGCGATCTGCTCGAGCCCGAACCGGCGGGACGCCGCGAGCATGCTACGGGAACTCGCGAAGAACCGTTGGCCGAGCGCCCGTTCCTGGGGGGTTCCCTCCGCCAGCACGGTCCCCATCGAGAGGAGGGCGAGGCCCTGGACCGGTCCCGCTCCCAGCGTTTTCGCCACTCGGAGCGCGCGGTCCGCCTCGACCCGAGCCCGGTCCCGGTGATTGCGATCGACCGCGAACTCGCTGAGGGCAACCTCCAGCATCACCTCGGCCGCGATGGCGCCTGCGTCGTGACACCGGTCGGCGAGTTCGGTGAGTTCGGTGACGAGCGACGGTCGCGGCCCGGCCGCGCGAAGGGCCGGCAGGAGGAGTTCGACCCACTCCTCGAGACGTTCCACGGGAACCCCTTCGTTGAGGGCGGTGGAGATCCCCTCCTGGAGCTCGTGCTCCGCGTCCGCGACGCGGCCCGTGAACACGAGGGTCCGCGCGTGGAACAAGCGGAGCTCCGCCTCGGCCCCATGGCGCTCCGGCGAGGGCAACGACGGGAGGCAGGTCAGGGCCTTGCCCAAGGCGAGCTCGGCGGCGTCGAACGCGGCGAGGCGTTCGCTGATCTCGGCCGTCTCCAGCAGGTACCGGAGCGCGGTCGGGTCGGGGGCTGCCGCATAGTAGTGCTCCGCGAGCTCGATCCGGCGCTTGAGGTCGGGTTCCGGGTTGAGGGCGGCGAGCGCGTCCGCGATCTCCCGCTGCATCTCCCTCCGTTCGTTCTCGGGCACGAGATCCGGAAGGAGCCCCACCCACGCCGCGTGCGGGATGGAGACCTTTCCATCCCCGATGCGGACCAGATTCGCCTGGACCGCCGGTTGGAGCGCTTCGGCGAGCGTCCGGAAGTTGAGGCGCGTGGCCCGGCCGAGGCTCACCTCGCTGACGCTGCCGCCCATCAGGGCGGTGTACACGAGGACCCGGCGGGTGGCGTCGGGGATCGTGTCGAAGTTGTCCTTCAGGCGGTGCGCCTCCCTCGGGTCGTGCTTCGACTGCGGGATCCGTACCCAGTCGACGTCGCCCCGTCCGAGGAGCCGTTCCTCCCACGCCGAGAACGCCGGCAGGGAGGTGTCGAGCACCAGCACCACGAGGAGGGGTCGCCAACGGGTTCGCTCGCTCAGGTAGAGGAGTACGTCGCGGCTCTCGGCGTCGACGAGCGTGCCGTCTTCCACGAGGATCGCCGCGGAGCTCGTCGCGTCGTCCCGGAATCCTTTGACGAGGTCGTGGTAGTACTCGCCCGCATCGACCATCGCCTCGCCCCGACGACGCGAGGGCCCGAAGAACACCGACTGGCCCCGGTCGGCGCGGCTCCGTCGACTCCGCGGGGCGTCGTCGATCGGGCCGACCAGGAAGGGGGGAACTCCGAGCTCCGGAACGGGGTCCACGTCCCCGAGACCCACCGGCACCGCCGGAGCGAGCGCGGGGTCCAGAGGGCCCGCCTCGTCGGGAGTCGCGACCGGCGCATGGTCCTCGACCGAGGCGAACGTCGCGTACGGGGTCGTCCGGTCCCGGTAGGTTCCGCGAAGTTCGATCAGCCGTACCGGTCGGGCCGCCAGTTCGGCGCGCACCTCGGCGAGGATCTCGCTCTTCCCGGAAAGCGGGGGCCCGGCGATCACGAGCGTCCGGCCGCTCCCGTCCGTGAGTCCCCCGATGGAGCGGACCACGGGCGAGGGGAACGACGGCATGCCCGGCTAGATTGGGCGGTCTCGGGTTGATAATCCCATCCGTGCGGCCGTGTTATCAACGGGTCCCCATTCGCCCGGACGTGTCGAAGAAGGTCGACGCGGCCCGCCGAGCCCTCCTCAAGAAATCTGTGGTCCCGGTCGACGTCACTCGCGTCGGCGGACTCGGGGACCTCCTGACCCAGTTCCAAGGGACCTCGATCCAAGCCCGCAACCTCGGCCGAGCGCTCGAGGTCTGGGAAAACGCGCTCCGCGACCCCAAGCGACCGACGATCTTCCTTGGGCTCTCGGGCCCGCTCATCGCCGCGGGGCTGCGCAAGGTCCTCCGCGACGCGATCGACTGGGGGCTCGTCGATGTCGTGGTCTCGACCGGCGCTGTCCTGTACCAGGACATCTACCAGACCATCGGCGGGAAGCATTGGGTCGGAACGCCGAGCGCCGACGATGTCATGCTGCGGGGGCTGTACCTCGACCGGATCTACGACACCTACGTCGACGAGCTGAAGTTCGAGGAGACCGACCGGGCGATCGGTGCCATTACCGAGAAGTTCCCGGCCCGACCCGCCTCCTCCCGCGAGTTCCTCCAATTCCTCGGCGAGCAGTTCGACGACGACGCCTCCATCGTCGCGACCGCGGCGCGCCGGGGCGTCCCGGTCTTCTCGCCGGCGCTCATCGACAGCTCGATCGGGATCGGCCTCACCCTCCACTACCAACGGAACCGGGGAAAGCCGCGCTTCCTGCTCGACGCGGTCCGGGACAACTACGAGCTGGTCCAGATCCTCGGACACTCGCCCCGCACCGGTGTGATCTACATCGGGGGCGGCACTCCGAAGAACTGGATCAACGACGGGATCGTGATGGCGAACTACGCCTTCGGTCGCGAGGGCGAAGGGCACCACTACGCGCTCCAGATCACGACGGACGTTCCCCACTGGGGCGGGCTCTCGGGTTCGACCCTCGACGAGGCCCAGTCCTGGGGCAAGATCTCCAAGTCCGCCACCCGGGCGATGGCGCACGTGGAAGCCTCGATCGGCCTCCCGCTCCTGGTCGGCGCGCTCTGGGACCGGCGGAAGAAGTGGCAGCCCCGCTCGCGGCTCCGCTTCGATTGGACCGGCGACGAAGTCGAGGTCTCCACCCGAACGGGCGGGCGGGCCTGAGCGACGTCCTTCGGACGGTCGGATGCGCTCGGGCTCGCCCGGTCGACGGGGACGCGCCCGCGACTCACCCGACCGGGACTCCGTGAGACGCGCGAAGGCGCTCGCCGACCATTCTGAGGATTCTTATCTGGGTGCGCATTTACCCTCACGAATGCGTGGCGTATAACTGCGGATTCGCGGGGAGCTAGCCCGGGAACGTTTATCTATCGGCTTTCCGCCGAGCCGCTCGGAGGTGAGTCCGAGTATGTACCTTCCCTGCGTTCCGCCCATTCCGACCGAGCAGCTGTAAATCGACTGCGACGTCCAGAGGGCGGATAGCCCTCTCGCCGCCGACCGGTGAGCCGTGCCGACCGCACGGCGAGGTCGGCGGCGCCCGACCTGCGTGTTCGGCCTCCCTCATTTCTTGGGATCCCCCACGCCCTCCATCTTCGGTCCCAATTCCGCCTTGATGTTCTCGCGCCACTGGGTCAACCCGAGAAGGTCGGCGAGCCGGATGGACTCCTCGTAGTGGCGTTTGCCGAGGGTGGCCTCCCCGCTCAGGAGGCACGCCTCGGCGAGGTAGCCGTGCGCGAGGACCAGGGAGTCCGAGGGCGGGAGTCGGCTGAGGACCGTGACCGCCCGCTCGCCGTGCTGCCGCGCCTCGGCGAACAGCCCCTGCCGAGTTTCGCCGGCCGCGATCAGCCCGAGCGTGTGGCCGAGGACGAGCTCGTTGCCGAGCCGCTCGGCAAGGGTGCTCGCCTGCCGGGCATAGCTGACCGCCTCCGACCAACGGCCCGCCTCCGTCGCCATCGCCGCGAGTCCGCTCAGCGTGTAGGTGAGCTGGCCAAGGTAACCGAGCGACTCGGCCTCCACGCGGATCGCCTGCATCTCGCGCTCGGCGAGGTCCCGTTGACCGGTCTCGGAGTAGCCTCGCGCCCTCACAAGGAGCAGACGGAGGACGATGTCGACGCGACCGGATTGCCGGGCCTCGGGAAGACCCTGGGAAACGACCCGAAGCGCCGCCTCGTGGTCGCCTCCGATGGCCGCCAGCCGGGACCAGGCCGCGACGGCCTCCAGGGCGAGGTCGGGGAGCCGGGACCGGCGCGCGAAGTCGAACGTCTCCTGGAACATCCCCTTCGCGCGCAGTAAGTCGCCGTGCGCCTCGACGATGCGGGATTCGGAGATCAGCAGCATCGCCTGCTGGCGCTTGGTCGTCGTTCCACGGCCCCGGGCCTCCTCGAGCGCGTGCTCGGCCTCCTGAACCTGGTGCAATCGGACGTAGAGGTCGACGATGTGGTTCAGGCACTCGGACTCGGTCCGGTTGTCGCCCGATGCCTCGAGGATGGCGCGACGGAAGGCCAAGATCGACTCGGGGTACTCCGAGTGGGACCGGAGCACCATCGCCTCGATCCGGAGGGCGCGGACGCGGTGGGCGCCGGGGGGCATGGCGAGGGTCATGTGATTGAGGGCGTTCCGGAAGGCGTCGGAGTATCCGAGGGCCAGCAGCGGTCGCTCGTGGCGGGAGAGCACCTGGACCGCCTCGTCCCACCGTTCGCCGGCGACCAGGTGGTGGAACCGCTCCCGGATCGCCTCGGGGCGGTGGCTGCGGCCGTAGAACGCGGCCAATCGGAGGTGGGCCTCCCGCTCCTCGATGGGGCCGAGCCGTCCGACCAGGGCGGCCCGCACCACCTGGAGCAGCTCGACATGCCCCTCGACGGTCGGCTGCAGGATACCCATCCTCCGAAGCTCCTCGAGGCGCGTGGGGGCAATTCCGCTCGAACCGCGGACGAACGAGAGGGGGAGCGGCTCGTGGGAGATCGCCACCGGCAGGAGACCGATCGCCTCCTCGAGCGGGAGACGGTCGACCACCGCCGTGGGGAGGGAGGCAGGGGAGGCATCGAGGCCGGGGTTGGTCACGGCGAGCTGCAGGAGTAACGGGCTCCCGAGCGTGGCCTGGAAGATCGACTCGAACCGGTCGGCGAGACCGCCCTGCCGGTCGGTCATCTCGTGGGCCGCGGTCCGGTCGAGCCCCCCCAGAACGAAGTGGTGGAACGGGACCCCTTCCGGCTGGAAGAACGGCTCGTCGTGGCCGAGGAGGAGGAACAGGTGGCGATGGGACGGCGTGAGGCTCTTCACGAGGTCGGTGAGGAACGTCTGGACGTCGGGGTCGGCATTCTGGACGTCGTCGATGATCGCGAGCAGGGGCCGGTCGACGAGCGCCCGCTGCAGGAGGTCGGCGACCTCCCGGCCCACGGGCTGCCGTGGGAGCTGCGAGTAGTAAGCCAGCTGGGGGGCGCCGAGGGCCGACAAGGCGTGGGAGAGGGCGGTGGTGATCTGGCGGACCGAGCTTCCTACCCGGACGGTGAACCAGAACGGGACCCATCCGCCCCGAAACCGCCGGACGTGGCGGCTGACCAGGGCGGTCTTGCCCATGCCGCTCGCGCCCTGGACGAAGATGACCGCCCCGCCGTCCTTCGAGTGATTCCACAGCTCCTTGAGCTCGAGTTTGCGGCCGAGGAACGGGTTCGGGGGCGGGGGAAGCTCCCCCGAGAGCAGCGGGACCTCGCGGGTCTGGTCCTGGAGCCGCTCCCGACCCTTCTCGGTGAGGCCGTAGATCAGCTGGCGCCGCTCCCCGCCCCGGACGTGTCCCCGCCCGGAGCGGAGGTACCCCTCCTGGACCAGGTCGGCGAGGGGTCGGGACATGGAGCAGGGGTGGTACCCCAGGGACTTCGCGAGCTCCCGTTGGCTGATCCCGAATGCGCTGTCGGCCGGCGGGGCGTGGGTCTCGATGTAATCGAGGATCTCCGTCGGCAGATACGTCTGGACGGGCACGGCACCAGACGTATCGTTCGGGGAGTACTTAGTGTTATTTTGTACAAACTATCGAACTCCCTTTAAATAGGCAAACCGGCCCAACCTACTCCTGCTATGGCGCGGACGGCAGGGAGCGGTGCCTACCTCAGCGGGATCGGCACCATGCTGACGCAGACCGACGTCTGCACCGCGTGCGGCCGCGTCCACGAGGATCGCCTCTTCCGCTTCCGCGCCCAGCCCTCCGAGGAGTGCCCCGCCGTCCTCGGTGCCTTCCCGATGATGGCCGGCCTCGGTGACGCCGAGGCCGGCGTGCCGGCCGCCTCCGCGGAGTTCGCGGCGGGCGACCTCGAGATCTCCTACCCGGTGACGGTGAGCCCGACTCCGATGCCCGTCACCGGGCGCCGCTCGGGACTGTCGATCCCGTGGATCATGCCCTCGCAGAGCGAGGAGTTCCTATGATGCTGCTTCCGGAAGGACCTGGGGTTACTGGCCTGCCGCGCGTTCGGCGGGCCCCCGCCCCCCGCCAGGGGAACCAACTCCTGGCGGAGGGCGAGGCGACGGTCCCGGTGTTTGCCTCGTACCGCTGGCCCTCGTGGCTGGCCCCTGTCGACGCCGGCTGGAAGCGCAGCGGCGCCGTTGCCACCTCCCCCAACTCCGCTCGGAGCGAGTAGATGCTGGTTGGTCTCTAACCCTCACGATGTTGTTGGCCCCGGCCGGGCTTACCCGGAGCCCGGCCGGGGTCGTGTTTTCTCCCGACAGGGAGGGGGGTTTCCCCCTCCGACTTCCTTTGATTCGGGGCTGACGGCCCCTGTTTTCGAGCGAAAACCAAAGATACTGCTACGCGGCTGGCTCGCCGGGTTCGGGCGAATGGCGGAGCGGTGCGCGAAGTGCGGTGGCGAGCTGGAGACCGGGTTCCTGTCGACCTCGAACGGATCGGGACTCTTCTGGTCCAAAGCGGCCTCGGCGACCCGGCTTCGCCCCCACGACATGGAGGTCGTCGTCCCGACCGGATTCAGCGGGACGTTCTCGGCGAACCTGGGCGGCAGCCGCTGTCGCGCTTGCGGGACCTTCTTCCTGAGCGCCACGAAGTAGTCGCGGCTCGTTCCGGCGGCCGATGGGCCGCCCTCGGTCCCGAGGTCGTCAGAGGACGTACGGGAGCATCCGTTTCGTCCGGCGCCGGTACTCCTCGTACGGGCGACCGAGCTGCTCGACGAGCAATCGCTCCTCGACCCGGATCCGATAGCCGAAGACGCCCGAAGCGACGGCGAGAAGGACGAGCACTCCTTCCCAGGACCCCCCGGCCAACCCCACCCCGAGCAAGGTCACCAGCGCCCCGGTGTAGGACGGGTGGCGGACGAGGCGGTAGGGGCCCCGTTCCACGATCGAGTGACCCTCCACGACCCGAACCGAGGTGTTGAAGAACCGCCCGAGGACGGCGATGGCCCACTGACGGAGGGCGACCCCGGCCATCATGAGCGCGATCCCGACCTCGACCACCGGGACCGGAAAGGTCGCGTACCCCGCGTGGGCCAGCTCCGAGGCCGTCGCGGTGGCGACGACAATGCCGAGAACGATGGCGACGCGCGACCCCCGGTCCGCCCGCCGGACCTCCGTGCTCGGGCCCCATCGGAGGTACGGGAGGAGGACGGCGCCGAACAGCTCGCTCAGGACCCAGGTCGCGTAGGCCAGGGCGAAGGCGACCCCGAGCGCCCCGGTCGCGAGGAACGCCGACGCCATTCCGAGGGGGCCTAGTCTGCCCCGCCGACGCTCATCTGGCCGACCACCAAGGTCGGGCAGGAGAGGTGGGCGGTGAGCTCGGGATGCTTCCCGGCGGCCAGCAGGGAGTTGAGGAGCGACTTTTCGCCTTGCCCGCTCACGACGACGCCGCCGACCGTGCCGCCCCGCAGCGGTTCCGCGATCTTGCCGTGATGGATCCGGTAGCCGATCCGGATCTCCCCGCCGAAGGCGGCGCTCAACGGGTCCGGGAAGGCATACCCGAGCTGGTCGACCCAGATCCCCTCGCCCGCGACCTCGGCCAGCTCCGCATCGGAGCCGACGTCGCCCGTGGAGAGGACCATCGTCGTCGCGACCGGGTGGGGGGGGGAGGAGAAATGTTCCCAGCTCGGGTACGCGAGCGCCTCGCGGAGCCCGCTCCCGGTCGAGGTCCGCCCGGCCGCGCTGGCATGGAGGACGTCGTACAGGGTCGCGTGGGCCGCCCCGTTCGTGACCAACGGGCGCTTCGACTGCGGATTCCCCTCATCGTCGACCGCGGAGGTGCCGAGGGCGTACGGAAACCGCCCGTCGTCCCAGATCGAGATGGTGGGCGCTCCGATCATCTCGCCGGGCTTGGGCGCGATCCCCCGGAGCTCGGCACTCCCGGAGAGCCGGTAGCTGAGGATCTCGGGGAGGATGTCGGTGAGCACGCGCGGGGGAAGGACGACGGTCTGGTCGCCCGCCGACGGCGCCTTCGCGATCCGGACGTCCTTCGCCCGCTGGCACCAGGCATCGACCAGCTCCGGGAGGCCGCGCGGGTCGAGCCGGACGCTCCGGCTCGTCACCCAGTACTCCCCCGGAGGGCGGCCCTCGGCGCCGCCGAACGCCTTCACGGCGACCTCCAGGTCGACCGTGGTCCGGCTGGCGTGGTGGGCGAGCCCCGCGGAGTTGGCGAGGGTCGCTTCCGCGAGCGTGAGGTGGACGGAGCCGAAGCTCGGGACGATCCCGCTTCGCCCCTCGAACGCGGTTAGCAAAGCGTGGACATACGCCTCGACGGAGTCAAGGGGGGCGGCCCACGCCGCCCGGTCGACGGAGTCGACGGCTTCGGCGTGGGGCGGGTCGGAGGGGAGCTGGGCGCCCGCCGCCGGAAATCGCGAATACCGGGCGGTCGCCTCGGCGTCCTCGACGGCCTTCGCCATCGAGGCCGCGGAGGCGTCGGTCGTGGCAGCGAACCCCACCCCGAGCTTCTGCTCGAAGGGCCGGATCACGCGGAGCCCGACGCCTTCGAGAAGCACGGGGGCCCGGACCATCTCCCGAACGTTCCCGTTGAAGTGCACCTCGTACCGCTCGATCTTCTCCCCGTAGATGTCCCACGGTCCGGGGAGGGACGATTTCCGGACCAAATCGGCCGCCCGGAAGGCGCTCTCGGCTCCGAACGTCGGGTCGCTCATGCCGGCCCCACCAACGCTTCGGAGAGCAGGTACGATCCCCCGGTCCCGGCCGGGATCAGGTCGGTGTGGCCCTTCCCGCAGTAGCCGGGTCCGATCGAGAAGACGTCGGCCTTGCCGATCCCCTTGATCCCTTTCAGGAAATCGAGGACCTTCCCGGAGAGGGCCATCGACGGTCCGATGGCGCCGAGCTCTCCGTTGTGGATGAGGCGGGCCTTCTTCACCTTGATCTGCATTTGGCCCCCGAGCGGGTCCTCGATCCCGCTCATGCACGTCTGGAGGAAGATCCCGTTCTTCGCTTCCTCAAGAAGCTCTTCGAGGGACCAGTCCCCGGGTTCGACGAACGTGTTCGTCATCCGGACGAACGGTCGGCTCAGGAAATCTGCCCGCCGCGTGTTGCCGGTCGCCGACCGGTGGAACGCCGCCGCCGATTCGCGGTCGTGCAAGGCTTCGACGAATCGGCCGTGGTCGACCAGGACGGTCCGCTGCGCCGGGTGCCCCTCGTCGTCGAAGTAGATGGAGCCCCAGCCGCCGGGATACGACCCGTCGTCGACGAGGGTGAGGAACTCGGGCCCGACCATCTGGCCGAGCAGCGGCTTGAGGTACGACCGGTCCCGGAGCAGCTGGTCCGCCTCCGTCCCGTGCCCGAACGACTCGTGGGCGAAGGTCCCGGCCGTTTGGGGGTCGAGGAGCACCGTCATCGCCCCGGTGGGGGCGGACCCGGCTTGGAGGAGAAGCTTGGCCTCGTGGGCGGTCTCCAGGATCCGCGCCTCGGTCAGCTCGTCGAGGACCTCCCATCCCCCCATCGCGCCGAAGCTGAGGTAGTCGTACTCGACCTTTCCGTTCTCCATCGCCAAGGGGACCACGGTTCCCCGCGTCCGGTCGATCAGCTGCCACCGCCGGGCACCGGCGGTCGAGAGGAACAGTCGCTCCTCCGCGCTCGAGCCGAACGTGACGAAGGCGTTGTCAATCCCACCCGGAGAGAGCGCGATCGTGTACAGGTCCCGCGCGAGGGCGAGGCGCTCCTCGACTCCGAACGACTCGAGGGGACGCTTCGAGTCGGTCTTCCGCTCGGCGTCGCCGGTCGCCGACACGCCAGGCGGGGGGATACTCTTCGACTCAGCCGGAAGGTGGCGCACCAGCGCCTCGGCACACCGGGTCAAGCTCGCGGCATCGAGGCCGCTCGAGGCGGCCTCCCTCCAGCCGTGCCCACCCCAGGCCCGGAAGACGGCACCCTCCATTCGGGGCTCGACGCCGACGGAGGTCTGGGACTTGTCGATGCGAAGCGTGTGCCCGACCGACCGTTCGGCCATCACCTCGGCGTACGACGTATGAGGGGCAATCCGGCTCAGTGCGTGCGCGAGGAAGTCTTCGGCGTCGCGGAGGGAGGCCATCGGCGCGCCCGAGCCCTTGACTCCCTATAACCCCGGTTCGCGCCGGGAGTTCCTCGACGACGGAGAGACGTCCGGGGCGAGCAGATGCGCCCGGAGGGACCGAACCGGTCGCAGCGACTGGACCTCGCGGACCTCCGGCGCCGATTCGGGTCGGGCCATCCGACGCCGGTTGAGCCAGACCGACCGAATCCCGAGGGCACGGGCCCCGACGATGTCGGCCGGCCAGCTGTCCCCGACCATCACCGTCTCGGCGGGCGAGGAGTTGGCACGGGCGAGGGCCGTGCGAAAGATCGCGGGGTTCGGCTTCTCCGCGCCCGCGTCCTCGGACGTCAGCAGGAAATCGAGGAACCGGGCGATCCCGATCGCGTCGACCTTCTCCCTTTGTTCGGCGGTGTGATTGTTGCTGACGACCCCGACGGTCACCCGACCGTGCAGGGAGCGAAGGAGCGGGAGCGCGCCGTCGACGGGGCGCCGAGCGGCCTGGTACGCTTCCCGGTAGGTGTGCGACAGGGCCGTCAGCTCCGTCGGACTCCGAGGCGAGCCGGCCCACTCGAACAGGCGCCGAAACCGCTCGGCTCGCGCCTCCGCGTGGCTCTTCCGTCCCTGCAAGACGTCGGGATGGATGTCGTCGAGCAATCGCTCGTATTCCCGGACCACGGCGCCGAACGGGCGGGTGCGGAGCGCGGGATCCGTCCGCCACGCGGCCGCGAGGCCCGTTCGGAGCGAGAACGTGTGGTCGAACAGGGTGTCGTCCATGTCGAACAGAACGGCGCGTACAGGGACGTCGACGCGGTGAGCGGCCGGACGGACCACGAGGTCGACCAACCGGCGAGGGAGATGACGGTTGCGAGGTCGTCGCCCCGCCGGACGTCGCCGGTTACTTCGGAGAGCGCCGGGCGCGAGCGGGAGTACTCGCGCCGGCCGGGGCCTTCCCGCGAACGACCCGAATGTGGACGTCGTGCCGATACCGACGAATCTCCATCGTGGATCCCTGGGACTTGAGGGCCGCGAGGAACGTCGCGGCGTCGAGCCCCGGCCCGTCGCGCCACTTCGAGACCAAGAGGGCCGTGCCTTGCTGGCACGGGATCGCCTCACCGCTCGAAACCAGGCTCTGGAACTCGGCGTCCGCGAGCGGGACGAACGGGGTCGACAACATCGCGCGTCTCTGGGGATAGCTCTGCTTGATCTTCTTCACGTTCGGGTTCCACGACGAGATTCGGTCTTCGTTTCCGAACGACCGAGGGACGGCCCAACCACGTGCCGTAGATGAGCGGCTCGGCGGTCCGGCCCCGGGCCCCGTCGGGGAGCCGAACACCGCGGAGGGCGTCTACGTCGCGCGCGGAGCGCGGGCCGGTGGCCGGTCCCCGGCCGCGTCGGCGCGGGACTGGCCGCGCGTGAGCAGCCCGGCGTCCTGGAGCTCCTTCGTGATCTTGCGGACCGCGAGCTCCAGGTCCGCGGGCCGGCGCGCGCCGGTGCAGACGAGCTTCCCGCTGCCGAACAGCAGCACGACGACCCGGGGGTCCTCGATGCGGCAGACGAGCCCCGGGAACTGCTCGGGCTCGTACTCCACGCGGTCGAGGCCGAGGGCGACCGCGATCGAATTGAGGTTGATCTCGCTCTCGAGGTTCGCCGTCGCGACGATGTTCTGCACCTCGATCTTCGGGTGCGCAATGATCTTCTGTCCGCCGCGGCGGATCAGGCCGGAGACGGTCCGGATCGAGTCGTCGACCTGCTTCCAGCTCTTACCGCCGGTGCAGACGACCTTTCCGGAGTGGAACAGGAGGATCGCGGTCTTCGGTTCTTTGAGCCGGAAGATCAGACCGGGGAACTCCTCGGGCTCGTACTCCGCTCCATCCAATTCGAGCGCGATCGAGGGGAGGTCGAGTTCCGTGCCCAGCGACGTGGAAGCGACGACGTTCTCAATACGAATTCGCGTCATGGACGACTATAAAAAGTATATATAGCGATATATAACGGGCGCGGTCGCCCTTCCGGACCCGATTTCGGGCCCCCCGTGGCGTTTCCCCGCCCGTCTCGGGCGTGGTTGCTCCACGACGGTCGTCGAAGAACCGGCGGAGCGGCCTGCGTCGCTCCGCCGGGACAAAGGACGAACGTGGTCGTCGCCGTGCGTCCGCTCCTCCGTCCGGAACGACCGTTCCCGGTCGGTCGCGCGCCGATTCCGACGGCTCAGCCGTCCCGGTTCCCGGTCCCGGATGAGAGGTCCCCCTCGAACGCCAACGACTCCATATACCGGCCCCGTTGACCGGGGCCGGGGGCGACCCGACTGGTCCGGAAGAGCGCCGATTTCGGAATCACGGGGTTCGACCACGTCGACCTGCGGGTCAAGGACCGCGTGAAGGCGCGCCGGTTCTTCGTCGAACAGCTCGGCCTCGACGTCCTCGGCGAGGGCCCCGATCACACGTTCCTCCTGTTCGGCGACCAGGTGCTCGGCCTTCGCGATGTGAAGAAGGGGGAGCGGCCCTCCGGTGTCGACCACGTGGCCCTCCGCGTCGATTCCTGGCTCGGTCTCCGCAGCCGCATCACCCGCGCGCGGATCGACGTGACCTCTGAGAAGGAGCGCGACAACTCACGCTCGCTCTACCTGAAGGGACCCGACGGACTCCGGATCGAGCTCGTCTACCGCCCGGACCCGGAGACCCACAAGTGCGCCAACCCGGCGCCGCCGGTCGTCCCCGTGGTGGACGACGACGACTCAGGCTGAGCCGCGTTCCCGCCGCGCCGCCCTCGGGACGGCCCGGGCCAGGGATGGGACCCGTGTGAGCCACGCGGCGTACTTCGGTTCCTCGCCGCGAACGGTCCGATAGAAGACGTCCATGATGTCGCGGGTCACCGGTCCGGCGCGCCCATTGCCGACGGCGTAATGGGAGATCTCCCGGATCGGCGCGATCTCGGCGTACGTCCCGGAGAAGAATGCCTCCTCCGCCGTGAGAAGCTCGTTCACCCCGATCAGTTTCTCGACGACCGGGTAGCCGAGGTCCTTCGCGATCTGGATCACCGACATTCGGGTGATGCCGAGCAGGATGTCCGACTCGAGACCGGGCGTGTACACGGTCCCGTTGCGCACCAGGAACACGTTCTCCCCCGTCCCCTCCGCCACGTAGCCGTTCGCGTCGAGCAGGATCGCCTCGTCGTATCCGTCGTCCGCGGCGTCGACGCCGGCCAGGTAGCTGTTCAGGTAGTTGCCGTCCGCCTTGGCGAACGAGGGGATGGCGTCCGACCGGGGCTTCCGGAACGGCGAGATCTTGGCGCGGACTCCGGTCTCGGAGGAGTCGCCGAGGTACTTCTTCGCCGGGATGACCCCGATGGCGAGGGAGACCTTCCCCGCGCGGCTCTTCACGCCGAGCGCCGGCTCCCCGCGGTACAGGATCGGGCGGATGTACGAGGGGACGATCTCGTTGGCCGCCTGCGCCTCGAGAACTCCCTGGGCGATCTCCTCGGCGGTGTAGGGGACAGGCATCCGGTAGAGGCGGGCGGAGTCGATGAGCCGCTTGACGTGGTCGGGCAGGCGGAAGATCACCGGGCCGCTCGACGTGCCGTAGCCGCGAATCCCCTCGAAGACGCCGACGCCGTAGTGGAACGTGTGGTTGAGGACGTGGATCTTCGCGTCGGCGAAGTCGACGAGGGCGCCGTCCATCCAGACTTTCTTGCCCTGTGTGGCCATCATCGATTGCCCTCTGCCGGCACCGGAGCGCCGACAGGGAACGACTAGGCGGCCGCTCCTATAATACCACCCAGAACCGAGCGATTGTCCAGAGATTTCACGACGGGAAACGGGGGCGAGCGTCCGGAAAACGTCCGGACCGACTGTAGTCCGAAAATGGACAACCGACGATTATCCGCCCGAACCGGGTCGGCGGCCCTCGAGGACGGTCAAATGACCAACCCAAGGACACGGGCCGCCGGAGTCGCCTTCGCCAGCGTGGTCGCCACGCTCGCGCTCGCGTTGCTCCTCGCGGTCCCGAACGCCGGAGCAGGCCTCGTGACGAACTCGCCAGCCCTGACGCCGCAGCCGGCGCCGCACCATCAGCTCAGCCAGTCCGAGCAGATGCCCGCGTTCCTGAACGGGTCGATCGTGAACACGATCTACCTGCAGGGGAACTTCGTCGGCACGGTCAACGCGAGCAACGCGACCTTCGGGATGGAACCGATGGTCGGGCAGCCCGCCATCGGCGTCACGCCGAACGTCTACCCGACCGCGCGCGCGACCATCCCCAACTTCACGGTACTCGTGCCGTGGTGGGGCCCTGCCGCCACGCCGTACGCCCCCGCGTACTACCCGGCCGCCTACGGGATCCGCGAGATGTGCGCCCCCGCGACCATCGCGGTCTGCTGGGACCACCCGGCGACGATCCAGGTCCCGGGACTCGGCACCGTCCCGCTCCCCGGCCACGACCACCTGATCGGCACCGCCGCGGGCAACAAGGACACCTGGTGGAACCTCAAGGTCGTCCTGATCCTGAACGAAACGTACTGGCCGGGCATCAACGGCAACGCCCACCGGCTCGGGATCACCTCGATCGCGGCTCTGACGGCGGCCCAGAAGGCCGGCGCCGTGAGCGCGACGCTCGGGACGAACGACTTCCTGAACTTCGCGGTCGCGAACGCGAGCGGCGCCTACAACCCGACGCAGCCCCCGGCGAGCCACGCGCTGCAGCTCGCGGAGCAGATGCCGGCCTTCCTGAACGGGAAGGTCGTCAACACGCTCTACGAGAACGGCTTCTTCACGAGCAGCAACGCGACGCACATGTACCGCTTCGGGATGGAGCCGCTGCTCCAGGGCGCCGGCATCGGCGCTCCGGACATCCGCGACCCGATCGCCCCCAGCCATGAGCCGAACTTCATCGTGCTCGTGCCCTGGTGGGGACCGTCCAGCGCCCCGTACGCGCCTGCCTACGACCCCGCCGCGTACGGCATCCAGCTGATGTGCGCCCCGGACTCGATCGCACTCTGCTACGACCACCCGGCGACCATCGACGTGCCGGGCCTCGGCGTCGTGCCCCTGCCGGGCCACGACCACCTGATCACGACGAACTTCGGCCACCAGGACACCTGGTGGAGCCTGGTCGTCGTGCTGATCACCAACAGCAGCGTGTTCCCGAACCTCGCCGGCACGACCGGGATCACCTCGCTCGCGGCGCTCGCGGCGGCGCAGACCGCCGGCCAGGCGTCGGCGGACCTCGACACGAACACCTACCTGAACTTCGAGGTCGTGTAGGTCGCGCGGGCAGGAAACCGCCCCGTCCCGTCCGGACGGGGCGCCCGGGCCAACCCCTTCCCCCCTCGGAGAATCCGACGCCCTCCGAGGGGGACGGCCCCCTCCGGAAGCTCCGGTTGTCTCATCCCCGAATACGCGTCGATGCGTGCCCACGTGATTATAAGGGACCCCGGCTCCGTCGCGGGCCACCGAGGCTCCGTGAACTCGATCGAGACCGGTCGGGGTGTCGGCGCGCTCGGGAACTTGGGACGAACTTCGTGAGCGGACCGGCGGAGACCCTCGCGGAGGAGGGAGCGGAAGAGTCCGAGCGGGGCGTGCCGGCGCTCGACGAGACGATGGGGACCCTCGGCCGCGGGACCGCTGCGCTCGCGGTCTCGACGGCCGCGTTCATCTTCCTCGGCTTTCTCGCCCGGGTGACGATCGCCCGGGTCGTCTCGCTCTCCCAGTGGGGCGAGTTCTCGCTGGGCCTCGCGCTGTCGAGCCTGCTCGCCATCGTGGTGACGCTCGGCCTTCCGAGCGCCGTTTCCCGGGCCCTCTCCTACGAACCGAACGTCGAGGCCCGGCTGAAGATCGTCCGTTTGACCCTCATCGTCAGCATCGTGTCCGCCATCGCCGGCTCCGTCGTGGTGTTCGTCACGGCACCGTATCTGGCGGCCGCGTTCCACGACTCCGGCCTCACGATCGTTTTCGAGCTGTTCGCCCCGGCGATCGGCTTCACGGTTATCTCGACCGTCCTCGCCGCGTACTTCCAGGGCGTCGAACGGGTCGCGCCGAACGCGATCTTCAACATGGCCCTCAACCCGGCCCTGTTCCTCGGGTTCCTCGCCCTCGCTCTCGCCTTCCACACCGGCTTTTTCGGCATCATGGTCGCCTACGCGGTCTCCGCGGGGGTCGCCTGCGCCGCGATCGCGGTGTACACCCGGGCGAAGCTCCCGAAGGCGCTCTCGGACCACACCCACTCCTCCGAGGCCGACCCGACCGGGCACGTCTCCCTGCTCTCGATGTCGATCGCCCTCTTCGGCGCGGGGAGCCTGAATCTGCTCACCCAGTTCGCGGACACCCTGATCCTGGCGCTCTACACGACGACCGCGATCGTTGGTCTCTATGCCGCGGGGATGACCCTCGCGCGGCTGTTCCTCGCGGGCGCCTCCGCCCTGTTGTACATCTATCTCCCGGTCTCCACGCGCCTCCGCCGCACCCGGGACTTCGACGGCCTGCGGAAGAGCTACGTGACGTCCGCCCGGTGGGTGACCGTCCTCACCCTACCGGTGTTCTGCGTCTTCTTCTTCCAACCGGGACCGACCCTCGGGTTCGTGTTCGGCGCTTCGTTCAACCAGGCGATCCTCGCGCTCCGGATCTTGACCATCGCGAGCTTCATCTCCGTCATCATCGGGCCGGCGAACGCCGGCCTGAGCGGGCTCGGCCACCCGCTCGCCAATCTCACGTCCGCGGGCAGCTCGCTCCTCATCAACGTTGGCCTGAGCTTCGCGCTCATCCCAACCTGGGGCTTGATCGGGGCCGCGGTTGCGTGGTCGGTCGCGCGACTGGCCTACACCTGCCTCTGCCTCGCGTACATCTGGAAGGTGTACCGGGTGAACCCGTTCGCGAGCCAGTTCACCAAACCCCTCGTCCTCTCGCTGGCGATCCTGGTCCCGCTCTTCCTGCTGATCACGATCCCGGTCGGTTCGTACGTGCTGCTCCTCAGTCTGGTGGCTGTCGCGTACGGGGTCTGCCTCCTCACGATCCCGCTGACCCGAAGCGTCGAGCGGGCCGACCTGGTCCTATTCGACGCGTCCTTGCGACGCCTCGGACTCCGGTGGAACCGGCTGAGGAACTTCCTCGAGTCGCACCAGACGCGGGAGAGGGTCGCGCCGACAGCGGCCACTCCGTAATCGGACGTCTCCCGTCCGGGCGAGCCCGTCGATCTCGTGGGTCTACGGACTCCTCGCACCCCTGGTAGCGAGCGCCAAACGTCGGAGATTTTTGCGACTCGGCGCCCCGGGCGAAGACAGATATAGCCTGCCGAGACCGCCATCCTCGTGAGCCACTCCGGGGGCGCCTCGCCGTCGACGCCGTTCGTCGTGACGGGCGGCGCCGGGTTCGTCGGCTCCCACCTCGTGGACTCCCTCCTCGCCTCCGGCCACCGGGTCGTCGTCGTCGACAACTTCCTCACCGGGCGTGACCAGAACCTGAAGGACGCGCTCGCGACGGGTCGCTGCGAGCTCCTGCGCGCCGACCTCTCGGCGTCTCCCGACCTTCCGCTGGCCCAGGGGATCTTCCACCTGGCGTCCCCCGCCTCGCCGCCCGCCTACCAGGCGCATCCAATCGAGACCTTGTGGGCGAACGCCGCGGGGACTCGGAACGTCCTCGAGGCCGCGCGGCGCTCGTCGTGCCGCGTCGTGCTGGCCTCCACGAGCGAGGTCTACGGCGACCCCGAGGTCCACCCGCAGGTCGAGACCTACTGGGGAAGCGTCAATCCGGTGGGGATCCGCAGCTGCTACGACGAAGGCAAGCGGTTCGCCGAGGCGCTCTCCATGGCCTACCGCCGGGTGCACTCCGTCGACGTTCGGATTGCCCGGATCTTCAACACGTACGGACCGCGGATGGACCCGAACGATGGCCGAGTCGTCTCGAATTTCGTGACCCAGGCACTCCAGGGTCGCCCCCTGACGGTGTACGGGACGGGGGAGCAGACCCGCTCGTTCTGCTTCGTCTCCGACCTCGTGCGGGGGCTTCGCGCCTTCATGACCGCGGACCCAGTCCCGGACGGCGGCCCGGTCAACCTCGGCAACCCGAAGGAGTCGACGATGCTGGAGCTCGCGAAGGTCGTGGCCGAGATCACGGGCGTCCGGCTGCAGACCGAGCTGGCGCCGACGCCGCCGGACGACCCCCGCCGTCGGTGTCCGGACATCTCGAGGGCCCGCCAATACCTGGGCTGGAGCCCGGAAGTCCCCCTCCGCGAGGGCCTCACCGCGACCGTCGCCCACTTCCGTGCCGAACTGGGGAGGACCGTTGCCGCGTAAGTCGTCGGGCAGCTCCCCGCCCCCCACCGTCGGAGTGCTGGGGCTCGGGTACATGGGGCTCGCCAGCGCCGCCGCGTTCGCCCGCCGGGGAGTCCAAGTCACCGGCTACGACGTCGTCGCGGACCGCCGGGAGACCGTCCGGTCGGGCTCCTCCCCGTTCCACGAGGAGGGCCTCGGGGAACTGGTCGCCTCCGAGACCGCATCGGGCCGCCTTCGCGTGGTCGACTCGATCGGCGAGGTCGTGGCGAGCTCCGAGATCCTCTTCCTCTGCCTTCCCACTCCCCCGCTTCCGAACGGACGCATCGACCTTGGGCCGATCGAGAAGGGGGCGCGCGACCTGGGCGCCGCGATCGCCCACGCCGACGGGTTCCGCCTCGTCGTCGTTAAGAGCACGGTCGTTCCCGGGACCGCCGAGCGGGTGTTGGCACCGATCCTGCGCTCCAGTGCGGGGAAGGGGCCCGAGGAGCTCGGGGTCGCCAGCAACCCGGAATTCCTGGCGGAGGGGACGATGGTCGCCGATGCGCTTCACCCCGACCGGATCGTCGTCGGGGTCGAGGACACCCGCTCGGCGAAGCTCCTGCAGGCGCTCTACGCGGTGTTCGATTCCCCCCTCGTCGTGGTGACCCCGGCCGGCGCGGAGATGACGAAGTACGCAGCGAATTCGTTCCTCGCGATGAAGATCTCCTTCGCCAACGAGATCTCCCGGTTCAGCGAACGGGTCGGCGTCGATGTGGACGACGTCGTCCGGGGGTTCGGGAGCGACCCGCGCATCGGGGAGCGGTTCCTTCGCGCCGGACCGGGATTCGGCGGCAGCTGCTTCTCCAAGGATGTGCGCGCGTTCGTCCGCTCGGCCCGGGACCAGGGGGTCCGCCTCCGCCTCGCGGAGCAGATCGTCGGTGCGAACGACGACCAGACCCTCCACGCGGCCACCCTCGTGCGGGACCAGCTCCCCCCGGGCGCGGGGGCGACCGTCGCCCTGCTCGGTCTCTCGTTCAAGGAAGGAACCGACGACCTCCGCGAGTCGAGGGCCCTTCCGATCGCCCAGGAGCTCGCCCGACACGGCGTCCGAGTCCGCGCCCACGACCCGGCCGCCCTCGCGGGGTTCCGGCGCTGGCTCGCCGCCGAACCGGCCTCCGTGCAGTCCGTCGTTACCGCTGTGGACACCGTCGAGGAGGCCCTCCGAGGCGCCGACGCGGCCGTCCTGCAGGTTCCCTGGCCGGAGTACCTCGCCTGGCCGTCGTCCTGGACCCGGCGGATGCGCCGACCGGTCCTCGTCGACCTGCGGCGGGCGTTCCCCCAGGCGCGGGCTGCGTCCCAAAAGCTCCGGCTGGTCCGCCTGGGAGACGGACGAACGATTCATGCTCCGGAAACGCCTTCCCCCCAGCGGCGACCGGTAGCCCGGTCCCGCCGCGGCGGTGCGAGGCGTGTCGGATGACGAGCAAGCAGGAGGAAAGTCGAACATGAAGGTAGTGATCCCGGCGGCGGGCCTTGGGCTGCGGTTCCTCCCGGCGACCAAGAGCATGCCGAAGGAGATGCTCCCCGTCCTCGACCGGCCGATTATCCAGTACGTTGTCGAAGAGGCCGTCGATTCCGGCTGCGACGACATCCTGATCGTCACGGGGCGCGCGAAGCGCGCCGTCGAGGACCACTTCGATTACAGCCCCGAGCACGGGGACCACCGGGCCCTCGGTCGCCTCGATGAGCTCTCCCAGCGGGCGAACATCTTCTTCGTGCGCCAGCGGCGCCCGAAGGGGCTCGGGGACGCGGTCCTGTGCGCGGCGCGTCACGTGGGCGACGAGGCGTTCGGCGTCCTCCTCGGCGACACGATCAACATCTGCGATGTGCCTCTTCTCCGCCAGCTCCACGACAAGTTCGTGGCGCTCGGAGGAAAGTCGAGCGTCGTCGCCGTCGACGTCGTTCCCGACTCCAAGGTCTCCGACTACGGCATCGTCGCCGGCGACGAGGTCTCGCCGGGCGTCATCGAGGTGCACTCGCTGGTCGAGAAGCCCTCGCTCGCCGAGGCTCCCAGCCGCTACGGCATCACGGGCGCCTACTGGCTGACGCCGACGATCTTCGAGTGCCTCCGGAAGACCCCGCCGGGTCGGAATGGGGAGGTGCAGCTGACGGACGCCCTCAAGCGACTCCTTGAGCACGAGAAGCTCTACGCGATGACGTTCGAGGGGACCCGCTACGACATCGGGGACCGGTTCCTCTGGCTGAAGACGAACATCGAGTTCGCCCTGCGCGACCCCGAGCACGGGGAGCGCCTCCGCTCGTTCCTCGCCGAGGAACTGGGCCAGGCCGCGGGACTCCGACCGCTCTCGCGACGCCCGTCCGAGTTGGTCCGCAGCGACTGAACCCGCTCCGCGGCGCTCTCGCGCCCGGAGCTCGTACGGGGGCTCGCACCCCCGGGCCCGCCCCGCTATCTGCCGGGGGGCGCTCGCCCTCCCGTGAACGGCGCGTCGCCCGACTTGACCGTTGCGACAGAGTCGGGAGCCACACCCAGCTCCCGGCGTGCGCCGCCGAGTCGCGCGGGTCGCTCCGGCCCGGTCGAGGCGATCCTCCTCGTGGCCATCGTCGTGGTCTCGATTTCGGTGCCGCTGGTGGTCGTCGAGACGGCGAACGAGAAGCCGCCGCCGTGGGGGCCGTCGGACACCCCCATCCAGCACATCGTCATCCTGATGATGGAGAACCACGCGTTCGACAATTTCTTCGGAAGCTATTGCCCGTCCGTCGGACCCAACTGTCCGATGGTCGCCAACGGGATCCCGGCCGGAACGTGCATTCCGTACAACGACACGAACCTCTCCCGCGGCTGCATTCGCCCGTACCCGTACACCCTGGCGAACCTCACCATCCCGGACATGCCCCACGTCTACAACTCCTCGGTCGAAGCGATCGACGGCGGTCGGATGGACGGATTCTACACGGCGGAGAACGACGGGTCGGAGCCGTTCGGCTACTACAACGGCACCGAACTTCCCATCGCCTGGGACCTCGCGCAGGAGTATGCTCTGGGCGACGATTTCTTCTCCTCCGCCCTCTCGTACTCGCTCCCGAACCACTGGTACCTCCTCGCCGGTCAGGCCCCGCCCGTCACGATCCTCCACGGATTCGACACGACGACCTACCAGCACACGTACCTCAACGAGGCGAACACCACCGAGACGGTCCAGGACCTGCTGAACGCCTCGCCCTCGGTCAGCTGGAACTACTACGACTGGGCCCTCCCCAGCTACCAGACCGCGATCAACGCCCCGTCCGGCGGAGTCTCCGCCTACAACAACTTCAACCCCCTCGCGGCGCGCGCCGAATCGTACACCGGCTGGTACGTGTCGCACTTCGAGCCGCGCTCGGACTTCTTCGCCGCGGCGTCGTCCGGGAGCCTACCGGACATCTCCTGGGTGATCCCGGGGAATTCCTTCTCCGACCACCCGCCCGACAATCTCACCTACGGCGAATCGTTCATCTCCAACGTCGTCGACGCGGTCGAAGCCTCCCCGGACTGGGGCTCGACCGCCGTGTTCGTCTGCTGGGACGACTACGGGGGGTTCTACGACCACGTCGCCCCCCCGTACGTCGACCCGCTCGGACTCAGCTTCCGGGTCCCGCTCCTCGTGATCAGCCCCTACACCCCCGCCGGCCTGATCGTCCACTCCCTCGGATACTTCGAATCGCTCCTCCACTTTGTCGAGTGGCGGTTGAACCTGGGATGCATCACCGAGCGCGACTGTCACGCTCCCCTGCCGTTCGGATACTTCAATTTCAACGCGACCGCCCGACCCCCGGTCTTCTTCCCCTCGAATGCCACCGCCGCCTCCTACCCCATGTCGCCGGCCGAGCTCGCCGCGGGGAGCTACGAAAGCGCGACCAACTTCTCGGCGTCCGTATGGAACACGGGCCCCCCGAACCCGAACCTCACCGAGACGGACGTGGACTAGGCAGAACGGTCGCGTTCTCGCGAGCCGGCGCCACCCGCTGGGACGCCACCTCGCGACTCGGAACAGGGACTCGTCCTCTTTATCGGCGGTCGAACGTCCGTATCTTCCCGAGGGCACATTCGTGACGAACGACCCGGTCTCCGCGCCTCCGGCACCCCCGACGCCCGCGGCGCGCGGCCGAACCGTCGTGGTTGCCGCGGCGGGACCCGGGAACGGCGTCGACTTCGGACCCGGCAATTCCCCCAGTGGGACCAATGGCTTCCTCGAGGCGGTTCGCTCCGGGGCCGCGAAGATCGTGATTCGCGGAGCGTTCACGGTCACCGCCCCCACGAATCTGGCCCCGAATGTTCACATCGAGTTCGACGACGCCGCGCTGACCCTGGGCGCGAACGTCAACATGTTCCAAGCCGGGGGGAAGAACAACCTGAGCTTCACCGGGAAGGTCCGGTTCGACGGAGGCCGGTCGGCGGGGTTCGGTGGGTTCGGATTTCTCCTGAACGGGTGCTCCGATGTCCTCTTTGACTGGCAGTGCGACGTCGCGAACTTTGCCCAGTCCCCGGGCAAATTCCTGATCAACGGCAACCCGCAGGGCACCACTGGGGGCCGCAACCTCACCTTCCGAGGTCAGACGGTGACCCACGACTCGACCGTGATCCGTCTGATCGATTGGTCCCAGGTCGACATCTCCGGCGTGGTGACTCCGCCGGGCGGTCTCACCGCCTCCGTCCCGCTCGCCCCCGTCGCCATCCTCTCGAGCGGGGCGGCCGGGCCGGTCGGTGGAATCAGCGTCCACGACTGCGCCATGGACGGTGGCGGGATCCAGAAGATGTCCGGCCTGGTCCGCATCTTCGGCGCTCTGGGCGCGGGCAACATCGACGGGGTGAAGTGCAACAACCTGCGCCTCGGGAACATGATCCCAATCCCTTCGGACGGCCTGGCCGATGGCCTCGACGTGAACCACGCGGTCAACGTGCAGATCGGGAACGTCACCGGGGGCCGGTGCTGCGACCTGGTCTCGTGCATCGCCTCGCACGCGGTCGTCTCCGATTGTGTCGCCGAGGATTGCAACGGGATCGGGATCCTAGTGGGGGACGGGGGGAGCCAGACGGAGGACATCTCCGACATCACCGTCCGAAACTGCGTCGCCACGAACTGCGGTCGCGGCTTGAAATTCGTCAACGCCTCCGGGATCGGCGTCGCGGCCACGCAGGGGACCCGCACGGACCGGGTCACCTTCGAGAACTGCAAGTCGCACGACACGACCGGCTCCTCGCAGAAGTTTGGCTTCGGCTTTGGCGGTGGGGGAACGATCACCAACGTCCGGATCGTCGGGGGAGAGCTCTCCGGGTTCGACCAACCGATCGTCAATCCGACTCGGGCCGGCCTCCAGGTCCGCGGCGTCGCCGGGGCAAGCGACTCCGGATAGAACGTCCCCGGAATCGGGCGGCGAACCCTCGCGACGGAGCCTAGGGCACCGGCCGAAGGGTGTCGAACGCGGCCGAGAGGTCCGCGAGACCGCGCGGGAGCGGGATCGTCGGCTCCCATCCGAGGGTACGTCGCGCCCGTGCAATGTCGGCGACGAAGATCGACGGGGTCCAGGCCGCCGGAGCGACCTCGTGGATCGGCGACGGGGAGCCCGTCAGCTCGACGACCTGGTCGGCCAGCGCCCGAAGGGTGCACGCGCGTCCGCTCGCCACATTCGTCGTACCCAGGTCGTCCACCGAAGACGCGAGGAGCGTCACCGCGCGGACGACCGCCCGAACGGCGTCGCGCACGTCCAGGAAATCGAGGACCTGGTCCGGACCGCGGACCTCCAGCGGCGCGCCGCTCTTCGCCCGGCGAAGGAACGCCGGAATCACGCGATCCGGATAGTCCCAGGGGCTCCCGTAGAGATTCGTGAACCGAAGGATCGAGACGGAACGCGGGACCGCGTCCCGGGAGCGTTGGATCTCGGCCTCCGCGTCCGCCTTCGTCCGACCGTACACGGCCTTCGGCTGGAGCGGCGAGGTCTCCGGCACCGGAACCGCGCGCACGTCCCCGTACACCTCCCGGCTGCTGGCGAAGAGGAGCCAGGGAGTCCGCTCGTTCGACTGGAGCGCCGAGAGGAGCGTGCGTGTGCCTCCCACATTCACCGAACGCGCGAGCTCGGGCTCCGCCTCGGCCGCACCGCAACGGGCGACCGCGGCCAGATGCACGACTCCGTCGACCCCGGTGATCGCGCTCTCCACGGCCCCCGAATCTCGGATGTCCTGGGCCTCGAAGGGCTCGGAGGGAGCCCGCCCGGGGGGAGGTCGGAGGTCGAACTCGTCCACCCGATGCCCGGAGGTTCGGAGGGCGTCGCACAGAGGTACGCCGACGAGTCCGCTGCTTCCGGTCACCAGAACCCGCATCCTCGAACCTGGTCCGTTGCAAAAACTCGGCGCGAGCGCGCGCCGCGCGCTTCCCGAACCGTAGTACGGTCGCGCCCCGTTATCAAATGCGCCATCGGGTCCCACGCGATGCTCGTCCGGACGTCGCAGCGAACCGTCGGCGGTGGGGCGGGGACCGAGTCTTAATACCGTACCAAGGGTAGCGGCCCGTACCGGCCGCGATTGCGGAGCGGGTTGACGCCATGAACGGGCAGAACTCGGGCCCCCCCACGTTGCCGGCGGGCTCTGGAGCCTCGATGCTCGGGCACCGGGTTCCCCTTTCTAGGTCGCCCGAGGTCCGGGTGGACGCGCTCACCCTCGTCGTCCCGAGCCACAACGAGGCGGAGACCCTCTCCACGGTACTCCGCGAATGGTGGAAGCTGCGGCCCCGGGACGTTGCGATGGAGATCCTCGTCGTTGACGACGCGAGTACGGACAGCACCCCCGCCGTGCTCGAACGACTCCGCGAGGAGCTCCCCCTGCGGGTCGTTCGGAACTCCCGCTCGCAAGGGTTCGGTGGCTCTCTCAAGGTCGGCATTGCGAACGCACGATCGCCCTGGCTGGCCTTCGTCGATGCCGACGGCCAGTACGACCCGCGGGACCTCCCCGTTCTGCTCGCCGTCCTGGAGAGTGGGAAGGAGCTCGCCTTAGGCTGGCGCACCGAACGGGCGGACCCGTTCGTGCGCATCGCCATCTCCATCGGATTCCGCGGGGTTCTCTTCCTCTTCTTCCAACATGCGGCGCACGACCCGACGACCTCGCTCCGGGCGGGACGGACCGAGACGATCCGGGACGTTGCCTCCCGAACCCGCTACATGAACGGCAGCTTCTGGAACGAGTTCATGGTGCGGTGGCGGGCGGAGGGACACTCCTTTGCCGAGATCCCCATCCGTCATCGAGCCCGGCTCCTTGGCAAGAGCAAGGTCGCGTCGCGATCGCTGATCGGAAAGGTCGCGGCCCAGCAGTTCATCGCGATCCTGCGTGTCTGGCGGGAGTTCCACCGCCCCCCAGGTGCCGGTTCGACCCCCATGACTTCGGCTCCCGCAGGGGAGGACCCGGGTCCCCGAACCCGCAACAACACGGCTCCGGTCCCGTGAACCGAAGGGTGGAGCCTTCCGGGATCGGCCTCGACGTACGTTGGCCTCCGGCCGACGGCCGGGAGGCCCGGATTGGAGGTCGTTCGTCTCAAAATCGGCCGGCGGGTGTGGCCGCGGCTCTGGCTTTATAAGCCGACAATTTTACGCCCTTTTCCCGAGCCGACAGCGAGGTCGGGAAACTCATGTCACGAATTCAGCCCCCTGCGCGCCTCGCGGAAGAGCGTCCTGCGCGCCCGAAGGAGGTCCGATGACCAGCACCGCCGGCTCCGCGGTGGTGGTCCCTTCTTCCGAGAGCTTGCTCGATTCCACCGGCTCCTACGCGCCGGCTCGGATCCGAGAAACGCCGTCCCGACCCGTCGAAGGGGAGGCGTCGGTCGAGCGACCCGAGTACGTCGTTCCGTCTGGAATCTCGCTCGTCATTCCCGCCTACAACGAAGAGCATCGACTCCGCCCGACTCTCGTGAGCTACCTCCCGGCGCTCCGTTCCCTTGGGGTGCCGTTCGAGGTCATCGTCTCCGTCAGCGGCGAGGACCGAACCTGGGAGATTGTCGAGGAGTTCGCCTCCCAAGGGGTCCGGGGGATTCGTTCCCGCACCCGCATGGGGAAGGGACGCGCCATCCTCGAAGGGTTCCGCGAGGCGAAGCTCCCGATCGTCGCCCTCGCCGACGCCGACGGCAGCGTCCCGGGCTACGAAGTCGCCCGTCTCCTCCGGATGGCGCTCGAGAAGCCGCAGGTGGTCGTCGCCTCCCGGCGACTGGACCGGAGCCGGGTCGAGGTCGGCGAGCCGTGGACGAAGAAGCTGGCGAGCGACGTCTGGCACGCGATGGTCAAGGTGATGCTCGACCTCCCGGTCCGAGACGCCGAGTGCGGGTTCAAGGTCTACACTCGCGAGCTGGCCCAGATGGCGGTTCGCGACATCGTCGTCACCAACTGGGTGTTCGACCTCGACCTGATGTTCCACGCGAAGCAGTACGGGGCCGTACTCACCGAGGTTGCAGTCGATTACAAGTACGACATGCGCTCGAAGATGCGCCTGGGCCGCGCCGTCGGCCCTATGTTCCTCACCCTCTGGGGCGTGTTCCTCGTCAACCGCACGAACCTGCGCCGGTACCTTCCGATGGGGCTCATGCTCCGTTTGCACCACCGGTTCGCGGCGCACTGACCCTCCCCTCTCTCCGGGAAAGTTCGGGGGCCCCCTCCTCCGCGGAGGCACCTCGAGTTTCCGACTCGCGATCGGTTCGGGACTCCCCGCTTCGGCACACGCGGGGGTGCCCCGGTGGCTCAACCGGCGGTCGGGAGGCTCGGTGGGACTCCCTTGTTCAAGAGCTTCTGGATGAGAGCATAGTACCCGGCCGCCGTGCGTTGATAGGAGAACATCGCCTCCACCCGAGCCCGGGCGCCCTCTCCCAACCGGCGCGCCCGCTCGGGGTCGCGCAAGAGTACCCGTACGGCTGCGGTGAGGGCCTGGACATCGCCCCTCGGGACGAGAATTCCCGAGACGCCGTCCTCAATGATCTCCGTCAACCCTCCAGCCGCGTACGCCACGACGGGTCGACCGGACGCCATCGCTTCGGCGGCCACCAGGCCGAACGGCTCGTCCCACAAACCGGGGACCACCGCCATGTAGCTCCGCTGGAACTCGGCGGCGAGTTCCGTCCGGCTCAGATACGGCGCTCCGTCGAGGAGCTCGTCGCCCTGGTGATTCAAGACCTTGAACCGGACCGAAGGATCCTCCGCCCGGATCGTTTTCGCCAGCTCGGCAAAGTGGGGGAACCCTTTCCGCTCCTGCCCCGAGCGCGCAACGGGGTAGAGGACCTGGCGGGTGGACTCCCGCCACGGTGCCGGGTTGAACAGGCCGACATCGACGCCGTTGTGGATGGCGTGGACCTTGTCGTATCCACCTCTCCGCAAGACCCCGGCCATGAACTCGCTGTTTGCGACGATCGCATCAGCGAGGGAGAGCGCGGGTCGGCGAAGCCGCACTTTCGAGTAGAGCACAAGTCCGAGAGGCGGAGGCAGGCCCGGGGTCGGAATCCCCAGGTTCGGGGAGACGGGAGAACGGGCGGCGTGGCGGACGCACTTGGCGAGCCCCGGCTCGTAGCACACGCCTTGGCCCTCGATGTAATGCGTGCCGATCGGGCAGGTCGGCCAGTAGATCTGCGTGCAGGCGACGACCGGGATCCCCTCCTGGTGCGCGGCCACGATGAGCGCACAATCGTAGTCGTAGAACGCGAGAACCACGTCGGGGCGAGAGGCGCGAAGGCGTCGACGGTACCGCATCAACCGGTACGGTTCCACGTCATACGGTACGACGGCGAGCGCCGCGAACCCGAGGAGCCCGCGTCGAGTTCCCTCGCGCTCAACCTGGACCCCCATCTCCCGGAACCCGCGTTCGAGGAGCCCGGCGAAGACCGGCTCGCCCCCTTCCCAGTCGGGCTCCATGCTCGCGCCGGCGAACAGCGCTCTCAGAGGCCGTTCACCCATAGTGATCGTACTGCGCCTTGTACGGCTCGAGCGTCGCGGCGTCGGGATCGGAGAGGATCCCGTCGACCACTTCCTTCGCCCAGTGGAGGAGGCCGGGATCGTTCGGGCCTGTGGAGTTCAGAACCTCGGGGAACTGGGCCCGGAGGTCGGGTCGGTGGTTGTAGACGTCGGCGAGCACCGCGAGGTAGGCGAACCCGCTCGAAGTGTGCCCGACCAGGTAGGATTCGAGGGGCAGGAACACCGGACGGAGCGTGCTCCAGGTGGTCCCGTTCGTCGCGACCCAGTCGAGCAGGTTCCCGGTATTCTCGGCCAGCTTGCGAAGGGACGCGGTGTTGTTGCAGATCGTCGTCACAATCTGGAGCGGGGTGGTTACGCCCCACGAGAACAGTGAGACCGAGGAGTCCGAGCCGCCGGCCACTTTCGACATGAGCTCCTTGACGACGAGGTTCATGTCGCCCGCGTACGGGGGCCCTGAGACGTTCGGCACGTCGCTGATGAGCCATCCGGAGCTGTTCAGGAGGATCGGGACCAACTGAATCGCCGTCGGTACGAGCAGCGAGCCGGTCTGGAAGAACGCGGGCTGACCGTTCACGGTGATCACGGTATTGTTGAGCGCATTCCCTCGCACCCAGTATTGGACCGGGCCGAGATACACCTCGGGGGCCCCGGGATTAGTGGACGCGACCACATCGGTCGCATTCCGATGGGCGATCACCCAGTCCGCGGCCAGCTGGTAGTCGGCCTGATCGGCTTGGTACACCGCGCTGGGCTGGCTCGGGTCGAGGGAGAACGGGACCCATGACGTGAGTTCCCCGGTGGGGAACTCGAACGACTTCTGATGGACCGTTTGCCCGGAGGGGACGACCACCGAAGGTAGGACAAGGAGGATCACCACAAGGACCCCGAAGGCCACCGGCCGTCCGGTCCCCCGGAGGTGGGGGAGGCGGAGGGGGATCCGACGCAGGAGGAGGTACACCAGTCTGATCGCCTCGACGAGGCCGATCGCCGCCACCACGAACAGGAAGTAGATCAGCGGCAGCAGGTGGCGCTCGAACGAGGTGGTCCCCGAGGCGATGTCGTTCGTAAGGGAGGCGAGGGAGCTCACACTCACGAAGCCGACCAAGCAGAATGTGAGCAGCGCAAGGTCGAGCGGGCGCCGGCGCCATAGCATGAACAGCGCCCCGAACCCCACGAGAACGAGGATGCCGAGGTAGTACCCGACTAGGTAGGACCCGAAGATGGGGCTCCAGACCAGCGGGTACGGCGTGAAGCCGACCGCACGGGCCAGCACGCGCGTGGCGACCGACCCCACCGCGTCGGGAGCCACGAGCACGACGACGATCGCCGCCAGCGGGAGGAGTACCGCGAGCAGCTGACGGAACCAATACGGGACGTACCGGGCGGGAGGAATCGCCGCGTCCGGGGTTCGGGCCAGTCCAAAGAAGGCTCGAAGTTCGGTCCAGTGGACGGCGACCAGGTAGACGATGGCGCCGGCGAGAATCGGGGGAATGTACAGGAGGAAGAGCCCGACGCTCGCCAGCGCGCAGAACCCTCCGAGCACTAGCAGGGTGATGAGCAGCCAGGTCCGGCGACGTCGCTCGGTCGTGTGGCTCCAGGCCGTCGCGACCAGGAAGGCGAGCGACATCAGCAGGACGAGCAGGATGTACCATCGGGCTTGCCGCGACCACGCGATGAACTCGGAGGAGAACGCCGTCATGGCGGCCAGCGTGATGCCGACGTACCGGTCCCGGAGGCGGGAGCCGAGGTAGTAGGAGAGGGGCACCAAGGCGATCCCCATGATCGCCGAGGGGAGGCGGTATGCGAAGTTCGAGTGCCCGAGGACGGCGATCGAGAGCGCCTCGAAGTACGGGTAGAGCGGTTCGAAATTGTTGATGAGATGCTGGGCGTGGATGACCGGATAGCCGTACTGGACGATGCTGAACGCCACCAGAGTCGATTGCGCCTCGTCGTTCCACAGGGAGAGCTGACCCAGGTCGTGCAGCCGGACGTACGCCGCGACCACCACGAAAACCGAGAGGAGGAGAAACGTCAGACCGGACGGCGTTCGAATCCATTCGGAGAAAGGGAGTCTCTTCTCCGGGACCGGCGGAAGATGCTCCACGGTTGGGGCCGCCGGCGGGAAGAACGTCTCGTTCGTTTCCGAACCCTCCGGGTCGACCTCGGCCGGGGGCCGGTCAACCGGCGCCCCAAGGCGGGCTCCCCCGGGCGGGAGCTCCGCACCTTCCTCCGCCATCCGCGCCTCGAGCCGGCGCGCAAGCCAGACCCGGCTTTCCACGGTCAGGGCGTCAGCGAAAGGGGCATTCCAATCGCGAAGGAACTCCTCCGCCGTGACGAGCGAGGAGCGCGACCCCTCCGGACGCCGTCGGAGGGCGAGGACCTGGAAGGCGACCGTCGCGCGTCGCATGTCGAGTTCGGCCCACGCGAGCTCGACGCGGGTGCAGTTCACTTCGAGCTCGGCGGCGGTGACGAGGGCCATGTCGGATCCCTCGCCGGCGAGCGCCGACCGGAGCGCGGCGATATCCCCCAAGGGATCGAACGGGATGCCCTTCGTCCTCAGGGTCCGGACCCGTTCGAGGGCCCGGCGGGCGGCGGCCAGCGCCTCCTCGGGGGCGGTCGGCGCGCTCATGCTGCCTGTCGAATCTCCCGTCGACGGTCGGTCACAGGTACCCCCAGGAGCGCAGACGGTCCTCGACCGAGGAGTCGACGTCTCCCTCGGCGGCGCGCCGGAGTTCCCGGACGACTTCCTGGGCGGCGTCCATGGCACGGTCGGCGACTTCCCCTCCCGCGTGGTCGGGGATCAGAGTCTCGCCGCCGTGTCCATCGAGCCGGTACGCATGCCCGTCCCCCTCCTGCACGCCGACGATCGCCTTGACGTCCCCGGCGTAGGCCACGCCATACGACCGTCGCAACCGCTCCAGGAGCGATGCGTTCAGCGTGGAGCGGTAGTTCTCGATGGTGGGGTAGCCGTCCGCCATCGCCATCACGGCGGTCTCCCGTCCCGCTCCTGCGGGGCCCTGAAGCGGCGCCCCCGACGTCCGAAATGCATCCGGAATCTGCGCCGCCGCGAGGAAGGTCGACGCGACGTCCACGAGGCCGACGTGGTCGGTGCGCGTTGCGGGATGAGGTTGCCCGCGGGGCCACCGGACCCAGAGCGGCACATGGAGGAGCGGTTCGTACGGACTCCGCTCGTGGAACAGCTCGCCGTGCTCCCCGAACGCCTGGCCATGGTCGCTCGTGACGACGAGGAGGGTGTTGTCCCAACGGCCGGCCGCTCGGAACACGTCGATGAGACCGGCGACACGACGACTGAGGCGTTCCAGCGAGGCCTCGTAGAGTCCCTTCAGGAGGGCGAGCTCCTCCGGTGTCGGTGTCCACCCCCCCTCGAGCCACCGCCGGGGGTTTTGTGGGATCCCGACGAACCGAATCCAGGCGCGCACGCCGCGGACGAGCGCGGCATCGCTCAGGTACTTCTCGTGGGCGTCAAGGAGGTTCACGGCACAGTGCACGGGACGGTCGGCGGGCTGCTGAGCCAGCCACGCGGCGAGGGTCGGTTCGATCCACGGGGCGATCGGAAGCGGGCGGGGGTCGTCGGGCGATTGGAGTACGCGGGCGAATCGGTTGGAGGCGTCCAGCACCGCGAAGGAGAGCGTCTCCGCGGTCCGCCCGAGCGCCACCTCTTCGGGACGGGCCGCGTGGACCGCGTCCGGAAGGGACGTCGCCGCCTCCTCGCGCCGCAGGTACTCGAGCGACGGAGTTCGCCGGCCCCGCCCCCGGGTGCCCCGAGCGACGATGGCGAGTGCGTTGCGACCGCTCCTAGGACGGGTCGCCGAGGCCCGGTCGAGGGATTCGGGTTGGATCCATCGGAACGTCTTCTCCCACCATTCGGCGCACCGGAACTGTTCGTAGGAGTGGGGGGCGGCGAACAGCGGGTAGAGGAGCCCGTTCGCGCTCAGTCCGAGGGTCCCGTAACCCGCATCGCGCAGCGCGCCAGCCATCGAGGGGAGGGAACTCTCGTAGTGCAGTCGCCCTTCCCCCAGGACCCCGTGCTCCCAAGGGTAGAGGCCCGTGAACAGGCTGGCATGCGAGGGGAGCGTCCAGGGAGCGACGGTCGACGCTTGGGTGAAGACCGTGCACTCCTCCCGGATCGACTCGAGGGCGGGGAACAACCCGGCGCGTCCGCCGGTCTCGGGGAACGAGGCGGCGCGGACGCAGTCGAGGACCACGACCACCAGGTTCGGTCGCGCCGCTCCAGCTTGGCCCTTGGGCGTGGTAAGCACGGGCGTCGCGTGGGTTCTCGGTATATAAACGTCGGGCGTCGCGCCGACGGAGTCGCTCCGACCCTCGGCGTGCGACACCTTCGACTCCCTCTGGCGTGCCGCGCGTCCCTGGCCGATCGTCCCGGTTCGGTCTCACTGACCGGAACGACCTAGCGGCCGGCGTCGTCGCTCTCGTCCCACGGCATTGGTCGGACAATGATCGTGGTGGGCGGCGTCCCCTCGGCCCCGGGCGGGGTTCGGCCGCGCCTCACGAGGAGGATGGCCGCGAGGAGGACGGCGACACTGAGGCCCACGATCACGGCCCACGCCCACCAAGGGAGCCCCTCGAACCCGGTCGTACTCCCGTGGCCCACCGACTTGATCGGCCCGACCAACTCGCTCACGGCGACCTGGACCTGGAAGGTCTTCGCGACGACCACGCCGTTCGAGTCCGTCACGTTCAGGCCGACCGTGAATTCCCCCGGGTTCGTGTACGTGTGGAATCCGCTGGCCGCGGTCGAGGTTCCGCCGTCTCCGAACGCCCACGCGAAGCTGTAGCCCGGAGTGCCGTTGGTCGCCGCCGCCGCGTAGGTGACGTTGAGCGGACCCGTCCCGACGGACGGACTGACCGAAGCTGTGACGTTGAACGTGGTCGGGAACGCAAACGACTGGAGTTCGACCGGCTCGGTGGCCGTCGTGTTGGCGCCCGTGGCCGGAGCGACCGTGAGGACGACGTTGAACGTCCGGTTCTGCCGGAACGTATGCGATGCGTTCGGGTCCGCGCTCGCCGATTGGGTCGACCCGTCGTCAAAATTCCAAGCGTAGGAGTAGGGCGGCGTCCCGCCGAGCGCCGTCGCGGCGAATTGGACGACAAGGGGGGCGGAGCCCTGATTGGGCGTCGCCACGAAGGAGGCCCGGATCGGTCCGGGCGTGGTGGTCAGCGGGAAGCTCGCTTGCCACGCGACTCCCCAGGCGTCGGTGATGTTCAGGTCAATCGTGTACGTCCCGACGGTGTTGATCAAGAAGGTCGTGTTCGCTGTGGTCGAGTTCTGCCCCGCCACCGTCCACACGTAGTGATAGGGCCCCTCTCCGTCCCTCGCGCTCGCGTTGACCTGGAGCGGGAACGGCGTGAGCCCGCTCGTTCCAGACGTCGAGGCATTCGCCCTCAGCAGGTCGAGCGCTTCGGTCTCCCCGCCGAGGACGACGACACCGTTGTGCGCATCGTACGCCGCCCCGCCGTGGATCCAGGTCGTGTTGGTTCGGGCGTCCCACCAGCTGTCGGTGAATCCGAGAGTCGGTGGTGCGGCGTGGACGGTGAGGATACGCCATCCGGTCGAGGAGTACGTCCACGTGTCGTTCGTTTCGTACGGCGGGTTCGGGACGACCCACCCGCCGAACACGACCAGCGACTGCAGCCGGACGTCGAAGTCCATCGAGGCGCCGTATCGCGGAGGCGGGGCTCCCACCGACGGGAGCGTTCGCCAGGTCCCATTTGCGAAGAGCCAAGTGTCGTTCTGCATTCCGGCCCCCGGGTCGGCGCCGTCCGTCGAGCCACCGAACAGGACAATCCCGCCGAGGACGGGGTCAAAGGTCGCCGACGCGAAAGTCCGATTGGTCGGGGAGTTGGCAGGTGCCAAACGGGTCCAGTTTCCTCCGGAGTAGCTCCACGTGTCGTTCAGGGTGGCGTTCGCCGCATTCCGACCCCCGAAGAGGATGTCGAGCCCGAGGGTCGGGTCGTAGACGAACGAACCCCCCACCCGGGGCGTGGGGGCGATGGACGTCGTCCGGTTCGTCCACGCCGTCCCGTCAAACGTCCAGGTGTCGTTCGTCGGGGTTCCGTTCGGACTCGCCCCTCCGAACAGCACCTGATAGTCGTCCGGCGGGTCGTTCGCCATCATCGCCTCGGCGCGACCGGGCGGTGTCCGCGGAACGATGCGTTCTTGCCAAGAGTCGCGCGAGAACTCCCACGTGTCGTTGATCGGGGCTCCCGTCGCGTTCAATCCGCCGAACAGCACAGCGCTCGTGGGAGCGCCGAGGGTCGCTGCGAACCCCTCGCCGAACCGGGGCGCGGGAGTGTAGTTCGACTGGATCTCCGACCAGGCATCCCCCTGGAAGGTCCAGGTGTCGGGCTGGAACTCCGTGCCGAACAGCCCATCCGGCCCGACACCTCCACTCAGGACTCCAAGGCCAGCGGCCGTGTCCCAGTCGAGCCCCGCCGCCTCGCGAACGCTCGGAGACGGACCACCGAGGGCGGTCCGGCTCCAACGTCCACCGTGGAAGAGCCAGGTATCGTTCCCATAGGCCGGTGTCGTCCCCGGCCCCGCGCCACCGAAGAGCAAGACCCCGCCGACCGCGGCGTCGTCGGAGAGGCTGGGCGAGACGCGCGGACTTGGGCCAGAGACCGTTCGGTTCGTCCAGTTCCCTCCCGCGAACGTCCACGTTTGGTTCGAGTAAATGGCCACCCCGCTCTCGATGTCGGTCCCTCCGAACAGGACATCCACCCGGTCCACCGAGTCGTACGCGAACCCGGGGGCAAAGGACGGCGGGGGGGTTGCCGTCGATGTGGTGACCAGTCGCCAGACGGACCCGGTGAACAGCCACGTGGAGTTCGAGGCGGAGTCCGCCGCATTGTCGGAGTAGCCTCCGTACAGGACGACACCGTTGTCCCGCGGGTCCGACGCCAGGCCGAAGAGCGCGTTGGGCGGGGGGTCCGACGCGCTGGTGACGTTCGTCCAGGTCCCCGCGTGGAAGGTCCATGTGTCGTTCAACCGTTCACCCGACGGGATCGCGGCGCCTCCGAACAGGACGAGCTCCTGGGCATCGGAGTCGTACGCCAGACCCGCGTACGCCCTCGGGGACGGCGACGTCGGCGGCGTGATGTTGTTCCAGCCGGCCCCGGTGTAGGCCCACGTGCTCGCGTGGAGCCCATCAAACTCGACGGTCTCCCCCATCGCGGGGTCGAACGCCATCGAGCCGGGGTAGATCGCAAGATGGCCGATCTCCGCGTCGCGGAGGACCCAGGTCGGAGACGGGAGAACCGAGGGAGCGGCGTCCGGGAACGCGCACTCGGGATTCGCCGACTCGGGCAGGCAGGGAAGCGGCAGGGCCGCGGAAGGTAGCGCCTCCGCCGAGGGGGGCGACGCCGCGGTTGGGGGCGAGGTCCCTACTGAGAGGGGGGCAGATCCACCGTGGTTGACGGGAAGGGTTCCGGGCGAAAGGAGGAGCACGGCCACCGACGACCAAATCAGGAGAACCGAAAGAGTCCTCGGAATCGCCCCGGCCATGGACAAAACAGCGAAGCCCCGCTACTTTTGGATGCCGTTCCTGCCGGTCCGATTCGGGGCCCGTTCCTTCTCTCGAACAGATCGACCCGCTTCGGCCCGGACGAATCGGGGTCCCATTCCAATATTCGGGGCGAGAACCGAGAGTGCCGGGTCGATTTTGCGAAGGATTATCCGCAAAATCCTTGTCCCGGCGCCCGGACCGGGGGCCTAGACGTGATTCTAACTCAACCCACCGACCCGCCGCGTCGTTCTCGCATGTGCCGTCCGAGCAGCAGATCTCCGATGGTTGGTGCGCTGTGAGCGCCCCGATCCCCTCGACGGCCGATCTCGTCGGATTCGGCCCACATCGGCGGGATCGCCGGATTCGGGGTTCGGCGACGCGCCGGAATTTCGCGTTCGCCGCCACGCTGCTGGTCGTCTCCAGCGGCCTCGCCATCGTCTATGTCGAACTTCCCTCCGCCCAAGGCGCCCTCTCCTGGAACGCGGGACTCCCGAAGCTCCAGCACGTGGTCATCCTGCTCGAGGAGAACCACGCCTACGACAATTACTTCGGGACGTACTGTACGACCGTCGGCCAGTTTTGTCCGGCCTCGGCCAACGGGATACCCCCCGGAATCTGCGTGCCGGTGAAGGTCACCGCTCCGACCGGGCCCTGCGTCAAGCCGTACTCCTTCAACGCGGCGAATCTGACCTCACCGACCGACCTGGGGCACGACTACAACAATTCGCACAAGGCGTTCAACAACGGTTCGATGAACGGGTTCGTCCAGGCGGAGATGAGCAACGAGACCATGGGGCATTACAACGGGACCACGTTGCCCGTCTACTGGGACATCGCCCAGAAATTCGGTCTCGCGGACAACTTCTACTCCTCGACGCTCTCGTGGTCGCTCCCCAACCACTGGTACCTCGTCGCGGGCCAGTCTCCCGAGGAAGCCGAGAACCACACGTTCGCCAACTCCGGCGGGAACGGCAACGAGACGAAGTACCTCGCCGAGGCCAACGCGACGCCGAGCGCGGAAGACCTGCTCGCGAAAGCCCCGAACGTCACCTGGAAGTGGTACGACAACCCGCTCCAGAACTACAGCCAAGCGATCCAGCAGACCGGGAGCGCCTCCACCGGGGGCGCCTTCGACAACTGGGATCCGCAGGCGGCCAAGGCCGAATCGTACACGACCCCGTTCGTGAGCCACTTCGTCCTACGGAAGAGCTTCTTCACCGACGCCGCGGCGGGAAACCTTCCGAACATCTCGTGGATCATGCCTCCGTTCAACGAGTCCGACCACCCGACGGCGAACCTGACCCAAGGGCAGAATTTCATCGCGTCCTTGGTGAACGCCGTCGAGTCGAGCCCGGAGTGGGGCAGCACGGCGTTTTTCATCGCCTGGGACGACTACGGCGGCTTCTACGACCACGTCCCCCCGCCCCAGATCGACGGCCTCGGCCTCGGCTTCCGGGTCCCCCTTCTCGTGGTCAGCCCGTGGACTCCGGCGGGGCACATCGGAGACAAGCAGATGAGTTTCGAGTCGCTGCTCCGGTTGATCGAGGTTCGCTGGAACCTCGGCTGCTTCACGAAGCGGGACTGCGCGGCGGCCACGCCGGCCGGCTTCTTCAACTGGGCTCTCCACCGCGCTCCGGTCTACTTTGAGCCGTGGGCCAATGCGACGTACCCCTACCATTCGCCTCCCGCCCACACCGGGGAGTACATCAACGTCAGTCTCGCCGCCAACTCGTACAACGAAACCACCGACGTGTTTGCTCCTGACATCGACTAGGCTTGCGCCAGGTCGGAGCCTCCCCCCGAACATTCCGGATTCACCCGTCGGCTTCCTCAACTGTCCACATATGTAGACTCATATGCATACACGACACTGGGAATGGATCGATGGGAGTCGACCACGGACGGGGCAAGGGCCACTGGCAGACCGGTAGACGCAGCAACTTCCCGGACCGGTAGCGGAGCCCCACACTTCGGTCGTCCACGCGCAGATCTGTCCCCAACCCGCATCCGGCGGATCGGCCGCGGTGGCGGCCACCGACGGTCGCGCGTTGGTCCTTCCACCCCTGAGCTCGAATGGGCCGCGGTCTTCTCAGCCCTCAGGAAGCGCCCCACCAGACCCACCCAGCCCCCGAGGGGGCCCAGATGGTCGTTCTGACCCTGGGTGGCCCCCTCCGACGGTGGGCCGACGGCCGGGTTGCCCCCCGAAATCGGTTCGTATAACTCGTGTTATACAACTTCTCGACGGAGACTTCGGTCACAAACCCCACCCCCGGGCGTTGAGACTCGACCCCCATCGGCGTCCATCCGTGCCAAATCCGCTCTCACGACCCATAGTCGCGCATCTAGGCGATTTAGTCCAGCAAACAAGGGACCAGCCCCTCAGTGGCCGAGGAGGCTCCCGAGGAGGGACCGCTCCCCCTCCTGGCCCAGGAACCCCATTCTTCGAGCTACCCTCGGCGGATCGGACTCAGATTGCGCCGGTAGCACGACTAAGACGCACAGACGCGCACCTGAGCGTTTATAACCACTATGTCTTGATTCGCCGCGTGCGGACCTTGCCCGGGCCCTTCGGGACCAGGGCCGAGGGGGAGGTGATCCACTCGGTGCAGCCGTTCGCTTCGAGAGCGCCCCAAACGAGCCAGAGGTCCGTCGGGAGACCCTGGGGGTCGCCTTTGGACCGGATTGCTGCCGCTCGGCCGGCCCGCTCATCGAGAGGCAACACCGTCATACCCCGTCGGAGACGCTCGAGGGCCGCGAGTCGACGCTCGAGGGCGGCGCCGCGGTCCGACCGGGCGATCGTTTCGAGCTCGAAGAAGTTGGCCTCCGTCGTGCAGAGCTCCTCACCGGCAAGACCGCGGAGCAATTTCGTCGCCGACGGGCCCCCAGCGAGGATCTCCAAGAGGACGGGGGTGTCGAGGCCCTTCATGGTCCCCTCCGCAGGGCCCCCTCGCGAAGGGAACGGACAATACGATGGGCCCGTCGACGGTCGAGACCCGCCCAGCTGCCGACGACCTGCTCGAGGGGGGCACGCTGGCTCAGCAATCGAAGGAACAGCTTGGTGAAGCTCTCCTGAGGACGCTTTTCACGGTGAAGCGCGTCGTACACATCCTTTCGGATGGCCACGTTCCGGGATGACATGCATAGTCATATGCATATGCATATTTCAACCTACCGGGGCAGCGTCCTCCGGACCGAACGACCGGTCGTGTACCCCCCTCGGCGGAGTGCCCCGGGAATCCGTCAGCGGTGGAGCATCTTCAGGGCGTGGTTGCGGGATCCGGAGCGGAACATGTACGACACCCAGAGGAGACAGAGTGGCTCGAGGATGCGGGCCCCCTCGATGCCGCCGAGGTCGACGGGGGACCACCCGAACGACTCGAGGATCCCGTGGACCGTCTTCTTCGCACCCTCGTCGTTCCCGCAGTAGAACATGTCCGGGGGACCACCGGGGAACTTCGGACGGAACATGTCCTCGTTCCCGACGATGTTGAACGCCTTCACCACGTGCGCCCCGGGGAGCCAGCGCTGGACCTGCTCGCCGCCCGAGTCGGTGTGTCCGAGGGCGAGGCCTGGCATGGCATTCGGCGCGAATGCGAGGGGATTCGTGGCGTCGATCACCGTTTTTCCAACGAGATGCGCGGGATTGGCCATCTTGAGGGCGTTCTCCGTACCGGTCCAGAGGGTCGCCACGACGACCAGCTCGCCGAACTTGGCCGCCTCCTCGAAGGACCCGGTCGAGGCCCGGCTCCCCTGGGCAGCCTTCCACGCGGCCAGCTTCGCGCTCGACGGCTCTCGGCTCCCCAGCCGGACCTCGTGCCCGGTCGCGACGAACCCTGCGCCCAGCTTCTGTGCGACGTCGCCCGACCCGATGATCCCGACCTTCATGCTAGCCCAACCCGGGGTCCCACCGGACCGAGCGCCATAAACCCGCAGGTTACGCCAGCGAAACCGCCCAGCGGCCGGGGGGGAGAGCGCGACGCGGGGAGGCGCCGTCAAATAGGGATTCCGTGTGATACCGGCGTCCAATCGAGGCAAGGAATGGCAGCTCCTGCGCATAGGAAAGGCGTTCCTACGTTCTTTCCGTCGGAGCCTCCGAGCCCGGTCCGCCCCCGGAAGGTCGGCCTGACCCACGTCCTCGACCGACTCGACCCGCTTTCGGAGGAGATGCTCCGGCCCCTCGCTCGGTACATCGACGTCGTGAAGATCGGCTGGGGACTTCCGCTGCTCCTTCCCCGCGAAGTCGTCCGCAAGCGGGTGAAGTTCTACCACGAGCTGGGCGTGGAGGTCTCCACAGGAGGCACGCTCCTCGAGTACGCGGTCGCCCGAGATCGCGCCTCGGCGGCGATCAGCGAGGCCAAGGACCTCGGGTTTGACATCGTGGAGGTCTCGGACGGGGTCATCGAGCTTTCCTCGGCGCAGATCGCGAAGCTTGCCGAGGAGGTCAAGTCCCACCATCTCGACGTCTTCATCGAGGTCGGGAAGAAGAACCCCCAGAACCAGCTCTCGCTCCGGGAGACGTTGGACCGGATCGGCCGCGCCCGTGAGCTCTCCCCGCGGAAGGTCATCATCGAGAGCCGCGAGTCCGGCCGCGGCGTCGGGATCTACGACGGCGAGGGGGCCATCAAATGGGATTGGGTCCGTTCGATTGTCGCCGACCACCCGACCGAGGAGCTGATCTTCGAGGCTCCGCAAGAGCCGCAGCAGGTCGCCCTTCTGAAGGAGCTCGGTTCCGAAACGAACCTGGGGAACATTGCCCTCAGTTCCGTCGCTCCCCTCGCCACCGAGCGGCTCGGTCTACGGGGTGACACCTTCGGCAACATCCGGTCCTCCCGACCCGTCAAGGGGCCGCCGGCCACCAAGTTCCTCTACTTCCTCCTCGAGACCTACCGCGGCCTCGACCAGTCCGAGCTCGTACGGCTCTCCCGGCTCCCCCGCCGAACGGTCCAAAGCGGTCTCGAATCGCTGCGACGCCAGGGCCTCGTCCGCGAGGGGGTCTCGCTCGTCGACTCCCGCCGTCGAGAGTACCGGCTTACGTAGGGGCGAGGCGGCGAAGGCGGTCCCGAGCGACCGTCGCCGCGCCGACAAGGACCGAATTCGGGCCGAACGCGACCCGCCGGACCTCCGCCCCCGCCGCAGGGGGTTGGCAATGGGTCCGGATCGCGCGCTCCACCGCTGGGAGCAGCTCGGGCCACCCCTCGACCACGCCGCCCCCGAGGACGACCCGGGAGGGGTTGTAGGCGTTGACGAGGCCTGCGACCCCCTCACCGAGCCAGCGGGCGGTCTCTTCGACGAGCCCGAGCGCGAGCGGGTCGCCGTCGCGGGCCGCGCGACCCACGGCGTCGGCGTCCAAGGATCCGACGACCTCCCCCTGACGACGCAGGGCGGCCGCGTGATCCGGGTTCGCCTCGACGGCTTCTCGGGCGCGCTCGGCGATCGCCCACCCCCCGACGTACGCTTCCAGGCAACCGCGTCCGGGGCAGTGGCACTTGCGACCCCCCGCGAACAGGATCGAGTGCCCGACCTCACCCGCCGCCCCTTGGGCGCCTTCCATCAGCCGGCCCCCGGCCACAAGGCTCCCGCCCACGCCGGTGCCGACGAACACCACCAAGAGATCCGAGACATCCTTGCCCGCGCCAAACCGCCATTCGGCGACCGTCGCCGCCCGCGCGTCGTTCACGATCGCCACGGGCAGCCCGACGGAACGTTCCAGCTGAGGCCCGAGCGGAACGTCGTTCCAACGAAGATTCGGGGCGTAGGTCACGACCCCGTGCGACTCATCGACCTGCGCGGCGACGCCCACACCCACCGCAGCGACCGGCCGCTTTGCCCGGGAACCGATGGACACGACGAGGGCGCCGATCTCGGCGGCAAGCTCCTCCGGGCCCCGGTTGGTGTGCGGGTGACGTACGCGCGGGGTCAGGAGCCGTCCGTGGGGCCCGACGAGGGCCCCCGAAAGATTCGTACCGCCGAGGTCGACGCCCAGGACCAGAGGGGCCGGTCCGCTCTCCGACTCGGGCACGCGGGCCCCCGGTTCAGCGGCCGGGCCGTCGGGTGCCGGGGTGCCCAGCCGGGAACCCGGCAAGGAGCTCGTCGATCGCTTCGCGTGGGTCCGCGGCCTTGGTCACCGCGCTCGCCACCAGGACTCCCTGGGCCCCGAGCTCGAGAGCGATCCGGACGTCGTTGCGGTCGTGCACCCCCGCCCCGCACAGGACGCGGGTCCCCGGGGCGATGGCGTGGACCGCCTCCACCGTACCGTGGACGACTTCCGGCCGAGCGGTGGAGACGGAGCGGTCCCCGCCGATCAGCTCGGGGGGTTCGACCGCCAGGTACGCCGGGTGGAAGCGGGCCAGGCGACGGGCGTCGTCGATGTCCTTGGCGCAGACCAAGGGAACGAGGCCCAGCGCTTGGAGGCGGGCGACCGCCCGCCCGACCTCGTCGTCGGGGAGGGGGTGCTCGGAGTGGTTGAGCAGGCTCCCGACGACCCCCGACGCGAGGAGAGATTCCGGAATGATCGTCCCGGTCCGCGCGCCCGGATCGACCGAATCGACGTGCTGAGCCAGGACGGGGATCCGAAGGGACGTCGCCAGTTGGCCCAGGTCCGGGGCGGCGGGGCAAAGGGCGGCCGCGACGCGTCGGGCTCGCGCCCGGTCCGCGAGGAGTTTGCCCACGGCGAGCGCCCCTGCCCCGAGGCAGTTCGCGTAGACCTTGAGGTTCAGGACGAGGACGGGGGCGCCCAACGGGGCGAGGTCAGTGGGCGAGCGGGGCACGGGGGCGCTTGGGGCGGGAGCAGATGGCGTACTCGTCCCCGTCGAAGAAGAACTCCCGGTCCGGGTGCTTCCTCTGGAGCTCCGGGATCTTGGCAAGAACGTCCTCGAGCGTGGTGGTTTCGTCATTCGGGTCGATGCGGAGGTGGACCGTCTTTTCCAACCGCTCGATCGGACGCACCCGTTCCACCATTTGGCCCCGGCGCGGCCTCCGCACCGTTGTCCCTTCTAAATAGCCTTCTTGGCCGCCCTCGACGGCGCGGGTTTAAGAGCGAACCGACGCATCGCGCGCGCGCCGAGGCCCATGAAGGACCGCTCCGAGCTCCACCGGATCGTCTTCGGAAAGACACGAGTGATTCTCACCCGCGACCTTTCGATCATGAACCCGAACCTCGTCGAAGGCGCGAACGGGCTGGTGGTCGGCAAGCTCGCCACCTACACCCTCAAGGTCGCCTTCCCGAAGGTCACGGTCGGGGTCAATTGGCAGGACTGCGACATCGTCGAGGGGAAGACGGGCATGACCACCGACGCCGAGCAGCCGAAGGTCATTCCGAGACCCCGCGCGATCTCGGACGACGGGTGACGCCGCCCCGTCGGACCGAGCGCTCCCCTGTCCGGACCGTACGCGTAGGTCCCCGAGGCCGATTCGGGACCCCCTTGGTGGGGTCCGCTCCCCGGATGCTCCTGCTCGGGAGCGGTGAGATCGGTCGGGAGGTCGCTCTCGAGGCGATGCGCCTCGGCGCGGAGGTCGTCGCGGTCGACCGGTACGAGAACGCCCCGGCCATGCAGGTGGCGCACCGGTCGCACGTCCTCGCGATGACCGACGGGGCGGCCCTGCGGCGGGTGGTCGAGTCCGAGGCGCCGGACGTCATCGTACCGGAGATCGAGCAGATTGACACCGCCGAGCTCGTGCGTCTCGAATCCGAGGGGTGGATCGTGGTTCCGACGGCGGAGGCGACCCGCGCGACGATGGACCGGGAGAGGATTCGACGCCTGGCGGCGGAGAAGGCCAAGGTCCCGACCTCCCGGTACGCCTTCGCCGACTCACTCGGAGACGCCCGAACCGCAGCCCACCGTCTCGGGTTCCCCTGCCTGTTCAAGTCGATCACGAGCTCCTCGGGCCACGGGATGAGCGTCGTCCGGGACACCGGACAGGTCGATGCGGCCTACCGCGACGCTTCCTCCGGAGGCCGGGTCGCCAACCCACGGGTCATGATCGAAGAATTCGTGCGGTTCGACCTGGAGGTGACGGTCCTGACGCTCCGCCATCTCCGGGCGGACGGGTCGGTCGGTACGACGACGATGGCCCCGATCGGCCACGCCCGGCCCGGCACGCTCTACCACGAGTCGTGGCAGCCGGCCGCGGTGTCGCAGGTGGTCCAGGCGGCCATGGACCGAACCGCCGTCGCCGTCACGAACCGGTTGGGCGGAATCGGAATGTTCGGAGTGGAACTGTTCGTACGGGGCACCGACGTCCTCTTCAGCGAGGTCTCCCCGCGGCCCCACGACACGGGACTCGTCACGCTCGCCAGTCAGTGGAATAGCGAGTTCGCGCTCCATGCCCGTGCGGTCCTCGGATTCCCGTACGAGGGTCCCGAGGCGACCGTCCCCGCGGCCGCCCACGTGATCCTCTCCCCGGGGGAGGGCCCGGCGCCGACGTTCGACGGGGCATTCGAGGCGCTGACCACCCCGGAGACTCGGCTGTTCTTCTTCGGAAAGCCCGAGGGATTCCGGGACCGCCGTCTCGGGGTCGCCGTCGCCCGCGGGCCGGACGTGGCCACGGCGCGGGCCCGGGCCGAGGCCGCAGCGCACCGGGTCGAGCGGACCATCGAATTCGAGGGCAGCCCGTCGTAGGCACGGCCCTGGAGTCGGGAGCCGCCGTCGCCGGCCCCCGGCCGACTAGGCCGAACGTAGGGTGGTGAGGCTCGCCCTATCGAGACTTTATCCGCCCTCTGGCCGGTACCGAGCGTGGTGGGGGTCGTGACGAGCAACGTGCGGACGGTGGAGGAGGAGTTCGGGGGTCTCGAAGCGATGGAGGGCGCGGGTGTCCGGCTCCGGCGGCTGTTCGGACACGCGGAGGTCCCGCGGCTCGACCCGTTCCTGTTGCTCGACCATTTCCGGTCTTCGGACCCGGCCGACTACGTCGCCGGCTTTCCCTGGCATCCCCATCGGGGGATCGAGACGGTGACCTACATGCTGAACGGCCAGGTCGACCACGGCGACACCCTCGGGAACACAGGGACCATCGACTCGGGCGACGTCCAATGGATGAGCTCCGGGAGCGGGATCCTGCATCAGGAGATGCCCCGGCGGATGGAGGGGATGCTCGACGGGTTCCAGCTGTGGGTCAACATGCCGGCGAAATCCAAGATGTCCACCCCCGAGTATCGCGGCGTCCGCCGCACGGCGTTCCCCATCGTCAAGGACGATGCCGGAACGGTCGTGAAGGTCGTGGCCGGAACGCATCGGGGCGCCGTCGGACCCGTCGACGCCCTTCCGGTTGACCCGACCTACCTGGACGTCACGGTCCGGCCCGGCGAGACGTTCTCGGCCCCGACGGTGCGCGGCCACACCACGTTCGCTTACCCCATCGAGGGGGCGGGGAAGTTCGACCCGGCGGCGAAGCGAGAGATCCCCGCGCGGACGGTCGCCGTCTACGGCGACGGGGACTCGGTCGAGGTGAAGGCGGGGCCGGAGGGCGTCCGTTTCCTCCTCGTCTCCGGTCGGCCGCTCGGCGAGCCCGTGGCCTGGTACGGCCCGATCGTCATGAACCGACAGGAAGAGCTGCAGGAAGCGATCCGCGAGCTCCGCCGCGGCGACTTCATCAAACACGCCCAACCCGTCGTCGACGGGTAGGGCCGCCTCAGCGGATCCGTTCGAGCGCGAACGACCCGACGACGAGCCCCCGCGGCGTCGCCCGGTACTCGACCCAGTCCCGGGTTTCGACGTCGCCCAGGCCGAGGACCGAGAGGAACGTCTTGTCGCGGTCCTGCTTGAAGCGGATCGCCCCGTCCATCCGGCTCAGGATGGTCTCCGTCTGGCTTTCCGGAAGCGTCCCGGACTCGAGCGTGTAGAAGGCGATCGCGTTGCGGGGCTTCAGGATCGCCACGATGTTCTGGAGGAAGTTGAGCCGCATCCGCTCGTCGGACGCAGTCAGGGACGCCGACAGGCCGAGGTAGGCGACCCGGAACGATTTGGCGCCGGACGTCTCGATCGCCTTCGACCGCTGGACGAGCGCGCTCAGGATGCCCGCGTGGTCGGTCGGCCCCCGAGCGACCGAGCGGGTGGCGGTCGCGGGGTTCGCCGTCGGGGCCTCGCTCGGGCTCGACGCGTCGACCCAGTGGACCTTGCCGAGTTGCTCGTATTCGTGGAGCTGGGGAAGGACGACGCCGACCTTCTGGCCGACCTCGTCCGGGGAACGGGATGCCGTGACGATCACGACGGGCTCCCCGCGGCGCAGCCCCTCAGCAAGGAACGCGTAGACGCCGACCTCCTTGCCGACGAACGCATCGCCGATGAGCAGGACGTGGGCTTTCGGGGGAATCCCGCCGAGCAAGAGGTCGTCAAGACGCGGCGTCCCGCTCGGAACTCGGTCGGGAATCTTTGGCCGCGAGCTGGGAGCGAGGAGGCTGGCGTCGGGGGGAACGGCGGTGCTGGGGGAGACCTTGGCGGGCGGCGCCGTCGACCGCCGCTCGAGGCTCTGCCCCTTGAGGCTGACCTGGGATTCCCGGGCGTCGAGCGTCTTCGACCGGACCGAGAGGGCCTTCTCCCGTTGTTCGAGGTCGATCCGCTGGGTCTGGAGGCGTTCCGCCTCCACGCGGGCCGACCGGTCCCGTTCCGAGAGCGACTGCTGGACCCGCTGGAGGTCGACGGTCCGATTCTTCATCTCCGCCTCCCGGGTCTCGATCGCCCGCATCCGTTCCTCGTAGGTGTGCAGGGTCTCCTCGTACTGGTTGGTCCGCTGGGACGCGAGGTCGGCCTTCTCCGAGGCGTCCCTCTCCTTCTCCGTGAGTCCGCTCTGCAAGAGGGCGAGCTGCTCGGCCCGCCGGGCGTTCTCGTCCCGGAGCGCCTGGGTCTGGGCGGTCGACTCCCGGATCTCCTTCGCCTTGCGGCCGAGGGAGGCGTTCTGCTCGTCGAGGACGAGCTTGAGCTGGGCGAGCTTGGTCTCGCGCTCCTGGAGGGCGAGCGCCTTGACGTCGTCGGAGGCGAAGCCGGCGGAGCGGCTGCTGAGCTCGCTCTCCTTCTGGAGGATCTCGGAGGTCCTACGCTCCAACTCCTGTCGGCGGGCCTCGAGGAGGGCCTCCGCCTCGGGCAGCGCGGCCGCTCGGCGCTCCATCTCACCCTCGCGCTGGCCGAGCTCGGCGTCGTGTCGCGCGGCATCCCCCTCGCGGGTCGTCATCGTCTGTTCTCGCTCGGCGAGTTTCGGGAGTCGGGCGGAGAGGTCGGCCTCGCGAAGGCCGAGGCTGGTCGCGCGGTCTTCCAGCGTTTGGGCGAGCGCGTTCGTCTCGGCGGCCCTCAAGGCGAGCTCCCGCTGCTGCTGGACGACGGCCTGGCTCCGCGCCTGCACATCGGCCTCCAGCGCGGAGATGTGACGGCGCGCCTCCTCCTGGGATTCGAGCTTGCGGCCGAGTCCGAGCTCGCCGTTCTCCAGGTTCGCTTCGCGCTCGAGGAGCGTGCTTTCGCGGAAGTGGTGCGCCTCCTCCCGCTCGCGGAGCTCGTCGGCGATCTGGAACAGGCGGCTCTGGCCGGAGGTGATGATCTCGCGCTCGTGGGTGCGGGTGCCGGACGAGATGATGTGCACGAACGAACCCGCGACCAGGTAGAGGACGGCGCTCGAGGAGAGCGCAATGGCGAGTCCGCTCGGGGTGTCGTATTGTGGCAGGAAGACGACGAAAGCGAGGCCCACGGGGATCGCCGCCGAGCCGATCGAGATCAGTTTCCAGCTCGACCATGAGGGCCATGTGAAGATGAGCCCGAACAGCGGGGCCGCGATGCCGAGCATCGCGAGCGGGAAGTACCAGGGGAGAAGCTTCCAGTTCCCGGTCGGGCCCACCTGCGCGACGTCGAGGATGAACAACGCCACGAGGGCGACGTCCAGGGCGACCGCGGCGACGGTGACGGAGAAGTGGGGCTCCCACGGCCAGAGCTGGTAGACCTCCCACTTCACGCGAAGGCCGAAGACGGCGAGGAACAGTCCCGCGAATAGCGGGAACATCAGGAAGGTGAGGTCTTGCAGGCGCGAGGGGAGCGCGCCGGAGAGATTCGGTTGGAGGACAAGGACGAGGACCATATCGAACAGGAGCACGATCGCCGCGATGACGGTGTAGTAGTGCGCCGAGCGCCCGATGCGGAGCTGGAGCAGAGCATCGTCCTTGACGAGGTCGAGGTCGGCCGAGGTTGGAACGGTCGTCGAGCGCGCGTGGACGGTGGGGCCCGCCTTGGAACTGGAAGCGGGCAACGTTGCGACCCGACCTGAGGAAGTACTGGTCTCCGCCACGGGAAACCCCTGGCTACTCAAACAGGGTCGGGTCCGTTACTTAACCCCTCTCTCGGCCGAGGCGGGCCCGACGGAGGAAGGGCGCTCCGCGGCGAGGAGGAGGGCGGCGGCTTCGCGCCTCGCGATGGGGAGGGCGCCGAGGCGTTCCTCGAGGACTAGGAGCCGGTCCCAGGCGCCCGGTTCCGCCCGCACGTCCTCGATCCGGTCGGGGAAGTCTCCGAGGGCCGGGGCCACCGCCATCGATTCTCGCACCACGAAGCCGCGCGCGGTCAATCGTTCCGTTAACTCGGACTCCGTCACGGGCCGGAAGCCGTGCCGCGTCCGATCCTCCCGCTCGAACACCTGGAACCCCTCCCGGGTCACCCGCGGGATCACGGCGGTGAGCGGAGCGCGAAGGAGACGGGCCATCGCCCCGCTCGGCAGGCGGTGGAGGTACCGGGAGGCGGTCCCTGGTCCGGGGGCCGTTTCGAGGACGATGCGGCCCCCGGGTGCGACGCCATCGGCGGCAGCGTCCAGGAGGGGAATCGCGTCGCCCCCGGCGAATCCGATCGCGTTGCCGAGGACCACAACTTCCGAAAGCGAGCGCGGACGGATCGGCATCTTGCGGCCGTCTGCGAGAAGAAGCTCGGGGCGATCGACCGAACTCGGCCAGTGTTGCCGCAACCCGTGCAGCATCGGCATCGCCAGCTCGATCGCGACCCGCCGCGCCGCATCGGTCCCGACGTAGGGCGTGAAGCGGCCGGGGCCCGAGCCTAGGTCCAGCACCCATCCGGAGCCGGCCGCATGCCGCGCGAGGAACCGCTCCCGAAGTCCTCGGAACAACTCGCGCTGGGCCGTCCCCTCGTACCGGCGCCACTCTCGGCCGACGCGGTAGTCGTCCACGCCGCGGAACCGCTCGATGGCGGTCAGGGGTCGAGGGGGGGACTCCGGGTCCGGAGGGGGCTTCGGCCTTCGTCGAGGTCGTTCTCCCGTCGGTCGGCTCCAGGGGCGCACGCCCGACCGAGTCGAGGCGCTTTATATAGCCGCGACTTCCACGCTCGGAGGAATCCATGCCCTACTACGAGTGCCCGAAGTGCGGAGGCGGCTACGTCATCGACATCACGGCGACGTCCAAGGCGATCTGCGACCGCGACGGTGCCAAGCTGAAGCGCACGAGCGACGCCTCCTACGAGAAGAACGCGCGCCGCGACTGACGGGTCCGTGAGGTCGGAACCCGACGCGTGACGACGTTCGGGCCGCTCGTCCGCCGCTCCGCCCGGCTGGGCGGGGCGATTCTCGCCTTCGGCTCGATCCAATTCGTCGCGGCGATGGTCGTCGTCCAACTGTACTACCCGGGCTACAGCGATTCCGGGAACGCCGTCAGCGACCTGGGAAGCTCGATGTCCCCGTGGGCCTGGCTGTTCAACGACTCCATCCGCGTGCTCGGACTCGCCGCCATCCTCGGCGCGCTCCTCATCCGGTCGGCCTTCGCCTCGAAGTCGACGACCCACCTGGGGCTCGGTGCCTTGGTCGTGGGGGGCCTCGGGGCCATCGGGGTCGGGACGTTCCCGGAGAACACGACGTGGCCGGTGGCGGGAATCCACGGCGTTGTCGCCCTCCTCACGTTCCTCGGTTCGGCGGTCGCCCTCCTTCTCCTGGCCCTCGCGATGTCGCGGGACACGCGGTGGCAGGGCCTCCGTGCCTACTCCTTCCTCTCGGGCATCCTGACGCTCCTCGCGGTTGGGCTGTACGCGACGGACCGGTACCTCGGCCTCGGGCCGGGGGGCATGGAGCGATTGATCATCGCCCCGATCTTGCTCTGGGGCGTCGTCGTCGGAATCCACCTGGCCCGCCTGCAGGTGTACGTACCAGCTTCGTCCCCGTCCGGGACGGCGACCTAGTGCCCCGCACCGCGGCCCGGACGATCTGGGCGTGGTCGAATGCCAGCGGTGGCAAGTGGTCGAGGGGCCACCAGCGGGCGTCCGCCGCGTCGTCGCCACCCGACGGCGGTCCGCCTCGCCCGCGCATCCGGAACGCCACACTCGCGTTCGGTCCGCGAGGGTCCCGACCGGGCTTCGAGTAGACGCCGATGAGGGCGACCGGCCGGGCCCTCAGCCCCGTCTCCTCCTGGACTTCCCGCTGCACCGCGGTCTCCACGGACTCGTCGGGCTCCACGTAGCCCCCGGGGAGGGCCCACGACCCCTCGAACGGAGGCCGCCCCCGTCGGACCAGGAGAAGCGATCCCCGGAGGATCCATACAGCGTCGACCGCCAGCTTCGGTCCCCGCCGATAGCGCGGCACGGGAGTCGGGAGCCGCGGGCCCCCGATAACCCGCGCGCCGACCGTTGGACTCCTCCGCGGCGGTTTCGGCCGTCCGCTTCGGGCTTCCGGGCGTCGGTGGCCCGTGGCCTGCCGCGCTACCGTTAAGCCGTGGACCCCGGTCGGCCCGCCGATGCTCATCCTCCGGTCGAAGGCCCCCCTCCGGATCAGTTTCGCCGGCGGTGGGACGGACGTGTCGCCGTATCCGGAGGAGAAGGGCGGAGCGGTCCTCAACTGCACGATCGACAAGTTTGCCTACGCGACGCTGCAGGCGCGGGAGGCCCCCGAGTCGACGACAACGGTCCACTCCCTCGATTACAACGTCCGCCACGACTACGAGAAGGAGGACGATCTCGTCTACAACGGCGAGCTCGACCTGGTGAAGGCGGCGCTTCGGCTGATCCGCCCCGCCGAGCGGGCGAACGCCCAGCGTTCCCTCGAGTTGTTCCTCCACTCGGATGCTCCTCCGGGCACCGGCCTCGGGAGCTCGTCGACGATGTGCGTGGCGATCGTCGGACTCTTCCAGCAGTTCCTCCGGGAGCCGTGGACGCCGTACGAGGTCGCCGAGCTCGCCTACCGGATCGAGCGCGAGGAGCTCGGCATGAAGGGGGGACGGCAGGACCAGTACGCCGCCGCGTTCGGGGGTTTCAACTTCATGGAGTTCAACGGGAAGCAGACCATCGTCAACCCGTTGCGGATCGGACCGGAGGTCACCAACGAGCTCGCGTACCGGTTGCTGCTCTGCTACACGGGCACGAGCCACTACTCGAACGACATCATCGCCCGCCAGCAGGCGAGTTACGCCGAGAAGCGGCGCTCCACCGTCGAGGCGCTGGACGCGACCAAGAAACTCGCCGTCGACATGAAGAACGAGCTCCTGCGGGGCAACATCGACGAGATGGGCCGTCTCCTCGACGAAGGCTGGCAGCTCAAGAAGCAGTTCACCGACGGGATCTCGAACGACCGGATCGATTCGTTCTACCAGCATGCGCGGGAGGCGGGGGCCCTCGGGGGCAAGCTGGTCGGCTCGGGTGGCGGCGGGTACATCCTCCTGTTCTGCGATTTCCACCGTCGTGCGAACGTCCAAAAGGCGGTCCACGATTCCGGGGGACGCGTCGTCGATTTTTCGCTCGAACCGGTCGGCGTCCGGACGTGGCCCGTCCGTACCGCAGCCTGAAGGGACGCCCGGAAGTTGCGCTTCTCCCCGCCCAACGCCGACGCGGCCCAAAGTTTCAAAGGGGGATGCGGGGTCCCCGCCCTCGATGCGAACGAACGTCGCCCTCCTCAGCGTGCTGGCCGCTCTGACCGTGACCTTCCTGGTGCTCCCCGCCGCTCTCGCCGGCCCCGTGCCGACGGCGTCCGCCGTGGGCAACCTCCCCGTGGGGACGACCTCCCTCACCACGATCCATTCGAACGCCTCCGCCGTGGCGGGGTACGAAGGGGCGAGTCTCAACGGCTCGATCGCTCAGCTCAACGCCTCCTGGACCCAGCCGAGCGTGAACTGCACGAAGCAGAACGCCTCGGCACTGTTCGCCGCGCTGCTCGCGAACAACAAGACGATTCAGGTCGCCGGAACGGGCGTGACCTGCACGTCGGGCGTCGCCTCCAGCTATGCGTGGTACGACTTCAACAACACGAACGCGTCCATCGTCACGCACATCTCCCAGACGACGCTTCCGGTCCCCGCGGGCTCCGTCGTGCGGGTCACGATGCACGCCGCCGGCGGCTCGGCCATCATGACGATCACCGTCGGGACCCATCACTTCTCGCGGACCATCCCCTTCACCGGCAAGGACTTTCTCGGGGACGTCGGGCTCCTCGGCTACCCGGGGACGAACGGGTCCGTTCGGCCCCTCGCGAACTTCGGGAGCGTCGGGTTCGGCGTGGGATTCTCCAAGGTCGCCGGGACCAACGACCTGAAGGTCTCCGGCAAGACGCTCGCCATCGGCGCCATGCCCTACGTGTTCGAGGTGACCATGAAGGACGCCAAGCACAAGACCCAGGCCGTCCCGACTCCGCTCGTCTCCAGCAACACCAGTTTCAAGGTCCTCTGGAAGTCCGCGACCTAGTCGGAGTCCCCGCCGAGGGGCGGCCCGCGAAGCCGGGCCGTCCCTTCCCTGTCCCCGGCCTGGAACCGGACTGGCGTCCACATCGGCGATCTGGCGAAGAGTCGTGGGCATCCACGAGGCCGAGCCGGCACGGGCGGCCGGCCGACGCCCCCACCGCCGTTAGCGCACACACGAGTTCCCAGGGGCTGATCCTGCTCGGCCCGGAAACCGGGCGGAGAGGCCGGCCCCGAATCGATCGCAGGTTCACTTGGAGTCTGGAAGATCGGGGCCGTTCGCTACCCCCGTGCCGCCCGAGACGGACCGGCTCGTCGAGCACTCCGACGTCGCCGGGCCGGTCGGACGCCCGGAGGTCCGGTTCCACCTCCGCCCCTCGGCGACACGCCTCGTTCCCGAGGCGAACGCAAGGACGTCCCTGGGTGGGCTGCCCTTCATCCAGCGGTCGCTTGGCCAGGACGCGGTCGTTCGGCTATACCCGGGGGGAGCGCGGGACCTCGCCGTCGTGCGGGCGACGCAAGCCGCGGGCGAATGGGTCGTCCCTCGGCGCAAGGGTCGTCCGCGCGGTCGGGTCCGTGACCGGTGATAGCGGCCTTGTGGCGGCGTGGGGGTTCACCCGGCGCTCCATCCGCCCCGAGAGCCCGCCGACGGTGGTGGACTCCCTGCTCACCGGATTCCCCGATTCCATGACGAGCCACCTCGCCATGCTCCCGCCGTCCTGGGCTTGACGCGATGGAACTCGGACTTCGCCGCGGCGGTCGCCGCCGGGCCTCTCCGGCACGAGTTCGGCGACCGGCACCTTCTGTTCCGAAACGAGCCGAGTCGGGAACCCGCAGGACGCCCGCCCGGGAAGCGCAGAAATCCCTCCCGTCGGGGCCCGGGAAAGGGTTGGCCAACGGGCCCCGGTCGGCGACCCGCCGTTCCTGGACCTCGGGCGAACTTAGGTCCAGGTGATTCCGACGTTCGTGGGCCCGCCGTGGACCCACGCCGCCCCCGTGCTCGGGGTCGCCGTAAACCCGCTCACCGGGCCAACCGCGTACGCGTAGAGGGCGCCGCTCGGCTCCCAGAACGTGATCACGTTGGAGGCGGAGGTCTGCAGGAACCCGTTGATGGTGACCGACCACGGGGTCGTCGGCGGCAGACCGGACTCCGTGAACACGATGCGGTGGAGCGTGACGAGGACCAGGGGGTCCGCGTCGCCGCCCAGGAAGATCCCGCCGCTGTCCGTGTACGGGAGCACGCCGTACGGGTTCTGCGCCGTTCCGTAGTTCGCCCAGTAATTGCCCGATTGGACCGCCATCCCGAGGATGTTGCCCGCGAGGTGCCAGCCGTTCACGATGTGGACGACCGAGGCCGGCTGCGGAGTCACGTTCCACCGGTCCAGCCAGAGCGTGGGCGCTCCGGTGTAGAGGTTGAACGGCGGGGTGACGGCCGGGACCGGGGTCAGGAACTCGTTGTTGTAGATCCGGTCCCCCGACTCGAACTCCTGGAGACCGTTCTGCGACGTCCCGTACTGGATCGTGGCCGGGTTCGCGGCCGTCGTCGTCGCGGCGGTGAAGACGTTCCCCCAGACGACGTTGTTCGTTCCGCCCGAGAGCATCGCGCCGATGCTCTGGACCTGGAACCCGTTGCCGGCGATCAGGCTGTCGCTCGTGTTCCAGAACAGAACGCTCGAGATGTACGCGTTCCCGTTGAACGCCCAGCCGGTGAGCTGGGGGTTGCTGACCAGCGAGATATGGGTGTCGTTGTAGAACTGCAGCCCGAGGTTGTTCGTGTACGGCGAACCGAAGTGCGCGCTGGAGAGCGCCTCGGCCGGCAGAGTGTACGCCACCGCGAAGTCCGGCAAGTTCGCCGCCGTCACGTACGCGTTCGAGTTCGCGATCGAGATGCCCGGGAACACGGGGTAGTAGAAGTCGTTGAACTCGCCGAACAGCGGGCTCAGCATCCCGACGGAGTTCGAGTCGAGGACGTACGGGTGCGCCACCGTTCCCAACCCACCGGGTTGCGAAATCGCGGCCAGCTGTCCACTATCCCAGGCCCACAACGGAGTGTACACCCCGAGCTTCGCGTCGGCGGCCAGCGTCACCGTGGCCGTCGTCGGCGAGGAGACGGATATCCGGACCGGCTTGTAGTCGGACAGCAGGAAGTCGAAGCTGTACGAATGCGGGCTCAGTTCGTAGGTCGCGACCCCGCTCGGCGGGACCGGCGCCCAGGCGGCGGTGTTCAGATTCCAGGTCGGCCCCTGGTTCGCGAAGACGAAGGCGTTGGAGGGCGTCAGCGTGAACGTCTCCTTGATGGACCCTGCGACGGCGCCCACGACGCCCCACAGGGGCTGGAGCAGCGAGGGGCCCGAGCCGAGCACCGCGATCGGGTTGGTCACGCCGGGAGTCCATTCGGCGATCCCCTCGGACGTCTCTCCCGTGTCGGTTCCGAAGCTGTAGGCCGATGGCACCGCCACGTAGGTGCTGGAGTGGTTGGCGAGCGTCCAGAGCCCCATCGTCGCGTTGATGCTCAGGAGGGTCGTCGTGGAACCGCCGCCCGGTCCCCCCAGCATGATCTCGGCGTCGTTCAGCAGGCCGAACGCGTTGTACTGCTTCCCGTCGACCTGGAACACCGGGTTCGCCGCCGGGTGCGTTGGGTGGACCGCCGAGTTGAACTCGACCTTGTCGTACGACCCCGCGATGACCGAGCCGTTCGACGTCGTGATCGAGTAGTTGAAGAACACCGTCGGGCGGTTGTTCAACACCGTCGCATTGTTGTAGAGATGGACGGTGAACGGCATCGGCATGTTCCAGGCCGGACCGACGGCGTAGTAGAACACCCCGGGGATGAGGTTCCCGTCGTAGCTGTGCAGCGTGTTGACCTGCATCGCTGCGCCGGGGGCGCTGAAGTTCCAGATGTTGTCCTCGATCGCGAGCGTGTGGCTTGCCGCGAAGTAGAGCGGGACGTTCTGAATCCAGAACTGGCCGGACGTGTTGCCGAGCACGGTCACGTGCGTGAGGACCGTGTTGAGCTGCATCGTGAAGATGTCCGGCGAGGACGACGCAAGGTAGTACGGGTCGACGCTGTTGAGCGTGACCGCGCCCTCGATGCTCGGGTAGTAGCTGACCATCCCGAAGTTGGCGCCGTGGATGACGTGTGTCCCGAAGTACCCGAGCCCCATCGGCGCGGGGGCCGAGGTGTACAGGGGTTGGACGACCCCGCCCGAAATGGAGGCGGCGCCGTGCACGTTGGGGAGGAACAGGTCGGTGGAGGGGATTCCCTCCGACTTGGCGACGGCGAGGGCGTGGGCGACGAGCGCGGCGGACGCGGAGGGAGCGATATGAACGGCCCCATCGGTGGACGGGGCCACGGCCGTCGGAACGACCTGCGTGGTCGCCCCGGCAAACCCCGTCGAGAAGGCGGGCAACAGCATCACTGCGGCGACGGCCACGACGACAATCCCCAAACTTCGCAAGCCGAGCTTCATGGCGAGGGGGCTGACGTATATCCCCTCTTTAAAGACTCGGCCGAACCGTCAATTCCGGCACGACGCGAGGGCCCCGGCGAGGGACCGGGACCGCACCCGTGGGCTTCCACGCACCATCGTCCGGGGGCTATCCGCGCTCGGGCGGATTCCCCCGTCGGGACGGTGCGGGAGGGGTCTCCCGCGCCCTACCGGGACTCGGCCGAGCCGCCCGTGTTCGTGGGGAGGCCGGCGCGCTGCCGGAGGGAGTAGTAGAACCCGCCGAACGAGGTGGCCGTGGGGGTCCGGAGTCCCTGGACCCGCAGCGCCGCCTTGACCTCCTTCGGGGTATTCCGGAGGTCGAGCGTCTTCGTGGCGTCGTACTTGTACTGGAACGTCCCGTTCGGGCCCTTCGGGAACGACTCCCAGTCGCGCGCCGTGGTCGGCCGCAGCTCGTGGGGCCGCTTCGCCTCGGCCGCGCCCGAGAACGCCGGCATCGTGAGGTGCTCCTCGGTGAGCCAGATCATCGTGGCGTCCCGGATCGCCTGCTCGGTGGTCTCGTCGAGCGCGCCCGGCGCCACCTGGGACTGAACCCAGTTGACCATCGCGTCGAACGTCTTCTCCGAGTTCTCCTCCAGCATCTGGAGGACGGCGAGACGGATCGCGCTCTTGCGCAGCTGGTTGATGCCCGTGTCGCTCAGGCGGTACTCGACCGTCAGGCCGAGGAGGGCCTCCGCGTTCTCCGCGAGCTCCTTGAGCGGCAGGACGAACAGCGGGGTCGCCGGCTCGTCGCCGCCGATGTACCAGAGCGAGAACTCCTGTCCGTTCGTCAGCAGGGCCAATGGGGCGCCGACCGCCTTCGCCTTCTTGCCGGCCTCTTGCGCCTTCTCCTCCATCTTGTCGCCCGTGCCGACCTCGAGAATCAGCCTCGGGCGGCCGCTGGGATCGAGGAGGGCGTAGTCGGCGTGGCCGTGGTCGGTTTTCATCGGGAAGTCGAGGTACACCTGCTTCTTGTCGTGCGGGTCCCAGCCGAGCGTGATCAGGAACGGATTGACGATCCAGTGCTTGATCTGCTGGTCGGTGATGTCTTGGACGTCGCGGAGCACCTCGCTCCCGACCTGGTAGAACTCGTTCATTCGCCGCGTAAGGTCGGCCGCTTCCATCGGGGATTTGATGGTCGGGACGGTGGCTTAAACCTACCCCTTCGGACCCATGGGGCCGAGCTCGGGGGCGGGTCGCCCGGTCACCCGTTCGGTTTCGGCCCGCAAGTAGGGCTCGACGCGCGCGAGCGGACCCTCCAGGAACGACGAGGGCGGAAGCGCGAGCGTGTCCGACAGCAGCCACTCCACCTCGTAGGCGTACAGGAGCGTGGAGCCGATCCGCTGCAGGAGACGGGCGAGACCGACGGCGCCGCGGCGGCCCAGGTGCCAATACCGCGGTCGCTTCGCGAGGAGAGCGAACATCCGGTCCGTGAGGTCCCGGTACCGGTAGGACACCGGCCCCCCGAGGTCGATCGTCGCATTCGGGGGCGTTCGCGCTGCGCGCTCGATCGCCCGGGCCACGTCCGAGGCCGCGATGGGACTGAGGTGGTAGGCACCGTCGCCGAACATCGGGAAGATTGGGTAGCGACGGATCTGCCGCAGCATCGTGCCGAGGAGGACATCGCCCGGAGCGAACATCAGCGTGGGCCGGATTACGGCGAACGGGGAGCGGCCGGAGCGGACCGCCCCGTCGAACCTCCGCTTGTACGTGAGGTACGGAATCCCCGCCTCGAGAGATGCGGGGGCCGGGGGGACGCTCACTTGGACAAACGGTGTTCCCCTCGTCTCGGCCACGACCCGCATCCGCTCGAGTCCGGCTTCGAGCGCGCGAAACCGACCGTCGGAGCCCCACCGATACCACGCCAGATTGACGACCGCGTCGACCTCCCGAAGCGCCGGCGTCCAATCGGCGAGCGCTCCCACATCGGCCGCGACCCACTCGACGCCAAGAGCGCGCTCCCGTTCGACGGGGTGGCGATGGACCGAACGGATCGACCACGTCGGCGCGAACTCCTCGAGCACCGCGCGACCCAGCAGTCCGCCTCCTCCTCCGACCAGGAGGAGTCGCGGCCGGCGTCCGGGGCCGCTCATGCCGATGCGCGGAGCTCGGAGCGAGAAGCGTCGGCCGCTCCGCGGACGTACGCCGCGCCGAACACGGTCTCCCACGCGGCGCGCACCGACGGGACGAGTTCGTCCAGGGAGACCGGTCGACCGAGCTCCGCGGCGACGGAGGTCATGACCCGTCCCGGAAGACCGCAGGGCTCGAACTGCGCGAACACGGCGAGGTCGGGGGAGACGTTCAGCGCGAACCCATGGAACGTCACCCACTCTTCGACCGCGACCCCGACCGAGGCGATCTTTCGCTGGCCGTCGACCCAGACCCCCCGCTTCCCCGGGACGCGTCCCGCCTCGATCCCCAGCGGTCGCACCCCCAAGGACACGACCTCCTCGACGTCGTGGACGAACCGGCGGACGTCCTGTCCTCGCGCTCGCAGGTCGACGATCGGATACCCCACCAGCTGACCGGGCCCGTGGTAGGTGGCGAGCCCGCCGCGCTCCACATGGACGATGGGAAGGTCCGACGGGAGCGCGGTGAGGTCGGCCCCGCCGACGCCGACCGTCACGACCGGCGCATGCTCCGTGAGGATCAACGTGTCCGGGGCGAGCCCACGGGCCCGCTCGGACCGGAGCGCGCGCATCCGGGTCAGGGCATCGGGGTAGTCGGTCCGGCCCCACTCACGTACTGCGAGCGCCACCCGTCGGCCTCCGGGCCACGTGGAACGGCTCCCCGAGCCACAGCAGGGCCGCCTCTTGGAGGGTCTCGGAGAAAGTCGGGTGCGGGTGGATCGTCATAGCGAGGTCGCGGACGGTGGCGCCCATCTCGATGGCGAGGGCCGACTCCGCGACGAACTCCCCGACCGACTCCCCCGCCGCTTGGATTCCCAGCAGAAGTCCGGTCGCGTCGTCGCCGACGAGCTTGAGCCACCCGTTCGTCGCGTGGGCGGCGTGGGCCCGGCCGAGGGCGGCGAACGGGAAGCGGACCTCCCGGGGGTGCCGCCCGGCTGCGGTCGCTTCGGCGCTGGTGGAACCAACGCTCGCGAGTTCCGGAGTGGTGAACACCACCGACGGGACGCACTGGTGTTGGTAGCGGGTCGGACGGCCGGCGACCACCTCGGCGGCCACAACCCCCTCGCGGTACGCCTTGTGCGCGAGCATCGGCGGTCGGGCGACATCCCCTACCGCGAAGATCGTCGCGACGTTCGTCTGCATGCGGTCGTTGCGCGCGAGGAACCCGGCCTTTCCCTCGGCTTGGACGCCCGCCTCCTCGAGTCCGAGGTCCGCGGTCGCCGGGCGTTTGCCGATGGTTAAGAACAGCTTCTCCGCATCGAGCTCGACCGGCCCCGCGGGACCCTCGGCCGTTAGGTGCACGCCGGTCGCGGAGCGCACGAGCTTCGACGCCTTGGTCCCGAGGTGGAGCGTCACCCCGAGCGTCTCGAGGGTCTTGCGGAGCTCGTTCGAGAGGTCGGCGTCGAGTCCCGGGAGCAACTGGGGCATCAGCTCTACGATCGTGACGGCGACGCCGACCCGAGCGAGGAACTCGCCGAGCTCGCAGCCACTGACGCCGCCTCCGAGCACCAGGACCGAGGCCGGGAGGGTGGTCCAGTTCAGCAATTGTTCGGCGGTGACCACCCGGTCCCCGTCCGGCTCGAACCCCGGGATCACCGACGGTATGGCGCCGGTCGCCACGATCGCCGACTTGAAATCGATCCGCTCCCGCCCACCATCTGGCGCGGTGAGTTCGGCCGAGGTCGGGCCGGTGAATCGCGCTTCGCCGAAGAGGACCTGCACGCCGGCCGACTTGAGCAGGGCGGCGACGCCGCTACGCTCCTTCGCGACGACCGTCGACTTCCACCTGTTCGCGGTCGCCAGGTCGAAGTGGAGGCCCTCGGCGGTCACACCGATCTCCGGACCCTCCGTTCGCAGAGAGTGGTAGAGAATCGAGGCGTGGATCAGGGCCTTCGAGGGGATGCAGCCGCGGTTGAGACATTCGCCGCCGAGTTCGCCCTTCTCGACGAGGAGCGTCTTGACTCCCAGCTGGCCGGCCCGGATCGCGGCGACGTACCCGCCGGGTCCGCCGCCGATGACGAGGAGGTCGGTCTGTCGGGCGTACGTTCCCGCCATGGTGCCTCGGCGCGAGGGAGTCGGCCGAGGCTAAGACGGTGCGGGGCGTCCATCGACGGACTCGAACACGTCGGTGAGGAGCGACTCCGGAACCGGGGACGGGGCCGCCTCGGCCTCGGCGATCGCCGCCCGGACCGACGCGTCCGACTCTTCGCGCCACGCCGCGACCGACCCGTCGTCGGCGAGCCCGAGGGTCCGCAGCAATCCCTCGAGCCGGAGGTACGGGTCGCGCGCCCGGGCCCGGGCCATCCAGTCCGCCGACTGGTAGCGGGTCGGGTCGTCGGAGCTGGAGTGCGGCGTCATCCGGTACACCACGAACTCGAGGAGGGACGGTCCCTCGCCGGAACGCGCGCGGGCGACGGCCGACCGGAGGCGCGAGGTGACCGCGACGATGTCCGTCCCGTCGACGCGCTCGCCGGGCAAGCCGTACGCCTTCGCCTTCTCCGCGAGCGTCGCCACGGCGGTCTGGTGCTCGACCGGCACCGAGATCGCCCACTGATTGTTCGTGCAGCACAGCACGACCGGTGCGTTCCAGACGGCGGCGAGATTCGCGCCGGCGTGGAAGTCGTTCGCGCTCGTGGCCCCGTCCCCGAAGAAGGCGAGCGCCACCGACGGGTCGCCCCGGAGCTTCAGGCCGTAGGCGAGGCCGACCGCCTGGGTGACCTGCGTCCCGATGACCGACGACATCGAGACGTACCGAACCTCGCGGGCGCTCGGATGGCACGGCATCTGGCGACCGCGGGCGGGATCCCGGTCGTCGGCGAACAGGTGGTGCATGTAGGTCGTCAGGGAGTGGCCCCGGGCGAGCGCGACGAGCTGCTCGCGGAGTCCCGGGAACACCCAGTCGGTCGGCCCGATCGAGAGCGCCGCCCCCACGCTGACCGCCTCCTGGCCGGTCGCCGGCCCATAGAACCCGATTCGCCCCTGACGCTGGAGCGCCAGCATGCGTCCGTCCAGCACCCGGGCGAGGGTCATCCATCGGAAGGCCCGGACGAGGGAGTCGCTCCACTCGGGACCGAGAAGCTCCCCGAGCGTGTGCGCCGAGTAGTCGAGCGGGACGAGGGCGGGAGCGTCGGTCATGCCAGTTCGGCGAACAGCTGGTGCGGGTCCTCGAGATGGCCCTTGACCACGTGAAGGAACTGGGCCCCGACGATCCCGTCGAGGACCCGGTGGTCGAGGGAGACCGAGAGATTCATCAGTTGCGCCGGAGCGATCGTGCCGTCGGGGAGGTACACGGGCCGCCGGACGATCCGGTGGACCCCGAGGATGGCGACCTCCGGGTAGTTCAGGATCGGCGTCGCCATGACCCCGCCGAGCGCGCCGAGGCTCGTGATCGTGAAGGTGCCTCCGGTCAGCTCCGCGCGCGTGAGCTTGCCGGCCCGGCCCCGCTCCGCGAGCTCCTGGATCTCGCGGGCGAGCTTCGCGATGCTCTTCGACTCGACGTTGCGGACGACGGGAACGATCAGCCCTTCCGGAGCGGCGGTCGCGATCCCGATGTGGACGTCCTTGTAGACGTGGAGCTCCTGGTGCTCGTCGTCCATCCGGGCATTCATCCATGGCTGGGAACGCAGCCCGGCGACGATCGCCTTGGCCACGAACGGCAGGTAGGAGAGCTTGACCGCATTCTTCTCGACGTGCTTCGCCATGTGGTCGCGGAGGCGGACGAGTTCGGTCACGTCGACCTCCTCGACATAGGTGAAGTGGGCGGCTCGGTGGGTCGCCTCGGTCATGTGCTCGGCGATGACCCGACGAACGCCGCGGATCGGGATGCGCTCGAACTCGGCGTCGTTCGAGACGGAGGCGAGGCTCGGTTTCGCCGGGGTTGCCGGTGTGGCCGGGCGCTCCGTCGACGGGGTCGGCGCAGCGGGAGCCGGAGGGGACGCCGGCGCGGGAGCGGAGGGGGCGGTCAGGTCCGCTTCGGTGACCCGCCCGCCCGGTCCGGTACCGGTCACGGTAGCGAGGTCGATTCCCCGCTCCGAGGCGAGGCGGCGCACGTACGGTGCGGCGAGCACGCGACCGGTGGCGGCGGCCGGTGGGGACGTCGCGGCCGGAGGCCCGGTGGCCGATTCCTGGGAGGGCGGGGCGGGTGCGGCAGGGACCGGGCCCGCGGGCGGCGCCGCCGTCGCTCCGCTTCCCGCAACCTCGATGGTGACGAGGAGGCCCCCGACTTTGACCTTCTCTCCTTCCTGGGCGTGGAGCGCAACGACCGTGCCGGACTTCGGGGACGGGATCTCGACGTTCGCCTTGTCCGTCAGGACCGAGACGAGCGGTGCGTCCTCGCGGATCGTATCCCCGGCCTTGACGAACCACTTGACGACCTCGCCTTCGGCGACCCCCTCCCCGATGTCGGGGAGCCGGAACTCGTACACCATCGTCGTTCACCCCGCGGCGAGCGTCGCCCGCGCCGCGTGGACGATCCGTTCGGCGTTCGGGAGATACATGTTTTCCAGGGCGTATGGGAACGGCGTGTCGTAGCCGGTGACCCGCTGGACCGGCGCCTTGAGGGAGAAGAACGCCTTCTCGGCGAGGATCGCCGCGAGCTCGGCCCCAAAGCCGCAGAATCGAGGAGCCTCGTGGACGATGACGGCGCGGCCGGTCTTCTCGACGGACGCAAGCACCGCCGCTTCGTCGAGCGGTACGAGAGTGCGGAGGTCGAGCACCTCGGCCTGGACGCCGGACGCCGCGAGCGTTTCGGCCGCCTGGAGACACGTGGGGATCATCGCGCCGTAGGCGAGGAGCGTCACATCCGCCCCTTCGCGCGCGGTCCGTGCGACACCGAACGGGACTCGGAGCTCGCCGTCGGGCACCTCGCCCGAGACGGCGCGATAGATCCTCTTCGGCTCGAGGAAGAGGACCGGGTCCGGGTCGTGGATCGCCGTCGTGAGGAGCGCTTTCGCATCGGCGGGGGTCGAGGGAATGACGACCTTGAGGCCGGAGGTGTGGGCGAAGTACGCCTCGGGCGATTGCGAGTGGTACAGACCGCCCTTGATCCCGCCCCCGTACGGCGAGCGGATGACCACATGGCAGGGGTATTGTCCGCCGGAACGGTAGCGGAACTTCGCGAGTTCGCTGACGATCTGGTCGAACGCCGGATAGATGAAATCGACGAACTGGATCTCGGCGATGGGCTTGAGCCCGTAGAGCGCCATCCCAATGGCGGCGCCGACGATGCCGGTCTCGCTGAGCGGCGTGTCGATCACGCGGTCCGCGCCGAACTCCTTGTGGAGTCCCTCGGTGGCCCGGAAGACGCCGCCGTTGACGCCCACGTCCTCCCCGAGGACCAGGACGTCCGGGTCGGCCCGCATCGCTTCGGCGAGGCCGCGATTGATCGCTTGGACGATCGTGAGTTCCGTCATGGTTTGAGACCACCGTCTTTGAGCAGTTCCGCGAACGAGGCCCGCTGGAGTTCCAACCCGGCCGGTCGCTCGGCGAACACATCGTCGAACATGGTGAGGGGGTCGACCGGCGGGGTCGCCTCCGCGGACTCGAACGCGGCGACGACCTCCTTGCGGGTCGTCTCCCAGAGGGTGGCGTCCTCCTCCTCGGTCCAGACCGAGGCCGTCAGCAGCTCGTGCTTGAGTCGCGCGATCGGGTCCTTCTCCTTCCACTTCGCCAGCTCCGCGTCGGTCCGGTACCGCCGGGGGTCGTCCGACGTGGAGTGGGGCCCCAATCGGTACACCTGGGCCTCGATGAGTGTCGGTCCCTCGCCGGCCAGGGCGCGGGCCCGTGCCGCCCGGACTGCGGCGAACACCGCGTGTACGTCCGTGCCATCGACCACGACGCCGGGGAAGCCGTACGCGGTCGCCTTGATCGCGAGGGTCTCGCTGTGGGTCTGGCGCTCGCGCGGGAGCGAGATCGCCCACTGGTTGTTCTGGCAGAAGAAGATGGTCGGGGCCTTGAACACGCCGGCGAAGTTGAGGCCGGCGTGGAAGTCGTTCGAGCTCGTCGTGCCGTCGCCGAAGTAGGTGACCGTCACGATCTCCTCCCCCTTCCAGCGCGCCGCCATCGCCGCGCCGACCGCCTGGGAAATCTGGGTGCCGACGGGGCTCGACGCGGTGACGAACCGGAATTCCCGGTAGCCGTAGTGGTTTGGCATCTGCCGTCCTTTCAGGACGTCGCCGGAGTTGCCGATGAACTGGTCGAGCAGCAGCTTGACGGGCACGCCCCGGACGAGCGCCACCGCGAGTTCCCGGTACGCGGGGAAGATCCAGTCCTCGGGGTCCAGCGCCCAGGCCGACCCGACCTGGGCGGCCTCCTGCCCCTGGAGCGGGACGTAGAAGCCGATGCGACCCTGGCGCTGCAAGGTTAGGCAGCGTTCGTCCACGACCCGGGCGAGGACCATCGCCCGGTAGAGCTTGGGAAGCTCAGCCTTGGGCAGGTCTGCCGGGCCATCGGATCCGCCGGGCTGCGCGACTTCGCTCGCCTCCGCCACCGATGTCCTCGTCGCGCGAGCGGGGCGACCGATATAACGATTGACGGGAAATCGAGATTCGCACCGTCAGCGGAGCACCGGCGACGCGTAGTTTCCTGCGACGGTGACGAACTCCGGGAGCCACGAGTAGCTCTGGAACCCATACGGGCCGGCCTCGGCGGTGAACGAGAGGTTGCCGGAGGCCGCGGAGCTCGTGGAGAGGACCTGGCCGCCCGCGCCAAGGAGGCTGAACGTCACCGTTCGGCCGCTGCTCGTGTCCCAGGAGAACGAGACCTGGGCCCCCGTGGGAAACGTTCGATACTCGACGCTCGCCGTCAGCCCCTGCGAGCGGACGGAGAGGGAGAAGTCGGTCGTGACGGGGAGCTCGAACGCCGCCACGACCTGGACGGCGGCGACTCCAACTGCGAGGAGGACCGCCATCCAGAGTCGCCGGCCCCGGCGAGTACGGCGCGTGGGGGGAACTGGGGAGGTGGGACCCTCGGGCTCCGACCCGTCCCCCGCGGCCACGCTTACGGACCCCTTCGACCGATTAGAGGGTTCGTGTGTTTCGGGACCTCACCGGCGGTGACTGGAGGATAACCCCTTAGTAGCAGTGCCCGCCTCGCGCGCGCTCCAGCCACCACGACCATGAGCAAGGGACCAGCCATCCATACGCGCGACGTTCGTCGCGTCTTCGAGAGCCGGAAGGGGTTCTTCTTCAACGAGCTGGTGCGGACGGAGGCCCTGCGAGGCGTCGACCTCGATGTGGCGGACGGCGAGATCTTCGGCCTCCTCGGCCCGAACGGCGCGGGGAAGACGACGTTCACGAAGATCCTCTCGACCCTCCTGATCCCGACGAGCGGCACCGTCGAGGTCCTGGGAATGGACGTCGTGAAGGACGCCGTGCGGCTGCGCCCGAGGATCGGGTTGGTCCTCGGCGGGGAGCGGGGCCTCTACAACCGCATCAGCGCGCGCGAGAACCTGCGCTACTTCGCCGACCTCTACGGCGTCCCGATGGAGCGGCGCGACCGCCGCATCCAGGAGGTCATCGACCGCGTGGACCTCACGAGCGCCGCCGACCGGAGGGTCGAGGAGTTCTCGCGCGGCATGAAACAGAAGCTCCACCTCGCGCGGGGGATCCTGCACGGACCCGAAGTGCTGTTCCTCGACGAGCCGACGATCGGACTCGACCCCAAGAGCGCCCGCGAGACGCGGAAGCTGATCCGGAGCCTCGTCGCGGACGGCGTGACGATCTTCCTGACGACGCACTACATGTTCGAGGCCGAGGAGCTGTGCGAGCGGATCGCGGTCCTAAGCCGGGGCCGGATCGTCGCGCGGGACACCGTCGCCGGGCTCCGCCGGCTCGTCGGCGGGGACCGGACGATCGAGGTCGAGGCGTACGGCTTCGACGAAGGGGAGGTGGCCCGGCTCAAGCACATCGCCGGCGTTTCCCGCATCGTGAGCGAGGAGTTCGGCCCCAAGCTGCGGCTGACCCTTCGGGTCGGGACCACGGACCTCTCGCTCGACACGATCCGCAACCAACTCACCAACCACGCGGAGCTCACCGTGCGTGAGCGGCGCACTTCCCTCGAGGACGTGTACCTCGACCTGGTCGAGGAGGAGGCGACGTAGTCGATGGTCGCCCGGTCCTACTCCCGCGGACGCTCGCTGCTCGCCGTGATGCGCCTCGCCGTGCTCACCTTCCTCGCCGACCCCCAGTGGCTCGTCCCGAGCCTCATCGCCCCGGTGGTCTTCGGGCTCGTCTCCTACGAGCTGTTCGCCGGCTCCGGGCCGTGGTTCGTCCTGTACGCGATCCTCGGGGCCGGGATGATGAGCATGTGGGGCCAGACCCTGTACGGGAGCGGCTGGGCGACCGGCCAGGACCGGCATCTCGGCACGCTCGAGCCGACCTTGACCGCCCCGACGCCGTACCTGTACATCGTGCTCGGGCGGGTCATCTGGAACACCCTCGCGGGCCTCCTCGGCGGCGCGATCGTCTTCGTCGTCGTCGCGATCACCTACGGCCATCCGATCCCGCTCGCGAACCCGCTCCTGTTCCTCCTCATGTTCGCGTTCGTGATCACCACGCTCGCCGCCGTGGGCGTGGTCTTCGCGGCGGCGTACGTGTACACCCGGTACGCCGGCTTCGTCCAGAACGTCGGCGAGTTCGCCTTCTACATCGGGACCGGGTGCATGTTCCCGGTCGTCCTCCTCCCGTTCTGGAGCAACCCGGTGTCCCTCGTTCTGCCGCCGACCTGGGCGCTCGATGCCCTCCGGTACCTGGCGATTCCGGGCTACCAGGGGTTCTCGTGGGGGTTCTGGGGGGACATGGCCGGCGCGCTCGGCACCACGGCCCTGTACCTCGGCATCGCCGGGACCGTCTTCCGCCGGGTCGAGCGGCACGTACTCGAGGCCGGCGACCTCAACGACTGGTAGGGAGCGAACGTGAACGAGACACCGCTGCGTTCCTCGATCGCCCGGACGTTCTGGGTGAACGCGATCTTCGCCCCCCGCACCAGCCTCGGCTTCATGCGCCTCGACTTCGTCCTCGGGACGATCTTCATCATCCCGTTCACCCAGATGGTGTTCTTCGCGTTCGTCGCGAGCCTCTCGGGAATCGCCTCGGCAGTCTCGTTCGTCGTCGTGGGGAACGCCGTGGCGACGGTGACCTACTCCTCCGTCTTTTCCGTCTGTCAGACCACGGACAACGAGAAGGAGGCCGGGACGATGGAGCACCTGCTCGTCTCCCCGGCGAATCGGTTCGCGCTGTACTTCGGCCGCGGGGTGATCCCGATTCTCGCCTCCCTCGCGACGGTGACGGTGGCGCTCGTGTACGCCGTCGTGATTTTCCACGTCCCATTCGCGCCCGGCTCCTACGGGGTCCTGGCCGTCTCGATCGTCCTCACCGCCCTCGCCATGGTCGGTTTCGGGCTCTTGCTGGGCGGGGTGGCGCTCTACCTGCGGACCTCGATCATCCTCGGGAACATCTTCCTGTTCCTCGGGCTGTTGCTCTCCGGCGCGAACTTCCCACTCACGAACCTCCCCCTCCCGCTCCAGTACGTCGGCGACCTGCTTCCGCTCACGTGGGGGATCGCGGCCGTACGGGCCGGGTTGAACGGGGCCCCGATGTCGACCATGCTCCAGCTCTGGGCGTACGTCGGCATCTGCGCCGTGGCCAGCTTCGGGCTGGCCATGGCCCTATGGAAGACGTTCGAGCGGCGCGCCCTCTCGACCGGCAGCATCGCCCGATTCTGACGGCCCCCGCCCCGACGCCGTCGGGACATAGCCACCCGACAAGTGTAAGCACGGTCCGGGCCTCCTTCCATCGTGGGTCCGTCGGCCGAGCCCGAGATGCCGGAATCGGCGCCCGTCTGGCGCGCCCGGGCGCGGCGGCTCGGCGCGCTGTTCCCGCCGAGTCGGTGCACGTGGCTGGTCCTTGTCTTCCTCGGAATCTGGGGGATCCGGCTGTTCGGCGGCGTTGGGACGGTCTCGCTCGTCGTGTTGCCGGCGCTCGCCGTTGTGTTCGACCTCGTGTTCCAGTCGCTCCGGTTCGAGCGACTGCGAATCCCGGACGGCGCGATCGCGACCGGGTTGTTCCTCGCCCTCATCCTGACCCCCACGGTCCCGCTCGTGGCCGCCGGTGCGGTGACCCTCGCTGCGATCACCGGCAAGCACGTCCTTCGGGTACGCGGCCGACCGATCCTCAACCCCGCCGCGTCGGGGGTCGTGTTCGGCGCCTTCGCCTTCGGACTCGCCCCGGCCTGGTGGATCGGGATTGGTCCGCTCGGGGAAATCGCGATGGTGGTGGCCGGCGCGGCGGTCGTCGCCCGTTCGACGAAGACCTGGCGCATCCCGGCGACGTTCTTCCTCGTCTTCGCTCCCCTCTCCCTCTTGCTTCGCCTGACGGACGGCACGTCGCTCGCCCCGAACGTCGTGCTCCTCGGCGTCCTCGACCCCTCGACGTTGTTCTTCGGGCTGTTCCTGGTGAGCGAGCCCCGCACCGCGCCTTCGGACTCTCGCCACCACCTCCTCTACGGAACGCTCGTCGCCTGGGGCGCCGCCTTCCTGCCGATCTACCTCCCAACAACGGGCGCGTTGGTCGCCCTCCTGCTGGTCGGCGCGGGCTTCGGCACCTATCGGGCGGCGGCTCGTGCGTGGAGCCGTCCGCGGGCCGCCTCGAGCGCGCATCGGACCTCGTCCGACGCAGCCCCGAGTGGCCGCCGGGCGTGGACCCCCGCGAGCCGTGCCGGGGTCGGTTTCCTCGTGCTCGTCCTCGTCGCCGCCGTGGCCGCGACGGGAGTCTCGCCGAGCACCACCCCGGCCGCGAACATCGCCCACCCGTCCCATTCCACCGGCGGGTCGTCGCCTCCTCCGAACTCCGGCGGTGGTGGTGGGAACGGCGGCGGCGGGATCACCGCGGCCTCGTGCACGAAGGACAACGCCGCCATCCCCTCCGCGACGGCGTCGATGCTCCACAAGGCGCTCGGGCCCTCCGTACTCCTCTCGTACGACGCCAGCACCGGCGTGACGGTGTTCTACGACCCCGTGAACCAGGTCACCGTCACCGAGACGGACCTGTACGAGGACTACGGGTACGCCGAATTCAACGGCGACGATTACGCAGTCTCCGGTTGCGCGCCCTGACCGGCCGCTCCCGACCGGCCCGCCGGCGCTCGGGCGACCCTTAAGGTCGAGCGCGGCGTTCCACGCACAAGCCGTGGCGAGGGCGAGTTCCCCCAAAGTACGCCGCGTCCTCGTCCTCGACATCGGCGGCTCCCACGTCGGGCTCGCCATCTCCCCAGGGCTGGCCGAGCTCCGGATCCCGTCCGACTCGACGATGACCCCCCGACGGCTGATCTCCCGGGTCCGTCAGGGGACGAAGGGCCGAGCCTTCGACGTCGTCTCGATCGGGTATCCCGGGCTCGTCGTTCACGGCAGGATCGTCCGGGACCCCCACAATCTCGGCCCCGGTTGGGTCGGGTTCGATTTCGCGAAGGCGTTCCGGCACCCGACCCGGCTAGTCAACGACGCCGCGATGCAGGCGCTCGGGAGTTACCAGGGGGGACGGATGTTGTTCCTCGGCCTCGGCACGGGCCTCGGTTCGGCGATGATCGTGGACGGGGAATTGGAGCCGATGGAGATCGCCCACCTCCCGTACAAGAAGGGAAAGACGTACGAGGACGTCCTCGGCGAGGCGGCCCTCCTACGGCGCGGCCGGAAGAAGTGGACCAAGGAGGTGTTCACGGTGGTCGAGGCGCTCTCGGCGGCCCTCGAACCCGATTACGTGGTCCTCGGGGGGGGCAATGTTCGCAAGTTGAAGTCCCTCCCGCCGCGGTGCCGTCGGGGAAGCAACCGCTACTCGTTCCGCGGCGGGGTGCGCCTCTGGGCCGATCGGACCGCCCGCCCTGGCCGTCGGAACTAGGCCGTCCCTCGCTCCGCGTACCCCGCTCGTCTCCCTCCGAGACTCTCCTCGCCCGGACGATAGGACTCTTCCGGCGGACCCCCAGTGCGGCTCGCATCCCCGATGGCGGGGGAGCTTCGAGAGAGGCGATCCTCGCCACTCTCCGGCCATCGTTCCCGTGGATCCTCGACGTGGAGGTGGGTGCGCCCGGCCCCGACGGCGCCCCCGCCAGTTGGGGCGATCCGTTCGCGTGGCCCGAGGGCGGCGGGCCTCGGGGGCCCGCTCGATTCGCCCGCGGGGTGTTCGCCACGGCTCCGCGAACAACCTTGTAGAGGGCGGGCCTCTCCGCCCGGCATGTCGGAGCCCCCGGCGACCGCCGGAATCGAGGAAATCTGCCGCAAGGTGCTCACCAAGACGCTCCGGCTTCGGCGCGGGGAGAACGTCATCGTCGAGGCGTGGACCCATATGCTCCCGTGGGCGAACGCGTTCGTCCTCGAGGCCCGGCGTCTGGGGATCCGCCCGACCGTGATCTACGAGGACGAAGCGACGTACTGGCGCTCGGTCGAGGAGCTCGCGCCGGCCGACATCGGACGGATGCCGGATCCCGAACTCGGGGCCATCGCCAAGGCGGACGGGTACATCTTCCTCTGGGGGCCCGAAGACCTCCCCCGGCGCCGGGCGTTGCCGGCGGACCAGTCCAAGCTCCTGACCGCCTACAATTCCCGCTGGTATCAAGCGGCCGAGAAGGCCCATCTGCGCGGGTGCCGCATCGAGCTGGGCCGGGCGACGGCCGCCGCGGCTCGGGTATACGGAGTCAGCGCGGCGGCGTGGCAGGAGAACCTGCTGGAAGCCAGCCAGGTGGACATGGAACCGCTCGCGAAGGACGGGGCCCGCCTGGCCGCCGCGCTTCGGAAGGGAACCCGTCTCCATGTCACCCACGCGAACGGGACCGACCTCGAGCTCCGGCTCGCCCGGCGGACTCCGGTCATCGACGACGGGATCGTCGACGGCCAAGACGTCCGGTCGGGGAACAACATGACATCGTTCCCCGGCGGCGCCGTGTACGTGTCGCTCGACGAGAAGTTCGCTTCCGGGGTCGTCCGGTCGAACCGGGCGAGCTACCCGGCCTCCGGAACCTTGGCTGGCGGCCGATGGACGTTCGCGGAGCACCACCTCACGGAACACCAGTACGAGTCCGGTGGAGAGCGGTTCGACGCGGAGTTCGAGAAGTCGGTGGTCGGGAAGGACCGACCGGGATTCCTCTCCGTGGGTCTCAATCCCAAGATCCGGGTCGCCCCGGGTCTGGAGGATTTCGAGCGGGGCACCATCCTGATCGGCGTCGGGGGCAACACCGCCTTCGGTGGGAAGAACCGGGTCGGGTTCCAGTCGTGGCTCGGGATTGCGGGCGCCCACCTCGAGCTCGATGGCAAGACGATCGTGGCCGACGGGGAGATCCTCTAGCCGGCGAACCCACTCGCGCCGTAGAGGGTTCGGACCGCGGAGCTCGGGCCCTACTGGGTGGCCCGCTGGGCCGCGTACTGGGCGAACTCCCCGATCAGACGGGCCGAGTCGTCGGGGTGGGTGACGTGGGGAAAGTGCCCGGCTCCGTCGAACGAGTGCCGCGCCGCCCCGTAGAACGCGTCGCTGACCCGCTCGTTGATCGCGGCGAATATGGGGGAGCTCCGGGTCCCGCCGGTGACGAGGATCGGGTCGCGATAGCCCGAGAAACGGGCCAGATCCATCGATTGCGTCGTCGGGTCGACGGTCTCCAACAGGGACGCCGGGGCGTTCGCGACGAACGACGCCTGGACGACCGGGGGGAGCCCGGCCCAAGCCCCCTTCTCCGAGGAGACCCCTTCGACGTACGTCTCGGCCGCGCCGCGGTGGTCGCCGGCCCGGAGCCGCGCGGCCACGCTCGCCTCGAGGGCCCGCGCCGCGGCGGACTCACTCGTGGTCATCGAGTCGGACGCGAGGATCCCCACGAGGCTCGGCTCGTGGACGTGGAGGCTCCGCACCAGGTCGGGGCGGACGAGGGCGAGCTGGAGGGCGACGGTCCCGCCCACGCCGAACCCGACGACGTGGCGGGCCCCCCCTCCGGCGATGGAGAGGAGCGTCGAGAGGTCGCCGACCTGGTCGGCCAAGGCCACCGACCCGCCGGGAGAGGAGCTCGCGCCGTGGCCCCGGCGGTCGTAGGAGAGGACGCGGCAGGTCGAGGAGAGCCGGGCGGCGATCGCATCGCACTGGTGGTGGTCTCCCCAAGAATCGTGGATGAGAAGCACCGGCTCCCCTCGGACCCCGGTCTCCTCGTAGCGGAGCTCGAAGGTTCCCAGATTGAGATTGGGCATCGCCCGGTTTTCGTCCGCAAGGGCGGGATGGCGACCCGTGCGATAAGGGTACGTTTTTCCGAACTGGACCGCGGTCTACGCGGAACCGGCCCGGAGGACGGAGTTCGGAAGGTTCGCCGCGGCGGCCTCGTCGAGGAACCAGTCGACCGGGCCCCGGGACCACACCAGGCTGGCCGGCGTCTCGGCGTCGCCCTCCGGGGGAGCGTCGAACACCCGACGGATCGCCTCGGCCTTGTCCGGGCCCGCGGCGAGGAACCAGAGCTCCCGCGAGGACGCCAGCGAGGGAACCGTGAGCGTGATCCTCGGTACGTGCGGAGGTTGGCCCGCCCGCGCCACCGCGACGACGGAGCGCCGCCGTTCGTGCACCGCGGCGGACCCTGGGAACAGCGAGGCCGTGTGACCGTCCGGCCCGACGCCCAGCAGGACAAGGTCGAATCTCGGCGGGCCCGAACCGGTGAGGAGGGAGGACCCCAGCCGGCGAGCGTAGGCGCGGGCCGCCTCGCTCGGCGGCGTCCGCTCGCCGACGATCCGATGGACGCGGTTCCGCCGGACCGGAACGCGCGAGAGGAACGATTCCCACGCCGCCCCGAAGTTGCTGTCGGGATGATGCGGCCCGACGCACCGCTCGTCCCCGAAGAAGACCTCCGTGTTCGCCCACGGGACGTCGCGTCGGTGATGCTCGGCGAGGCAGCGATAGAGGGCCTGCGGGGTCTTCCCGCCGGCCAGAACCCAGGAGAATCGACCGCGCTCCCGGACGGCGGCCCGGGCGGACCGGGCGACTCGCTCGGCGAGTGGTCCACTCACCGCGCCGAGGTCGGGAACGACCTGGAGGCGTCGTTCTACGGCGGGTTCCAACGGTGCCCCCACTGCTCGACCAGCGTCTGGGCCTCCTCCGGTCCCCATGTGTTGGCGGCGTAGAAGACGACCGGCGGCGGGTTCTCCAGCAGGGGCGCGTAGAGCCGCCACGACTCCTCCACCTCGTCGGCGCGGACGAAGAGGGTCGGGTCGCCGAGCATCACATCGATCAGGAGCGTCTCGTAGCCGTCGGGGAGCTCGCCGAAGACGTCCGCGTAGTGGAACTTCATCCGCTGGGTCTGGACCCGGATCTCCCGGCCCGGTACTTTGACCTCGAAGGCGATCTCGAACCCCTCGTCGGGCTGGACAAGGATCGTGATCCGGTCGGGGCTCGCCTCGTACTCCCCCTCGGCCTGGAAGAACGAGACCGGTGGGGCGCGGAGCGTCAGGACGACCCGACTCGCCTTCGCCGGAAGGCGCTTCCCGGTCCGGACGAAGAACGGCACGTTCTGCCAGCGCCAATTGGCGATCTTGAGTCGAAGCGCGACGAACGTTTCGGTCGTGGAGGTCGGGGGGATCCCCGGCTCCTGCCGGTAGCCCAGGACCGCCGCGCCGTCCACGGTGCCGGCGGTGTACTGGCCCCGGACGACGTCCGACGGGTCGATCCGGACGATGCTGCGGAGCACCTTCACCTTCTCGTTGCGGATCGCGTCCTCGTCCTTCGTGGCCGGAGGTTCCATGCCGACGAGCGTGAGCAGCTGGGTGACGTGGTTCTGCACCATGTCCCGAAGAGCGCCCGAGTCGTCGTAGTACTGGGCCCGGCCCTCAAGCCCGAGCTTCTCGGCGACGGTGATCTCGACGTGCTCGATCCGGTCGCGGGTCCACATCGATTCCACGAACATGTTCGCGAACCGGAAGACGAGCAGGTTCTGCACCGTCTCCTTCCCGAGGTAGTGATCGATCCGGTAGATCTGCGACTCCTCGAACATCCCACGGAGGAGTCGGTTGAGCGCCTGCGCGGAGGCGAGATCGCGGCCAAACGGCTTCTCGATGACAACCCGCGTCCAGCCCGGAGCCTTGTTCAGCCCGGCCTGGCCGATCCCGGTCAGCGTGGGGGTGAACGCGTCGAGCGGCAAGGCGAGGTAGAACAGCCGGTTCCCGTCGAGGAGATGCGACGCCTCGATCTGCTCGATGTGGCTGCGGAGAACCCCGTAGCCGGCCGCGCTCTCCTCGGAGAGCCTGTGGTAGAGGAGCGTCGAATCGCAGAACCGTTGCAACTCCTCGTCGGTCCCGGCCTTCGCGGCCCGCAACGAGGCGAGCGCGAGCGCCCGAAACCCGGCGTCGTCGAGCGGATGGCGCGCGACGCCGAGGAGGAGGCATCCCGGCGGGAACTTTCCCTGCGCGCTCAGCCGGAACATCGTCGGCAGGAGCTTGCGCTGGAACAGGTCGCCCGTGGCGCCGAACACGACGAACAGGTGACGAGGGGGAGCGGGGCTTCCCATCCCTACGCCTCCCGCTTCACGTCGTGACCGCCGAACTTGTTGCGCATCATCGCGAGCAGTCGCTCGGTGAACGGGTCCACCTCACGCGAGCGCAGTCGCTGCTGCAGGGCGAGAGTGATGACGGGCGCGGGGATGTTGAGGTCCATCGCCTCGGTCACGGTCCATCGACCCTCGCCGGAATCGACGACCCACGGCGCGATCCCCTGGAGGGTCGGGTTTTCGGCGAGCGCGGATTCCGTCAGCTCGAGCAGCCAGGAGCGGACGACGCTGCCGTAGCGCCACACGAGGGCGACCTGGTGCAGGTCGAGCGCGAACTCGGACTTCGCCTGCAGGATGGCGAACCCCTCCGCGTACGCTTGCATCATCCCGTACTCGATGCCGTTGTGGACCATCTTGACGAAGTGGCCGGACCCGACCGGTCCCATGTGGCCCCAGCCCCGGTCGGCCGCCGGCGCGAGCGTCTCCAGGATCGGCCGGATCCGCTCGACGTCGGCGTCGTCGCCCCCCACCATCATCGAGTATCCCTCAGCGAGGCCCCAGATCCCGCCGCTCGTCCCGACGTCGACGTACCGGAATCCCCAGCCGTCGACCAGCGCCGCACGGCGCACGGTGTCCCGGTAGTAGGAGTTCCCCCCATCCACGACCAGGTCCCCGGGGGAGAGCAAGGGATGGAGCTGCTGGAGCGTCTGGTCGACCGGGTCGCCGGAGGGGATCATCAGCCAGATGACCCGCGGGGCGGCGAGCTTCCCGACGAGCTCCGCCAAGGAGTGCGCCCCCTCGGCGCCCTGTTGGACGACGGCGTCCACGACGGCGTTCGCCCGCGCGAAGCCGACGACGCGGTGGCCGCCCTTCACGAGCCGGACGGTCATGTTCGCACCCATCTTGCCGAGGCCCACCATTCCGAGTTCCATCGTTCTTCTCCTCAACCCGCCGTGACCCCGAGTCCTTCCAGCTCGTGCCCCAACCGGGCGGCGTCCGTCACGAGAACTGTCCGAAGCCCCAGGCTCGAGGCTGCGGCGACGTTCTCGGGTCGGTCGTCGAGGAAGACGCTCTCCTCGGGGGAGCGTTGGGTGATCGTGAGGGCGTAGCGGAAGGCGTCGGGGTCCGGTTTCCGCCGACCGGTGTAGCACGAGCTGAGGAAGACATGGAACAGGTCCCGGAGGCCGAACGTGACGATCCGGTACTCGTTGAGTTCGCGGGATTCGTTGTTCAGGGCCGCCATCGTGTACTTGCCCGACTCCCGCAGGCGTTTCGCGAGCTCGAGCGTCGTGGCAACGGGAGCCGAGCGGCTCTCCATGAACCGAAGGAACTCCTCCGGTGAGAACGCGCGAGGCGTGTGGAAGACGGTCGTCGCGAGGTAGGAGCTGGCGTCCATCCGTCCGGTCTCGAACGCGGCGTCGACCGCCAGGTGGCGGCGCTCGAACTCGGCCGCGTCGAGGTGGAACCGCTCGGCCGCGGCCGCCCGTCCGGCCCGGTCCCACCCGTTCGTGAGAAGGACGCCGCCGACGTCCCACAGGAGGAGCGAGGGCCTAGCCATCGAGCGCCTCGGCGAGTCGACGGAGGCCCCCCGCGCGGTCGGACCCGAGGTCCACGCGGAGGATCCGTCGGCCCTTCTGCGAAAGCGCCTGGTAGTCCCCGAGCGACTGGGCCCGGATCAGCTGGCCGAAGGTGTAGCCGGCGCCGGGCACTTCGACGTCGGGTTTCGGGTCGTCCACGATCTGGAGGAACAGCCCGGTGTTCGGCCCGCCCTTGTGCAACTGGCCGGTCGAGTGGAGGAAGCGCGGACCGTAGCCCAACGTCGTCGCCACGTGGAGCTGTTCGAGGCACCCACGCCGAAGCTCTTGCAGCTGGGTCCACGTCAGATCCGAGGGTGGCAGGTAGGCCTGGATCCCGATGTAGTCTCCGGGCCGGACGAGAGCGGCCCACGTCCGCACCGCGGCCGCGAGGGCCGTCGGGTCGTCCGCTCGGACCGTCGGTGGGGCTGCGGCGCCTCCCGGGCCCGACGGCTGGGCCATCGCCTGACGGGCGAGCTCCTTCGCGAACTCGACGTCCGGTTGGTCGAACGGGTTGATCCCCACGATCGCGCCGGCGCTCGCCACCGCGAATTCCCAGCGGAAGAACTCCTGGCCGAGGTCGAGGAGGTTGGCGACGCGGATCCGGATCACCGGGTGCCCGCCGGCTTCGAGCTGGGCGGTGTGGGCGGCGAGATCGACGTCGCGGTGGCCATCCTCCTGCAGCTCCACGAACAGCCGGTCGGTGCCGTACGACGAGGCCGCGATGCGAGGTTCGTCGACGATGGGGACGATGCCTCGGCCGATCTTTCCGGTGCTCTCGGCGACCAGTTGCTCGACCCAGACGGGGAAGGGGGCGAAGCCGGCCGACGCACAGAACGTGAGCTTGTCCCGAGACCGAAGCGCGAGCTCCCCGAGGGCCGCGCCCAGGCCCAACCCTGGGCTTTCGCCCGCGGGGACTGAGGGGGCGCAGGCCTCGGACATCGTCCACGCCTGGTCCAAAAGGCCAAGAAGGTCGACGCCGGCGAGGGCGGCCGGCACGAGACCGAATGTCGTCAGGGCCGAGTAGCGTCCCCCCACGGTGGGAAGCGCCGGAAAGACGGCCCGGAATCCCTGCTCGCGGGCGAGCTTCTCGAGCGGCGTGCCGGGGTCCGTCACCGCGGCGAACCGGGAGCCCGGGGGAGTGCCGCTCGCGCGGACGATCTCCCAGAAATACCGGTAGAAGGAGAGCGGCTCGGTCGTCGTCCCCGATTTGCTCGACACGAGGAACAGCGTCGACTTCGGGTCGATGAGGTGGCGCACGGCGGTGACCGCCTGGGGGTGCGTACTGTCGAGGACGAGGAGCTCCGGGTAGCCCGCTCGCGGACCGAACATCCGCCGGAAGACGTCGGGGGCCAAGCTCGAGCCGCCCATCCCGAGGACGACGACGTGGCGGATTCCGTCGGCCCGGACGCCCTCGACGAACAGGGCGAGTCGGGCGAGCTGCTCATGCATGAGCTCGGGGAGACTCAGCCAGCCGAGGCGCGTGGCGACGTCCTGGGGATTGGCGGCGGGCCACACCGTCGGGTCGGCCTTCCAGATCCGGTCCGGGAGGCGCGTGGCTTGCCAAGTCTGCAAGCGCGCGGCCACGGCCGAATCCGCCCCGGCGAGATTCCAACTCTGTGGGTCGACGGCCGCGGCGAGCACGGCACTCTTCTTCGCCGCGATCGAGCTCAGCAGGTTCGCGTAGGACGCGAGGAACGCGGCGACTCCCTCCGTCAGGAGGTCGGAGGTGATCCGTTCGAGGTCCACTCCGAACTGAGGAAGGCTGGCCAGGAGACTCCGCGCCGCGTCAACGCCCTCGAGGACCGTATCGCCTCGGACGATTCCATGGTCCTCGAATGCGGTGAGGGTCGCCGGCGGGATCGTGTCCACCGTCTCCGGACCGACGAGCTGCTCAACGTACATCGTGTCGGGGTACGTGGGATCCTTTGTGCTCGTGCTCGCCCAGAGGACCCTCTGGGGGGCCGCCCCGTGCCCGGCGGCGCCGGCGAATACCGGACCGGTGAACAATCCTTGGAAGCGCGCGTAGACGATCCGGCAGTTCGCGAGGGCGACTCTCCCCTTCAACGCCGTCGCGCCCGGGGTCGAAGAGGCCTCGAGGACCCGGTCGACGGCGGAGTCGATACGGCTTACGAACACCGAGGCGACCGATGCGAGCGTTCCGGGATGGGGCGTCCGCGCGAGGGCCCGGAGGTAGGCCTGGGCGACCGCGTCGTACTGGGACAGGGAGAACAGGAGCGTGACGTTCACGTTGATCCCTTCGGCGAGGAGAGCTTCGATGGCCGGGACGCCCTCGGGGGTCCCCGGGACCTTGATCAGCAGATTCGGGCGACCGACCTCGGCCCAGAGTCGTCGCGCCTCGGCGACGGTTCCCGCCGTGTCGTGGGAAAGGCCCGGCGCGACTTCCAGGCTGACAAATCCGTCGCGGCCGTTCGTCCGGTCGAAGACGGGGCGCAGCACGTCCGCGGCAAGGCGGACGTCCTCGACCGCGAGCCGTTCGTAGAGCTCGGCCGGGGTCAGATGCGGCTCGTGGGCGAGGAGGGTCCGAAGGGCTTCGTCGTAGTCGTGGCTCCCAGCGATGGCTTTCTCGAAGATCGTCGGGTTGATCGTGACGCCCGTGATCCCGTCGTTCGTGACCATCCGTTGCAGGTCGCCGGACGTGATCAGGCTGCGCCGGATGTAGTCAAGCCAGGGGGATTGTCCCCGCGCCAGCAGATCCGCGAGTCGCGTCACGGTCGGGATCCTCCCGGACGGGCGGACGTGACGCGGGCCACGGCCGCGACGATGTGCTCGACGGTCAAGCCGAGCTCGCGCTGGACGACCGGACCAGGGGCCGACGCCCCGAATCGGTCCACTCCGATCGCCTCGCCCCCGGCTCCGATAAACCGATCCCACCCCTGCGTGACGCCGGCTTCGACCGAGACCCTGGGAATTCCGGGGGGGAGGACGGTGTCGCGATACGTCGGGGCCTGCTCGGCGAACAGCTCCCAGGAGGGGAACGAGACGACCCGGGCCAGAACTGCCGCGGCGGCCAGCCGGTCCTGCGCCTCCAGGATCAAGGGCACTTCGGAGCCGGTGGCAATCAGGACGACGACCGGGCTTCCCGACGGAGGGTCTCGCAGCACGTAGCCGCCGCGAGGTACTCCGTCCGCGATCTTCCGATCCGAGTCCGCCATCACGGGGAGCTTCTGGCGCGTCAGAATGAGCGCCGTGGGTCCCGAGCGTCGGACAGCCACGCCCCACGCCGCGACGGTCTCGTTCGCGTCGGCTGGGCGGAGGACCCGGAACTCCGGGATGGCGCGCAAGCTCGCGAGATGCTCGATCGGCTGGTGGGTCGGACCGTCCTCGCCCATGCCGATGCTATCGTGCGTGAACACGAACACCGCGTGGGTCTGCTGGAGCGCGGCCAACCGGAGTCCCCCCCGCGCGTAGTCGGAAAAGACGAGGAAGGTGGCGCCGTATGGCAGGAGGCCGCCGTGGAGGGCCATCCCGTTGATGGCCGCGACCATGGCATGTTCCCGGACACCGAAGTGGAAGTTTCGCCCGGCGCCGTCGTGCGCGGAGTAGTCGTCCGATCCCGGCAAGAGGGTTTTCGTCGAGGGAGAGAGGTCCGCGGCTCCCCCCACCAGCGCGGGGAGCGTCGGGGCCAACGCAGCGAGAACCTTCTGCGAGGCGTCGCGCGTCGCCATCGGCCCCTCGGCGACCTGGAACGACGGCAGGGGGGCGTCCCACCGGCTCGGAAGCTCGCCGGCCAGCTGGCTTTCGGCGCGGTGAGCCTCGACCGGAAATCTCGCGCGGTAGGCGTCTCGAACGCCGTTCCACTCGGCCTCCCAGCGCGACCCCCGGCCCGCCGCCTCGTGAAAGTGGGACCGAGCCTCCTCGGGGACGTAGAACGCAGGCTCGAGCGGCCACCCGAGCTTCTCCTTCGTGGCCCGCGTGTTGGCAGGGCCGAGCGGTTCCCCGTGCGCTTCGCGGGTGTCCTGGACCGGGCTCCCGAATCCGATGTGCGTCCGCACGCAGATGAGGGAGGGGCGGCCCGTCTCGGACTTCGCCGCTGTCAGGGCGGCGTCGACGGCCTCCAGGTCGTTCCCGTCGGCGACCCGGGACACGTGCCAACCGTACGCCTCGAACCGTCGTGCGACGTCTTCGGTGAATGCCCACTCGGTCGGGCCCTCGAGGGAGATGTGGTTGTCGTCGTAGAGATAGATCAGCTTCCCGAGGCCGAGCGTCCCGGCCATCGAGGCGGCCTCCGACGCGATCCCCTCCATCAGGTCGCCGTCGGACACGATCGCGTAGGTGAAGTGGTCGACGAGCGGAAACCCGGGCGCGTTCAGCGTCGCGGCGAGGTGTTGCTCCGCCACCGCCATCCCGACCCCCATCGCGAATCCCTGACCCAGCGGCCCGGTCGTCGCCTCGACGCCCGGGGTCCGGCCGTGCTCGGGGTGGCCCGGCGTGCGACTCTCCCACTGGCGAAACTGCTGGAGTTCCGAGAGGGGAAGGTCGTACCCGTACGAGTGGAGCAGGGCGTAGAGCATCGCCGAACCGTGGCCGGCCGATAGGACGAACCGGTCCCGGTTCGCCCACGCGGGGTTCGCGGGGTTGTGACGGAGGTGGCGGTCCCACAGGACGAACGCCATCGGCGACGCGCCGAGGGGAAGCCCCGGATGACCGGACTTCGCCTTCTCCACGGCGTCGACGGCGAGGAATCGGAGGGTGTTGACGCACAGACGGTCGGAGTCGCTCATGCCGTGTCCAGATACGGAGGGGGACAAGAGGTGCATCCCCCCCACCGCGGCGCTGGGATCGGGGCGCGCCGCGGACCGAGGGGCCGGCGGAATTCCGTGTCGCCCGGGCCACCCTTCGGCCCGGAACGGCCCACGGCGAAGCCGAGCACGAGCCGAATCCGCGAAATGGCTATACCCCCGGCGCAGTGGGACTGGGCGCGGGCCCATAGCTTAGGCTGGCTGGAGCACCCGGCTGATAACCGGGAGGTCGTCGGTTCAAATCCGACTGGGC
>JAKIVS010000021.1 GCA_022750435.1 Thermoplasmata archaeon | reverse complement strand
TACGACTACGATATCCAGCGCCTGATGCGCTGCGATATCCACTACTCGGTCCCCGACGGACGGATCATTCCGTTCTGCTCGTACAACTCGGGCCCCATCTACCGGACGGAAGTCGAGAAGAAGTTCTCGATCCCGATCCCCGACTGGCAGAAGGCGAAGAGTTCGAGCGGCGTCGCCCAGTTGAAGACCATCGAGACGATGGGCGTCAACGGCGAGGTCATCGTCGACGCGGAGTACTACAAGGTCAAGGCGCTCAAGGGAGCGCCGGGGATGAGCGGCTAGACCGCTCCTTCCCGCCCCCCGGGCGAACCCTTTCCGTCCTCTCTTTTCTCCGAAACTCCGGTGTCGAGCGGACCCGCTCGCGTCAGGCGAGGAGGAGCTCGCCCACGTACCGGATCCGGGCGCTCGCCGGTCCGTCCTGCTTGGGGTGGCGGGATCGCTTCTCGATCGACGCCCATCCGGGCGACGGCGTGGGGGCTCCCGGTGCCTCGGTCTCGTCGGGATGGTCCGACAACCAGAGCCAGGCGGCCTCGATGTGCTTGCACGTCCCGAGATCGCGTCGGGCAAAGTCGACGCAGCCGCAGTAGGACCCTGTCCGGTCGGGGTAGGCGGGGATGTAGAGGGTGTAGTGGCTGTGGCGCCGGGGGTTTCGGACCTCCAGCGTCAGCACCCCCGGCGGCCCCTGGACCCGTCGGACGTCGAGGACCTCTTCGAGGGCCCGACTGCGCCGCTCGGCCCGGTCCTCGGGCGTGGGCGGGGGGCGAGGGGGTCGGGGGGTTCGCACGGCGTCGGGAGCCGACGGCCCGATATAGCGCCGGAGCGACCGTCAGTCGTCGGCGGCGATCATCGGTCCAGGTCCGACATTCGGAGACGGACCCGGGTTCAGGGCGGAGCTTCTCGCCCCGAGCTTGAATCCGCCGTAGTGGCTCGCGCCGATCGGCGAAATGATCGTCGTGATGAGCCCCACGGCGGCGACCAGGGTGAAAATCTCGACCGTGAAGATGCCCAGGTCGAGCAGGATGAGGGCCATGGCGAGCTCGACCGCGCCCCGGCTGGAGACGAAGAAGCCGATGGCGAGGGAGTCCGGCTTCGACCAGTTCAGGATCCGGGCGACCCCCGTGCCGATGAAGATCTTCGAGACGATGGCGAAGGCCGCTAGGACGCCGAAGGCGAGGAGAGCCGTCGGGGTCCCGAGCGTTCGGAGATTCATCCCGAGGCCAACGAAGGCGAAGAAGAGGGGAATGAAGAATCCCCAGCTCATCACGTCGAACACCTGGCTGATCCCGCGATGCTCGCGCTTCCCGGCACTCTCGGGCGTGATCAGGAGGCCGGCGTAGAACGCCCCGACCAGGAACGTCAGCCCGAGGTACTGGCTGTAGAGCGCGGCGCCGAGGGCGAGGGTCATGAGAACGCCGAACCCGGCGTTCCGGGACTTCCACATGGCGACCGCCTTCGCGCGCAACGATCGCCCGATCCGGGTCTCTCGGGAGACCCTCAGGACCATGTGGGCGGAGAGGACCGTGCCGAGGAACACCGCGACCGACAGGACGGCGACGAGGACCTCCGTCGAGCCGAAGCCGCTCGTGTTGAGCCGGAGGAGGATGGCGAAGGTCGTGACGGCGGCGAGTTCGTTGATCACGGCGGTGTTCATCAGCATCACGCCGAGCCGGGTCCGCGTGAGCCCGAACTCCTTCAGCATCACCCCCATGACGGGGAGGGCGGTGATCGAGAGGGTGAGGGAGATGAACAGGGTCGCGGTGAACGAGAGGCCGTGGATGACGATCGGGACGATGAACGCCCCGATCAGGAACGGTCCGACGAAGATGGCGATCCCGAGCAGGCCGGACATGAAGCCGGTGTCGTAGAGCTCCTCCGGGCTCACCTCGAGGCCGGCCATCACGAGGATGAAGAACGTCGCGAGGAACTGGATCCCCGCGAGCTCGTCGTTGACGCCGGTGAGTCCGAAGTAGCCCCCCAGCAGGGTGGGGCCGAGGACGATCCCGACGAGCAGCTGGCCGACGAGGGCCGCCTGCCCGATCCGCGTGAAGATCTCGCCGACGATGACCGCGGCGGCCAGAAGGACGAACAGTCCAACGAGGAAGGACGTCAGGTCGGCCATTTCACCTCTCGGGCGCGTGTGCTAGGCCGGGACGAGTTACTTGTAGTTCGGGTCCGGACGGGTGAGAGCTCGCCTGCGGCGAGCCGTCGGACGAAACGTTCACCACCGGCCGGAGTCGAACGGGGGCGGGACCTCGGAGTCCCGCCGGATCGCGAGGGCGAGAAGGAGGGCGGTGACGCCGACGAGGATTCCCACGACGTGGAGCGCGAGGCCCTGTTCGACCTTGCCGTTGGCCGTCTCGTACGCCGGCTGGTCTTGAAGGGGCGCCCGGACGGTGCAGTTCACTCCGAGGCCGCAGCTCGTCGGCGGCCCGTACTGCCGAGCGAGGTCCTGCTCGGCCGTCCAGCCCTGGGAGGTCAGGACCGACCCGAAGAGCCTCCACAGGACCGCGACGATTCCGAGGCCGTCGCGGAATGGGTGACGGGACCATCGTCGCGGACGAGCGGGTGCACCTGAGAATCGGGGAGACGTCGCGGTTGCCGGCCCCTCCTTCGGGCGCGAGCCGGCGGTCGTGGCGCTCATCGGCGCCCGACACGCGTCCCGGACTCAGACCTGTCCGGCGGGGCGGGTCGGCCCACCGGACGGGAGTCCGCCCCTACCGCTTGGGAGCGAGGGCCCGCCGGGCGAGGAGGGTCGCGACAGCGAACATCGCGAGCGCCCACGCGAGAAGGCCGAGGAGGTAGATGCCGGGTCCGTAGGGGTAGTAGGCCGTCGCCCCCGCGAACAGGTTCTCCCGGAGCACGTTCACGGCGAGCGTGATCGGGTTGAACGAGGCGATGTTCTGGAACCAGGGGGGCATCGTCCCCCACGGGTAGAGGGCGGCGGAGGTGAGCAGCACCGGCAAGTTGATCGCGTTCACCGCGGCGAAGTACGTCTGCGGCGTCTCGATGGAGAAGCCCACGGCGAGGAACAGCGAGGCGAACATCGCCGACAGGATGACGATCGCGGCGAGGATCTCGAGCGCCCCGACGATCGTGACGTTCGCCGTAATGTCGAGGCCCGCCAGGCCGAGGTGTCCGAGCAGGATCGCGAGCCCGAGCACCAGGAACGCGAGCCCGATCGGCTGGATCGAGCCGGCGATCAGCCGGGAGCCGAAGATCGAGGTGGCGGACGCCGGCGACGCCGAGGTCCGCTTCAGCACTCCGAACAGCCGGTCGAAGATCACGTTCGCGCCGATGAACAGCGTCGCGGTGACGGCCACGAATCCGACCATGCCAGCCGAGAAGTACGAGAAGTAGCTCGGGGCTCCGCGGAACGCCTGGAGGAAGTACGCCTCCGGGACCTTCCCGCCGCCGAGATTCTGCAGGTTGAACGCCTGGCCGAACAGGATCAGGTAGAGGATCGGCAGCATCAGGGAGGTGATGATCGCCTGCGGGTTCCGCGTCAGGCGGAGGACCTCCCGTCGCGTCAGGGCGACGAGCGCCCGCATCATCGCCGGGCCCTCCCGAACGCCTGTTGGACCTGCCCGATCCGAACCGCCCGGTCGGTGGCCGAGACGCTGTCGTCCTCCCGGTACTCCCGTCCGGTGAACTCGAGGAACACTTCGTCGAGGCTCGGTCGCTTCAGGGAGACCGCGGCGAGGCCGACGTTCGCCCGGGTGCACGCCTCCACGAGGGCGGGGACGAGCTGTTCGCCGTTCGACCCCTTGACCCGGAAGGCTCCGTCCTGAGCCGTGACCGAGGCGACCCCCGGCACCGCCCGGAGAATCCCTTCCAACGTCGGGTCCGCGCGCGTCGGCCGGACGGTGACGACGTCGCCGCCGAGCTTGTCCTTCAGCTGGGAGGGGGTTCCGGTCGCGACGATGTGGCCGTGGTCGATGATCGCGATCCGCTCGCAGATGCCGTCCGCCTCCTCGAGGTAGTGGGTCGTCAGGAACACCGTCATTCCGTGCTCCTTCCGGAGCTCCTCGACGTACCGCCAGAAGCCGGCCCGACCCTGCGGGTCGAGGCCGAGGGTCGGCTCGTCGAGGAAGAGGACGCTGGGGGAGTGGATGATCCCGACCGCCAGCTCGAGTCGCCGCCGCATCCCGCCCGAGTAGGTCTTCGCGAGCCGCTCCGCCGCCTCGCCGATCTGCATCCGTTCGAGCAGGGAGTCGATCCGGCTTCGGGACTCCTTCCTCGGAACGTTGAACAGCGCGGCGGCGAGTTCGAGATTTTCCCGACCCGTAAGGTCGGAGTCCGCCGTGGACTCCTGGAAGACGATCCCGATGCGGCGTTTGATCTCGTTCGGGTTGGCGAACACGTCGATCCCGTCGACGACGGCGTGCCCGGCGGTCGGCGCGAGTCCGGCGGTGAGCATCGAGACGGTGGTGGTCTTGCCGGCCCCGTTCGGTCCGAGGAATCCGTACGCCTCTCCGGCGGTGACGGTGAAGGAGACGTTCTCGACGGCCTTGACCTTCCCGTTGTAGGTCTTCGACAGACCCTCGGCATGAATCGCTTCGGTCATCGGTTTCGCCTCACACGAGCAGCCGCATTAGGCGCTCGGCTGCCTCTTTGAGGGGGGGTTCGGCCTCGGCGAACTTTGCGGGCTCGGATCGGTGCAGGTCCTCGAGGTAGGCAACGAGGGAGCCGATCTCCCGGGCGACGTCCGACGGCGAGCGGGGTCCGCGGGCCGGGAACCGCCAGCCGAACGAATCGCGGGCGGGCGAAAGCAGCTCGTACCGGCCGTCGTCCTTGCGCCGAGTGACTCCCTCCTTGGTGAGTTCCTCGAGGAGGGGATACACCGACCCAGGGGACGGCCTCCACCAGCCGCCGCTCATTCGTTCCATCTCGTCCATCAGTTCCGACCCGGTCTTGGGCGACTCGTTCAGGATGACGAGCACCCACGACCGAAGGCCGCGCTTCTTCCCCGACAGCCAGGGCATTCCCCAACTCGACATCGGTATTCCGATATCGGAATATCGATATGGATACATAACACTGACTCACTTTTGGTCCTCGTTCTTGGGGTCCTTCGCGGGGGATTCGACCTCGGTCCAAGGAACGCCGACTTCGCAGGAGCGGAGGTTATCTCGCCGAACCGATGGCAGCGCCGATGGCATCCGACCCGACGCTCTCGCCGGCGGCGGTCGAGGGCCGCCGGGTCTCGCGCCAACGCAAGATCGTCATCGGGCTCGGAATCACCTTCCTGGGCCTCCTCGTCTTCCTGGCCGCACCAGACCTCACCGGTCCCCTCACCGCCGACCTTCCCTACCTCGCCGTCGCCCTCGTCAGCCTCTACGCCGGGGGGATCCTGCTCGGCGTTGCTCTCGGGGAGCGACGGCGCCCCGGGTAGACCATGGCAACGTTCCCCTACCGCCTCGTGTGCGTCGACATCGACGGGACGCTGACCCGAGGCCACGGCTGGTCGACGATGGCCGACCGGTTGGGGAGGACACCCCTCTACACTCGGACGGCCGAGCTGTATCGTTCCGGTCAGGTCGATGAAGACACGCATCTCCAGAATCTGTTCGCGATCACCGAGGGAGTCTCGCTCCCCGAGCTCGCCACGATCCTCGAGGCGACGCCGAAGGTCGGCGGGATTACTCCCGGTGTGCGCCGACTCCACGACCTGGGCGCGAAGGTCGCCCTGCTCACGCACAATCCCTCGTTCATCACCGATTGGTACGTGCGGGCGTTTGGGTTCGATGCGGCCGACGGGCTCCGGGGCTCTCCCCCGATCGTGGACGGGGTGATCGGGCGTGCCGAGCGGCCCCACTCGGACAAGGTCGGGGGACTCGACCGGCTCTGCGCCCAATTCGGTGTCCATCGCGTCGACGCTGCCCACGTCGGCGACGGCCGCGCGGACGCCCTGGTGTTCCCGCTGGTCGGCCTCGGGATCGCCTTCGGAACTCACCTCCAGGAGGTGCGAGCCGCCGCGGACGTCTGCGTCGACGTCCCCGAATTCCCCGAAGTCGTGCGCGTCCTCGAGTCGACGCCGCCGGCCCGCGACTGAACGGTGTGCGCCGTCCTCAGATTTCTTATAACCACGCCCCGGCCTGATTCCTTCGAGGTTCGTCGGTGGAGTACGTCGTCCTCGCGACCGTCCGCCCGACCTGGCTGAACCTCCAGCTCCCCACCGAGGTCTCCACCCTTCTGACCCACAATCCGGACCTGGCGCGTGGCTCGACGCACCGGACGGTCGCCTTCCTCGGACGGGGACCGGGCGTCGTCCGGGTGGTGAGCGGGGTTCCCGCGGCGAGCGTCCTCCCGGTCGAGATCGTCCGCGGGCGGTACCTCGCCCCGGCGTTGGCCACCGAGAAGGGGGTGTTCAGCCTCCCGCTCCCGGTCATCCAGTACCTGGGGCTCCGGACCCACCCGAGACCCCCCCGGAACGCCCGCTCCACCGACGACACACTCCTCTGGTTCCTGCCGGCTCCCGAGTACTACGAGTTCCGGGCCCAGGAGTGGGCCGGGCAGGTCTGGACGGGGCCGACCACGGGTGGGCTGGCCCACGTCTACCTCGCCCGGGCGGTCCTTCCGATGACGGTCGAACTCGCCGAATTGGCCCGTTCCGAGGCGGTCATCGAGGGGGAGGAATGGCGCCCCCGCGCCGAGGCGCTCGTCCGGGGGGGTCGGGCCCGTCGTCATTGACCGCGGTCCTCCGTCGACCGGAGTCGGGGGTCTTACCCGGGGGAACCCGTTCGAGAAGTCTCCCCAACGTTCATATACTGAATCCAAGAATTATTCCTTCGGGAACATGCAGAAGAAGAGCGGAGCCGCCGGAGGCGCCGAGGCGCCCAAGTACACGCTCCGCAATCCGGTCCCGATCCGGTCGGAGGAGGACATCTCCCGGACCCGCATCGGCATCCCCGCCGACACGGTCCTCGCCATCGCCTCGAGCGGCCCGGTCGACCACGATTCCCTCGCCAAGGCGATCCGCCGCTCCGTCGGTCACGACGGGATGCGTCCGGACGACGCCCGGGCGATCGCGGCCCACGTCCTGAACTTCTTCGGGTTCAACCAGAGGATCATCGACAACGTCCTCGAGCCCGACGACCGCGACACCTTCTACATGCTCGAGGACACCGGCATCCTCGAGACCGAGCGGGACGAGACCACCCTCTACGACGGCCGCGAGTGGCGCATCCACTACTGGATGTTCCGCAAGGACCGCATCTTCGACCTGGCCCGCGAGGAGACCCAGGCGATGGCCGAGGCCGGCGAGGCCGACGTTGTCTATTCCGCTGGATCCGCCCGGTCGGGCGCCTTCCGACTCCCCCACGGCGAGACCGGGACCGGCATGCCCGCCCACGCGGTCTACCACGAGCTCGGGGACGAGGTCTGGCTGGAGCGCCGCTCCCCCGCGAACGGGGTCAAGCCCCCGCCGCCCCCCGGCCCGCGCTCCCGTCGGCCGATCGTCGAATAGGGCGTCGGCCCCTCCGCGGCCGCCCCGCCAACCCTATCGCGCTCGGTCGGTACCGCCGTCGGTGCGACAGTTCCTTCTCCTGGCCCACCGGGTCCCCGTCGGGGGTGCGTTCACGCTAAACGACCTCGCCGGTGGGGGCGGCCGGATGGACGAGGTCGCCCGGGTCGTCTCGACCGCCTTCACCCTCTCGAACGACCTCCGGCGGGACGTGGAGGTCACGATCCTCTACGCGGCCGAGCCGCCGCCGAGGGCGCGCCGGATGCGGCTCGACGGCCGCCGCCTCAAGTTCCTCAACCCGGACGAACGCTCGACCGCGGCGCTCCTCAAGAATGCCCTCGTGCGCTCTGCCGGGGTCGACCGGGATGTCGAAGCGTCCCCGGGCCTGGTCGTCGGACCTGCGAGCCCCCGGGAGGCGCTCCGGGCTTTCGCCGAGGTCCCGGGGACGATCTGGCTCACCGAGACCGGCACCCCGATCTCGGACAGCGACGTCCCGGGAGGTTCGTTCCGCGCGGTCGTGAGCGACCCGACCGACCCGACGTCGGAGGAGGTCGAGATCCTCCGGACTGCGGGCGCGTCGGCCCGCACGCTCGGCCGCCGGTCCCTCCGGTCGTCGCAGTGCGTGGATGCGCTCCACCTGCTCGCCGACCGGGCGCAGGGCGACGCGCCTCCCGTCGATGGGGGGGCCTCCGAGTCGCCGGGCTAAGCCCGTCGATCTCGGCGGCCCGAATCGGAGACCCCGGCCGCGAGGGGCTCCCGGGGGTTGGACGACCGGGGCGCCACGGCGTCGCGGATCACCGTCGGCCGGAGCCCGCCGACGACGGCCGTCAGGCGGACGATCTCGCGGGGCTCCGGATGCATGCGGGTCCCGAGCAAGAGCCGGCTCGGCTCGCCGAGGTGTTGGCGGACGGTGCGCAGGATCCGGTCGAGGGTGCGGAGCGTGAAATTCGAGCCACCGTCCAGGTGGACCAGGGCGGAGGGGGCGCCGGTGAGGCGGAAATCGAGGAGGGATTCGGTCAGCGCCTGCTGGACGAGCCGTTCGGGCTCGGAGATGTGGTACTCGGCCTGCAGGAGGGTCGAGATTCCCGCGTCGTCGAGGTGGGATTTCAGGCTCGCCAGGTCGACGTTCAGCTGGCTCGGAGCCTCAACCATGTCGACGAGGCTCGTGACGAGGTTGTGGACGTAGGTGTTCCGGAGTTGGAATACGTGGTGGAGCGGGAGCGACTCGAACCGCCGCAGCTTCTCGTTCGAGAGGGCCAACAGGAGGCCGCCCATACCCTCCAGCTCGCCGATCGCGTCGGTTGTGTTCTCCCGTCGGTTGGAGTTCGTGTCGAGCTCCACCTGGAACGGGAGAAATGCGACCGGGACGGGCATCGTGTCCGTCCGGCGGAGCTCCCGGGCGATGTACGGGAGGAGCGCGCTGCCGGTCCCGCCGCCGAGGCCGGCCAGGAGGAAGACGATCTCGAACTGCGAGAGCCTCCGCACGAGCTCCTCGCGGGCGTCCTCGGCCGCGGCGAGCACCGACGGCCGGTCCCCCGCGCTGCCCCGTCCCCGGAGCTGCCGCTCGCCGAGGAGGATCCGCTGGTCGACCTGGATGTTCTGGAGGTGGCGGCGGTCGGTGTTCACCGCGAAGGCTTGTACGCCCGGGATCCCGAGGCGGACGAGGTCGTGGACCGCCTCGCTGCCCGCGCCGCCGAGGCCCACGACCGCAAAGGAGTCCCGGGACCCGAGCGGGCCCCACTCCGTCGGCATCGTCGTCGTGGCGGGCCTCCCTCGATCGACCGGCGTTCAGGGCTGGGAGGAGCCGTCGGCGGTGACCGACTCACCGTCGCGGCGGTGCCGGCCCGACGTCGACGGAACCTCGGTCAGGCGCGATCGGATGTACTCGCGCACCGCGGAGCGGACCGCGTCGTCCACGGAGACGGAGTTCCCCTCGCGGACGAACTCCTCGAGCTGCAGGTTGTCCTGCCGCGAGAGGTCGACGACGACCTTGCGGATGTTGGGCGGCGGGAGGTTCACCTCGATGAACCGCTCGAGGCCCTCCCGGATCGTGTCGGAGATCGTCGGGGTCCCCTTCGCCTGCTGAATCGTCTTCAGCTTCTCGAGGAGGTCCTGGGGAATCCGTACCGTGACCCTCTCCGACGTGTCGACCATGTTCGTCAGACAAGCTCCCGTTCTTTGTCTGACATTTGGCTTATGCGTTCTGTCGTATTTGTATCTGAGCCTTGTCCCGGCATGATGGGGGACCCCGCCTTCCCTCGCCCGACCGCTTGAGCGACTCGATTCGAACTCGGAAATCTTGCTGCCCGGTTTCTCAAGCCCTCCCGGGCTCAGGCGGGTCGATAGCAGATTATCGGGAACGGGGTGCGCGGCAGGTTAGCTCTCACCTTGCCAGGGCCGCGAATTCAGCTCAAGAGCAACTCGTTGGGTTCTGGTAAGGGTAAGGATCCTTATTTTCACCCGTACCGCGCGTTCCGATTGACCGACCGGAACACGGAGATTCTTACCTACGCTTCCGGCGGAACCAATAGGCGAATGATGCTACGCCAGTGACTCCGATCCCAACGATTAGAGCGACAGTAATTTCAATGTCCGTCGGGGTCCGGGCGGAGGGGGCGATGACGACGGCAACGGCATACGCGCTGGTCGAGCGTCCCTTTGCATCTATTGCAGCGATTAGGACACTGTAAGTGCCGGCCTGATTGGGGCGGCAGGTCATTGGCAGAGTGGAAGCAGGAGCACATCCCGGTGGAAGGCCCGAAAAACTCCATTCGTAAGGCGCTGAGCCATTCAGCACCTCGCCGTTGAAGGTCAGTAGGCCCCCGATCACGACTGGTACCGGAGTGACAATCACGTCGGCTAATGCTATGGGACCCAGCACGGGAAGGACGAGTAAGGATACATCAAATCCCGCGGTTTCGCCATCCGCATCGGACACGTGCCCCCCGAAAGCAAAGGAGCCCGTCGCGTTCGGCGTGCAGATGAACGCGGAAAGATTCGACGCCGCGCAACCAGGAGGTGTCGACATCGTTGCAAATCGATACGGAGCGGTGCCGCCGATGGGGGCGATAGACAAACTCACGCCGGCTCCGAGCTGAATCTCATCCGCGGAGCCGACCGTCGCCGTTGCCCGTAATGTTGGGTTTACGATCATCGACGCCACGGCGCTCGCATTGCCGCCTACCGAATCGAGGAGATCCGCGACGATAGCAAATGTTCCGGTCGAGGTCGGAGTACAATTGAGCGTGGAGAGGTTTTCTGAAGGGCACCCCGGGGGCAGGCCCGAGTAGGAAAGACCGATGTATCCACCGCCCCCAGCATAATCCACTGTAATCTGCGTCTGGAATCCAACGTCAAATTCCGAAGGACTCGCTTGGACCTCCAGGACTTGAGGGGGTGGGTGGACGGTCACAAGCCTTTCCGCCCAATCGAAATATCCCTCCGCGTCGACAACGCGGATTCCAAGTCTGAAGATCCCCGCCGAAGGGAACGTACACCGGATCGCCGAGGAGTTGGCGGACGGACATGAAGCGGGAAACCCGACGTACGAGTACGTTAGCGGAGGAGATCCATCCGTGACTGATGTGGTCAGTGAGATGGGCAAACCGACGTCCGTGTTGTTGGGGCCCGCCCAATTGGTGATGAAGGGAGAGTCGGCAACGATGTCAATCGCACCTGGTTCGTCAAAGACATCGAGTTGGTTTGAATTGGGGATGTACGCGAGGCCCTGAGGATTGGCGCCAATATGTAGTGAGATCGCAGGCCCTACTGCCGATTGATTTGAGGTGTTTACCACCGTGACGGTTCCGCTTACTGCATTAGCGGCGAATAGGAGACCGAGCCTACTAGCTAAGGCAAGTGCGACAGGTCCTCCTGTCGAGGTGACATTGCCAACCGACACCACTGTCGAGGAGTCAAAAATCTGGATCGTGTCTGAACCGGTGTTCGCGCAGTAAAGGTCGTTGTTCTGGCTGTCGAACAGTAGGTCGGATGGCGCCGAGCCCGTCGAAAGTGAGACGTCGTTCGGCCGGAGAGAACTCCCGTTGATGCTCGACAGGTTATTGGACCCGTAGTTGGCGACCCATACCGTGTCAGTACGCGGGTCGATTGCGACCCCGTCGGGGTTAGCCCCGGTGGGGATATTCTTGGCCGTAACCTTTAGGCTGCTCGCATTGATGGCCCAGACCGAATTCCCCAGCGCGCTCGTGACGTAGACTAACCCTGATCGATTGTCGTAGGCAATCCCCATGGGCCCAACGCCGACTGGAACGTCCGGTCCGACTACCCGGTTTGTGTTGCCGTCAATTATTGTGACTGAATTGTTGCAGTAATCGGACACAAAGATTCGATTGGATGATGGGTCAACAGCAACTCGCTCCGGGCATGTCCCGCCCACTGTAATGTTAGCAACTACGCGCGGTGACGGGCCTGGTTGAACGACCGTGATAGATCCGGGATAAGCTTGGTCCAGCGAGTCGGCATCCGCAATGTAGACCAGGCCATTCGATTGGTCGAACGCTCCGTGGAAGTAGGACGCGGAGAGCCATACCGTCCTGACAAGGGCTCCGCTCGTTAAGTTATCGATTGTTACGGCGGGAAGTCCCTGGTCGGCGACATAGAGCCGATTGTCCACCAGGTCAATCGTTGCGCCATTTGGGCTCGGACCGCCGGCAAGCTGAACTGCCGCGACCGAGAAATTTCCCGGGTAAATCACAGAAATATTGGACCCTCCCCCTTCCACATAAACCAGTCCGTTGGTTTGGTCTACAGCCAGGCCAGAACAGCTGAGAGACATTGCGATGCGAGAGGTCGGGAAAGCCAGTTGGTTCGTCGTTCCGTTTAGGACGCTGACGTTTCCATCGTCGTCCGCAACGAATATCCGGTCATCTACTTGATCGTAGGTGAGGTCTTCCGGATTATCTGCGTGGAATAACGACAGGTTTGCAACGGGTTTCAATGTTGTTGCATTAAAGATCTCAATGTCAGCGGGACCCAAGCAACCAACATAGATGCTCGAGGAGGCTGGGTCGAACGTGGCTCGGTACGCTGATCCATTGCAAGCATTAATCGTGTCAACGAGGGCGCCCGACGATACGTTGACTACTCGAATACTTCCGTCGGTCGACAGCAGTCGACCATCGAGAGGATCGAATACGAGATCGCTTGGGGGCGCTGGTAGGGATATGTTCCTGTTAACCACATCTAGTTCCGTGTCGATTACCGAGACGCCGAACCCTGTCGCGGCATAGAGGGTATGTGCGGCTGCATCGACTGCAAACGGTCCGGGGTCGCTATAGTCTCCTTTAGCAGCCGGGGGAGTGAGGAGCGTTGCATTCAATTGTCCGGTAGTTCCGTTAAAGATCAGGACCGAACTCCCTGCCCAGTCACCGACGAACACCTGATTTGAAGCGGGGTCCCAAGTCGCGGAGTTGGGTAGTCCTGGGGTGATGGCGGGGACAGACCCGAGGCGTAGCGAGCCGTCGAATGGGTCGAGAGTATAGGAAACTCGTCCCGGGAATGGCTCTGACGGGGGGGTCGATGGTCGATCAGGAAGAGGGCCCCCGTGGCCCACTATCTCGCCGATAGGTGAGGGCCTAATTGTGCCCTGCGCGACTGAAGGTGGAAGGATTGACGCAAGTACGAGGACGGCCAGTGCGGAGAACGCCAGCGGGGAACAGTCTCCCCAGGGGGGAGAACGTCGATGACACTTTAGGGGTCGTGATCGAGCAAGAGGTTTAGAGACTTGCGAATACCCGGGAATCCGGCACCCATCCATAGGAGTTGACCCTTGCTCACCCACATGCCGGCAAACGTCTTTCGAGTTCGGGTTCTCGGTAACGCATCGTGGTGAGCCTCCACTCAGGACACGACCAGCATAAACGACGCCGTGTAGACGTGCTCCGCAGAGTCGGTCACTTTGAGGGTCACCGTGTAGGTGCCGGAGGAAGGGAACGAGTGCACAGGTTCCATTTGCGACGACGGAGCGCTGTTGTCCCCGAAGTTCCAGGAGTAAGTGACCGAGCCTGTCGCATTCGTCACCACCGGGTAGAATTGCCAGGTGTGGTAAGGCGCGAATCGCGATGCTAGGATAATAGGTTCCGGGTCCATCCCATGCCCGAGGATATGCTGGCGGCCATAGTCGCCATCACTACAACGCCGCTTGATGAGAACAGCCAAGCCGCGTTACAAATGGTACCTGCCAACCAGAGCTTGCGCCGCGCCTGGGAGCGCGCATCGGCAGTACGCCGGTACGAGCTGAACCAGCGAGGCTGAGTTTACATGTAGTGGGGGACGTCGCGTGAACGCCACAGGGTCCAGCCCCTGTCGCCGCCCTATGAAACGACCCAACCGTTCAAACCACCCCATCCACCGACGAACGACTGGCGTCTGTTCGCCGCCGCGGCGGGGGTGACTTCAAATTCGCCCTCTGCGCCAGAGCGTCGGCCCGGTCTCGCGCCCAGCCGACCCAAAATAGGTAGTCGAGCGAGTTCGGCCGGCCCCCGCGGGGGCCGAGCCAGTAAACCCGCGGATTGCGACGTCATTTCGCGACCCGCGTCCTTACTCATTCGCTGACGGGGCTCACCACAGGGTCCAGCTGGCGCTCTCCCAGGCGTCAAATCTGTCCGCCATGGGGGTGTGCCACATCGGACGAGCATCGTCGATTGCCGCTTGACACTCGACAAAGAAGTCTGTAGGCGAGCGCGCCGGGGAAATGAGCCATCGGTGTCGCTCACCGCTACGGCCGTACTAGGTAGGGGTTGTGGTCGCTGCGCCGCGTTAAGCCGCCCAGTCGGACCGGGAAGTCCTCGGGCAGGCGCATCGGGATAAGGACTGAACGGTTAGGGCCGTCGAGGAAAAGTATGGCGGCGTTAACGACCCCGGCGAATAGGACGGAGATCGCCACAATTGGCGGCGGCTGTTTCTGGTGCACCGAGGCCGTCTTCCAGGAGCTCCACGGCGTCGCGGCCGTCATGCCGGGATACGCCGGCGGAACTGTCGCCGACCCGACGTACGAGGACGTGTGCGGAGGAGGTACCGGCCACGCCGAGGTCGTACAGGTCACCTTCGACCCGTCGATTCTCCCGTACTCCGACGTCCTCGAGATCTTCTTCGCCACTCACGACCCGACGACCTTGAACCGCCAGGGCGGGGACGCGGGCACGCAGTACCGCTCGATCGTCCTCTACTCCTCTCCCGAGCAGCGCGCCACCGCCGAGGCGGCGATCCGGGAGCGCAACGCCGAGGAGAAGTTCGGGCGCCGTGTCGTCACGCAGCTCGTGCCCTTGGAGAAGTTCTACCCGGCCGAGGAATACCACCGGAACTACTTCCGGCGAAATCCCGACCGTGGCTACTGCCAGATGGTCATCTCGCCGAAGATGAAGAAGTTCCGGAAAAGCTACACCCAGCGCTTGGCGACGGCGCCGTAAGGCGTCCGGAGCCATCCCGGCTCCTCGCCTATCGTGGCGGGAGGACGAGGAGGATTCCGGCGACCAGGGTGAGAATGGCGCCGAGGAGCACCAGCACCCCCCCGGTCAGCAAGATCAGAACCAGCACGCTGATCACGATCAGGACGACGCCCGCGGTGACGCTGTAGTCGCGAGGCCGCGCGCTGCTCAGGGCCACGAAGAAGAGGAGCAGAACCGCCACCACGCCCTGCTCGAACGCGAGGGCGGTCTGCCCGAGTCCCTCCCGGAGCGATCGGTCGACCGCGGCGAACAGCACGCCGGAAAAGAACGTGACGACCGAGCCCAGCAGGATGAGAATTCCGCCGAGGAACCCCAACGTTCGGGCCAACGAATTCGACCGCATCGGACCCCTCCCAGCGGGGAGAAGGTCCTAGGCCGGGGCGAAGATAACGGCGACGAGGGCGACCTGCTAGGGCAGGAGTTCGCCCGCGACCCCAGTCGTCGGCACCGGCGGTTCGGCCGGGCCCGCGGCCCGCATCCCGTGGGGCTCGAACCCCAGGTGGCGGAGTTTGCGGAAGGTCAGCATCAGGAGACCGACCGCGATCGTCCCGACGCCGGCGATCAGGAACGGGGTTTGGGCTGAGCCGAGTGTGAGGGTGAGGACTCCCCCGAAGTACTGGCCGAACGGCACCATCGCGTAGCTGCCGACTTCGTCGGCGGCCAGCACTCGCCCGAGCAGCTCGTTCGGGACCGTCGCCTGCAGCGTGGCCAGGAAGACGGTCATGTACATCCCCGGGAAGATCCCGAACAGGACCATGTCGGGCAGGCTGATCCAGATCGAGTGGCTAAGTCCGAGGATGGCGACGCTGACCCCCTCGCCGGCCGTCACCAGGGCGAGGGTCCTACCGGCGTGGCGCTCGAATCGGATTCGGCCCATCAGGAGGCTCCCGAGCGCGACGCCGATACTGGAGCCGGTGACCATCGCGCCGTAGAGAATGGCGTTGGAGACGCCGAGGGAGTCGGTGACGTACAGTCCCAGCTCGACGAACGCGACCGTCGAGAGGAGGTTGATCACGAGCGCCGTGATGGTGATCTGGAACAGCTCGCGACGCATCCAGAGGTAGGCGTACCCCCGCCGGGCGTCCTCGACAAACGACGGGCGCGGCCCCGTGGGCGCGGCGGGGCGGTCCCGGTGCACCCTCAGCAGGGCGAGCTGGGCGACCACGAGGAACGAGAGCGGGAGCAGCATGGCGAACCCGGCGACCGGGTGTCCGAGATTGAGGGTCGCCGTGGCCCCGAGGGTGCCGGCGATGCTCACGACGATGGAGAAGGCGAAGATCAGACCGTTCGTCGCCGCGAGCTCGGAGGGAGGTACGAGCTTGGGCAGGGAGGCGTTGTACGCCGGACGAAACATCGTCGTCGCCGTGCTGACGGCGGCCCAGCAGGGGAGCAGGGCCACGAGCCAGGCGGGTAGGAAGAACCCGGAGGCGCCGGGCAGCGCGAACGACTGGTCGGGACGGAAGTACAGGTCGGCGAACAGCCCCACCGCGCCGGCGATGGCGAGGGCGTTGGTCATTCGCATCAGGTGGCGGCGCTCGGTCCGGTCGGCGAGCGTACCGGACACGATTGCCGCGAGCAGGGTGGGCACCGCGGCCGCCAATCCGAGCAGCGAGAGCGAGAGGGCGGCGTAGCCGAGGTGCCCCGAAAACTCGGGGGCCGTCGCGATCGACCAGACGAGAATGATGACGATCGCGGCGGGCGCGGCGTACGAGAACGACCCTGCGACCCCGAATCTCCGGACCTCCGGCCGGGAGAGCAGGGCACGATAGGAACTCGCCAACGTGAGCCCGGGCCGCCGACCTGACGCGAGAGCCATAAGGGTTCCGACGACGCGCCCGACGACGGACGGTGCGTTGGGCTCCCCGTGGCGGCGTCCCTTGGGCGCGGGCGCCTCGGCCGCCGCTCGGGGGTTCAGTTTTTGACTGAGGGACCCGTACGGCGCTCCGTTCGATGAGGATCGTCCACGAGGACCCAAGGACCGGTGTTCGCAAGTTGCTCCTCCAGACCCCGAGCGACCTGTGGCGGACCGCCCGGCTCGTCCGCCCGGGTGACCGGGTGGGAGCCTCCACCACCCGCCGGGACCCCGAGGCTCCCGAGGACGCTCCGGCCGCGCAGCGCGAACGGCGCCGGGTGTTCCTGGTCGTCGCCGCCGAGCAGGTCGAGTTCCACGGCTTCTCGAAGCACGTCCGCGTGACGGGCTCGATCGTCGAGGGCCCTTTCGACATCGGACGTCACCACACCCTCGACGTCGACGTGGGCGAGACGATCTCCGTCCAGAAGGCGAGCTGGACGGCGGGGGACCGCGCCCTTCTCGACGAGGGCGTCGCGGGCGCGGGGGAGCCGAAGTTGGTCGTGGCGACCGTCGACTGGGGCGAGGCGACGATCGTGCGGCTGCGCGGTCGTTCCGTTGAGACCGTCGCCGACGTGCGACGCACCCTCGCCGGGAAGCGGGACGGGAGCGGCCAGGCGGAGAAGGACCGCCGCTCGTACCTCGAGGAGCTGGTCGGAATCATCGCTCCGGAACTCCCCGACGCCTCCACGGTGGTGGTGGCCGGCCCGGGCTTCCTGAAGGAGCAGCTCTCGGCCGCGCTCGCCGAGGCGGCGCCGGCGCACAAGGGGAAGATCAAGATCTACGCCACCGCGGAGTCCGGTCGGGTCGGGCTCGACGAATTGCTCCGCTCCGGCCGGGCGGCAGAGGCGCTCCGCGGCTCGGCCGCCGCGGAAGAGGCCGACCTCGTCGAGAAGCTCGTCACGGCGCTCGGCGGCGTCCGTGCGGCCGTGGGACCGGCCGAGGTGGAGGAGGCCGTGAACGCCGGCGCGGTCGAGACGCTGCTCGTCTCGGAGTCGCGTCTCGCCGAGCCGGCCACCCAGGCGACGCTCGAGGCATCGAAGGGCGCGCGCGCGCGGGTGTTCGTAGTGCGCGACGACGGGGACGCCGGGAAGCGACTCCACGGCCTGGGCGGGATCGGAGCGCTGTTGCGGTACGACTGGCTGCCGAGCGCGGGACGGCGCGCCGCGGGCGCGCGCTAGGCCGGACTACGGGATCGCCTGGACGGCCTCGCGCAGCTCCTCGAAGCGGCGCTTGAGGTCCTTCATGGCGTAGCGGAGCGCCTCGCGGGCGGTCAGGCTGCCGTCGGTCTGGAAGTTCAGGAAGAACTTCTCCGTGTCCGGCTCGACCTTGACGCTCCCGTGCTCGCAGCTCTTCTCGCACGCCCAGCAGAGGATGCACTTCGTCT
>JAKIVS010000012.1:57747-60534 GCA_022750435.1 Thermoplasmata archaeon | reverse complement strand
GCACCACCAGATCTCGAATCTGGCGCCTTGGCCGAGCTAGGCTACCTCAGCACCCAGCGCCTCGGAGGGATGCTCCTATTTGGCGGTTGTCCGGGCCGGAGGCACCGAGCCCGAGATGGCCGCTAGCGGCGCGCGACGACCGCTTTCAGCCGTGTGATCGCGTCCACTTCGGACGGGTCCACGTGACCCAGCGCCGCCAGGTGGAGCGAGAAATGGTCCCCGAACGAGACGCCGTCGAGGAGCGCCTCGAGTCGGTCCTCCGCGCGGAACATCACCCGCTGCGCGACGATGCCGCGCCGGATCAGGAGCCGGCCCAGGTGGGCCATCCCGGCCGACGTGCTCGGGTCCAGGCCGGAGGGTTCGACTGCGATGACCGCCCACCGACGGGCCTCGGCCTTCGTCATCGCGTCCCAGGCGACGATCGCGTTGTGGAGCAACTCGGGAAACTGGTCGAAATGGGCGAGACGCTTCGCGTTCTCCTCGACCTGCGTCTTCCAGCGGCGGGCGAGGGCGGCCGAGGCCGCGTCCGCGTAGAATTGCGGCACGCGTTGTCCCACCGCGCGGGCGAGGACCGCTGGTGCGCCGCGCGCGCTCGCGTAGTCGGCCTGTCGGTCGGCGAGTCGAGCGGCGATTCGCTCGATCCGCCCCTCGTTCGACTCCGGAAATTGGGCGTCGAGGACCCCGAGCAGGCCGCCCAGGATGTACCCCACGGCCGAGCGCGGCGGAAGTCCGGGCGGGAGCGCGACCAAGGGCACTCCATCCCGCTCGGCTCGGTCGCCGAGCGTGCCTCCCGAGGTCATCGCAACGCGGGCGGCGCCCTGCCGGGAGGCCGCGGCGTAGGCCGAGAGCGTCTCCCACGTGTTGCCGGAGTAGCTGGTGAGGACGACGACGCTCTTCTTGCCCGCCCCGCGGGGGAGGGTCGGGCCCCGGACCACGGAGAGGAGAAGCGAAGTCTCGAGATCGGTGACGCCACGGACCAGGTCGGCCGCGATCGCCGAGCCACCCATGCCGACCACGATCACCGTGGCGGCGTCCCGGGGAAGATGGACGTCCGCCTCGCGGCCGAGCCGGAAACCTTCCTTCAGATGCGTCGGCAAGTCGACGGTGAGGCTGCGCATCCTCGCCATCTCGGCGGACTCCGTCGGCATCGCACCGACCGAGGCGGCCGGTTATTTGGCTTCAAGGGACGCAGCACGACCGTATCGCCTCGCCGAGAACCGAGAGATTATCTGGGGGGGTCAACCATGCAATTTCGCCCGACAGCCGGCCGGTGGTGCCGGCGGGCAGGGAGTGCAGGAGTACGCCGGCGGGGGAGACGCCGGCCCCTCCGCCGGAGCAGCGGCTCTCCACAGGGAACGCGAAACTGGACACGATCCTGATGGGGGGGCTGATGCCCCACCGACCGTACCTGATCGTCGGTCCGTCGGGGACCGGCAAGACGAAGCTCGCGCTCCAATTCCTCTGCGAGGGCGCTCGCCGGGGCGAGAACTGCCTGTTGGTCACGCTGGAGGAACCGCCGAACGAGGTCCGTCAGAACCACACGGGGCTCGCGGCCGAACTCGACAAGGTGTGGGTGTTCGACGCGATCCCCGATGTGATGCGGTACGAGCGGGCCCCGTTCAAGGACATCGCAGCCGTGCGGCACTCGGTCCGGTTCAGCGATGTTCCCATGACGATCCGCAAGACGCCCGAACTCTCGAGCGTCGAGGTGACGTTCACCGCGCTCGAGCAGACGCTGAAGATGGAGGTGGCGCGGCGCCCCTACACCCGGCTCGTGATCGACAGCCTGACCGCGCTCCAATACTTCTGCATGAAGGGCGTCGACGAGACGCTCGGGGCCCAGACGTTCCTCCGATTTCTCTCCGACCTCCGGATGACGACGGTCCTGACCGTCGAGGCCGCGGTCGAGGACGTCGACACGCCGGAGCGGCTCCTGGCGCGGGGCGAGATCCGGCTGTTCCGGTGGGAGCTCGACGGCCAGACCGTCCGGGCCCTCGGCGTGGAGAAGTACCGCGGGAGCTCGCACGATGTCCGACTCCATCCCTACCGGATCAATGCGCAGGGGCTCGATGTCAATCTCGAGGTCACGATCAGCCGGGACACGCGACGCATCGTCGAGCCCGAGGCGGTGACGGTCGCCCCGTCCCCGGCGGCGATCCCCACCCCGGTCGACCCGTTCGAGGCGCTCGAGGTCGACCTGCGCGACCTGGCCGCCGTGCATCTCGACACCGGAACCGCGCGCGCCGAGCTGGAGGGCGCGCGGGCCGCCCGCTCCGCGGGCCGACCGGAGGAGTTCACGCGCCGGCTCGGACTCGCGAAGGGCGAGGTCACCGAGATCGCGCAGCAGCTCGACCCGAAGCTGCTCCAGAGCGGCGACCTGAACGTGCGCCGGTCGGCGATGCGGGTGCAACGCCTCGGTACGTTCGGGGCCGACCTCCGGACCGGCACGCCTCCCCGCGGGGCGATCCTGGCGACGCCCCCGGAAGCGGCCGTCCCTCCCCCTGCGACCATCGAGCCACCGGCCATGACACCGGTGCCTTCGTCATCGCCCGCGCCGGCCGCACCCGTGCCCTCCGAGCTCCCCCCGGTTCCGGTCCCGGCCCCGACGACCCCCGCGGCGGTGCCCATCGCGAGCCCGGCTCGGATCGATCCTCCGCCCTCGGCGATTCCGGGCCCGACGGCCGCTCCGGTGCGAGCGTCCCCTCCGGCCGTGGCAACGGGGGCTCCCAAACGTGTCGAACGGCCCCCAACCCCCCCCCCCCCCCCCCCCCCACCCCCCCCCCCCCC
>JAKIVS010000012.1:0-57737 GCA_022750435.1 Thermoplasmata archaeon | reverse complement strand
GACCGCACCGTCCCGAAGCCCGCCGGCGCCGACCGGACCGGCGAACGGGCGACCGATGCCGCCGCCTCCGCCGCCACCCCCGGTGGAAGTTCCGCCCGCCTCGCTTCCGTCGGCTCCGAGCCGAGGAGCGCGCCCCCCGCCGCCCCTGCCCACACGCCGGATCGTCGTCGAGCCGGAACCCCTACCAGTACCCCCCGCGCCCGAACCGGTCCTCGCCCCACCGGTTGTGGTGGAGCCTTCGGCGGCCGAGCTCCCCCCAGCGCCCGCCGCCCCTCCGCTCCTGGACTCGCCGGCCGGGGCGCCGGCGGTCCCCGTGGTCGAGCCCGCGGCCGCTCCGACTCCCACGCCGGAGACGATTGTCCTGGCTCCGCTCCTCGAACCGCTCGTCTCGCCGCCGATCGCCGTTCCGGTCGCGGCCGAGTCGATCCCTCCGATTCCATCCGCAGCGGCCCCTGCCGCAGAAGTTCCGGCCCCGGAGAAACCGAAGCGGAAGCGGGCGCCGCGGAAGCCGAAGAGTCCGCCCGCCGCGACCGAATCCCCACCCGTTCCATCCTCGGGCCCGGACATGGCTCCGGCCAAACTTCCCGCTCCGACCCCGCCGACGCACGCGCCCCACCGGTCGCCGCCCGCCGATCCGGCTTCCATTCCGGATCCCGCTACGGTTGCTCCGGCCGCCGCCGAGTCCACGGCCGCCGCCGAGTCCACGGCCGCCGCCGAATTCACGGCCGCCGTCCCCCCGCCGAAACCGAAGCGGAAGGCGCCCCGCCGACGGAAGGCGTCGCCCGTGACGGGCGTCGAGCCGGCGGCCCCCTCTCGGGCCCCTCCCGCAGAATCGACCTCCGCCGCTGCGTCCTCCGATTCTTCGGACTCCGCCAATCCCCCCGCCGCTCCGGAGGGCTAGGTCGCGATGGTCGCGGAGGGCCGCGTCTCGACCGGAATCCCCGGGCTGGACCGGATGCTCGGAGGGGGTCTCCTGGCCGGGCGCCCGTACCTGGTGACGGGCGGAACGGGGAGCGGCAAGTCGCTGCTCGCCCTCTCCTTCCTGCTCGAGGGGCTCCGGCTCGGCGAGGAGGTGCTGCTGGTCGCCGTCGACGAACCTCCGACGGAGATCGTCGAGAACGTTCGCGCGTTCGGTTGGGACCTCTCCGCGGTCCGGACGCTGGATGCGAACCCCGGGACCCGGGCGATCAAGCGGATGGCGGACGTTCAGGAGATCCGGGCCCTGGCCGACCTGAAGACGATGCGGGACCTGTCCTCGGAGACCCGCAAGCCGACCGACTCCGACGACATCTCGATCCAGTCGATTCACCTGAAGCTCCGCAACCAGATGGGCGGCTCCCGGTTCACCCGGGTCGTCGTCGACTCGCTGACCTCGATCCGCCGGTTTGCGATGAAGTCCGCCATCCAGGGCGACATCCAACCCGAGCGCACCGAGGTCCAGTCGCTCCTGCGGTTCCTCTCCGAGATGGAGGTGACGACCCTCCTGACCGCGACCCCGGGCAACCCGATGGTGCTCTCCCCGGAGGAGATCCTGACCCGCGGGGAGATTCTCGTTACCCGCAAGTGGGTCGGGGACCGGTCGATCCGTCAGATCAAGATCGTCCGCATGCGAGGCTCGGCGCACGACCCCGAGCGCCGGCCGTTCGCCATCACCCCGCAGGGGTTCGTCGTCGGCTAGCCCGGGCTTCGGCGTCGGGGCCGCTCGTCAACGCATCGTGGGCGCGGAATACTTGCGGCGTATATGCGCCCGGGGTTTATGCCCCCGGTCGACCACCGGACCACGATGAGCTCGCAGCGTGGAGCGCGGTCCCCGGACGAGGGCCGACCGAGGGTCTCGGGGGCCCCGGTGGTCCGAAATGTCTCGATTCGGCGCACGGTGCTCGTCACCGGACTCGCCGTCCTGCTGTTCTCGTCGGCGCTGGCCCTGTTCTTCTTCGGCGGCGGCGCGCTCGGTCGGCCCCCGGGCGCCCCTCCGAGCGGTCCCGCCCTTCTCGGTTCCGTCGACCTGGGGCGTACGGACGTCGCTGCGGCGGATCGGCCCTCGGGAATGCTCCAGATCACGGGCTTCTCCTTCGCCCCGACCATGGTCTCCCTCGGGAACGACACCACGATCACCGTCAACGCGACGTCCCCCGGAGGTCCGCTGACCTACGCCTACGGGGGACTCCCTCCGGGATGCGAGTCGACCAACGCCTCGCGGTTGGCGTGCCGCCCGACGGCCGCCGGGTCGTTCGACGTGACGATGTCCGTCCGGGACGTGGCCGGAGATCTCGCCTCGGTCTCCGGGAACCTGACGGTGCACCCGCTCGGCGCTGGCGCAGGCGCCCTCGTCATCTCCGGCTTCGGCTCCTCACCCGGGAATGTCACGGTCGGTGGGTCCGTCGTGCTCTCGGTCGTCGCCAGCGGCGGGTCCGGACCGCTGACCTACCGGTATCCCACGTTGCCGGCCGGCTGCTCCTCGGCGAACACCTCGGCCCTTCCCTGCGCTCCGAGTGCCCCGGGAAACTACGCCCTCTACGTCGTGGTCAGCGACGCGGTGGGCGACAGCCAGGGCGCGGTCGGCGCGTTGCTGGTGTCACCCTCGGTCCCCGCCGGGCCGTCGGTCAGCGCGTTCTTCGCAACGCCGGCGAACGTCACCTTCGGGAACTCGACGACGCTGATCGCCGAGGCCCGGGGCACCCTCCCGTTGTCCTACGCCTACACGGGTTTGCCACCGGGCTGCGTCAGCCAGAACACCTCCGTGCTGAACTGCACGCCGGAGGACGTGGGGACGTTCCACGTCTCCGTCGCGGTGGTCGACGCCCACGGAAGGCTGGCGTCCGCGAACACCTCGTTCACGGATCTCGTCAGCACGGGCGGTCCGAAAGGACCCGCCCACCCCGTCGCCTCGTCCGGAACCTCGTCGCCGCCGGTGCTGCTCTGGACCCTGGTCGGCGTCGCGGCCGGAGCCGCGGTCTCGTTCGCTCCCCTCCAACTTGCGCTCGGGCGTCGCAGACTCCGCCGCGACGGCCTCGAGATCGTCCGCGAGCTCAGCCGGTCGTCGGCGCCCTCGGAGACAAGACCGTCGGAGCGCGACGACCCGTGACGGCCCGCGACGAGGTCCGACCACTTCTCCAGGGGGAATCCGTCTGATCCTCACCGACTTCCTCGCCGGGGCGCTCGCCGGAGGCGCCGTCGCCGTGGGCGCCCGCCTCGTGCTGGAACGAATCCGGGATCGCCGTCCCGTCGTTCCCGTCGCCGCTCCGGTGACGTCACCGCCTCCGTCGGAACCGACCGCCGTTCCGGCACCGCCGCCCCGCGTCGAGATCGTGGTGGCGTCGGCGCCCCCGAGCGGAACCTCCGCCGGACTGCCGTCCACCGTCGACGACGAGGAACCGTTGCGGACCTCGCAGCGCGTGATCCTGCACATTCTCCGACAGGGACGGCTCGGCCCGAACGAACTCGCGCCGGTCGGCCTGTCGCAGGCGGGGATTGGAGCGGCCCTCCGTCTCCGTCAAAGCTCGCTCGCAAAGGCACTGGCGCGCCTGGTGGCGGCCGGGGTGCTCTCCGTCGGACGTCGGCACGTGGAACACCAGGTCCGGCGACTGAAAGTGTACGAATTGACCCCGCTCGGGGAGGCTCTTGCCCGCGACCTCCGGCGGCGCACGACGCGTCCCTCGCCCCCGGGATCGTCCCGGGACGTGGGACCGATTCGGCTGGGTCGCTAGCGGCGGGGCCGGCCGCTCCGCACCGTCTCGTACACCCGCTCGTGCGCGGCGACCACCGCGGGCCAGGAGAATCGAGAGGAGGCCACGCGACGCGCTTCCTCCGAGAGTCGGGTCCGGAGCGTGGGCTCCACGAGCTCGCGGAGTCGCACGGCGAGGAACCGACCGATCTCGGCATCGCTGGCGCCAGCGGGCGCGGTCCAGCCGGTCTTCCCGTCCTCGACCAGGGAGGCGATCGGCGCCGCGCCGAGGACGGGGAGACCCGCCGAGAGCCCCTGGAGGACGGCCCCGGCAAGGAGCTCGACGCGGCTCGGGTGGAGCAGAACATCCGCGCGCGCGTACTCCCTCCGCAGCTCGTCGTCCATGACTTCGCCGAGCAGCTCGACCGACGGGCCAATCGTCCGGAGTCGATCGGCATACGCCGGATCTGGGGTTGGACCCACGAGCCGGAACGTCCATCCCGCTTCGTGCGCGGCCTGCGCTGCGAGCTCCCATCGCTTCATCGGGCGGACGACACCGACACCCAGCGCGACTCGACCGGTGCGCGCGGCGAGGTCCGGTCGGAAGGCGTCGGTATCCACGCCGATCGGGATCACCGAAAGGGCGCCCATGGCCGCGGGCACCGTCCGGGCGACCACATCCCGAAGCGCCGGCGTGAGGGCGACCGTCGCCGCGGCCCTTCGGACGGCCCGCCGCTCGAGCCAGAAGCCGAAGCGTTGACGTCCGCCCGTTCGCTCGAACCAGTGCCGCGAATGGGTCGTGTAGACAAAGGGGATCCCAGCGAGCGCCAGCCGATTCGCGACCACCGGCGTGCTCGCGTGCACCACGTCAACGCCGGCGGCGCGGACCATCCCGGGAACGGAGAGGGCGAACAGATACTCGTCGAGCGAGCGCCCGTGGCGGACCCGGTTCAGCACGACCGGATCGTGGCCGGCGACTCGCAGCGCCTTCGCGAACTCGGCGATCGTCCGCTCCACCCCTCCATAGCCCACCGGCGGGATCGATTGGACTCCCGTTCCGACGAGGGCGACCCGCACGACGGGCGGATGGCCGGCCGGGGATAAACCCGACCGCCCGGAACCGTCATCAACCCGCGCTCGCGTCGCACGGCATGGCCCGCTGGCTCGTGAAGGAGGAGCCGACCCACTACTCGTATGCCGACCTCGAGCGGGACGGCAAGACCGATTGGAGCGGCGTCCACAACGCCCTCGCTCTCCGTCACCTCAAGTCGATGCGACCGCGCGACGAGGTGTTCTATTACCACTCCGGGACCGAACGAGCGGTGGCGGGCGTGGCCGCCGTCGCTAGCACGCCCACGCCCGACCCGGAGGACGACCGTGGCTCGTGGACGGTCCAGATCCGGCCGGTGCGGCCCCTGCGCGCCCCGGTGTCGTTGGCGACCCTCAAGGCCGACCCGAAGCTCGCGTCGTTCGACCTGGTCCGGATCGGCCGTCTCTCGGTGATGCCGGTCACCGAGCCGCAGTGGTCGCGGATCCTCTCGTATGAGCCCGCGGCCGGAGCGGCTCAGAGCACGTCGGCGGCGCGCCGCCCGATCCGCCGCTCCGCCACCGCGCGGAAGCGCGGGTCGACGTAGACGGACGCCGACCAGACGCTCGGCGGACGCAGGGCGAGCGAGCGCCAGACGCTCGGCATCCGGAACGGGTGGACGATCCTCCCATCCTCGGCGACGCCGACCTCGCTCCAATCCTCCCCCTTCGGCTCCCGGGCTTCGAGGCCAGCGAGGTCGAACAGGACGCCGCCCGAGGGGGCGCCGATCCGGTCGGCCAACTCCTCTTCGCGCGCGCGGCGTTCGGCGGGACGACGGGCGAGGCGCCGAAGACCGGCCCTCTCGGAGCGGGTCAGCTTGCGCCAGCCCACGACCCGCTTGTGGAGGCGTCGTTCCAGGAGGCCGAGGGCCAGCGCCGCCGAGCGTCCGCCGGCCTCTCGGAGGCCCACCAAGAGGTCGGCGTCGGTGCCGTCGAGCAGCGGTCGGGCCACCTCCGGATACCCGGGCAGACGCTCGACGGCTCCTTGGGCCATCACTTCGGCCGCGCGGACCGTCTTGTGGTAGTATACGGAAGAGTACATCAGAGCGCGACCGACGAGGAACCCTTCCACGGCGTGCCGACCCTTCTCGGCGAAGACGAGCCGGGAACGGGTGGCGCGGACCGTGTCGAGGAGACGGACGGCGTCGATGGCTCCGTGGGCGACGCCGGTGTAGTACGCGTCCCGCTGGAGGTAGTCGATCCGGTCCGCGTCGATGGCCCCATGCAGGATCGCGCGGAGCAGAGGGAGCGGAACCGCTCCGGACGGGTCCACGAGCTCGGCCACCGACTTCGGAGCGATCCCGTGCCGTTCGAGGATCTCGGCGATGCTCGGCCCGGTTCCGCCTCCGACGACGGCCGTCGCCCCGTCCACGATCGCGGCGCGGCCTCGGGCTTCGTGGCCGACCCCCTCCACCTCCCGGAGCGTCGGTTCGAGGGTGTGCGAGAGCGGTGTATGGCCCAGATCGTGGAGCAGGCCGCCCGCCGCCACGCGGTCGGCCGAGGCGTCGTCGAGCCCAAGCCGCTCCGCCATGATGCGAACGACGGCGTAGACGCCGAGCGAGTGCTCGAGACGCGTGTGGTTCGCGCCCGGGAAGACCAGGTGGGCGAGGCCAGTCTGCCGGATCCCCCACAGCCGCTGGAAGGCGCGGTGACCCACGAGGTCCAGCGAGACCCCTTCCAGGGCGATGACGCCGTGCACCGGGTCGAAGATCGCCTTGCGGGGACCGCGGCGCTTCGTCGGCATCCGACGCCACGGAGGCCTAGCGCGCGATAAAGCCGGGTCCCAGACCCGGCGACGAGTTCCGCGCGCGCCGAACCTATTTATCGTCGGTACCGGGTGGCCGCTCCATCCGATGCCGGGCGACAGCGACCCGGCGCGCCGCGAGCCGACCGCGTCCCCGATCGAGGAGGCGCGCCGCCTGTTCGCCGCCGCCGAGGATCCCGACAGCCGCCGCGACCGGGGGCGCCACGCCGACCGGCTGAAAGGATTCCTCGCGTACGTGGAAGGCCATAGGGACGGCCTCTCCCGCGATTCTCCCGAGGTCGCGAAGTGCCTCGACGAGACCGGCGTCGCGTTCTACCAGATGAACCAGCCGGACCTGGCACTCCGCGCCGTCGAGGTGGGACTCGCGTTCTCGCCGAGCGGCTCCGCCCTCTTGCACCACAAAGCCGTCGTCCTCCTTTCGCAGAACCGCGACGTCGACCGCGTCGTCCCGTTGCTCGACCGGGCGCTCGAGGCGAACCCGCACGACAAGTCGATTTGGGCGACCAAGGGCGACGCGCTGAAGCTGCAGGGCCGGGGCACCGAAGCGGCCGACGCCTACCTGAGGGCGCAGATGCTCGACGTCGCCTCCATGCAGTACGTCGAGAAAGCGCTGAAGGCAGCCCCGAATCACTCGGGGGCCCTGAAGGCGAAGCTGCAGCTGGCCCGTTCCCAAGGAGGGGACCGGCCCGCCCTCGAGGCGGCCGAAGCGTTGCTCGCCGAGAACCCCGACGACGCGGAGCTCCAGCTTGCGCACGCCGAGCTCCTCGCCTCCGTCGGCGAACTCGACAAGGCGCTCGCCGCCGTGGCCCCGCTGCGCGCCCTCCGACCCGACGACCCACGCCTCACGCTCCTCGAAGGGAGGCTCGACCTCGCCCTCGGCAAGACCGCCGAGGGGATCGCGGCGTTCCGTTCGGCGATCGCGGGACCGACGAAACTCGACGTGGTCCAGCTGGCCGAGGTGGCCGAGCGCGTGGAGGCCGCGGGAGTCGACCTCCCGCTCGCCGTCGAGATCCGGAGCAAGCTGCGGGAGGCGGACCCGCATAACCTCGCGAACCTCCAGGCGCTCCAGGAGCTCGCCCGACGTTCCGACGACCACGCGCTCGGGATGGCGACGAGCCATCTCATCCTCGAGTCGTCGCCCGACAACCTCGAGGCGATGCGCTCGCTGGCCGAGTTCCAGTTCGCCGCCGGCCTCGACGACGATGGGTTCGCGACGTACGCGCGCATCCAGACGGCCCATCCGAACGCGACTGCCGAGCTCCGCAAAGCCGTCGACGCGGCCCGGGCCGCCGGGCGCTCGGAGCTGATGCTCGGGTTCGCCCGCTCGCTGGTCGCGGAGGACCCGGACGACCTGGCGGCGAAGGCCGACCTCGCGAAGGCGCTCGACACCTCGGGCGACCGGGACGGGGCCCTCGCCCTCTACACCGACCTGATCGCCCGACAACCGGATTCCCTCCCCTGGGTCCGGGAGAACACGCGGCTCCTGCGGGAACTCGGTCGGACCGACGAACTCCCGAACGCCTACGAGGCGCTGTTCCGCCTCGACCCGACCCGGGCCGATGTGGCGTTGGAGCGCGGGAACCTCATGCTCGGCCTCGCGCTGGAAAAGGGAGAGGGGTCACCGGAACGGGCCGAGGCGGCCCGGGCGGCCCTGGTCTCCTACGAGCGAGCCTCGCTCGACGCGAGTCTCGAGGAGCCCAGCCTCCTCGGCCTCGCCCGCGCCTCCCGCCTGGTCGGAGACCACGACCGGGCCATCCGCGCGTACCGGCAGTTCCTCCAGAATCCGGACAACGCCCGCCGGGCCGACGTCCAGAAGGAGCTCGGCCACGCCCTCCGCGAAACCGGCCAACTCACGGCCGCCGAGGGGGCTTACCAACAGGCCCTCGACCTCGGCCTCGAGGACCCGGACCTCCTCTGGGGCGCGGTCGAAGTCCTGAGCCAGCTGAACGAGGAGGCGAAGGCGCTCCGGTTCGTCGATGCCCTTCTGCGGACCGAACCCCACAACCCCCTGTTTCTCCGACGGCGCGGACAACTCCTCGTGAAGGCGGGTCGGCGGACGGAGGGCCTCGAGTCCCTGAAGTCCGCGGTCGAGGCCGCCGGCTCGGACCCCCATGTCCGGTTCGAGGTCGCGGAAGCGCTTCGGGCCCAGGGCGCCTACGCCGACGCGGTCCAGTACTTCCGCGCGGCCCTCCAGCTCGACCCGAAGAGCCGCCCCGGTCGCCTCGCCCTCGCGGAGACCCTCGTGGTGGCGGGGCGGTACAACGAGGCGATCCCGATCGTCGACGAACTGCTCACCGACGACCCGAACGATGTCGGGGCGTGGAAGACCCGTGCCGACGCCTACCGGTCGCTCGGCCGCACCGGCGACCTCCAGTACTCCCTGAAGGCGATCCTCCTGCTCGACCCGAACCACGCGCCCGCCCTGCTCGAACAGTTCCGGCTCCACCACCAGGCCGGCGAGAAGGGGGAGGCGTACGATGCGCTCCACCAGCTGCTCGCGGCCGAAGGGGCCGACGCGAGCGACCCCGCTCTGTTCCTCCAGGCCGGCGACCTGGCGGCCGAGTTGGGACGCGGGGAGGAGGCGAACCGGGCGTACGAGCGGGCGGCTCAGCTCGACCCGTCGTTGCTCGGGGAGATCGCGACCCGGCGCGCGCGCCTCCGGCTCGCCGCGGGGCGACCGGACCTCGCCCTCGAAGTCCTCGACCAGACGCTCGCGGCCAGCGCTCCGGGCGAGCGGCCCGTGGGAACCCTCCTGCTCCGCGCCGAGATCCTGATGGCCCTCGAACGGCAGGCCGAGGCGCAGGCCGTCTACGAGCAGGTCCGCCAAAAGGAGCCGCGCTCGCCGAGCGCGCTCGCCGGGATCGGCCGCTGCCTGCTCGACCAGGGCAAGCACGCCGACGCGAAGTCGTTCCTGACGCAGGCGATCCCCCAGGTCCCTCCGAACGCGAGCTTGTTCCTCCTCCTCGGCGAAGCGGAGAGCGGGCTCGGGGACATCCCGGCGGCGGTCGTCGCCGTCCAGAAGGGCGCCGAGGCGTTGCCGAAGTCCGGCGAGCTCTGGGTCCGGCTCGGGGAACTCTCCATCGCCCGCGAGACGTGGTCGGAGGCGGCGAACGCCTACGCGCACGCGATCGCGCTCGAGGCCGCGAACCCGGAGTACCTTCTGAGGGCCGCCTTCGTCGCCGACAAGCTCGGCCACCCGAACGAGGCGCTCGCGCTCGCGGAGCGCGCCACCCAGGTCGCCCCGGCCAACAAATACGCCTGGTGCAGCCGCGGCGTCGCGCTTCTTGAGACCGGCCGACCGGAGGAGGCCCGGGAGAGCTTCGACCGCTCGCTCGCGCTCGACTCCGACTTCGTCGCCGCCAAGGAGGGGCGACTGTCCGCCCTGCAAAAGACGCGGGACGGCCAGGTGGAGAAGTTCGGGCGCGAGGCGCTCCTGCTCGAGGCGAAGAGCCGGCGCGCCGTCACCCGCAACGACCTGTTCGTCACCCTCCACGTCCCGTTCGACCTGCTCGAGCCCGTCCTCCAGGCGCTGTCGCGGAACGTGAAGGTCGACCTGGACCGCCTCGACGCGGAGGAGATGAAGGAGCTCGAGGGGGCGTCGTACCGCCTCGTCTCCGCCGCGCTCGAACACCGGCCCGAGGGGCTCGACCGACGGGGGTTCACCCTCGCCGACGTCGCGGTGCTGTGCCCCCCCTCCTCCACGCTCCCCCAGATCCAGCGGCTGTTCGGCTACGTCCGGTCCGTGCTCGAGATGGACGTTCGCCTGGAGAATCTGAAGCTCGCCCCGGACGTCGAGGAGATGGCGCGGCGTGCGCTCCTCCTTCCGGAGAATCAGCGGACGCTGTTCCAGCTCGTCCGGACGCTGAAGGTCGGGCTGTTCAAGGCGCGCCTGATCAAGGCCGTGGAGTCGGCCGGCGGGACCGTGCACGCGCCGCTCCCGTCCCTCGACCTGGGCCAGTACTCCCCGGAATTCCGAACCCCCGCCCCCGGGGAACCGGACGACGCGGACTTCTTCCCGGTCGCCGAGGGACCGAACGCCGCACCGGCCGGACCGGCCCTCGGCGCATCGACCTCCGCGGGCCCGTCGCCCGCGTTCCGGGCGAGCGGACCTTCTCCGCGGGCCGCCCCGACCGGAGCTCGATGCGCCGGCTGCGGCGGCATGGCGACGGTGATCCACGGTTGCGGGGCACCGGTCTGCATGCACTGTATCGCCGAGTTCCGGACCTGCCCGAAGTGCGGTCAGCCGGTCGCCTTGCCGGCCGCACGAGCCGCTCCGGCGGTGGCGGCCCCGGGCCACGCGGCCGCGTCCGGTCGGGCGGCCCACCCCGAGTCCGGGACCAGGCCGGCGCATCCGACCAAGGACGGGAGCGCCCATCCGAAGCCGCCGAGTGCCCCCGCCGCAAGCTCCCCGAAATCCGCCGGCGCGGATGCGCCGTCGAAGCCCCCGGCGAAGCCGGCGGCTTCCACGGCGAAGCCGGCGCCGGCCCCGCCCGCGGTCGCCGAAGCAGCCCCTCCCAAACCGCCCCGGCCTCCCCGGGAGCGGACCGACGATGAACCACGGCTGTGAGACGCCGTCGCACCCCGCGCCCCGCGCGAACGTGATATAGCCCTCCCCGCCTCGTACCGTCGGTAGCATGTCGGCGGCCTCCTCCCCCAACCCCCCACGCTCCGCCGCGCTCGGCGGCGCCATCGTCGCGGTCCTCGCGATCGTGGGGGCGTTGCTTTTCCTAGCAATCTACCTGGTCCTCCCCGGCAACGGCCACTTCTACGCCCTCGTGACGATCGGGATCCTCTCCCTCGTGTTCGCCCTCGGGTCGTACCTCGCGCAGGGGATTGCTCCCGACCCGATGATGCCCCGCGCGCTCGCGTGGGGATTCGCGGGTTTGGGGTACGCCCTGCTTGTGGGCTCGGTCTTGGTCAACCCCACGAGCGTCCTGACCTTCATCGCCCAGATCGTCGTCCTGATCGTGATCCTCCTCTTCCTGGTCGTCACCCTCGTCGGCGCCTACTGGCGCTATCGGACCGTGGCGGTCGAGCAGGTCCGACTGGAGCGGCGTGAGGGATGGAGGGCGAGCTCGCCCCCGTCCGCGCTCGACTACACGGCCGCGCAGCACGAGCGCGACGTGACGCCGAGCCCGTCCGTCTCGGCGAAGGGGCCCCCGTGAGCGGTCCCGGCGGTGGACCGAGCGGCCCCAGCGGTCCGTCTCCGGGCGCCGGCACCCTGCCGTGTCCCCGCTGCCGAGCCCCGAATCCTCCGGCGAACAAGTTCTGCGCGGCGTGCGGTGCGTCGATGACGATGCCGCCCCCGCCCAGTGGACCTCGGCCCGGTGCTTCCCCTCCGTCCCCCGTCGACATCCGCCAGCGTGTCGACCAGGACCGCGGGTTCCTGAAGAAGGTCCAACTTCTCCTTCCCGGCTTCCGTGGGTACCGGCAGGGCGAGGACGACCGGGCGGCCGACAGCCTCCTGAGGCTCCAGGTCGCCGACCGGGTGCACCGCGCGGCGACGATCGTCACGACCGCGCGCGCCTCCCTCTCGAACGCCGGAGATTTCGCGCACCTCTCCGACCTGGCGCAGGTGGCCAGCGAGCTGAATGTGCTCGAGGGTCAGATCCGGCACGCGGAGCAGGGCTACACCGGCATCTCCCCCGCCACCCGCATGAGCGTCGGCGCGCTCGACCAGCTGTACGAGTACGACTACGGGTTCGTGACGGCCGCGGACGCGCTGACCCAGTCGCTCGCGCCGCTCAACGTCCCGTCCCCCTCACCGACCGACGCCGGCCCGGCGATCCAGAACGCCCGGGGCCGCATCCGCCAGGTCACCGCCGCCTTCCAGGCCCGGACGAAAGCGGTTCAAGGCGTGCAGGTCTAGACGGAGGCGAACCATGGTCACGAACAATCCGGTACCGCCGAAGGGAGGAAGCCTCCTCGGCGCGACGACCGTCAACTGGGAGGACGCCTACAAGGGCCCGAACGTCATGTGGCGCGTCCCGCGCAACATCCACTACGGCGACAACATCGTCGTCCGCGAGGACGAGAGCGCGGTGTTCTTCCGGGACGGCAAGGTCCTCGCGTACCTGGACCGCCCGGACCGGTACGCTCTCACGAGCCTCAACGCCGGGATCATCGGCAACGTCATCCAGTCGCTTTCCGGCGTCCGCCAGGAAGCCGAGGTGTACTACCTCCAGCGCCGCATCTTCGATGGAAAGTTCGGCAGCCAGGAGCCGTACGTGTTCAAGGACCCGGACTTCGGCCTGGTCAGCCTGCGCGTCTTCGGCGACTACCGCTGGAAGGTCGCCGGTCCGGACCTGTTCATCAACCAGTTCGTGGGGACGTTCGGCGCCGCCACGACGGCGGACGTCCAGGCGCGCCTCCGGGACCAGATGGTCCTGCTCGTCTACAACACGCTCGGCAAGCTGAAGGACCAGGGCATGCACGTCACCGATCTCGCGAGCCAGCTCCAGACCATCGAGCAGGCGGTCCTCGGCTTCGCTCCGCAACACTTCCAACCGCTGGGCGTCGAGGTCCAGCAGCTCCAGGGGCTCTCCGTCAACCTCCCCGACGAGGTCCAGAAGGCGGTCAACACCCGCTCGACGATGAGCGTCCTCGGCGTGAATTACATGCAATACCAGGCCGGCCAGGCGATGACGACCGCCGCCGCCAACCAGTCCGGCGGTGCCGGTCAGTTCGCGGGCGCAGGCGTCGGTCTCGGCGCGGGCCTCGGGATCGGCTACGGGATGGCGGGCTCGATGCAGGGCGCGTACCAGGGAGTGGGGACGCCGGGCGGCGCCCCGGGCGGCCAAGTGCCGTGCCCCAAGTGCGCCACGCTGGTGGCCGCGGGGACCAAGTTCTGCCCTTCGTGCGGCACGTTGATGGCCGGGCCGGCCGCGGGTCCTCCGTGCCCGAAGTGCGGCGGGGCCACCACGGCCGGGCAGAAGTTCTGCCCGACGTGCGGCCAGTCGCTCGCGCCGCCGGCGGCACGGACGTGTCCGAAGTGCCAGGCGAGCGTCACGGGTTCGGGCAAGTTCTGCCCGTCGTGCGGCACCGCGCTCCCGTAGCGAACCTCGGTCGATCGGGAGGACTGCGTCGTGTACTGCGTCACCTGTCGGGCCGAGCTCCCGGCGAACGCGAAGTTCTGCTTCGTCTGCGGCACTCCGGTACCCGGCGCCTCCGGCGGGGCCGCCGGCGGAACGCCTCCGCCTCCTCCGTCCCCCGCGGCCGACAAGGTCGTCGCGCCCGCGGGCGCCCAGGCCGTCACCTGCCCCTCGTGCGGCGCGCCCGTGCACCCGGTGTTCGGCGAGATGGTGATCTCCTGCGACTACTGCGGCGCCACGGTCACTCTCGGCGGAGCCGGCTGGAAGGAGGTCGGCAAGCACTCGATGCTCTCCCCGAAGATCACGACCGCCGGGCCGGCCCTCGCCCTGGTTCAGGCCTACCTCGACCAGGGGTTCATGCACCGCAAGGCGTTCGAGGAGTCGAGGATCGTCGAGCAAAAGCTCTCGTTCGTCCCGTTCTGGGTCGTCCCGGTCGCGGCGACCACGAACTACACCTACACCGACGTCGCCGTCGGGGTCGGGTCGACGGTCGGGTCCATCGCGGCCGCCGAGCTCCTCGGCTCCGTTCTCGGCGGAGGTCGCCAGGGCGGGTTCGTTCCGATCCCCGTGATGATCGGCTCCCCGGTCAACGCGACCCGGCAGGACGCGATCGCCGGCCAGTACGATTTCCCGGTGGTCGCGGTCAAGGGGATGACCGCCTACCAGCCGAAGGACTACCAGTTCGCGCTCAGCGAGCGGACGTTCTTCGACAAGAAGCAGATCCCGGAAGGAGCTCCCGTCCTAAACGGGGACTTGGGAGAGGATGCAGCGCAGCACGCGGCCCGCGCCTACGTGATGCAACTGCAGACCGAGGCGGCGCACAAGCGCCACCACATGGTGAGCGGGCTCACCTCGAACATCCAGGTCTCCGAGGCCGAGCTCGTCCATGTGCCGATCTGGTACTTCCTCCTCGACCGGAAAGGCGAGAAGGTGATGATCCTGATCGATTCCCATTCCGGCCGGGTCATGCAGACCGTCGGCGGGCCGGCGGCGTAGGTCCCGACGGTTCGACCGTTACGCCGCATCCGCGCGGCGCCGCGATCGCACCGGGGTCCGTTGGATCGTGTAGCGGACCGGCACCCGACGGTGCCGGTGCGTCCAGTAGCCGCAGCGCGGACACTTCTGTCCCAGCGCGACCACCTCGCCGGTCAGCGTCCGGTTCCGGATCGGGAGGAGGTCGGCGCCGCAGACCGGGCACACCATCGTCGCCGGGGCCTCGGGCTTTTCGGTGTACCGGACCAGGAGGCGGACGCCCGGCGTCTCGATCAAGAGCGACCGGAGTCGCGGGCCGGCGATCCGCATGCTCGGGTCCTCGGCTCGGAGCGCCGGCCGGAACGCCCGCAGGAACGCCGCCTGCGACGAGTAGCGGCCGACGCCGAGGATGAGGAGCCGGTCGACGGCGGCGCGGACGGTGTCGGCGTCCGCGCGCCGGTAGCTCGGCGGCGGGCGCTTCGACCTACGAGGCGCCGCCCCGTCGGCCCTCGCGGGCACCGATCTCCTCCTCGTAGAATTGGCGGGCGAACGCTCCCTCCTCGCGGCCGATCGGGATCGCGCCCTCGCCCGGACGGGCGAAGTACGCCACGAGCGAGGCGGCGGCGGCGAGGCGCACGGCTCGGGACTTGAGGCGCGGGGAGAACTTCGGATGGGTCGTCCGGGCGAGCGCGCGCTCGCTGACGTCGTGGAGCGTCGTGTAGAGTCCCGGGTCGAGTCGGATGGGCCGCGAACGGAATTTCCCGGAGACGAGCGGGTGGTGCGTTTGGATGGCGTGGACGAGCGTGAGGTGGTCCCGGATCCGTTGGGCGAGCGGGAAGTCGATGGCGCCGAGCTCGAGCCGCTCGGAGCTCGCCTCCACCGCGCGGAACCGCTCGCGGGTCATCGGGTGGAACCGCAGCAGCATCCGGTCCTCGAGGGCGGCGAAGTTCGGGTCCGCGATCGTCGTCCAGTAGTCGGAGGCGCCGGAGGTCCGGACGTTGTAGTTGACGGAGAAGAACGAGTGGAAGGTGTACGGTCCGACGGTGCCGAAGGTGGTCTCCCACTTCACCTCGCGCTGCTCCATCACGAGCTTGAGCGGTTCGACCATCCCCTTGTACTTGAACCAGTCATTGAACTCGGGGACGATGAAATTGAACGTGCGCCCAGTGTACGACGCGCCGACGCGCAGGAACTGGACGGGCGTGATCCCGCCGCAATAGCGGTTCCGTCCCGGCAGACCATGCGGCGGAACACCGGTCCGCGGATTGCCCCGGATCATGTCGTCGATCGAGAACGTCTTCCCGGTCCCGGGGGGACCGAAGAGAGCGAGGTGGAAGCCGGTCGTTCCGGTCGTCCGTCCGGTTGGCGCCACCAGCGGGACATCGGCGAGCGCGTACTGCTGGAGGAGCGAGATCAGCGAATCGACGAACAGCGCTTCCCCGAACAGTTCGCGGAGGTACCCCGCGAGCACGTCGACGGTGAACGTGCGACCGAAGGCGACGGTCGCCTCGAGGCGATGATGGAGAATGTCGCGGAGTTCCTCGACGAACTCCCCGTCCATGGAGCGGATCTCCTCAGCCTCGTTCGGGACCGCCTGGAACCCCGCCGGCTCCGGCGCCTGAAGGCGGGCGACCTCGCCCAGGAGGATGCGCCGGAGCTCGTCGGGGAACGGAACGTGGTACCACCGGTCGCCCTTCCCTTCGGGAAGTTCTTCAACCAGGCCCCGGCGCTTCAGCCGCTGCAGGAGCCGGCTGGGGTCCTCGAACACCCGGTCCTTGAGCAACCGACCCCGGAATTCGGTGAGGCGGAAGCGCGCCCGGCCGGTCGCCACGCCGCGCACCACCCGCCGTCGGTCCGAGTCTGCGACGAGGTCGGCGAGGACGCGCGCGACCGCCTCCTCCTCCTCGGCGATGCCGAGGTCCGGTGCCGCCGCCACGTCCGACGACCGATTCGCCCCCGAAACTATAAGCAACCTCTCCGAGAGTAGCCGCCGTGAGCAGCGGCTCCTCCTCGTACGAGCGGGAGCTGAAGGAGCTCCTCCAGGCGAACCCGGAGGCGCTCGCGAAGTACGGGAAATCCCTCCCGCCTTCGGAGCGCCCGGCCCTGGAGGCGGTCCGAAGGGCGCCGTTCCTCGTGGTCCGTGCGGCCGGCTCCCTCGGCTTCGACCTCGTGGCGATGCGCTCGGAATTCGCCTTCCCGCTCGAGGTCAAGGCCTCCGCGTCCGACACGATCCGTTTCAGCGCCGCGAGCGGCCGGGCGGCGCTCCAGCTCGAGCAGCACCGCGCGGCGGTCTCCCGCGTCGGGCTCGTGATCCTCTACGCCTACCGTCGGGTCGGACGGGGGCACGGCGAACACTGGCGCCTGTACGCGGGCGGCGTGGGCCCATCGACGGGGCGCTACCGGGTCCTCAACCGGTGGTTGCCGCCGGTCGAGTCGACGAAGGAGGGAAACGGCGTGCTGCGTTGGGATGCCGGGATGCCGCTGAGCCGGTTCTGGACGATCATCGCCGGACTCACCGACCCGTCGCCCGGGGCACCCTCGCCATGAGGGTCGCGGTCACCGCGACCGGCGTCGGCCGGTTCGGCAAGCGGTCCGAATCCCTTGTGGAGCTCCTCTGCGAGGCCGGCCGGGAGGCGCTCGACGGCCTGGGGCGGAAGACCGTCGACGTGCTCGTGGTGGCCCACATGGCGGGCGGCTCCCTCGTGGGCGTCGAGAACACCGTGGCGAAGGTCGCCGACCGGCTCGGGCTCGACACCGGGGCCGGGTTCCGCGTCGAGTCGGCGAGCGCGAGCGGCGCGGCCGCCTTCCACGCCGCCGTGGGCCTCGTTCGGAGTGGCCAGTACAAGCGGGCCCTCGTGGTGGCCGGGGAGAAGATGACCGACCTCCCCAACGCGGAGGTCGCCAAGATCCTGGCCGCCTCCCTCGCGCCGTCGGAATCGGCCCACGGGGCCACGATGCCGGCCCTGGCGGGTCTCGTCGCGGGCCGGTATCTCGACCGGTACCACGTGGAGGAGTCGGCCCTCGACGCCGTGACCGTGGCGGCGCGCGTCGCCGCGGCCCGCAATCCCAATGCCCAGTTTCCGAAGCCTGTCACGGCGGAGGAGGTCCGGGCCAGTCGCCCGATCGCGCCTCCGCTCCGCCTGCTCCACTGTTCGGCCGTCTCCGACGGGGCGGCGGCCGTCGTCGTCGAAGCATCGTCCGGCCCGGCCGGCGTGCTCGGACTGGGCCAGGCCACCGACCATGTCGAGCTGGTGGAGCGTCCGGAACTCACGAGCTTCCGCGCGACCCGGGTCGCGGCGCAGCGCGCGTTCGAGTCGGCCCATCGAACCGCCCAGGACGTCGACGTCGCCGAAGTGCACGACGCGTTCGCCCCGTTCGCCTTGATCGACCTGGAGGACCTCGGCCTGGCCTCTCCCGGAGAAGCCGCCCGGTGGTTCCAGGACGGGCCGGCCGCCTCCCCGGACCGGGTTCCGTTGAATCCCTCGGGTGGCATCCTCGGTCGAGGTCACCCGGTGGGGGCGTCCGGCTTGGTTCAGATCGCCGAGATCGCCCGTCAGCTGCGGGGCGAGTCCGGCCCGATGGCGCTCGCGAAACTCCCGACGTGCGGCCTGGCCCAGTCCATCGGGGGACTCGGGTCGCACAACTTCGTCACGATCCTCGGCCGGTCCGGTGCGGGAGCCGCATGAGCGAAGTTGCGCCGCTCGCGATCGTCCGCTGCGAACATTGTCACGGGAGATTCTTGCCCCATCCGGGACCATGCCCGAGGTGTGGGTCGGTGGAGCTCCTCCATGGCGAGATCCCACCGCGCGCGATTGTCCTCGCGGCTACCGAGCTGTACGCGCCGGCCGCGGGTTGGACAAGCCCCCACCGGCTCGCGATCGCGGAGGGTTCCGAAAGCGTCCGGATCCTCGCCATCGTCCGCGGTCCCTTGCCGGCGCTGGGTGGTTGGGTCACGGTACGGACGGAGGGAGGACTGTACTACGCGGAGTCCGTCGCCGCCACCGGAATCGACGACGCCAAATCCCACCCGCCCTCTGGCACGTCGTAGGCGGGCGGAATGGACGAAGTGATCACCGGCCTCTACGCCGTCACCGTCCATGTCCAGGACATCGACCGGGCGCGCACCTTCTACCGGGACGTCCTCGGCTTCCGAGAGTTGACGTTCAGCGCGCCGGCGAGCCGCGTGACGTTCGCCTTTCCCGGCACTTCGACGATCCTCCGCGTGCACGTCCAGGGACCGGGCGAAGGGGGACGAGAACCCGGGACGGTCTCGGGAGTCATGTTCTGGCACGCCGACCCAGTGGCGGCCTGCGAGGAGATTCGCCGGCGCGGGGGGACGATCGCGAACGAACCGAGAGTCCTCGAATTGCCGGGCGTCCGATTCGTATTGGGCGTGGTCGCCGACCCGGATGGGAACGAGTTCATCGTTACCAATCGGACCGACTAGCGGGACGCCGGATCCGCTCGACGCCGCTCGGCCAGGGCCGAAGGGACGGGGACGCGGGGAGGGGGAGTTTCCGGCCGCCGGTCGGTCCCGGCGCCCGTTTGAACCCCCGAGGTGAAATCACCACAGGATTAGCAATCCTGCGCCTTACCGGGCTGGGCTATCCCCGCGCGGGCCCTCCGAGGTGGGTTCGCTCTTTAAAGGTTCGTTCAGGCCGAGCGCGCCGCGCGTTAAGTACGGGGCCCGCGGTGGTCGCCGCGAGGTCGGAACGGTGCGCGTCGCACGAGCGGGAGTCGTCGGGGCGGGCACGATGGGAGCGGCCATCGCCGAGGTGCTCGCCTTCAACGACCTGCCGGTCGTTCTCATCGATGTCGACCGCCCGGCCGTCGACCGGGGGATGGCCCGCGTGCGGACCCTCGTGGACGACCTGGTGCGGTTCCACGCGGAGCGGGCCGACAAGGAGGCGGAGCGAATCGCGTCGCTCGGCGTCGAGCTGACCGAGGCGCAGCGCGCCGCGCTTCGCGGGCGACTCGCGCCGAAGGTCACCCCGGCCCGTGGGGCCGAGGTCGTTGCGCGGGTCCACCCAACGACCGACTGGGGCGAGTTCGCCTCGGTCGATTTTGTCGTGGAGGCCGTGTTCGAGCGCGTGGACGTCAAGCGTCCGGTGCTCGAGCGTCTCGACAAAGAGCTTCCCGAGCATGCGGTGATCGGCACGAACACCTCCTCGCTCTCCGTCACCCGCCTCGCGAAGGGGCTCGGCCACGTCCGGCAGACCCTCGTGACCCACTTCTTCAACCCGCCCGGGACGCTCCCGCTCGTCGAGGTGTCGGGCGGCGTAGACACTCGGGAGGACGTTGTCCAGGAGACGGTCGACTTCCTGCAGGGGCTGCGGAACCACCGGTATCCCCTCGTCCCGATCCGCGTGAAAGAGTCGCCGGGGTTTGTCGTCAACCGGATCCTTCTCCCCATCCTCAACGAGGCGTGCTTCGCCCTGGAGGAAGGGCTCGCGTCGTCGCGGGACATCGACCTCGCGATGAAGACCGGGGCGGGGCTCCCGATGGGACCGTTCGAGCTCGCCGACCTGATCGGGCTCGACGTGACCCTGGAAGTCGCCGAATCGCTGGTCGACGGGACCGGGGACCAAAAGTATCGACCGGCGCCGATGCTCCGGCGGCTCGTCGACGCCGGGCACCTCGGCCGGAAGTCCGGTCGCGGCTTCTACGACTACTCGGCGTAACGGTTCTGCACGACGGTCCTTGGGAGGCTCGTGGCGAAGTTTCCCTCCGCCGAGTGGGCCGCCCTGTTCCACGCGGCCGTGAACGAACGGGCCGACTACGCGGAGGCCGCCCGCGCCTGGGAGGGCGATGTCCTCCTCAGGGTCCTTTCCGACGACCCGACGGGCGTCCCGTCCGGGGTCCATCTCGACCTGGCCCACGGGACGTGCCGAAGCGCGACCTATCTCGCGGACGCGCACGGCGAGGAGAGCGAGTTCGCCTTCGAGGCGACGGGCGCCGCCTGGCAACGCATCCTGCGGAGGGAGGTCGACCCGGTGAAGGCGGTCCTCTCCGGCCAGGTGAGGGTCCGCGGCAACTTCGGAAAAGCGATGCGGTTCACGAAGGCGTCCACGTTGCTGGTCGAGATCGCCTCGACGATCCCGACGGAATTCTAGGCGGGAGCTGCGGCCCGTGCCGTCGCCGGGGGGGCCGCCGGTTTCGCAACGGCGGTCGCCGCCGGCGGGAGGACGGCGGCCGGCGACTTCGTCGGAGGGGTGGGCGGCTTCGGTGGCGGCGGCATCAGTTGCCGCTTGAGGAAGGCGACCAGGTCGGCCCACGACTGCTCCGCCCGGTTCTGGTCGTAGGCCCGCAGGTCGCGGGAGAGGTAATTGTGGCCGACCTCGGTCAGCCAGTCGAACTCGACCTGCCCCCCCGGGAGCTTCTCGAGTTGGGCCCGGCTCGCGTTGGCGACGCGGTCGCGCCGACCCGCCACGACGAACACCTTGGCGGTCACGAGGGTGAGTGCGTCGGCCGGGGTCACCGGCACCGGATAGGCCAGCGCCACGGCGGTCAGCCTCTGGTCGAGGCCGGCGACGGCAAGGGCGAGCGCGCCGCCGAAGGAGAGACCGAAGACGGCCGACTTGTCGGCGTTGACCATGTCGCGCGTGCGGAGGTAGTTCAGGGCGTCCGCGTAGAATCGGACGAGCTTCGCTACGCGCGGCGTCGTGACCGGAACGCCCCCGGAGGTGCGGAGCTTGAGCCGACTGGTCAGGTGGTCGGTCGGCCCAAAGAGGGACGTCTTCCCGACGTCGGGGATGAGCACCTCGAATCCCGCCCGAGCGAAATGGATGGCCGCGTCGAGGAGCGAGGTCGTGATCCCGTACACTTCCGGGGTGATCAGGACGACCGGGCGCCGCACCTGCCTCGTGGGGGTGAGCAGGACGCCGGCCGCCTCTCCGCTGGGGACGGCGTCCGTGGGGAAAGTCACCCGCTCGCTCCGGTACGGCGGGAGCGGGGAGCCGGGCGTCGCCTTCGACCCGGTCCAAGTCTTGTTCAGGAAATCGATCACGCAGAGCTGGAACCGCTCTTTCTGGAGGACGATGACGGCCTGGCGCTTCCCGCAGATGTCGCAGGGGCCGATCACCCCGCTCCCGAACTCGAGCCCGGGGGTTTTCAGCAACAGGTCGTCGTCGCGCATCCGGTCACGGCCCCGCCGAGGGACGGCGACGGACCGAGGGACGGGCTTTAACCGTTGCCCGGACGGCGGCGCGCGGCCGGGGCGCGAGGAGTTCGAGACGCGACCGGTCGCGGGGCACGATCACCGCGCGGCCCGCCGACCGAAGGCGCTCGGCGAGCGCCCGGTCGGCCGTGGCGACGACCGCGTCGTGCGCAAGAGCGGCGTCGAAGATCGCCGAATCCCCGCGGCCATGGACCGGGAGCGTGGGAAGCGTTTCGGCCAGCGACCGGGCGAGCTTCGCGCCCTCCACGCCGCGGCGCTCGAGTCGCCCGAGCTCCTCCGATGCCGAGGACGGGACCAGCAGGCGCGTGCCGCCCGGAAGCAGCCGCTGCAACTCCGGGGCGAATCGGACGCCATGGGTGAACGGCCAGAACATCGCATTGGTGTCGGCGAGGACGAGCACCGGGCCGGCGGGAGGACTACGGTCGACGGAGGACGATCCCGAGCGCTTCGCGGTCGTACTGCTCACCCCCGACCCGTTGACGGAGGAGGTACCGTTGCGCCTTCTGGTTCGCCGTCTTCGGGATCTCGTCGAGGAATTCGAGGTAGCGCGGGACCATGAAGAAGGGGAGGTTCTCGACGCAGAACTCGAACAGCTCCTTCGGCGTCGCCGTGGCGCCGGGCTTGCGCTGCACGAACGCCTTCACGTCCTCCTCGCCGAGCGGCGAGGGGACCCCCACCACGACGCTCTCGAACACGGCCGGGTGACGGTTGAGGACGCTCTCGACATCGTACGGAGCGAGGTTTTCGCCCCGTCGCCGGATGACGTCTTTCTTCCGGTCGACGAAGTAGTAGTACCCGTCCGCGTCCCGGGTGACGTAGTCGCCCGTGTGGAACCAAAGGTTGCGCCAGGCTTCCACGGTCTGCTCCGGCTTGTTGCGGTAGCCGAGGAACATCGTCGAGGGGGCGCGGGGCCGGACCACGAGCTCGCCCCGCACTCCGGCGGCCACGGGCCGGTCGTCGTCGTCGACCACATCGGCTTCGACGAAGCCGAGGGGGGTCCCGATCGACCCCACCCGCACCTGGTCCGGCGGGTTCATCAAGGTCGTGCACCCGCATTCGGTCATCCCGTAGAGTTCGAGGATCGAGAGCCCGAACCGCGACTCGAACTCGGGCCACACCGCCTTGGTCGTGCCCGCGGTGAGGGCGGTCCGTACCGCGTGGGTGCGATCGGTCGGTTTCTCGGGCTGCTTGAACAGGACGTTGATCATCGCGATCAGCAACGAGACGTGCGTCGCCCGGAAGGTAGCTGCCGTCTCCCAGAACGTGGTGGCGTGGAAGCGTTCGTCGAACGCTGCCGTCAGGTCGAACTCGATCGCGGTGAGCGCCGTCATCTCCTGGGCGTTGCAGTGGAAGAGCGGAAGCGCGCTGAAGAGGATGGAGTCGGGTGTGAGCCGACTGCGCGCGCCGATCTCGCGCGGGGTCGTCAGGTACTTCTCGTGAGGGATCACGGCCCCCTTGGGCGGCCCCGTCGTACCGCTCGTGTAGAGAATCGCGGCCGGATCCGATCCTCGCAACGACGGCGCGTCGGTCAGGGTCGCCGTCCGTTCGAGCTCGGCCCACGGTCGAGTGTCCGGCGCCGACCCTCCATCGGTGCCTCCCCCTCCGACGACCCACACCATCGGCGCATTGGTCGCGGGGCGGACGGGGCCGTACGCGGGCCACAATCGTTGGTCGACGAGCAGGCCCTTCGGAGCGGCGTCGGCGAGCTCGTAGCGGAGGATCTCGCCCTTGAGGGCGGTGTTGAGGGGAACGAACACGGCGCCGAGCTTGGCGACGCCGAACCATGCGAGGACGAACTCGGGGCCGTTGAGGAGGAGCGCCGCGACCCGGTCGCCGGGGGCCATGCCGGCGGACCGAAGGTTCGCCGCAACCGCGTCGCTCCCGGCATCGAGCTGGCGGTAGCTCAGGGATCGAGAGGCGAACCGCACCGCGGGCCGGTCCCCGTTCTTGCGAGCTTTCGCCCGAATGAGGGTCGCGAGGTCGTGATAGACCTCCTCGGGCCCGAGCATTCGGGACTCCGAACCGTCATCGGACTTAAGAACTCGGCCGGCGCGAGACGACCGGAGCGTTCCCGGCGACGGGGACGCTTAGCGAGGAGGGTTCGATGCGACGCACGACCGAGGAGTTCCGGATCGACCGGCCGGCCCGGGCCGAGCTTGCCGCCGGCGCCGCCCTGGTCGACCCGGACCGGAAGGAGCTCCTCCTGCTCCACCTCACCGAGGAAGACCGCTGGTGCTTCCCGAAGGGCCATGTCGACCCGGGGGAATCCGTCGAGACGGCGGCCTCCCGCGAAGTCGAGGAGGAGACCGGTCTCTCCGGGATTTCCCTGGGGCCGGAGATTGGCCAGGTGACCTACCGGTTCTTCCAGCCGAAGAAGGACCGAAGCGTCGTCAAAACGTGCGTGTACTTCGTCGCCCTCACGACGGTTCGCCCCGTGCATCCGGAACCGATCTTCGACCAGGCCCGATGGGTCTCGTTCGGGGAGGCGCGCTCGCTGGTCGAGTTCGAGGCGGACCGACGCGTGCTCGACCTCGTCGACGCGTGGGTCTCGCAACGACCGAGCGCTCCGAAATAATTCGAGGGTGAGAACGGGTTGGGGACCGGGGGGATCCGCCCCCCGGTCCCGGTTCGGCCTGCCTACGTTCCGCCGCTCGGGGGCATGGGGGGCGCCGGCCCTTGCGGGGGCGGGGGCAGCCCGGGGGAGGTGGGGACCTGCTGGCTGTAGCCGCCGACGAGGCGTCCGCCGCCCGACTTCCGGCGCGACCAGGCGCGGTACTCGACCACGCCGACGGTGCCGACGAGGGCCACGGCCACGAGACCGACGAGCAGGAACGGCAGGATCGACCCCGCCGCGCTCGTGGTCGCCGAGCAGTCCGTCGTCAGGCAGACCGAGGCCTTCTGGGCCTGGGCGACCGTTTCCGGCTGGCCCTGGACGAGGGCGGTCGCGTTCGGAGCGGTGGCGGCCGGGGCGATCGCCACGACCGACGTTCCCTGCCCGAGGCTGGTGTCCGACCCGGCGAAGCTCGTCGCCGAGGAGACGACCTGGAAGCGGTGACCCGTCGCGTCGAGGACGATGTCGAGACGCGAGGTCGCCACGGCCTCGGCGCCGAACGAGTGGGCGTCCCAGACGTGCTGGCCGGATCCGAAGATCTCGAAGCCGTGGGGCACCAGCAGGAAGCCGTCGACGTCGTCGAACGGTCCCGTGATCCCGATCGCGATGACCGGCACCGTGCGGCCGTTCGCGAGCGTGACGGTCCCGAGGTCCGCGCCGACCAGGGCGACCGTTCCGGAGCCCGTTACGTTTCCGTTCGGGTTGCCGGAGCCGCTGACCGTCGTCCCGAGGAGGGAGGTCCCGCCGTACTGGTAGGCGAGGGCCCACGACCCGCTCGCGACGTACGCCGCGCTCGAATTCCAGGTCACGTTCGGCGCCGCGTTCCACGGCACGAGGCCGAAGGACGGCGTGAAGGCGACCGCGCCGTGCGAGGTGCCCGACACCGTGAGGTGGCCGTTCGCCGAGTGCGCGCCGACCGTCAGGGTGTACGACTCGTTCAGCTTCGCCGTGCCCGTCGAGGAGGCGTTGTCGATCCCGACCGCGGGGGTGGCGGTCCCGGTCTCGTACACCTGCGACAGCGTCGTCAGGTTGGCGAATCCGGTGTCCGTCTCCTGGCCCTGGATCGACAGGTTACCGGAGGTCGAGGGGCTGGTGCAGCTCGGCGAACAGTAGTTCGCGAACAGGCTCGCGGCCATCGTCCGCTGAGCTTCGAGGGCGACGGTTCCGTTCGAGGTGTTCGTCGCGGTGAAGACGACCTGCCAGCCGAAGAACGCGTGCGAGGCGTACGACGCGTTGCCGAGTTGGACGCTCACGTTGACCCACTTCGCGCCGCCGTACGCCCACTGCTGGGTCGCCGACCCGCTCGCCGCGAGCGTCGCGCTCGTCGCGCCCGCGGGCGTGACGGCGCTCCCCTGGGCGGTGGCGGCGAGGCCCGGGAGGACCATCGCCAAGAGGGCCACCACGCCGAGGGTCGCCAAGATCTTCGTCGTTCGTTCCGTTCGCTGCATTCGTTCCGTTCCTTGGGGCGGCCGTTGTGCCGTCCCGGGAGAATCGAGGCCGAAATCGCGGGATAAACCCCCGTCCCGCGCGGCGACCGGGGCGTTGGACGGTGTGCTACGACTTCGCAGCGGGGGGGCCGATGGCTCCGGTCGACGGCGGAGGGATTCGGAACCGTGCCGTGGCGGCGATCGCAAGGGAGCTCTCGTAGCCGGCGTCGGCATGCCGGGCCACGCCGAGTCCTGGGTCGTTGTGCAGGCACCGGCCAATCCGTCGGTCGGCCTGCGACGTGCCGTCGGCGACGACGACGAGTCCGGCGTGGATCGAGTTTCCGATCCCGGTGCCGCCCCCATGGTGGACCGCGACCCAGGTGGCGCCGGAGACCGCGTTCAGGAGAGCGTTGAGGATCGGCCAGTCCGCAATCGCGTCGGACCCGTCCTTCATCGCCTCGGTCTCCCGGTACGGGCTGGCCACGCTGCCGGTGTCGTGGTGGTCCCGACCGATGGCGATCGGGGCGGAGAGCTCGCCGTGGCGCACCAGGTCGTTGACGAGGTGGCCGAACCGTTCCCGCTCCCCGTACGCCATGTAGCAGATTCGGGCGGGGAGTCCCTGGAAGCGGACCTTCTCGCCGGCGAGTCGGATCCACCGGCAGAGCTCGGCCCGCTCGGAGAACTCCGACAGGATCATCCGGTCGATGCGGGCGATGTCGGTCGCCTCCCCGGACAGGGCCACCCATCGGAAGGGACCACTCCCGACCGCGAACAGCGGTCGGATGTAGGCGGGCACGTAGCCGGGGATGTCGAACGCCTCGACCACGCCCGCCTCCTTCGCCTGGGTGCGGAAGTTGTTCCCGTAGTCGAACGCCTTCGCCCCGCGCATCTGGAGCTCGAGGATGGCGCGCGCCTCGAGCGCGATCGAGCTGCGGACCCGAGCGAGGTACGCGTCCATGTCGGACCCCCGGGCCGCCTCGGCGGACTCCGGAGTGAATCCGATGGGAAGGTAGCCGACGCGGATGTCGTGGGCCGCCGTCTGGTCGGAGACGACGTCGGGGGTGACCTTGCGGCGGACGAGCTCCGCGTACACCTCGGCCGCGTTCGCTTGCAAGCCGACGGAGAGGGGTCGCCCCGCCCGGGCGGCCTCTTGGACCTTCGCGAGCGCGTCGTCGAGAGACGTCGCCTCCTCGTCCAGGTAGCGATTCCCGAGGCGGCGCGCGATCGCCCGCGGGTCGACGTCGACGATGAGCGCGGCCCCGCCGAGCATCGTGACGGCGAGCGGTTGGGCACCGCCCATCTCCCCCAGTCCGCTCGTGAGCATCCACCGACCTCGGAGGTCGGGTTGGTGGAACTCGGCCCGGGCGAGCGCGGCCAGGGTCTCGTAGGTGCCTTGCAGGATCCCCTGGGTGCCGATGTAGATCCAGCTCCCCGCCGTCATTTGGCCGTACATCGTGAGCCCCCGCGCCTCCAGGGGCCAGAACACCTCGTCGGTCGCCCACTTGGGCACCATCATGGCGTTCGAGATCAGCACCCGTGGGGCCTCCGCGTGGGTCGGGAACACCCCCACCGGTTTCCCGGATTGGACGACGAGCGTCTCATCGTTCCCCAGCGTTTCGAGGGTCGCAACGATCCGGTCGTACGACTCCCAATCCCGCGCGGCCTTCCCTCGTCCGCCGTAGACGATGAGGTGCGCCGGGTCCCGGGCGACCTCGGGGTCGAGGTTGTTCATGAGCAGCCGCATCGCGGCTTCCTGGCCCCACCCGCGGCACCGGAGTCGAGGTCCCCGTGGCGCGGAGATAGGAGGCCGGGGAGTCTCCGGGGGGGTCACGGTCGGGGGAGTCGCCCTCGCTTGAAAGGTTGACCGCACGTCGTCCTCGAGCTATCGGCCGGAACCCGAACGTCCGGGGCCCGCTGCTCGGCACCTCCGATTCCGCTCTCGGGCGGGCGGCATCTATGCGACATATCTCCACCCCAGCCTTATGCGCCGGCGCGGACCCTTGCGGGAGAATGCCCGCCGCCGGGGCCAGTCCGTGAGGACGAGGAGTGCTCCGGGCCCGGACGCCCACCAAGCGCCGACCCCCCGGGATCGCCGGTCGAACTTCCCGTGGCCGGCCGCGGTGCTCACCATGGTCGTCATCGCTCTGCTTCTGACGCCCCTACCCTTTCCGACGGCCCTTTCGAAAGCCGGCTTTCCGGTCCGGGCGGGGTCGGCCATTGCCTCCGTGCGGGGGCATACGGAACCCCGAGCCACTGACCTACCGTCCGTCTCCTCGAACTCGACCTTCTCCGGCCAAGTGCTCGGGATCCCGTACGAGGGGGCGACGGCCGTTCCGATCGCGGGCGCCACGGTGGAGATTCTCGCGATCAACCGGACCACCGTTCTCGCCACCGGGGTCGCGGATGCCGCAGGGCTGTACAACCTCTCAGTGCCCCGACTCGGAAGCTTCTACGTGGCGAGCCAGCCGCAAGGGGCCTGGGGCGGGGGCTGGCCCTCCGGACCGTCGGCCCTCTCCCCGACGACCTTCTTGGTCTCCGGCACCGTGACGGTGGCCCTGTACGCCTACCCGCGGATCGCGTACAACAACGCGACGCTTCTCCTCCCCGGCTGGAACAATCTCTCGACGATCCTCGACAACGGGAACGGAAACTCCGCGACGAGCTTTGTCCAGCAGCCGGTGCTCTCCTGGGTGCAAGACGGAGTGTACTACATCAACGCGTCCGACGACCTCGTCTTCTTCTCGATTCCGAACGACACGGTGACGCTGATCCACGCGTGGGTCCCGCTCTACACGAACATGATGAACTATGCCGGCTGGCAGAACGAATTCTTCCTCACCCAGGACGGCCAGTTCGCGTACGGGGCGGGCTGCCTCGCGAAGTGCGCCGCCGGCGCCACGATCACGTTCTTCGCCGTGAACCTGACGACGTTCCAGGCGTTCGAGCACAACTTCACTGGCTTCAGCGCCTCCCAAACGACTACGAACGCGCAGGTCAACATGCTCGGCCTCGACGGGAACGCCAGTACGGCCGCGTTCATCACGGCGGACGGCACCCTCCACCTGTGGAACCTGTGGAACGGGACGCAGTACGTCGGGACGAAGTTGACGTATTTCGAGGCGAACAACGCCTACTGGGTCCCGTACCTGAACTCGTTCGTCAACTTCCAGGCGGAGGGGGCGCGCGGCGACCATCTGGAGCAGTGGACCCTGACACCGAACGGCACGTTCGTGCCGGTGTTCCGAGGACAGTGGTACACCGGTGGCTTCGTCGCGAACGGCGTCAACGGCCTGTTCCTCAACCTGACCGCGCATCTCCTCTGGGCCGGCGTCGACTACCAGGGCGGCATCCAGACCTTCGCCTACAACTGGTCCGCCAACGGAACCCTCGACGCGGAGCGATACTTCTACGAGAGTCCCGCGAACGTGTCGAAGTACCCGAACCCGCGCATCGTGCCGCAGGTGAGCTCCGACGAGCATCGCTTCACGGTGGTCGGGAGCGGCCCTGCGTTCCAGACCGCGTGGTGGCCGTACGGCGGGAACGAGTCGTTTGCGGTCGACCCGACCCCCGGGCACATCGTGTTCTACAGCTCGAACGTCTCGGTGGACCACCTGGACAACTCCACCTACTATCCGACGCAGGCGTACGCGCACTCGTACTCGCTCGACGGCCAGTACTTCGATACCTCGCGGCTGATCTCGTACTACAGCTACGACTGCCTCGACAACTTCGTCCACGTGACCACATGCCCTGTGGCCGGCACCTCTCCCGGGACTGTCGCCGGGACGGTGTACTACGTCTGGAAGACCGGACTTCCGGAGGCCGGGAACCCGTCCACGAACGGACAGGCGCAGGTCGGGCCGCCCCCCGAACCGGTCGTGGCCACGACGCAGGGCGTCGACTGGGTCAACGTCTCGTGGACCGATTCGGAGACACCGGTCCTGAACTTCACCCTCTCCTGGGGCTCTTCCTCGGGAAGTTGGCCGTTCTCGACGAGCCTCACCTCCTCCAACCGGTCGTTCAACGTGACCGGACTCCACCCCGCCACCTTCTACGAATTCCGGGTGGTGGCGTTGAACCTCCACAGCGCCGACGCGGGAACCATCGTCAACCTGACGCTGAAGTCCGACCCCGACGTCCCAACCGATCTGCGCACGGTCGGCGTGAACGCCACCAACGCCACGGTGGCGTGGACGAACCCCCCCGATTCCCTCCTCAACACCACGGTGTATGTCGGCCCCTCGTGCGGGACCTGGACGCAGCGAAACTCCGCCGGCGTTGTCGCGAGCTACCGGATCCGGGGCCTGACCCCGCAAACGCGGTACTGCGTGGAAGTCGGCGCGTGGAACGTCACTGGCGAGAGTCCGAGGTCGGACGCCCTCACCATCCTCACGGCGGGGGTTCCCATGGCGGCCACGAACTTGGTAGCGACCCCCCTCAACGACGCGACCATCGCCCTTTCCTGGTCGAATCCCCCCGGCTCCCTCGTGAACGTCACCGTGTTCTACGGATTGGAGTGCGGGGCGTGGACCCACGGTCCATCCGTCGGGGTCGTTGCGGAGTACTTGGCCACCGGGCTACTACCGGACACGACCTACTGCTTCTCCGTCCAAGCCTGGAACGCGTCCGGCGAAGGACCCCTCTCGGCGCCGATTCGTGCGACGCCGCTCCGCGCCCCCCCGGACGCTCCGACCGAGCTCGATGTGGCGGCGGTCAGCGCCTACGGTGAGAATCTGACGTGGGTCCTACCGACCGGGCTGCGCGACACGGACCTCCTCAACACCTCGCTGTATGAGGGCGCCAGCTGTGGGAACTGGTCGAGCGTCACGGACCTCGGCCAGGTGGCGGATGCCTGGGAGGTGACGGGCCTCTCGTCGGAGGTGCAGTACGACTGGGCCGTCGCGTTGTGGAACACGGCCGGCGAAAGCGCCCTCTCAGCGTGCGCGTCGGCGGCCACCGCCGGTCCGTCCGTGCCGGTCCCCCGGCCAACCTTCTCCAACGTCAACCTGACGATCGTATCGCCGACGTCGGCGTCGCTTTCGTGGGAGTTCGGGACGTCCTCGGGAGGAGGCGCCTCCACCGTGAACGTGAGCTACTTCTTGGCCCTCGTGGAGACGACCTGCGGCACGCCGGGGCGGGCCATCCTCGCCCACGCGAGCCCGGCCGGGATCACCAACTTGACGCCGCTCACGTCGTATTGTTTCGCCGTCACGGCCGTGGAGCCGAATGGGACGACGGTCACGAGCGGCACCGTCTCCGCCACGACCCCCGCCGTGCCGGCGGTCTCGCTCCCCCACCCGCCTCCCCCCACTCGGATTTCACCGTTCCTCGTCGGCAGCCTCACGGTCGGGGTCGCCGTGGCACTTGTCGCTCTCGGGATGGCCTGGTTGGTGGTGCTTCGACGTCGATCGGCGGGATCCGGCCCTCGGAGAAGGGACAAACCATGACCATCGTGGCCCGCCGGGGGTTGGTGGGGCTCGGCCCAAACTTCGCCTTCCCTCGTGGGACCGCCCCTCGGCCCGACATTCGGGACCCGCCCGGGATCGCCGAGGATCTCGCTTCCCGCGAGCCCCGGTGGGAGTTGGCGTCGGACCCCTGGGACTCATCGACGGGGCTGTTCGACGAGGTGCGTCCCGGACGGCCGTGGGAACTTGGCCCGCACGCCACCGATACCTCCGTGCGTGCGTGTCCGCGTCGTATCTTCGCCCGAGCCTTATAACGGCGGGATACACCCGAGGAGAGCATGCTGCGAACTCACCGCGAATTCGCTCTTCGGACGACCGTCCCCTCGCCCCCCTCCACCACGGGAGCGAAGGCTCACCGCTCCCGCTCCGCGCTTGTGATCTTCCTGACCCTGCTCGTCCTGATCCCTTCGGTCGTAGTCACGGCCGCGCTGATCCTGCCGGTCGCGACGTGCCTGCCTCCCCACCTAGCCCTCGGCGGGGACCCGGCGACGGCGGCGAGCCGGACAGCCAACCGATCCGGGAACGGATCGGGCAATGGGACCAACGGGTCCGGCAATGGCTCGGGGAACGGCTCCGGTAGCGGTTCCGGAAACAATTCGTCGGGATCGAGCGTGACGTACGTTCAACAGACGGCCAACCTCACCGTTGTGGACGCATCCGCCTGGAATAACTCGTTGACGTACATCGCCGACCTCGACCTCTTCCCGGCCTCGACCAGCGCGCGACTCAACGTCTCGATCACGGTGTCGGACTCCGTGAATCCGACCTTCCTGAACGTCAGCTTCGGCAACGGTCGGTTCTGGACCACGTCCGTCAATGCGAACGGAGGCGGGCTGAACACCGGAACTTCATACAACTACACGAGCCAGGGGAACTACACCGTGACGATCAGTGCGCGGGATTCCTTCCGCGACGCGAACGTCAGCGTCGGACTCCCCGTGACGTTCCTTTCCCACGGGAGTTCGGGCAACGGCTCGGGCGGAAACGGGTCTGGGACCAACGGCTCGGGGAACGGTTCCGGCGGAAACGGGTCGCACAACTCCTCCGCGGGGTCGAGTGTGACGACCACCGGCGGGAATTCGAGCTACATCCAGTACGGGCTCGTCGCGTGGAACGGTACGTTGTCGGTCAACGCGACCGCGTCGCTCTGGTACGGCAACGCCTCCGCGACACTGGATCTCTCGGGAACGCTCCAGTGGCCCGTATCCCCGGCCCGACTCTTCGTCACGTTCGGGAACGGGAACGGACTCAACCAGACCTTCGGAGGAAACCTGTCGGGCCCCGGCGCCGGCGGCTTCAACGCAACCAACACGTACACGGCCCAAGGTTCGTACACCCTCTCGATCTGGTGGCAGGACCCGAACGCCACGGCCACGGTCTCGACGGGACTGTCGGTCGTCTTCCTGGGAGGAGGTTCCAACGGGACCGGCGGGAACGGCTCGCACGGCAACGGCACCGGCGGCAACGGCTCCGGCAACAACTCTTCCGCCGGCGGCCGCGTCGTCCTGTTCCGGCAGAGCTCGGGAGTCTCGGAGTGGGTGCTCGAGGCGTGGAACGCGACCTACTCGTTCTCCGCGATCCTCGCCCTGCTCGAAGGACCGACCCGGATCAACGTCACCGTGTTCAACCTCACCGTCGCCGGGACCGTCAACGCGTCGACGATCTCCGTGCGAACTGGTGACGGAGGATACATCTTGGTCAACCTGAGCTCGGGCCCGAACGCCACCGGGACCCTGACTGCGGGGATTTTCTCCCACTCGTACGCGTCGGCAGGGCTCTACAACTTCTCGATCCGCGCCGTGAACGGGAACGATATGACGGCTTCGGTCGCGGTGTGGCTGAACGCGAGCTACTTCAACGGCACGAACGTGTCCGCGCCGTATCCGACCTCGGTCGGGGTCACGGTCGCAGCGTCCCCGGTAACGGGGGGCTCGCCACTCACGACCATCCTGTCGGCGTTCATCAACGGCGGCTCGGCGCCGTTCCTCGTGGTATGGAGTCTACCGGGGAGCAACGCCACGCCGAATGTGACTGGGCTCATGGTGACTGTCAACTACCCCCACGTGGGCTGGTTCCCGGCGACGGCGTTCGTCTACAACACGACGAATGCGTACGGCACGGTGCTGGTCGGCGAAGGCGGTGTCTGGGTCTACGCCGCGCCAGCCGGCGGTACGGGCAACGGCTCCGGATCCAACGGCTCGGGGAACGGCTCGGGCGAGACGCCGATCTCCGGCGGGAAGCTCGCGGCGGGGAGCCTCGCCGCGGAGGTCATGACCGCGGGGCTCGTTGCGGTCGTCGCCGCGGGAGCCGCCGTCGGTGGCCTGGGCGGGTTCCTCACGGGGCGCCGCATACGCCGCACTCCCCACGGAGGGGGAGCCCGCGCGGCATCGGCGGCCGACGACGAGCGGCGATGGTAAGCCCCCTCAGCGAGGCGACGGAGAGCGGGCGATGAGGAGACTGGACCGCGCCCGAGGGGGAGCGCCCGCATCGCCCTGGGCGATCGCCCTCGGGGTGGCCCTCCTCCTCGCCGTCGTGGCTGCGGAAGGGTGCGCTTCCGGTTCCCCAGCGCCCTACCGCGCGGCCGCACTCGTGGGCGGCTCGAGCGTGACGACCTTCGATGCCCCGATCCTCTCGCTGGCCGTCTCCCCGAGCGTGGGGAACGCCCCGCTGTTCGTCAACGTCACGGTCTCCGTCTCGGACGGCGTGGGGCCGTACAACCTCTCGGTCTGTTTCGGGACGGCGGACCACCAGAGCCCGGCGCCGAACTGCGGCGTGGGGAATTCGACGTGGTCCGGATCGAGCCCACTTGATTTCTCTCATGTCTATCTCAACTCCGGAAATTTCAGCGTCGTCGCGATTGCGTCCGACGCCCGCGGCGCCGGCGTCGGCTCGACGGCGTTGATCGTCGTGACGGACCAGAACTCCCTGGGCGCGAGCGCCGTCGAGCTGACCGGGTCCGGCCCCGCGCCGCTCACCGCGACGTTCAACGAGACCGTGGCCGGCGGGACTCCGCCGATCACACTGCAGTGGACGTTCGGGGACGGGACCTCGGGTTCGGAACTGCCCGGTGTGCCCGTCCATCATCTCTACGAGTCTCCGGGCGTCTTCACGCCCCAACTGACGGTGACCGACAGCGCGGGCCATCGAACGGTCCGGACGCTGCCCTCCATCACCGTCACCGCGGGGGCGACGTCCCCGTTCTCCCAGGGTTCTACGCCGGTCTTCGTGCTCCTCGCCGCCCTCGCCGGCACAATCCTCGCCGCGGGCCTCGGATTCCGATTTGCCCAGACCCGCCGGTGGAGGCGGGAAGGGGACGAACTGGTCGCGCGCCTCCAAACCGGACCGCCGCGCCCTCCGAACCGCATGCCCCCGTGATCGCCGCGCGCAGGGGCCGTGCGGTGCGACGCCGACCGGCGTTCGGCGGACCGCGGACGCACGGGCTCTGGATCCTTCTCGGCTGGGTCTTCGTCGTCATTGGGGTCACGGGCGCCGCGTCGGCCCTCTCGGCCCCCAAGGCGTGCGGGTTCACGGTGGACGTCACCGCTAGCCCATCGACCGGGCCGGCGCCGCTCCTGGTCCGTTTCAACGCGACGGTTTCGTCGGGTGCCCCAAGCGCGTACAGCTGGGACTTCGGGGACGGCAGCTTCTGGAACGGCTCGGTTTCGGGGGCGTCCTCGCCGCTCCACCGGTACAACAACCCAGGGTCGTATCCGGTCCTCGTCCGGGTGACGGAGCCGGCGTGTTCGGCAGACGGGACGTCCATGGTCGCCGCGAGTCCCGGCGCCCTGTCGATTGCGATCTCCACGACGCCCGCCTCCGGTTCCACACCGCTCACCGTTGAGTTCTCGGCGAACGTGACCGGAGGGACTGGAACGTACGTCGCCGCACTTTGGACGTTCGGAGACGGGAGCGTCGGCTCCGGCATCCCCGTCGTGTACACCTACCAGAAGCCGGGGACTTTCCACTACTCGGTGAACGTGACCGACTCGAGCGGGCATTGGGCGATGGCTTCCGGGACCGAGGTCGTCCGAGCCGACACTTCTGACGGTCCCGGCGAACTCCTTGGCTTGACACCGACCCCCGGATGGATCGTTGGCGTGGCGGCGGGACTGGCGCTCACGGCAACCCTCTCGTTCTTCCTGGTCGGGCGAGTTCTCGCGCGGCGAGGATTGGGCCCACCGACCGCTCGATCGCCGGCCGAGCTTCCGCGAGATCCCGACGATGTGTCAGGGGGTTCAATCGGGCCGCCAACGGGGGGCAAGTCCTCCGCTCGCGACACGCTCCCTGCGTCCCCGGTGCCCGAATTGGCGGAACTCCCGCGGGCCGAATCCCCCCCATCGGACCGCGCGAGATCGGCCCCTCCGGCGCCTCCCCGATCTCGAGTCCAGCTGACCCAGCGCGTCGTGCTTCACATCGGGGCCCAAGGACGACTCGGCCGGGACGAGATCGGCCCCCTCGCCTTGACGCAGTCCGGGATGGCCTCCACCCTCGGCGTCGGGCAGAGCACCCTCACGAACGTGCTCCGACGTCTGGTCGCTGCGGGCGTCCTGACCCAGGACGTCCGACATGTCTCCGGCCAATCGCGGAGGTTACGGGTCTACTCGTTCACGCCCCGGGGCGAATCAGTCTACCGAGACGTTCGGTTGGCACGACCCTCGACCGATGGTGGGGACGGGGAAGACGGGACCGCTCCGGACTGGGCCCCTCGGGGCTAGCCGACCCGACCTGGGATCGGTCGCTTGCGGGGTTGCCTCGGCGCGGGTGCTGAGGCCGGATTCAGCGCAGCGCCTTCTCGAGAAGCGCGACGATCTGCGCCTCTTGTGTGGCGGTGAAGTGCCGAAGCGCGTAGACGACCGGCTCCATTGAGCCGTCGTCAAACGCCGCCGAGTAGCTGAAGCCAATCGTCGCGTACCGTGCCTTGAACTTCCGCGCGTCGTGGAAGTAGCAGAGGACGTCGCCGTTCGCGCCTCGCTGGGTTGGACCGGCGGACGTTCTCCGGGAACGGGGGTCACCTACGAACTCCACGCAGCGTAACGCCGCATTTGGCAGTGCCAGGCCGGGGCAGCTCCGGCTCCGGCGGTACCAGGGCGCAGTACCCCAAAAGGCCCAAGAGCACGCGATCTAGGGCCGGTCACCGTCGCATGCCGCCATAGCTCAGTCGGAAGAGCGGCTGATTTGTAATCAGCAGGTCGGGAGTTCAATCCTCCCTGGCGGCTCCGGGGCCCCGATGATCGATCTCGCCTTTCGACGCGCTCAGGGACCAAAGATGACTCCGCGACGGAGAACTCGAAAAAAGCGCGTCCCAGCGTTCCAGTCTCCGCTCCGCCTTCGCCGCAATTCTTAATGAGTGGCCTTCCGTCGGCGCCGCATCGGGAATCTGCGCATGTCGTGGAGAAGGATCGCATTCGTTCTGCCGGCACTCGTGATTGCAGCGGTCTTGATTCTCCCGAGTGGGGTCGTCCTCGGCACAGGACACCATTCGGACGGAGAAGCGCTCCTCCTTGGAGTCCCTGCGGCGACGACCAGATTCTCTCCGGCCGGCGGATTGCCTCCACTGACCGGAAATCACCTGAGCGCGACCACCCCTCCGGAGGCGACTCCCAGTGGGGGGGTCTTCCAACCGGGGTCCGTCTCTGAGACGTACGACCTTCGCAATCAGTCGCTTCTCGCCGGCAACGCCCGGCTGCCAGAGAATGGGGCCGGGCCGGACGCCGTGGCGGCCGACACCGCCACGGCTCGGATCTTCGTCGCGGACGCTTATTCCTACGAAGTCACGATCCTGAACGCCGCGAATGGCTCGGTTCTCGGGACCATTCCCACCCCCGGCACCCCGACCGCCATCACCCTCGACTACGTGCACAATGAGGCCATCGTCGTCTGCCCGACCGACAACTTCGCCGCGTACGGGTCCCTTGCGTTCCTCAACGCGTCGACGGGTGCGCTCGTCCGTGTCGTCAACCTTTCTTCGAACCCTTCCGCGGTCGCGCTCGACCCGGCGAACCAAGTTCTGTACGTCGCGCAGGCCGGCGCCGACTCGATCGCGGTGCTCAACTGGTCGACCGATGCCGTGGTCGGCTCGATTCCGGTCGGAAGCTATCCGCGCGCGCTCGCCCTGGACATAACCAACCACACGCTCTACGTCGCTGACAACGTGACCGATGGAAACCTGACCCTCGTGAACACGACGAACGGGTCCGTGGAATCAACGCTGAACGTCGGAGCGAACCCGCACGCCCTCCTTCTGCTCGGCGGGACGCCGTACTTGTATGTCGCCGACTACGACGCGAACCGTCTTGCGGTCGTGGACACGGTCTCGAACGTTGTCGCCTACACCATCCCGCTAGGGGCGGGCCCGTACGCGCTTGCCGAGAATACGGCCAAAGGGTACGTCTACACGGACAACACGTCGACGAACACGCTTGACGTCATCAATTCGGGGACGCAATCGGTCCTGACCACCATCGGTGTCGGAAACGGGCCCCAAGGTCTGGCGTGGGACTCCGCCACCTCCCAGGTCTACGTCGCGGAGGTCAATTCGGACAACGTGACGTTCGTGAGCGCCGCGACGCAGGTTCCGGACGGGTCCGTGCTCCTGGGCCTGGCCCCCGCCGCCATGGCCTACGACCCCGTCTCCAACGAGCTCGCGGTCGCGGTGTCCGACCAGGACGCGCTCTGGCTCCTCAATGCGACGACCGAGCAGCGGGTCCAGACTGTCGCCGTGGGCAGCGACCCGGATGCCGTCACGTACGACTCGGTCAACGAATGCTTCTACGTGGCCAACTTCGTCTCGGACTCCGTCACAGTCGTGAACGGTTCGACCAACCTCCGGATCATCACGCTCCCCGTTGGGCTCGGTCCGGTTGGGATTGCGCTCGCCGCGGCCTACGATTACCTGTTTGTCGAGAACTCCGAGCCCACGGCCGCGAGCCTGCACACGACCTACGACCTCACCGAGATCAGCGGGTCCACGAACACCATCGTGGGAACGCTGACGGTCGGACAGCAGGGCTTCCTGTACGGGATCGCCTACGACGCGACGAACGGGGACCTGTACATCGGGGCGGGCAACAACGTCACGGTGCTCAACCCCCTCTCGAAGCTCGTCGTCGCGACGCTCAATCTCACGGCCCTCGGCGATTCGATCATCGTCGTCCCATCGACCGGGGACGTCCTCGTGGCGGGCGAAGTCACGACGACGTTCAACACGAGCGACAACTTGAGCGTCATCGACCCGACGACGCAGGCCGTCACGGAAACAATCTACGTGGGAGGGGGCACGGTAGCTCTCGACTACGATGCCGCGAATGGAGCGGTCTATGCGAGCAATTTCGATAACGACACGGTCGGTGTGGTGAATCTCGCCGCCGGTATCGAGGTCGCGAACCTCAGCACCGGTTGGTATCCGGGCGCTATCGCGGACGACGGGACGAACGGCCAGATCTTCGTCGCGTCGTACTCGAACGCCTCCATCTCGATCGTCACGCTCCCCGGGCTCGGCGCCTACCCCATCAATTTCACCGAGCAGGGGCTCCCGACGGGCCATGTCTGGTCGGTGACGCTCGCCGGAGTCGTGAGCACGAGCTCGGCGCCGTCGATGCTGCTCGTGGGCGCTGTCGGAATCGTCCAATTCAACGTCGGGGCCATCCCCGGCTACGCCATCAGCCCCTCCTCGGGGAACTTGTCGGTCACCGACGTCATCCAAGCCCAGACGATTGTCTTCGTCCGGTTGCCGACAACGTATCCGGTCCAGTTCAGCGAAAGCAACCTGCCGTCCGGAACGAATTGGACCGTTGACTTCAACGGCACGAGTCTCGCCTCCGTCTTCCCGACGATCACCTTCCAAGTGACGAATGGGACCGCCACGTTCACCGTCCCAGCCATCGCCGGCTACCGGGCTTCACCGACGGGCGGAAGCGTGACCGTGACCGGCGCTCCCCTCGCCGTGAACATCACGTTCGCCCCGGTAGCGACCACGACAAGCAGCTCGTCGTCGGCTCCGAACTTCGGCGTGATCGAGGGATTCGGGACCGCGGCGGTCGCGGCGATCGTCGGAGGGCTGGCCGGGGCCGTAATCGGACGCCGAGGCGGGGGGAAGCCGTTCCCCGACCCTCCGTCGCCGAACCTCCCCGGCTGACCCCGCCTAGGGAAGCATCGGACGCCCCGAGGAGCCCGAGATGACCGGCACGGTTCGGGTAGGGTGCTCTTCTTGGACGAGCGAGGCATGGAACGGTCGGCTCTACCCCGCCGGCCTGCCTCCCGTCCAACGTCTCCCGTACTACGCGCGGTTCTACGACGTCGTCGAGGTCGACGCGACCTACTACGCCATCCCGGCACGCTCGATGGTCCGGGGATGGGCCCAGCGCACGCCGGAGTCGTTCCGTTTCGCGCTGAAGCTTCCGAAGGAGCTGATGGAGCGCGACCATCCCCTCGATGAGGAGAAGGTGGGCGCCTTCCTATCGGCCGCGGCCGAGCTCGGTCCGAAGCTCGTCGGGGTCGTCGCCCAGTTTCCCCCGTCATTCCGACCGCCGAAGACGGGGGACGCGGGCTCGGTCGAGCAGCTTGGACGGCTGGTCGAGCGGCTCGCTTCCTCCCTCCCACTCTCTGTGGAGCTCCGCGACCGCGGGTGGTACGAGGGGCAGCGCCTCGAGCAGCTTCGCCGGATGCTGGGCGACCACAAGGTCGCCCTCGCCTGGTCGGCACTGACCTTCCTCGACGTCCCCCCGGTGGTGACGACCGACCGGATCTACCTCCGGTTCATCGGCGACCACACGACCATTTCGGAAACCGAGCTCGGGGAGCTGCGGGTGGACCGCTCCGACACCGCGCGTCGGTGGGCGACGGCCGTCCGGGAAAGGCTCGACGAGATCCACGATGCGTTGGTGTTCTTCAACAACCATTTCGAGGGGTACGCGCCAGAGTCCGCGAACCGGTTCCTCGGACTCCTTGGCCGCTCGGCTCCGCTCACTGGGGTGGGTTCACCGGCGAAGTCCGGGTGGTTCGATGACGCGGACGACCGCCCTCCTTCGCCCTAATCGGGCGCGGGAGGCCGGAGTCGCGACGTCTATCCGCCGAACGGAATCTCGGTTCGGAAGACGGTCACGGCGGATCCGGCGATCCCCACCCTGGCACCCCGCACTTCAACGGTCATCTCGGCCCCCCGGGACGAGAGCTGCCGAGCGCGCACCGTCGCCCGTCCCAGGCGTTCGGCCCAGAAGGGGCCGAGCGTGGCCGCGATCGAACCGGTCGCCGGGTCTTCCGGGATCCCGAGGGACGGGGCGAAGAACCGGCAGACATACTCGGACCCGCGGCGGCTGGATCGTGCCGTCACGATGACGCCGCGCACGTCGAACGCGGCGAGGGCCGAAACGTCCGGCGCGAGGTCCCGAACCTGCGCCTCGGTCTCGACCTCGACGAGGCAATCGAAGCGACCGCGTCCGACGAAGACGGCCTGGGTGCCGAGTGCGGTCATGAGGCCCTTCGGCGCCCGCACCTCCCGAACCGGGTCGACCGGGAAGTCGAGCTCGATCTGCGCACCGAGGCGACGGGCGGTCAGGACGCCGCTCTGGGTGGTGAACCGGAGGAGTTCCTCGGGGGGACGATATCCGCCCTCCCAGAGGACATGCGCGCTCGCGAGGGTGGCGTGGCCACACAGCGCGACCTCGGCGACCGGGGTGAACCATCGGAGTCCGATGGTCCCGCGGCGCAGCACGACGAAGGCGGTCTCGGCCTGCCGCATCTCCTCGGCGAGATGCTGCATCCACGCGACCGGCGCCGGTCGTGGGAGAATGCAAACGGCGGCGCCGTTCCCGTGGAACGGCCGTCGGGAGAATGCGTCGACCAGAACGAGGGGAACGTTCGCCATCGGTCGTTCGTCCGTGCGGACCCTCGCCGTGCGACCGCGCTCAGACCGCGGTGGGCATACCGGAGGTGGGAGGTGAGGGGGACCATCCGAGCAGGAAGAGCATGCGGGCGACGGCGAGGACCGCCATCAGGAACGCGAAATCCATCCCGAACGAGTACACGTTGTTCTGGGTGGCGGCGTAGGCGAACCCCTCCTGAATGGCAAGCGCGAGGAAGACCACCTCGAGGGCGGCGGCGTTCCGGAGGGGAAAGGCGCCGATCGAGTGCGCTCTATAGGTGAGGAACAGGGCGGCGGCGAGCATCAGGAACCCGTTCGCGACGTGGAGTGCGAGGACGGGGTACGAGGTGAAGATCGCGGGGATCGCGTTCCCGGACGGGAGGGTGATGTACAACGTGGCGAAGATCCCAAGCAGGTTTTCGATCACGAGCAGGCCGAGGAGGCCCCAGGCCATTCGAGCGAACCGGAGTCGCGTTCGGTCGCTCATCGTCCCCGGGGAGGGAGCGGGTTCGCCCATACGCGGCCTCGCTAGCGCCGGACTATGTAACGCCGGGCTGTCGAACGGGCCGGAGGGCGTGGGAAGGGCGTTGGCTCGACGCTCAACACGTCGGGGCGGCCCGGCGACGCCAAGTATATATCGCTCGGAGGGCAGCGCCGCGCATCCGTCGCGGCACCGCCGACCCGGTGGCTGTCCCTCGGTACTGAGGAGTGAGAGGGGAGAAGATGCCGCGCCCGAGGAAACCGCGTGAATCCCGCCGAGTCCCCCTCGCCGTCTACGCTCCCCCTGCCGTCCTCCGGCGGCTCCGGGCCGTCGCGGCGCGCGACCGCCGCTCCTTGTCGACGCAAGCCCTCATCCTCATTGAGGACGGGCTGAAGGCGCGCAAGGCGTAGTTCCCGGGTCGCCCCGGGATGAGTTTTGTGGACCCCGCGGGGGGCCGAGCGAGCCGGCTTCCCCCTAACTCGAAGCGAAGAAGGTCTCCGGGCGGTCCTTAGTAGACGCGGTGTCGTCTCCGTGGGCGATGGCACGGACTCCTCATTCCGGGAAGCACTTTCGTGTCCACCGGATCGGCCCCGGGGTTTGGTCCGCGATCGCCGAGGATGGTGGGTATGCCCTGTGCAATGCGGCGATCATCGACCTCGGCGGGCGGACGGTCGTGTTCGATTCGATGCTCACGCCTATGGCCGGCGCTGAGCTGGCGCTCGCGGCGCGGCATTGCACCGGCCGTGCCGCCGACTTCGTGGTCAACAGCCACTGGCACGGCGACCACATCCGGGGGAACGCCTCCTTCGCCCCGGCCTCGGTCATCTCCACCGAACGAACTCGTCGACTGATCGACACGCGGGGTCGTCGGCAGTGGGCCGGGGACCGACGCACGATGGGAGCCGCGCTCCGGGGGGTCGACGCGCCGGATTCGGAGATTCCTCCGGCGGAACGGGCCCTCTACAGGGGATGGTTTGAGGGGACGTTGGCTGTCCCTGCCGGGTTCGAGCCTCGGTCTCCGGACATTACGTTCTCGCGGGAGCTCAGTATCCACGGGTCCCGTCGGACGCTACGGCTGATCTCGTACGGGGGCGGGCATTCCCCGAGCGACGTCTTCGCCTACCTTCCGGAGGAGGGAGTCGTGTTCCTGGGCGACCTGTTGTCGGTGGGTCTCCACCCCTCCGCCGGCGACGGGGTGCCGGCGGACTGGGCCGACATGCTCCGCCGAATTCGCGGTTTGGGGGTCGACGTCGCCCTTCCGGGCCACGGACCGGTCGGGGGCCCGGACGACCTGCGACGGCTCGAGTCGTACCTGCGTTCGTTGGACCGGGCCGCTCGGTCGGCGGTCCGCGCGAGTCGTTCCGTCGCGGAGCTCCGGAGCTCCCGCATTCCCGCCGCGTTCCGAGATTGGAAGTTCTCTGCGTTCTACGCAGAGAACCTCGTCCGATCCTACCGACTCGCGAGTACTGGTGTCCGCCCGCGCCGGTGAGCGGCCCGCCTTTCCAAGTGCGCTCGCGTCCGCCCCTTCGGGGCCCGAAACCCCTCACCGTTCACCTGCAACGGAGAGTTCTTCTGGGTGCAGTTCGGGTCCGAGTGCGATGCCGCCGCGGACCGGTCTTCTCGCGTACGACCCGGCGGGCGAGCTCACCCGATTGCTGCCGAAGGACCACCGGATCCGGTCGGCGACGGCCCAGTTCCAGCAGAACGTCGCCCAGCTGGACCTCGACCTCGCGCAGTTCCGGGAAGCGTGGTTCGCCGACCCGCCGAGGTTCGACGACGGGCGGGTGGCGATCCAGGACCTCCTGGCCACGGCCCGGAAGCTCGAGACCGCCTTGCGCGAGCTCGAGTCCATCTGCCGGCCGCTGACCGACTAGGGGTGCCGGGCTGGGCGCCGAACTTCTACCTTTTGAGCCGCCACGCCTCGGGGTCTCGAGGCCAAGATGAAGGTCGTGGCGGTCCTCTATCCCGGCGGCGAAGCGGCCAAGACGACCCCGGAGCTCTGGAACTGTGCCGAGCACGCCCTCGGGCTCCGACCGATGCTCGAGTCGAAGGGGCACACCCTCGTGTCCATGACCGACACTGGCCCCGCCCTGGACCGGGAGTTGGTGGACGCGGACGTGATGATCGCGACGCCGTTCTGGCCGGCGTACATCACCAAGGAACGCATCGAGAAGGCGCCCAAGCTGAAGCTGCTCCTGACCGCCGGTGTGGGCTCGGACCATTTCGACCTGGCCGCCGCCGCCACCCGCCGGATCACGGTCGCCGAAATCACCGGGAGCAACGTCGTCAGCGTCGCGGAGCACGCGGTGATGCAGGTCCTCGCGCTCGTGCGCAATTTCATCCCGTCGTACCAGCAGGTGGTCGCCGGCGGCTGGGACATCGCGGCGCTCGCTGCCCGGTCCCACGACCTCGAGGACAAGACCGTCGGGATCGTCGGGATGGGACGGATTGGCCAGCGGTTCGCCGCGCGCATCAAGCCGTTCGACGTGAAGGTCCACTACTACGACAACCGACGCCTCACGACCGCCGAGGAACAGGTCCTCGGGGCCCGGTACCTCTCGCTCGACGCGCTGACCGCCGCGTGCGACGTGATCAGCATCCATGCCCCGTTGACCCCGGGCACGGACCGCTTGTTCGACCGGAAGCGCCTTGCGATGATGAAGCGCGGGTCCTACCTCGTCAACACGGCGCGGGGCCGTATCGTCGATACGGACGCTCTGGTCGAAACCCTCCGGAGCGGCCACCTCGCCGGGTACGCCGGCGACGTCTGGTATCCCCAGCCCGCCGCCGCGGACCATCCCTGGCGGACGATGCCGAACCACGCGATGACCCCGCACCTCTCCGGGACGACGCTGGAGGCCCAGAAGCGGATCGCCGACGGAGTCCAGGACTGCGTGGGACGCTTCCTGCTGGGCCAGTCCCTGGAACGGGACTACCTGATCGTCGACGGTGGGAAAGTCGTCAGTCCCAGCTACAGCTACGCCTACGGCTCCTCGTAGTCGGCTCGGTGCCCGCTGCGGCGGTCGCAGCGAGTCCGGCGCAGAACCGGCGTAGTAGGCCGGCTTCAAATCCCCCCACGGGTCTGTCCGGGCGATGAAGCCCGCCCACCTCTCCCAGATCACGGTGGAATGGCTCGACACGGTCGCCCGGCCGGGCGAGGCGCCAGACGAGACCATCGTTCGGTTGGTGCGGGAGCGCGACCGCACGACCCCGCGGCCGGACGACCTGCTGGCCCGTCGGGACGCCGCCCTTCGGCTCGACGAACTGTAGTCCCGCTTTCTAGTCCGGGTGGGGCCCGGCGGCGAACCTCGCCATCGCTTCCTTCTGCTTGCGGTCCCTCTCCGCGGCGCTCATCGGCACCTGCTGGGAGAGCGACCACACGTGGCCGAACGGGTCGCGAAGTTGCCCATACTTCTCGCCCCAGAACTGCGTGTCGAGGGGCATCAACACCGTGGCCCCCGCCTTGACGGCGCGCGCCCACAGCGTTGCCACGTCCTTCGAGTAGACGTGCAAGGTCACCGTGGTCGTCCCGCTCACCGACGGAGCGACGGCGGTGCCGCCCGGGAAGAAATCCGAGAGCATCACGATCGAGTCGCCGACCTGGAGGCGGCCATGAATCAGCTTGCCGTTCGGCAACGCCTGACGCAGGAGTTCGGTCGCCCCGAACGCCCGCTTGTAGAACTCCATCGCATTCGCCGCGCCGTCGATGCAGAGGTAGGGCGTCATCGTGCGGAATCCCTTCGGGATCGGCGGAACGGGGGGAGCCTTGGCGCGTGGAGCCGACGTGCGCTTTGCGGGCATGGTGGCCGACGGATTCCAAATCGGGAGTTAAGACCGACCGCCGTTCCCTCGAAAGCTTTCCCGCGGGCCGCGACCGAGGCCGGTCATGCGTGGGCGCCCGGCTCCCCCGACGTGAGCGCCGCGCGGGCCGATTGCACCACGGCGACGGCCGCCGGTGTCGAACGCGATTCCAGGACTTTCCGGCCGCCGCGATCGCCGAGGACTTCCCAATTCCTCGACCATACGCGTCTCGCCCACACGTGTCCCCACGGCGGAGGGTGGGACTCCCCGCCCGGGGAGACGCCCCGCTCCGGCCGCCTCTCCACGACCAGCACCGTGCTGACGAAATCGACGCGGGCGAGGAGGGCGATCAAGCCGACGGCCCCGAGCACCGCCAGTCCGGTGATCGCTTCGCCCTGCCAGCCCGGATGGCCCATCGACGGCCAAAGGAAGCCGACGGCGATTGCGCCGGCGAACTCCACGGCGCAGGCGACCTGGAGGAGATGGACGTCGCGCAAGGCGGAGAGGTCGAGTCGAAGGTCCGTCTCCGCGAGAAGGGCCGGATCCCCGGAACCGGGCTCGCCAAGCGAGACCGTCCACCCGCTTCGGACCAACTCGTCCCGAAGACCGGGCAGCCGGCCGTCGATCTCCGCTCGGGGGGCACCCGAGACGACCGGAAGGGCCTCGTCGGGACGGAGGTCGGAAACGTCGAGGTCCCTCGGGGACAGGATCGGCCCGTGTCGGGGCACGCCGATTCGATGGCGCGGGGCCCATTCGTTCCTCAGCTCGGGGCGAGGCGAGAGGCCGGACCGTGGGGGGTCGTACACGAACGGAACGTGAGGTGCGGCCCGGGCCGGTCGGGACTAGCGGCTCACGAGGAACTCGACGGTCGTGTTCTTCCACGCCTTCGTGTCGGTCCACGGGTCGCCGTCGTAGATCTCACGCGTGGAGCGAACGGCCCGGATCTCCTTCTCCTTCTTCCGCCAGCGCAGCCAGTCGTTGAGACCGTGGTACACGACGCGGGGTGAGACCAGATCGGGGTCGAAGCGCACCCGCGCGACCGCGCTCGCCGGGAGGGTGCGGATCCGGACGGCCCCGCTCGCCCGCGCGGTCCCGCGAATCTCGAGGCAGGCCTGGAATCCGTCGTTGTCGAGACCGCGGAAGATCCACTTGCCGGTCTGGAGCCCGTTCTTCTCGGCCCAGGCCAGCAACTTTGCAAACTCCGGGCGACAGACGTTCTCGCTCCAGCCGCCCTTGGCCGGAAGCGTCGCGACGCGGTAGGCCGGGGCCTTCGCCAGCACAAAATCGACCGTCATGGTCCCCGACCCTCCGGAGGGCCCGCGGCGGATGAACCCCTCGGTCCCCGGACGACCGGTTCTCCTCCGAACCCGGGAGATTGTCGAAATCGCCGCGGGGATTCGCGGTCGGGCCGGGGACCCCGCACGGGGGCCGACGGCGCCCCTCCGTCACCCGTCAGCTACCGGTTCCTGTCTTTGGCGGGGGCAGGGACGTCTTTCGGCGTGGCCACCGACTGGGGGCGCCCTGAGACTGCTCGCGGTGCGAGAGCTCGTTGTAGGCTCCGGATCGTTGCTCCTCCCCGCGGTGCGCCAAATGCAGCCGAGCCTCCTTGGCGAGCCACTCGAAGTTGGAGTAGGCAAGGAAGTCGATGCCGTACCGCTGGCTGATGTACCGGGCGTGCGGCTCGAAGACCTGCCAATCGCGGACGACGATATACTGCAGGGAGTCGAGGACCATCTCGAGGTCCACGATCTGCTGTCGGGCCATCTGGCCGAGTAGCTCGTAGAGGTAGGCAAAGTTCCGGACCTCGAGGTCCTCCGGGGACTCGAACGCGTCCTTCCACTCCGTCTCGCGGAACTTCTGGATGACGAGGAACATCCGGGCGCGACGGCGGGGGAACGATTCGTCGGTGATGCGCTCGAGGACGTTGAGCGAGAACGTCGCCTTCGACTGGTTCAACGTCGCGGAGAGCAGCCTCGCGTTCTGGCGAAGCTGGAGCAGCACGAACAGCGCGCTCAGGACGACTGCCGCCGAGCTCGAGGCGCTCAGGATGGTGATGATGGTGTCCGTCTCGACCATGCGACCGGCCCGGGGAGACGGCAGGGTGATTTCAACGTGCGCAAACGGGCCGGACCGCCTCGGCCCGTCCGGTGACCTTCAAGTACCGTGCGCGGCTCGGACGGGCATGCCGCGCCTCGAAACCGAGTTGGCTCGCACGATCCTCGCCCGCAACTTGAACGTCCGTAAGGGCGAGTCCGTCGTCATCGAGAGCTGGACCCACGGGCTGCCGTACGTCCCGGCGTTCGTCGAGGAGGTACGACGCCTCGGCGCCGAGCCGATGGTGATCTACGAGGACGAGAGGGCCTGGTGGTCGGCCGTGTCCGGAGGACGGGCAAAATCGGTCGGGCGGATGTCCCGGTCCGAGCGGGCCGCGCTGGAGGCGGCCGACGTGTACGTCTACTTCTGGGGCCCCGAGGACCGCCCTCGCGCGGACGCCCTGCCCGACCGGGTTGGGACGCCGGCGTTCGACTTCAACGAAGGATGGTACAAGATCGGTCGCAGCCACGGACTTCGAGGATGCCGGATGTCGGTGGCGTACGCGACCGACCCGGCCGCGAAGGTGCTGGGCCTGGACGGCGCCCGGTGGCGGCAGAAGATCGCCACGGCCGGCCTCGCCGACGCGAAGCACATGCAGGCCGCGGGGACGAAGGTCGCCGCGCGACTCGAGGCGGGGTCCGAACTCCGGATTCGACACAAGAACGGCACCGACCTGTCGCTCGGTCTGGCCGGCTACGACGCGCGCGTCGAGACGGGGCTTGTCGACAAGGCGGCGCGCGCGCGGCCGTACGGGTTCCTGACCAACTCGCCGGCGGGGACCGTGCTCGTGGCGCTCGATGAGAAGGTCGCCGAGGGGGTCATCGTCTCCAACCACCCCTACATCCAACCCGGCTTCCGGGCCGGGACCGGTCGGTGGGAGTTCTCGGGAGGTCACCTGGTCAGCTTCTCGTACGACCACGACGGGAAGGTCGCGGAGGAACGATACCGCGCCGCAGGGCCCGGCAAAGACCGCCCTGCGATGTTCGGTGTCGGGCTCAACCCGAAGGGCCGGGGGATCCCGCAGTACGAGGAGATCGAATCCGGAATGACGCTGCTCGGAATCGGCGGCAATTCGTTCCTCGGGGGAAAGACGGACCTCGCCTTCCAGCTCTACGCGATGCTCCGTGGCGCCGACGTGGACGTCGACGGGGTCTCCATCGTCCGGGCCGGCCGCGTCGGGTAGCTCGTCGATCGTCCCGGCCGACGAGAGCGCGAGGCTCCGGTCCCCATCGCCGGCCCCCGAGACCCGACCGGGCGAGGATCCCGCCGTCGCGATTTAGTAATAGGGGACCCCACGCCATTCCTTCGGTAGGGGGAGCGCTCGCCCGAGCGTCGCCCGAACCTATGTCGTCCCCACTCTCCGGATCGAAGCCCGCTCCGCCGCTCGCGCTCCGGTTCGACGGCGTCTGGAAGCGGTACGCTGCGGTCGAAGCGCTGCGCGGCGTCGGCTTCGAGGTGGGGAGCGGTGAGATCGTCGGGTTGCTCGGCCCCAACGGCGCCGGGAAGTCGACGGCGATGAAGATCGCCCTCGGGATCGTCCGGCCGGACGGCGGGGAGGTCCGGGTCCTCGGCCAGTCGATCGGGCCGGACTCGACCGAGTTGAAGCGGTCGCTCGGCTACGTACCGGAAAACCCGTCGCTGTACGAATTCCTGACGGCGGCGGAGTACCTGGACTTCCTCGCCGACATGTACGGTCTGCCGCAGGCGGGCCGCTCCGAGCGCGTCGAGTCGTTCCTCAATGCCCTCGAGCTGGTCGGGCACGAGAACGCGATGATGAGCGGTTTCTCCCAGGGGATGAAGCAGAAGGTCGCGCTGATCGGAGCGCTCCTCCACCGCCCGCGGTTGCTGATCCTCGACGAGCCGCTGAACGGACTCGACCCGCGATCGGCCCGTCTGGTCAAGGAACTCCTTTCCACGCTCGCCCACCGGGAGGGCGTCGGGATCCTGTTCAGCACTCACGTCCTCGAGATCGCCGAGGCGATCTGCGATCGCCTGGTCATCGTCGACCACGGTACCGTCGTGGCGAGCGGGACCGTGACCGCTCTGCGGGCTCGCGCCGGACTCCCTGGATCGGGATTGGAAGAGGTGTTCCTGGCGCTGACCGGTACGGCGGCGCTCGGGGACATCGTCTCCGCCTTGAGCCATTGACCCGGAGAGTCGGATGGACCTGCGCAAGGTGCGACGGCTCGCCGAGGTCCTGATCGCCTCCCAGCTCCGGGCCGGCGGGTCGAATTCGAGCCCGAAGAGCTTCTTCGGCCGTCCGCGGGCGCTCCTCATCGTCGACGTCGTCGCGTTCGTCGTGCTGTTCTCGCTCAGCGTCGTCGCAGGGCGCCAGATTCAGGCGGTGAACCCGGGGTTCCTCACCGGCGCGGTGGCCACGTTCGTCCCGTTCCTCCCGCTCGTCGCCGTCGCCTCGGCCCTCGTGGGGGGCCTCACCTTCGAGCTCGCGTCCACCTCGAAGTTCGCCACGAGCGACGCCGTGAACTGGCTCCCGCTCCGGAGCCTCGACTACACGCTCGCCTCCTCCGTGGCCTTGACCGTTCTCTACTCGCTCTCGGTCGTTGTCCTCGGCGCAGTCGCTCTCGGGCTCGGCGTGGTGACCGGGACGGTCCCCGTCGCGTTGCTCGCGGTGGGCCTCGGTTTCCTCGGACTCCTCGAAGGGGCCCTGCTCATCGAGCTGCTCCGCGGCGTGACCCAGCGGGCGGGGTCCTTCGGCCGGAAGCGCGGTTCCGTCACCCTGATCCTCCGGGCGGGAGTGTTCCTCCTCGTCGTCCTCGGCTTCGAGCTGTTCTTCAACCCGGTCATCCTGCTCGACAGCGTCCACGCCTTCGGCTCGCTCGGACCCGTCGCGCTCGTGATCCCGTTCCTGTGGGGGTCCGATGCGGTCCAGGCCGGGGTCGACGGGAACTCAGTGGGGGTCCTCGCCGGGACCTTGGCCCAGCTCGGCTTCGTGGTTGCCATCGCCTACGTGGCGGCCCGGGCGAGGTCGAGGTTCTGGGTCCCCTCCGGCGGCGAGGTCGAGTTCGAGGCGCACCGCTTTGGGCAGGGCCATCCGGTCCTGCGGGCACTCGGTCTCTCCTCCGCCGCCACCGCCCTCGTTGGCAAGGACCTGCGGGGGCTCGTCCGCCGACGGGAGCTGCTGCCGGGGCTGCTCCTCCCGTTCGTGATCGGCGTCATCCTCCTGGTCCAGACCCGGACCGGCGGCACGACCGGCCAAGGGTTCGCCGGACTGTTCCAACTGGGCCTCCTGGTCTGGGTCGGCGGGCTCTCGGCCCTCATCCTCTCGTCCTCCTCGTTCGGCCAGGAACGACGCGGGGTGGTCCATCTGTACACGCTCCCGATCCGGGCGACGGAGGTGTATCGCGCGAAAGCCGCGGCCACCTTGCTGGTCGCCCTCCCGGTGGGGTTCGCCCTGGCCATCGTGGGGCTGGGGATCGACCGACCTCCGCTGCCGACCGCCGTCGCGATGCTCGTTCTCGTCGTGGTCGTCGTCGTCGAAGCGACCAGCATCGGACTCGCCTTTGCCGCCCGGTACTCGGATTTCCAGGACCGTCCCCGACCGCAGTTTGTCCGCTCGTTGCCGATGCTGGGCGCGATGTTCTGCTACCTGACCCTCGGAGGGGCGACGTCGGCGCTTGCGTTGTTGGTCGGCTCCGGATTCCTCGCTCCGTCCACGACACTCCTCGTGCTCGCGGTGGGTGGCGGGGTCCTGACCCTCGTCGTTGGCGCCGTCGCCTGGTCGGGCTCCGTCGGCGTGGTTCGGCTCTTGCGGGAACTCCCGATTTAGCGCGTAGGACGCGGCCGTCCTGCGCGCCGCATCGAGCCGTGCCCCGCGACGGGGCTCGGGCGCGCGCCCGGAGCGGCCGCCTGCGTTACGCGACGACCTTCCTGGTCCACCCGGCGAGTTCCTGCTCGAGGACGGGGCCCTCCGGTTCGTGCCACAGGTCATGGAACGCTCCGGGAACGCTTCGGAACTGTCGCGCGGACGACCCGGAGCGCTCGACGAACTCCTTTCCACCAGCGGGGTCGGTCACGCGGTCCGCGGTGCCCGCCAAGACCAGGAGGGGACGGCGGAGCCGGGCGGCATCGTCGCGGACCGTGACCATCGTGCGAAGGAGTTCGGCCGCCGTGCGCGCGGGGATGGGCCGCGGGTCGATCAACGGGTCGGCGGCCATGGCCGCAAGCACCAAGGGGACTCGGGAGAACCCAGGAATGTCGGGCCGGAAGACGCGGGCGTGGGGAGCCACGACGCTGAGAAACCGGACGAGCCCCGCCGCACCGGGCGGCGCACCCGTGGGAGGACGAAGGGCGGGTGCGCTGAGCACGAGCCCCTGGAGGTCGTCGGGATGATCGAGGGCGTATCGGGCCGCGATGGCCCCCCCCATGCTGTGTCCGAAGAGGACCAACGGAACCTGGGGGCAAGAGTCGCGCGCCGACCGGACCGCCGCCGCCAGGTCCGAGTCGTACTCCCCGAACCGCGCGACCCAGGCGCGATCCCCCGCGGAGCGTCCGTGCCCGCGCAAATCGAATGCCACGACCGTGACCCCCACGGCGTTGAGCGCCGCCGCAACCGCCTCGTATCGGCCGCCATGATCTTTCAGGCCATGAACCAACACGAGCAGGCCCTTCGCGGGGGAGGGAGCGACCCAACGCCTCCCGACCAGTCGAGTACCGTCGCCCCCGTGGGTCTCCAGGTCCGTCCCAAGTGTCGAGCTCACGTGTGCCGGGAATCGGCTCGATAGAAAGCCTAGAGGTCATCCCTCGGGGAGAGAGGGCGCCCGGAGGATCCGGCGCCCGTGGCCCCCGGGGGAGCGGCCGAGATATTACCCCCTGGGAGGTCCGAGGGCCGATGGACGCTCCGGCGAAATCCGAGTGGCGGACGCTGACCCGGGCCGAGGAGGCCGTGATCGTGCGGCGAGGGACGGAGCGACCGTTCTCGGGGGAGTACGAGCACACGACCACGGCCGGGACGTACCGGTGCAAACGCTGCAACGCCGCCCTGTATCGCTCGGAGAGCAAGTTCGACTCCGGTTGCGGATGGCCGAGCTTCGACGACGAGATTCCGGGGGCCGTCGACCACCTCGCGGACCCGGACGGGGAGCGCGTGGAGATTCGCTGTCATGCCTGTGGCGGCCATCTGGGGCACGTGTTCAAGGGGGAGCGGATGACCCCCAAGAACACCCGCCACTGCGTCAACTCGATCTCGTTGGTCTTCGAGCCGAAGCCCTCGAGTCCCGCGCCCGAGCGCTGAGCGGTCCGGCCATGGGGTCCCGCTCGGGGCGGGAATTCGGGTGCTTTCGACCCTCCGAAACGAGACTTCGCCCCCCCGAAACCGCCCTGGGGCCCACCGGTGTATCTATATTCCCCACCGGGCTTCCGCGCTTCGAATGACGGACGGTCGGGGCCCCGCCGCGCCGCCCGCGCGAGGGCCAACGCGCCTGTTCGAACGGGACGGTCCCAAGTCCCCCGTGGTTCTGCGATTGGCCCAGGGAGGTCCGTACGTCCCCCTTTGACGAGTTCGGGGACTTCCCGACCCCGATCGAGCTTGCCCGCGAGATCCTCTCCACTCTCGGACCGATCGGCTCGAAGTGGACCCGGGTCCTCGAACCGTCGTGCGGCGACGGCGCGTTCATCCGCGCCCTCACCGAGTCGCCGTTCCCGCCCCAGGAGGTCGTGGGCATCGAACTCCAGGGCCACCACTTCATCGGGGGCCCTCCGAAGCTCAGCACCCCGAAGACCGAGGTCTCGATCATCAACGGGGACATCCTTCGTGCGGACGTCCGGCGATTGCCGCGCTGGACGACCAAGGGGCCGCTGCTCGTCGTCGGCAACCCGCCGTGGATCACCACGGCCGAGCTCGCGCGCCTCGGCGGGGGCAACACGCCCGCCAAGTCGAATCCGAAGAACCTGAAGGGACTCGACGCGGTCACGGGCGCGTCGAACTTCGACCTCGCGGAGTTCATCTGGATCAAGCTGCTCCGCGACCTCTATCCGCTCAACCCGTCGATCGCGCTGCTCTGCAAGACCTCTGTCGCGCGGAACGTCATCCGGTACGCCCAGCAGGAACGGCTGAGCGTGTACGACGGCTCGATGCGGATGATCGACGCGCACATGTGGTTCGGGGTCAACGCCCCCGCCTGCCTGTTCACGCTCCATGTCGGTCACGGCGCGCCCGACTACACCATCCGGATGTACGATTCGCTCGAGGCGACCCTCCCGAGCGCTCTCCTCGGGATCGTGAACGGTCACCTCGTTCCCGACGTCGAGCGCTACCAGAAGGTCAGCTCCTCCGAGGGTGCCTTCCCGTTCGAGTGGCGCCAGGGGATCAAGCACGATGCGGCGACCGTCATGGAGCTCGTGATGGACCCCCACGGGCGCCTGTTCAACCGCCTCAGCGAGGAGGTCAAGGTCGAGCCGGAGTACGTCTACCCGCTCCTGAAGAGCTCCGACCTCGGGAGCGAGCGGCCGAAGACGATCCAGCGGCGCGTGATCGTCACGCAGAAGAAGAACGGCGAGGACACCAACGCGCTCCGCGCCGACGCCCCGATGTTGTGGTCCTACCTGATGTCCCACAAGGAGTTCTTCGAGAACCGGAAGTCCCGGATCTACCTCGGGGGCCCTCCGTTCGGCATGTTCGGGGTCGGACCGTACTCGTTCTCCCCGTGCAAGGTCGCGATCTCCGGAATGTACAAGAAGGCGATCTTCCGGGCCCTCGGCCAGATCGACGGCCGCCCCGTGATGCTCGACGACACGTGCTACTTCGTTCCCACCGAGGACCCGATGTCCGCGGCGGTCCTGGCGGCGCTGCTCAACTCCGACCCGTCGCTGAAGTTCTTCGAGGCGGTGACGTTCTTCGACTCGAAGCGCCCGGTGACGAAGGGCTTGCTCAAGCGGGTCAACCTCCGCTCGGTCTGGAACGAGATCGAGCCGCTCTCGCCGGCCCGACGGGCAGAACTCTTGATGCCCGGACTGCGAGGCGCCGACCCGACGCCGCGGGAACGATGGCCGTCCGACTACAGCGAGTTCGTCCGCCGGCTGTCCGGCCGGACGCCGTAACTGCCGAGAGCCCGACTACGGCTTGGCGCGAGGACGCTCCGGCTTCGGGGCGTTCTGCGGTAGGTTCTCGATCCACGTCATCGCCGGCGGGGTCCGGTCGTGCTGCCAGTAGACGGCGATCACCTCACCCAGGTGATGCGCCTGCTCGATCGTGACCTGGAAGCAGGCGTCCTCCAGGGTGTAGTTGCCCGGCATCCACGGCGCCTTCAAGCGGCCGCGCAAGGACTTCTCCGTCATCGTCGCAAGGAACGTATCCGTCTCCGCCCAGACGTGGTCGCGGTACGCCCGGAGCTCCTTCCAGGAGCCGATCTCCTTCGGCTGGCGTCCCTTGCGGTCGAAGATCTCCCAGCGGCCCTGGGCGACGGCGACGAACCACGCTTCCTCGACGTTGAGGATGTGGGCGAGCGTGTTCTTCATCGAGAGGTGGCCGGTGCCGTGGTCGGCGATCGCGTCCTTCCACGGTCGGCGCTCGAGCGAGCGTTCGAATCGGAGGAACACCGAGCGATTGTAGGCAATCAGCCGTTGCACCGTCTGAAGAGAGTCCGAGGGCGGCATGTCCACCGGTCTCGGCATTCTCGACCGGAGGATGAAGAAGCCGCCCCTCGAGCCGGCGGGCCACCACCGGTGGGGGAATCGAGTCTCCGCGGAACGAGTGTCGGCCCGCTCGACCGCCGTGTGGGGGGGGACACCCCCGCCGGCTCAAGAAGGCAGGAAGATTCCGGGGTCCGTTGATCGCACTCGCGGACGTGGCCATCGTCGTCTCCAATGCGAAGTCCACGGCGAAGTGGTGGACCAAGAATCTCGGATTCGCGACCACCACCATCGGCGGGAGGGGACACGCCGTGCTCGTCGCTCCGCCCGGCGACCGGTTCGTCCTCCACTTATGCGAAGGATTCGCGCCGCTTGAGCCGGGCGACACGGGAATCGCGTTCGTGACGGACGAACTGGACGCGCTCGTCACGAGAATGCGGAAGGGGGCTGTGAAGTTCCCCGAACCACTCCACCGCGAGTCCTGGGGTGCGATGGCGAAATTCGCGGACCCGGACGGGAACATATTCTGGCTGTTTGAGATGCCGACCAAGATGGTCCGCGCGACGGCGCGGTCGCGCGCCCCGAGCCGGCCCAAACCTCCCGCCCGCTCGACGAAGCGCCGTCGCACTCGCTGAGCCACGGCCGGGCAGACTCCCGGTCGGAGATGTGGTACATCCCTCTTCCCTCGGCGGTACCCGGCAAGCGGTTCGCCTAGGGCGAATGACGCGGCTGGGACTCCGTGCCACGATGGGCCCGGACGTCGCACTCCGCGGCCGGCTGGACTTCCCATCTGTCATTGTTCGGTCGACTCGACCCGCCAGATACCTTTACAACCAATCTGAAACTCCTGTCACTATGCCTAGCAAGACGACCCGGGCGGCCCGCAAGCTCCGCGGGGCCCAGAAGTGGATTCTCGACGAACTGCGTGCCGTCGGCCCGTCGGTCCGGCTCTCGACCTCGCAGATTGCCAAGAAGGTCAGCAAGGCGCGCGGCAAGACGTTCCACAAGAACTCCGTGTACAACGCACTGAGAATCTTGGTACGACGCGGGTCGATCTCGGTCGTGCGCGACGGACACGAGAAGTTGTACCAAGCGAGCGCGACCGGCACCGCCGGCGCCGTGGCTCCGACCGCACGAACCGAAGCGACCCGTCCGGTCGCCTCGGTCGAGATGCCGTCGGTCGACTCCTTCCCGCACAAGCTGGCGTTGGGGGAGATCTTGGTGGTCGGGATTGACGGGGGACAGTTGGTGACGGCGACCAATCTCCACGGTCGGCTCGTGCTCGAGCGCCACCCCCTGCCGTCCTAGGGCGACGGATCTCGGCCGGCGTTCCGGTCGGGGAGAACCACTTCCCACCCCGGTGTGGACATTCGGATCCGGTGGGGGGACGCCAGACGAACGAGTCGCCGGTCCCCCCCCGCCGGGGAGGCACCGTTGACTACCAGTCGTTGTCGGAGCGGAGGTCGCGGCCGTGCTCGAGCACCGACTTGAGATTCATACCGAAATACGTCCAGCCTTGGATCGCGCCGCCGTAGAAGCTGACCCACCGCTCCCCCCGGGGAATACCGGAGTGCGTGAACTTCACGACGGTTCCGCCTTCCTTGGGAACAAGCGCGAGTTTGAGCTTCGTCATTCCGACTTCGGGCTGGTCGGACCACTCCCAGGTGAGTGTCAGTCGCTTTCCCCGGACAAACTCGATGACCTTCCCCGTGTGGGTGGGGCCGCCTTCCCACGTGAACCGGTAACGTCCCCCCTTGCGGGGGGACAGCTCGGCTTCGTCGAGGAACCAGCGCCGGAGAACCTTCGGCTGGGTGATCGCCTTGAACACCTTTTTCGGGGAAGCGTGGACGAAGACTTGCTGGCGGATCGTCCGAGTCTTCGGCGCCGCCATCGTTCGGATAGCTCCCTCACCCCCTAAAGGCCTGTCGGCAGGCGGTTCCGCCTCGGCGGCGGTTACTTCGCAGCACGCGTGCCTCGGACACTCTTCTGGTAGTCCACTCCCAGGGCACGGCTCAGTTGCTTCCAGCTCTGCGCCACCGTGTGTTCCCACACGGCCCTCGGGGGGTTCGTGGTCCCGATGCCATACGGCCGGCGTCGCGCCCGGATGGTGAGTTGAGTGCGATGTACTGACACTCGAGACAGGCGATACTCGACCGAGATCATCCGGTCGCTCCCCACCGATTCGGCCCGCCACCCGCTCGGCGGATGGAGGCGGATCACGCGACGGATCCAAGTCCATCCGCGTTCGGTGTCGTACAGGTCCTCCAACGTCACCTGCCGCGAGGAACGCTCCAGGATTCGCCGCCGGTACCCTTCCCCGGAATGCTGTCCGTCCGACGGGGAGTAGTCGGTGCACCAACGGTACGCGAACGCGAGGGGGGCTGGGAGCGTGACCCGTACCTCGTAGTTGCGGATGCGGGGGACGGAGTCGGGTCGGTCGAGCATCGGCCTCCGAATTCTAGAACGCAGCGTCACGGGGAGACATTACAGTACAGGGACCTCGGAGCGCTCGCCCCGGTCGACGTTCGAGCCCGTGGGTCCGGGGCGTTCGCCAACCCAGCCGTATTCCCGGGGCGCCAGAACTCTCACGAGTTGGTTTTCGGAAGTGGGCCCAGTCGGATTTGAACCGACGACCTCCCGGTTATCAGCCGGGTGCT
>JAKIVS010000020.1 GCA_022750435.1 Thermoplasmata archaeon | reverse complement strand
ACGTTCGAGTTGATGGCGCAGTTCTGGCCGACGCAGTCGGCCATGGACCAGGAACCCTACATCTCGGGGCGGATGCGGGAGCTGCCGAAGATCGTGTTCTCTCGCACGCTCGACTCCTCGACTTGGGAAAACACGAGCTTTGTCCGGCGTCCGGTCGCCGAACTTATCCGGGAGCAGAAGAACGGGACCGGCGGCTCCATCTTGCTCCTCGGCAGCTCGACGATTCTGGCGCCCCTCTGGAACGAGCACCTCGTGGACGAGGTGAACGTCCGAATCCAACCCATCGTCGTCGGCAAGGGGCGACTCCTGTTTGCGGACTCTGAAGTCCGGCAGCCCCTGGTCCTGAAGGAGAGCCGGATGTTCCAGTCGGGCGTGACCGCGCTGAGGTACGAGGTCGGACCCGCGCCGACTCCCGACTGAGCCTGCGAGGTCTTCGCTGGCACGGCCGCGGTGCCGCTAATACTCCGGTCGTCCCGGAGATCGATACGAAGCACTCGCCGCGCGCCCCGGGGCCACGAATCCGCGAGCTGGCCGGTTCCGCGAGGGATTCGGCCCTGCCCATCCTGAAGGAGTCCTTCACGGGATACTATCGATGGCACGCGAAGCGCACGCTCCGTGAGATCGCCGTGGCCCGGGGCGCGTTCGTCGGTACGACGCTCGCTGGCATGATTCTCTTGGAAAACCTCGTACCCGAGGTCGGCTACCTGTACTACCTGTTCGTCGGGACCGCCCACCGACGAACCGGCGTCGGATCGGCCCTGCTCGACGACGCCCTCCATCGGTTCCAGCGCGACGGTGTCACGGTGGTCTACGCCGTCGCGGAGGAGGGGAACGAGGCGTCCATCGGATTGTTCGAATCGCGTGGATTCCGTACTGTCGAGCGCCGTGAGCTCGGATGGAAGGACGGGGGGCTTGGGGCGTGGGGGCTTCGAAGCCGCATGCGGATCATCGGTGGGGAGGTCCTCCTGGGCCGGAGGCTCCCAACCTCGCCCGCCCCCCGGGCCGCCCGACCAAAGCCGGGGACGCCCGGCGTCTCCGCGCGGTCGCGGCCGGTGGCCCGAGGTTGAGGTCGGCGGGGCAAAGGCTTACCCTCGCCCTCTTCTCGCCGGAACGTGGCCGGTCGACGGCGCCTCTTCCTGAAGGGCCTCCTCGCCCGCCTGTGGAAATTCCTCGCCCTGTTCGGTGGGATCTGGATCGTCGCCGCCCTCGGATTCGACTATCTCCAGAACGTCGGATTGCTGAACTCGTTCTACTGGGCGATCATCACGCTGACCACGGTCGGCTACGGGGACATCGCGCCGACGACCCCGGCGGCCCGTTCGTTCACTATCGTCGTGGCCGTCTCGCAGCTGTTCCTGCTCGGTTATCTCCTCACCGTCATCACCGGGGTCGTGACGGAGGAGTCCCAGCGGAGGGCCCTCGGAACCCTCGGCACGGACATGCGCGACCACGTCGTGGTGCTCGGCTATTCCGTCGTCGGCCGCGCGGCCGTCCGGGAGCTCCTCATCGAGGAGCAAAAGGTCGCGGTGGTCGCGGAGAACGCGGCCGACGTCGCCAACATCCGCTCGCTCGCCGATGAGGACCGGCTGTTCGTCACCTACGGTCCCCCCGGCCAGATCGACATCCTGCACCGCGTGAACATCACGCAGGCGCACAGCGTCATCGTCTGCGCGGCGGACGACACGCACAATCTGATCGCGGCCCTGAACATCCGGTCGGTCGCCCCGAACGCACGGGTGGTCGTCTCGGTAAGCCAACCCGAGCTCAAGGACACGCTCCGCTCGGCCGGCGTGACCTACGTCGCCTCGCCCGGTGACTTGGGCGGACGGCTCTGCGCCAACGCAGCGTTCCGGCCCGACGTGGCCCATGCGATCGAGGACCTGACCGCCGGGTCGTACGGGGCCGACCTCCAGGAGTTCCTCCTGAGCGACAACACCCCGATTTCCCGCCAGGGCCTCCTCGAAGCCGAGCAACTGGTCCGCCGCCATACCGACTGCCTGCTCGTCGGGTACGCTCGCAAGGCGACCGGAGGCGACTACCGGACGGAGCTGAATCCCCCGTCCACGCTCGTGCTCCAGCCGCAGGACGCGATCCTCGTGCTCGGCTCGGACGCGAACATCCACCGATTTCACAAGTGGTTCGGCGTCGACCAGGGCCGCTAGGACGGAATGCTCGCGGCCCCGGCGGTCGTGGCCATTGTCGTCTTCGTCGCCGCCTACGTCCTGTTCGTTTTTCGCGAGCGGCACCAGCTCCTGATCGCGGGAGTCGCCGCCCTCTCCGTAATCGGATTGGGTCTCGTTTCTCTCTCCAGCCTCCTGCCGACCGGTTGGTCGGGCCGGGGCGGGGTGGTCGAGTGGGACACCCTCGGCCTCCTCGTTGGTCTGTTCCTGTTCGCCGGAACGCTCCGCGAACTCGGGCTGTTCCGCCGCATCGCGCGACGGCTGGCGGCCCGGCTCCGGGGACGGCCTCTTGCCCTGTTCCTCACGTTGAGCGTGGCGACCTTCGCTCTCTCGGCGTTCCTGAACTCGATCAGCGTCCTGCTGGTCGTCGCGACCGTCACGCTTGAACTCGCCTCCGAGGCCGGGCTCGACCCGGTCCCGCTGCTGCTTGCCGAGATTGCGGCGTCCAACGCGGGCGGGGCGGCGACGTTCGTCGGCGACCCACCGAACGTCATCTTGGGAACGTACTTCCAGCTCTCCTTCGGGGACTTCCTCCTCCACACCGCGCTCCCGGCCCTCGCGGCACTCGCCGTGATTCTGCTGGTGTTCTCGCGGACGTTCCGAGCCGCGGCTCCTCCGCCGGCCCCGACGGCAGTGGCCGAGCGGGAGCCTCCGGAGCCCCGGTACGGCGTCACCGTCGCCCTCGCCGGGTTCGTGGGGATGATGGGAGTTCTGGCCGTCCAAGGTCCCCTTGGGATTCCCATTTGGGCCATCGGGCTCGCGGGCGGTGGCCTGGCGCTCGTCCTCGCCGGTCGGACGCACGTCCGGAACGTCCTGCGCCACTTCGATTGGCCCACGCTCGCGTTCTTCCTGTTCCTGTTCGTCCTGGTCGGCGCGCTCGTCCAGACCGGCGTGATCGGGGCCCTCGCCGGCGGCTTCGCGACCGCCGGCGGCGGCAATGTGCTCCTCACCGGAACCCTCCTCCTCTGGTCGCTCGGTCTCCTCTCCTCGGTCGTGAACAATGTTCCCCTCGCCGCCGCGGCGGCCCCGCTGATTGCGGCGATCGGTGGCGGCTCCAGAATTCCCGTACAGCCTCTGGTGTGGGCAGCGGCCCTCGGCACCGACCTCGGGGGAAGCGGAACCCCGATCGGGGCGTCCGCGAACGTCGTGGGTGTCGCCGTCTACCGGAGGGCGGGGGTCCCGATCACCTGGCGCCAGTACGTCCGCACGGCATTCCCGGTGATGCTCGCCACGCTGCTCGCGGCGAACCTCGTCTGGCTCTTCTTGCGGTAGCGTTCGGCCGGCTCAGTCGCCGGTGACGTCGAGGAGGAACTCGCGGATCGCGTTGAGGAACTCGCGCGGCTGCTCGAGATGCGCGAGGTGGCTGCTCCGGGGCAAAACGCGCAGATGCGCCGGGACGATCCGGTCGGCCATCTCCCGGGACGGCTCGAGGAAGAAGTCGTAGCGGCCGACGAGCACGAGGGTCGGCACCTCGATCTTCGAGTAGTACTTCCGGCCGTCCCACCGGGCGAGCGTCCCGTCGACCACGAACTCGTCGCCCGTCCGGGTCATCATGGCGCGGTAGACCTTGCGGCTCACCTTGGACGCCTTGAGGTCCTTCGGGACGCCCGTCAAGAACCGGGAGCTGAACGGCTGGGTGATCTCCGCCGCAAGCTCGGCGTACTCGGGGGTATCGAACGCTTCCTTCACGGTCAGTTCCCGGAGGCGTCGGCGCTGCTTCGGGGTGGCCGCGGCGACCATCATCCGGTTCGCTTGGCGGGTCTCTTCGGCACTTCCGGCCGTGCCGCAGAGGAGGAGCGAGTTGAGCTTCCGCTGGTAGCGTCCGGCGTACTCGAGGGCGGCGAACCCCCCCGCGGAGAACCCGAGGAGATGGAGCTCGTCGATATCGAAGGCCCTTCGGAGCGCCTCGACGTCGTGGGCCTGGTTCTGGACCGTGTAGTCGTCGCTCTGCCGCGGACCCCAGCTCCCGCCGACGCCACGCGGGTTGAACAGGATCACCCGCAGGTGGCTGGTGGCGAGCCCCAGCAGCGGTCGGAGGTAGTGGTAGGTATACCCCGGCCCCCCCGAATGCACGAGCAGGGTCGCCGGGCCATGTCCGCGTGAAATGTACTCGAACGACCGCCGTCCTGCGGTCGTCACGTGCCGCAGGCGGGGCATTGCATCGGCATCGACGTCATAGGATAAACCTCCCGCCGTTCGAGTGCGGCGGCGCGGGAGGAAGAATTCCGGTCAGGTCCGCGCGCCTCGGCGCGCGGCGGAGGGAGATGCGGGCACCGGGATTTGAACCCGAGTTATAGGCTTGGCAAGCCTATGTGATAACCAAACTACACTATACCCGCATTCGGAGACGGCCGGAGGAGTTTCGCGCCTCGCCTATCTCCCTTTCGCATCCCGCGCGCCGAGGTCAGGGAACGTGGCCGGAGGGCCGAACGTGCTCCCGCAGGTTCCCGACAATCGGGGGCAGGATAAAGACCACCGTTCGGCGCGTCGACGTCGGTTCCTCGGATCCCGAGCGCGACGTGGGGACGAGCGTTTGGCCCCTCGGCCTGGCGTCGCCGTCAAGGTATATCTAGCGGGGTCCGGCCCTCGGGTCGGGCGCTCGCATGTCCGATACCGACAAGGCCGAAGTGGCGCGTCTCGACACCGAATACCAGGCCGCGGTCCAACGGAACGACGTGGCCACGATGGACCGGATCCTCGCGGACGGTTTCGTCCTCGTGGTCGGATCCGGGAAGGTGTTCACCAAGGACGACCTCCTCGAGGAGGCCCGCAGCGGGCGGTTCGTCTACGAGCGGCAGGACGACGACCACCAAACCGTGCGGCAGTGGGGCGACACCGCGGTCGTCACCGCCCTCCTGACCGCGAAGGGGATCGAGGACGGGAAGCCGTTCGCGTACCGCGTCTGGTTCAGCGACACCTACGTCCGAACTCCGAGGGGCTGGCGCTACGCCTTCGGCCAGTCGGGCGGCCGGTTGCCCGAGCCTCCCTAAGAGTCGGGACGGTCGGGCGGCGACCGCGTCGCCTCACGCGCCGCCGGTCACGTTAACCCCCCCCGGGCCGGTAGCGACGAGGCGGGACGGGAGCGTTCGCCTCCCGGGGGAATCGTGCCAGTCGCGGGAGAACTTCGGGAGGGCGAGGTCGTCGTCCTTCGGGGACCGGGGGGGATGAGCGTCCTCGTGGCGTTGCGGACCGGCGCGACCGAGGTCCCGGGACGTGGAGTCGTCGACCTCTCCGGGACGATCGGGAAGACGCCGGGCACCGGCTTCGCCTGGGCCGGGGCGACGTACCAGGTCGACCGACCCGTCCTCTCGGATTTCCTGGGTCATCTGCGGCGGCAAGCCCAGATCGTCACCCCGAAGGACGCGATGTACCTCCTCTACCTCGCCGGCATTGGTCCCGGTTCGCGGGTGGCCGAGGCCGGAAGCGGCTCCGGGGCGCTCACCACCGTCCTCGCCTACGCCGTGGGGGACGAGGGCTCGGTGGACTCGTTCGACCGACGCGACGATTTCCTCGAGGTCGCTCGTCGGAACGTGGCGAGCGCGGGCCTCTCGGGACGGACGCGGTTCCACCGACGGGACGTGGCGACGGACGGCCTCGAGGGAGGGCCGTTCGATGCGGTCGTCCTCGACCTTCCGGAACCGTGGGAGGTGCTGGAGAGCGCGAAGGCGACTGTACGGCCGGGTGGCCGGGTCGCGACCTACACGCCCACGTACAACCAGCTCGAACGTACCGTCCGCGCGCTCCGGGAGCAGGGGTTCCAGGACGTGCGGAGCCTCGAGCTGATCGAGCGCGAACTCCACGTCGGGGACGGCGGGACGCGGCCGGCGTTCGACATGCTCGGTCACACCGGGTTCCTCAGCAGCGGCCGACGAGGTCCGTAAGATGGTCCAGCTCGCGCTGACGTTCGGGGCCGTGGTCGGCGTTGTCCTCTCGGCCGGGTACGTCTGGTGGGAGGTCGGCCGGTACGCGGCCCCGCAGGTCCCGGAGAGCCGGTTCGACGAGCGGAAGGAGATGTTCGCCTACACGGCGGGTCTGTTCGCCGGGATCCCGCTGGCCGCGGTCTTGCTCCTCCTCCTCTCGGCGTTCCCCGCGGGGTTCATCGTGCTGGTCGCGATCTACTTGGCGATTCTGGTGGGCGGAGCCGAGCTCGGCCAGTGGCTGATGCTGCGAAGCATCTACTTCGGCTCGGACGGGAGTGGCCCGTTCTACGCCGTCGGCTTCCGCGCGGGAGTCGCCGGGATCCTGATCCTCGCCCTCGTCGCGCAAGCGCTCTCCTCGCCCAACCTGACCCTGACGACCCTGGGGGTCGCCCTGGTCCAATCCGCCGCCCTCCTGGCGCTGGGAGTCACGGGGGCGATCTTCTCCCTCCGCACGAAGGTCGAGAGCGGACCGAGCCGGGGGGGTCCGACGGCCGGGGCGATGGTGACCGGGTTTGGCCTGTTCCTGCTCACCCTCGGTCCCGCGTTCGGGGCCTCCGGAGCGGCGGTGGCCGCTGCCATCGTGGCCGTGGTCGCGGTGCTGATGTACCGGCGGATTGCCCGAGCCACCCTCGACCGGGTCCGCCCGATCGGCCAGGTGCGCCGGACCGAGGACGACGACGAGGGAACCGACCGTTCGCCGTTCGGCCGGACGGACCGATAGGGCGACGTTGGGGCGATGCCCCCACCCCGGCCAGATGCCCTAGCCACCGGTCGGGATCGTGATGGCCACGTTCCCGAACGTCCAGAGGATGACCAGCAGCAGGACCACCGAGATCAGGAACAGCAGCCCGTTCATCCTTCGGTCGGCCAGCAGCCAGTTGACGTGCTCCGGGGTGGCGTTCTCGGGCCACTGGAGTCCCCAGTGGAGTCGGATGGCGGCGCCGGCGCCGAGGGCGCCGAGGCCGAGGACCCACAGGATCTTGGCGGCCCAGATCGAGTTCGCGGCCTGGCCGAGGAATCCGGTTCCGCACGACCCGAGACTGGTGAAGCAGCCGCCCCCGGGGGAGGCCCCGAGGACGACGACGAGCGTGCCGGCAAAGACCAGGAAGAATCCAATCGCGCGCATCCAGAACCCGAGGAGCGGCCACGGGTCGATCGCCGCCCGCTTGGGGGGCACGGGCATGGGCATCCACATGGGCGGTTGGGGAGGGGCGCCAGTCGGCGGAGGGGGAGGTGCGGGGGGACCTGACATGAGGGCCAACTCGCGGAATGCGGGGTATAATTGTTCCGTTCCAAGCGTTTCCTCCCCGACGGGGCGTCGTCGGGGGGTTCCGGGGGTCACCGTCGACCGAACGGCGCCGCCCGAAGGCCCGGGGGATGGGCTCCCAAGCGCCCGTAGTTTGATAAGACGGCCATGCTCCCGACGAGAGAGATGGCCGAGGTCGCGGAGACGGTCCCGATCAGCCGGAAGTTCCGACGCTTCCTGCGCACCTACCGGTTCCTCCTCTCGATCCTCCTCCTCGCCATCGGCATCTTCCTGACCGTTCTGGCGGTCGCCGCGTTCACCCCGCTCGGGAACGCGGGACCGTTCCCGGCCGTCAACAACGCGACCAACCAGGGACCGAACGGAGGTCCGAACTACGACCTTGTGTTCGTCATCGCCGGCCCGATCATCGTCCTGGTCGGCAGCTACCTCGTCGGGTCGTACTACATCGCGCGCGCCCGGTTCGAGCACCTGATGGTCACGAAGAGCAAGGCCGAGTTCCTGCGGAACCTTCCGGACCTCGAGGACCTCCTCTGGGACCTCACCCCGGACGACGAGCGCCGGTACCTCGAGAAGAAGGCCGAGCTCCGCATCCGCCGGTAGATCTCCCCGTCGGGCGGCCCGCGTTATCTACCCCCGCCCGGTCCTCCCGACGTGGCGACCCCCGTCACCCCCCCTAAGTCGAAGGATTTCCAGTTCCGCCGCCTCCAGAAGCCGGAGGAGTTCCGTTCGGTCGAGGAGGTTCACCGGGCCGCCGGTGGCCTCACGGAGGACGCCGCAGTCCCGACTCCCGTCCAGCGCGCCGTACAGGACAACGGCGGAATCGTCATCGGCGCCTTTGTCGAGATCTACCTGGCGGGCTTCGCCCTCGGTTTCCTCGGGTGGGACGGGGAGAAGCTGTACCACTACGCCCACGTCACCGCCGTCCGCCCGGAGTACCAGAACCACCACCTCGGCTTCCGGCTGAAAACCCACCAGCGCGACGAGGTTCTGAAGCAGGGGCTCGACGAGGTCCGCTCCACGTTCGACCCCCTGCAGAGCCGGACGGCGTTCCTGAACGTCCGCCGATTGGGCGTCGTGCCGGACAGGTACCTGCTCCACTACTACGGCCGCCTCGCCGCCGAGCCCGGGGAGAGTTTCGAGAGCGACCGGGTGCACGCTGTCTGGAAGTTGAACGATCCCGCGGTCGTCGCCCGGTTGGAAGGGAAGACCCCGAGCCGGGCGGAGGATGAGGCGCGGTTCGCGAGTTCGGAGCCGATCGTGGAGACCGAAGTCGACGACCAGGGGCTTCGCGTGCCGACCGCCGTGAAGGAGCCGGCAGCGCCCACGGCGCATTTGGAGGTCCCATTCGACCTCGAACTGATCCATCAGCACGCCCCCGGAAACCTCCGGAAGTGGCGGCACGCCACCCGCGACGCGTTCCGCGCGGCCTTTGATACCGGGTACGTGGTCGAGGACTTCGCCGTCGTTTCGCCCGGGCACGAGCGCCGGAGTGTCTACTTCCTCCGGGCCAAACCGCCCGCCGCACCGGCGTGAGTCGACCGCCACCGCCGGGGGAGGCCGGGCGCCCGGCGGTCGCGGCTGAAATGCGGATATGGGGACCCGGGCTCGCTCCGACGTGGCCGACCGGTCTGCCCCGCGCCTCCGGCTCTCGCCGGTCGCGCTCATCGTCATCGTGGCCGCCGTTCTGCTCGGGGTGGCCGCGGCGCTCCTGTCGGGCGCGCCCGCCGCCCCGAGCGCGATCCCGAGCTCGGCCGGCCCGTTCGTGACGTACGGCGACCTGATCGTCTTCGCCTGGATCGTCATCGGCTCGGTCGTCGCGTGGGTCGTCTACCGATTGGTCCAGCGGATCCGGGACCCCTCCGGCGGCGCCCTCATGAGCCGATTCGCCTCCGTCTGGCTCGTCGCCGGGTTGATCTTCATCGGCTTCCTCGTCATCGTGCGACTGTTCGTCCACGGCATGGCCGGCGGCTCCGGTCGGCCGGTGCCGCAGAACAACTCCACCGGGACCCCAACGCCCCCGGCCGGCGGCGCGGGGACCCCGGGGAACCTCACCGCCGGTTCGTTGTCCATTCCGGGATGGGAGGCGTACATCGGGCTGATCGTCATCGTGGTCGTCCTCGCCGCGGTTGCCATCCCGGTGGGTGCGTACCTCAACGCTCGCCGTCGCGAGTCCCAGGAGGCGGAGCCCGGACCCACGCCCCTCGAACGCTCGCGGGCCGAGATCGCCGCGACGCTCGCCGCGTTGGAGGCCGACCCGAGCGCCGACCCGCGGGCCCTTGTGGAGGCTCTCTACGGTCGCCTGCTCTCCTCCGTGACCGACCAGGTCGGTGGAGTGGAGGCCCGAACGCCCCGGGAGATCGAGCGGCTGGCCGTCGGGAAACTCGGTCTGCCTCCGCCGGCGGCCCGGGAGCTGACGGCGCTGTTCGAGGAGGCCCGGTACTCCCCGCACGCGATCACCCCGAAGGACGTCGAGCGCGCCCGGTCGGCGCTGCGCCGCATCCTGGACCGGATCGATTCCGGTAGGGCGCGGCCGTGAGGGAGGAGCTGGCGGCGTTCGGACTTCTCGTCGTCGCCGGCGTGGTCGCCGTGGTCGCCGCCGGAACGACGCACGACATCGGGATTGCGACGGCGCTCGCGGCCACGGCGGTCGGCGTCGCCGGACTCGGTGTGCTCGTGCTCCTCTCGCCCGTCATCGGACGCTCCCACGTGGTGGACGTTCCCATAGTGGGCGCCCCGCTGGTGATCCTCCGGGAATCGTTCGAGTCCGGACCGATCGGACGGCAGGCGATCGTTTCGACGGTCGCTTCCCTCGAGCAGGCCCGCACCGGTTCGGTCGTCGCCCGGATGAGCCCGGACGAAGAGCGCAGGCTCGTCGCCTCCGACCTCCCGAAGTTCCGTGCCTGGTTGGACGCTCGGCTCGAGCAGCTGGAGCGCGAGACGTGAGCGCGCCCGACCCGACGCAGGGTGCCCTCCGGTTCCGGCCGCGGGCCGTCCTGATGTTCGCCGCGGCGGGCGTCCTCGCCGTCGTTGCCCTCGCCGTCCACAGTTCCGTTTCCCTCCTCCTCGCCGTCCCGTTGCTCCTGGGACCAGCCGCGGCGGCGACCTCCTCTCCCCGCCTGCCCCCGTCGTACCGGGTCTCCTGGAGCTCGGAGGGGAGCCGCGGCGCCGTCGAGATCCTCGGCCGGTTGGAGCCGACCGAGGGCGGGTCCGTCCACGGCCTCGTGCCGACGTTCTACCGGCCCGAACCGCTGGTGGACGAGGCCGCTCCCGAGGTCCGGCTGGACGGAGAGGCCCTCACGTTCCGTCTCCACTGGTCCGCACCGTACCCCTGCCTCGTTTCGGTCTCCCTCCCGCGCGTCCAGTGGCGCGACCCGCTCGGGCTGGTGGAGCGGCCCGTCACGGTCGAGGGTCAAGCGCTCCGTCTGCAGCGGTTCCCGCCCGAGCTCGCGCGGGCCTCACGCGCCCCGCTCCGCCGGACGACCCCGCTCCCCGGCGAGGTCCGGGCCCGACAGCTCGGGGGCGCGGGGGAGTTCTTCGCCATCCGCCCGCTGACGGCCAGCGACACGCGCCGCCAGGTGAACTGGCGGGCCAGCGCGCGCGCCGGGCGCATGCTCGCGAACGATTACCGGGTCGAACGGACGGGCGACCTCCTCATCGTGCTCGACCTTCGGCCGACGTCGCTCGGACCGGAGATCGATGCCCGTCTCGCATCCGTCGCGGCCGCCGGCGCGTACGGCCTGGCGCAATCGTTCTTGGAGCAGAAGGCGCGGGTCGGCCTCGCCCTCTACACGGACTTCGTCGAATCGATCCCGCTGGGCTCGGGACGACGGCAGAGGTTCCGCCTCCTCCGCGCCCTTCAGGCGGCGCGCGTCGGAGACACGGCGGGCCCGTCGGAGCGTCTCGCCGTCTCGCTGCGGCGGTACTTTCCTCCGGGGGTCACCACGGTGCTGCTCTCGGCCCTCGCCGACGAGGAGTCGACCCTGGTGCTCCCCCACCTTCGACGACGGGGATTCCCCGCCTTCGTGCTCAGCCCGTCGCCGGTTCCCCTCCTGGGACGCCTCGGCTCGCGCCCCACGGAGGACGACGCCCGCGCGCTGCGGCTGCTGCGCCTCGTGCGCCGCCGGCGGATCGCCGAGGCGTGGAGCGAGGCGGCGGTCGTGGAGTGGGACGACTACTGGTCGCTCGCCTCGCTGGCGAGCTTCTTCGCCCGACCGGCGGGCCGGAGGGCGGCCACGTGACCCCGACGCTGGAGCGCCTGTTCCCGGGGCTGGACTCCCGGTCGCTCCGGGCGGCCGCGATCGTCACGACGCTCGCGGTCCTGATGGGGGTCGTCGGAGGTGAACCACTCGCCCTCGCGGCCTTCGCCCCCATCGCGGGCACCGCCGTCACGCTCGCGATCCGGGGACGGCCCCTCGCCGGCGCCCGGGAGTACGGCCTCGCGCCCGCCCTGGTGGCCGTCGGTCTCGTCGCCGCGCTGGCCGCCCCCTCGTTGCTGGTCGGGCTGATCGCGGGGGTCACCGGGCTCGGAGTGTTGCTCTGGAACGCCGAGACACCGTCGGAATCGGTCCGGACCGTCGACCCGGTGGAGGGCCTCTTCGTGCCCGGCCTCGGACTGACGGTCGCGCTGGTCACCGTGATCGCGCTCCCGGCCGCCCGGGACGCCGTCGGCATCGCGGCGATCGCCGTCGTCTTGGCGCTCGCGATGGTCGTCTGGGCCCTGCGCGGCGCCCTCGTCGCGGACGCCGTACCGGCCAAAGCGCTATGACGGAAGGTCCGATGGCTCCTCTGGCGGCAAACGTCGCCCGGGCATCGACGAAGGGTCCCTCTGGACCGCACGCGGACGGGTCGTCCGCAAGGGATGATGTGAGGACAACCCCGATGTCCGACAGCCCCGGCCTGGTCAGGACGCTGAGAGGGCCGATCGGCCTACCGTGACGCGCAACCGTTACGGCCGGGGAACAGCGCCGCCGCCGGCGAGGGTTATACCCCGCACCGCCTCGGTTCTCCTTCGGGAGGAGCGCACCGGGTGAACGGCGACGAGGCCCGTAGCCGGCTGCAGGCCGTGATGGAGGCCGTCCACACGGCCGTCGTCGGCCGGGATGCGGCGGTCCAGCTCGTCTCGGTCGGCCTCGTCGCCGACGGCCACATCCTGTTCGAGGACCTTCCGGGCCTGGGCAAGACCCTCACCGCGAAGTCGTTCGCCAAAGCGCTCGCGCTCGGGTTCTCCCGGGTCCAATTCACGGCCGACCTGTTGCCGCACGACATCACCGGGGGCGAGGTGTACGACGCCGAACACCGGACCTTCGAGTTCCGGCCGGGCCCAGTGTTCACGAACATCCTCCTCGCCGACGAGATCAACCGGGCGCCGCCGAAGGTCCAGTCCTCGCTCCTCGAGGCGATGCAGGAGTACCAGGTGACGAGCGAGCGGACGACGCATCCGCTCGAGCTCCCGTTCCTCGTGCTCGCCACGCAAAACCCACTCGAGCTGGAGGGCACCTATCCGCTCCCGGAGGCCCAGGTCGACCGGTTCTTGATGCGCCTCTCCATCGGCTACCCGACCGTCGACGAAGAGCGGACGATCCTCGCGCGCCGGCGGGAACGGAAGACCGACGAGGTCGAAGTCCCGGGCGTGCTGAAGCCCGGCGAATTCGTCGGGATCCAACGGGCCGCCGAGGACGTGGCAGTCGACCCGGCGGTGGAATCGTACGTCGTGGACCTGGTCGGCGCGACCCGCACCGACCCCCGGGCCGAGGTCGGCGCCTCCCCGCGCGGTTCGCTCGCGCTCCTCAAGCTCGCCCGCGCACGGGCGCTCCTGGAGGGACGCGACTACGTCGTTCCGGACGACGTGAAGTCCCTCGGCGTGCCGGCGCTCGCGCACCGGATCGTCGTCAAGCCCGAGCCGTGGATCCGCGGGGTCCGGGGCCCGGCCATCGTCGAAGCGGCGCTGGGCCGCGTCCCCGTGCCGAAGCTTCGGTAGCGGAGAGCGACACCGGCACACGGGTGCGACAAGGGTTTTCTTCGCCGCCTTGCCTCCGCCGTCGATGCCCGACGCCGACCTCCCGCTCGTCGTCATCGCCGACCCGATCGACGCCGTCGCCATCGCGCGGTTGCGCGCGGGGCCGTGCCGGGTCGTCGACGCCACCTCCGGAGCCGAGGCACTCGACGCCGCGCTCCCCGAGGCGTGGGGGATCCTCGTGCGCAGCCGCACGAAGGTCAACGGCGCGCTCCTGTCGAAGGCCCCGAAGCTTTCGTTCGTGGCCCGCGCCGGTGTCGGCGTCGACAACGTCGACCTTCCGGTCGCGACCTCGCGGGGGATCCGTGTCGTCAACGCACCCAGCGCCGCGACGGCCGCGGTCGCCGAACTCACCGTCGCCTTCCTCGTGCTCCTCGCCCGGGGTCTCTACCCGCGGATCGTCGACACGAAGTCCGGCGGATGGAAGCGGGGCGAGAACGGGGGAGAGCTCCGGGGAAAGACGGTCGGCTTCGTCGGGTACGGCCGGATTGCCCGCGAGACCGCGAAGCGCCTCGTCCCGTTCGGCGTGACCACGCTCGCCTACGACCCGTTCGTCACTGCGACCTCCGATGCCACCTCGCTTCGGACGATCGACGAGGTGCTGACCGACAGCGACTTCGTCAGCCTCCACGCGGCGCTCACCCCGGACAGCCGCCACTTGATCGACGCGTCACGGATCGCCCGGATGCGCCGCGGGAGCTTCCTCATCAACGTCGCGCGCGGGCCGCTCGTCGATGAAGTCGCCCTCCTCGCCGCCCTCGATTCCGGCCAGCTCGCCGGTGCGGCGCTCGACGTCTTCGAGACCGAGCCTCCCACGAATGCGAAGCTGCTGGGCCATCCGAGGGTCCTCGCCACGCCGCATCTCGGCGCCTCCACCCACGAGGGCCAGTCGCTCGCCGGGGAGCAGGTCGTCGACGAGGCGCTCCGGGCCCTTCGGGGAGAGCCGTTACAAGCCCTCGTGAATCCCACCGCCGCCGGAGGACGAACGTGACGTTTGACCCCGAGACCGCGACGTTCCTGATCGCCGGCCCGGTCCGGATCCACCCGCGCGTCCTGCGGGCCATGAGCATGTCGTCGCTCAACCACCGTGGCGACTACTTCCACCAGGTCGTCCAGGAGATCCGGGACCTGCTCCCCGTCCTGTTCGGCGCCAAGGGCCACCAGGTCGTCCTCACCGGAAGCGGGACGGCGGGCCTCGAGGCGGTCTACTCCGGCCTCATCCGAAAGGGATCGCGGACGCTCGTCCTCACCAACGGGAACTTCGGCGAGCGGACCGACCAGATCGTCCGGCGCTACGGGGACTCGGTCACGACGCTCGCCGCTCCGTGGGGCCAGCACCTCCCGCTCGACGCCGCGATCGCCGAGCTCGAAAGGGGCGACGTCCGCGCGGTCTGTGCCGTGCTCAACGAGACGAGTGTCGGTCTCCAGAACGACCTCGGACATCTCGTGCCGCACATCCGGAAGGCCGGTTCGCTGTTCCTGGTGGATGGCATCTCGGCCGTCGCCGGAATCCCCTGCCCGATCGAGGCGTGGGGAATCGACGCGCTCGTGGCCGGCAGCCAGAAAGGGCTCGCCGCGCCGGCCGGTCTCGCCATGGTCCATCTCTCGGACCGGGCGAAGGCGGAGCTGAAGCCGGGGACGTTCTACCTCGACCTCGTCGAACACCTGAAGTCCATCCAAGGGAACGACACGCCGTGGACCCCTGCGGTCCCGCTGTTCCTCGCCCTGCGCGAGGCGCTCCTCCTCCTGAAGGAGGAGACCCTCGAAACTCGGCTGGCGAGGACGCACCGGCTCGCCGACGCGACCCGGGCCGCGAGCGATGCGATCGGTCTCGAGCTGTTCCCCGACCGGAAGTACGCTTCCGACACCGTGACGGCGATCCGCAACCCGGCCGGAATGGACGATTCGCACCTTCGCAAGGCGCTGCTCGAGCGCTACAACATCGCCGTGCAGGGCGGCCAGGGCGCGCTGAAGGGCAAGATCTTCCGGATCGGCCACATGGGGATCGCCGACTGGCCGGACCTGCTCGTCACCTTCGCCGCGTTGGAGCGGATCCTCGCGAAGGCCGGCAAGCTGCCGGTCCCCGGCGCGGCGCTCACCGCGCTCGGCGAGCGGATGCCGTAACGCGGGGTCGGCGGGGCGGCGTCCGCCGCGCCTAGAGCTCCACGAGGTTTCTGTCCGGGGCCCGGTGCTGCACGGTCCGCAACCCCCAGAGGGTGCGGTCGGTCGGGGCTACCAAGATTGGAACCTTGGCGCGCCGCAACCTGGCGTAGGTACGGTCCACGTCCGGGACCTCAAACACGAGCGCGAACGCGTCGGTGGCGCGGCGGACAGGTCTCGCGGGTCCGAGCACCCCTTCCATCGCCGTCCGGAGGAACCGCCCGACGAATCGGTCCGGACTCCCCACCTCCCCGTACGGCGGAGTCCCGTCGCCGCCGATGGCCCGGAGTCCGAGCGTCTTCGTGTAGAACGTCCAGCTCCGACGGAAATCTCGGACGAGGAGTCGCGGTTTGTTCAGGTCGAGCGGCGGTTTCCGGTCCATGCCGCGCCAGAGCTCGGACGAACGAGGACGGCGAAGGCGGACTAGATGTCGAGGATGACCCGCGCCGTAGGAGGATGCTGCGTGACGCGCAGTTGGTGCATCGTCACGGCCTTCACTTCCTTCCGTCGGTCGTGCCGGTCCTGGTCCCACGGTTCCCCGTAGACACTCGCCTCCAGGGACGGGCTCGGGCGGTCCGTCGCCCGCACGACGACGCGCCGGGCCACGAACCCCTCGGTCTGCTCGAGAACGATCAGCTCCGAGAGGAGGGCCACGACGAGCCCCGCGAGGTCCGGGGCATGGGCGCGGACGGTGCGGACCTCCTTCGCCCGGATCTGGCGGAGGTCGGTCATCACGGCGAACAGTCCGGTCCCAAGTCCGCCCAGCAGTCCGTCGACCGATCGCGAGCGGGCCCACAAACCGGTGTCGGCGGTCGTCGGGAACGTCCCCCACCGGGTCCCCGCGGGGAGGGGGGGGAGCCGCATGGCCCCGGGGAGCATGTCGACGGGCTTAAGCGAAGCCCGACTGGTAGCCGCGGCCAATGCGCGGGACGCTCGTCGTGCCGACCCTCAACGAAGGGGGGTCGATCGGCCACGTCATCGACACGTTCCTCGCGGCCGCCGCCGAGGCGAACCCGAAGCTGTTCCCCAAGGACCCGATCGACTGGGACGTGATCGTCGTCGACGGTGCGTCGACCGACGGGACCGCGGAGATCGCCCGCAAGGCGGGCGCCCAGGTGATCTCGGAGGCGCGCCCAGGGTATGGCCGGGCGTATCGGACCGGGCTGGCCGCGGCGAAGGGGGACTTTGTCGCCACCGCGGACGGCGACTCGACCTACCCGGTCGAGGAGATTCCCCGGCTCGTCCGGCAGCTCCTCGACGAGCGCCTCGATTTCATCACGTGCGACCGGCTCACCCGCCTCGACACCAACGCGATGACCCGGGAGCACCGGGTCGGCAACTGGGTCCTCAACTTCGCCCTCCGGATCCTGTTCCACCAGGCCCTGAAGCCGACCGGGGGAGCGCTCGCCGACAGCCAGAGCGGGATGTGGGTGTTCCGACGCTCCGTCCTCGAGCGCGTCGTGCTGACCCAGGATGGGATGCCGTTCAGCGAGGAGCTGAAGATCGAGGTGCTGCTGCTCGGACTCCGATTCCTGGAGACTCCCATCGTGTACCGGGAGCGTTGGGGAGCCCCGAAGCTCTCCAGCTGGCGCGACGGCCGACGCAACCTCGCGTTCCTGTTCCGCCGGCGCCTCGCCATGGGGCGAGGTGGGTCGGCCCCCCCGACCGGGGCGACGGCGGAGCGGTCCGTCTACTGAGTCTTCCCCGACCGCTCGCGCGACTTCGGGCGAAGCCCGTGGTAGCCGCACTTCCGGCACTGGACGGCCTTCGGAGGGTTCCGGGCCGAGCAGTTCATGCAGATCTTCTTGTCCAGCAGGCGGTGGACGGCCTCAGGGAACGGCATACGGGGCGCCGCGGGACCGCCGGTGCTCTATAAAGCGTCTCGGAGGAGCGAGGATTCGGGCGCTCCGTCAGCGTGATTCTCGGAGGCCGGCGCGGGGCGGAGTCCCCGCCACGCCAGGGGGCGAGGGGGCCCGGAGACGCCGATTCCGAGGCGGGGGTGGCTCGTCGCCCCTCAACCCGAGTTAAGGCCGGGGGGAAGTACTCGGTGCCGGGCCGGGAGCACCCTGGCGAAACGGACGCGAGGCGCGAGAATGGTGGCGGCACGGAAACGGTCTTCCAAGCGACCCGGTGGAAAGGGACCCATCGCGAAGCGGGCGGCGAGTCGACCCATCCTGGAGACCTGAGACCCCGACCCCACCCGAGGGTCCTCCGGTCCCCAATCGGACGACCCGTTTGGGAGACATCGCGACCGGCCCTGTCTCCGGCCGGTCGCCACTCGTTATCCGACGGCTCGGGCTGCCGGGGGCATGCGGACCGCCGACGGAGCCGAGGCGGTTCATCTCGCCCGATTGGCGCTCGAACGCGGATTTGACGGACCTCCCGGGACCGACGCGGCCATCGCCTTCCGAGCGACGTCGCTCCCCCAGGTCCTCGACGAGCCTCGCGGCGTGTTCGTGACATTGCGCCGGCACCCGTCGAACGAGCTTCGCGGCTGCATCGGGTTCCCGGTGCCGGTCTATCCGCTTCGAGTCGCGATCCCCCGCGCCGCATGGGCCGCCGCCGTGGACGACCCCCGGTTCCCCCCGGTCCGACGCTCCGAGCTGGCGCACCTGACGCTGGAGATCTCGATCCTGACCGTTCCGGAATCGATCGACGCGAACCCCCGGTCCGCGCTGCCGGGACAGGTGGAGGTCGGACGCCATGGCCTGATCGTCGACCGGGCCGGCGCGAGCGGGCTCCTGCTCCCCCAGGTCGCGAGAGAGTTCGACTTCGACGCGGCCCAGTTCCTGGCAGCGACGTGCGAGAAGGCCGGCCTTCCCTCGGAGTCGTGGCGACGACCCGAGACCCGGATCCGGAGATTCGAGGCGGAGCTGTTCGAGGAAGAGTCTCCGGGCGGCGCGGTCCGGGCGGTCTCGGCGGCGGGGCCCGCTTAGCCGGGCCGGCGCCGAACCCGGGCGACAAGCCGCGCCCCCTCGATCTCCCATTCCCGGAAGCCGGTCCGGTCCGTCGGGGCGCTCGCCAACAGCTCCACGGAGTCGGCGAGGAGCTCGCTCGCGATCCGGTCCTTCGCGGCTCCGATCGCCTCGCCGAGTTCGCCGTCGGCGAACGCCGAAAGCTCGACGTGGTCGGTGAAGGCGAGGCCCAGCGATTTCCGTTCCTGCTGGAGGCGGCGGAGCGATTCGCGCACCAACCCCTCGCGGTGCAGCTCGGGGGTCGGCTTCGCGGAGAGCGCGAACGCCGCCCCGTGCTCGGCCGCGCGCCCGACGTACGTCGGCTCGGAGAACTGGCTCGCGTTCGCCGGCGGGAGGCGGAGGACGACCCGGACGTTCAGTTCGTCGGCGACGATCCGGTCCCCGGCCGTCCCGAGCGGCGCCAGGGCATCGGAGAAGATCACGAACGTCTCGAGCGGGATCCGGGACTTGACGACGGCCCGCTGGCGGAGCTCCCGGCCGACCTCGACCTCGGCGCGGAGGGCCCCCATCGCCGAGTTCATCGGTCCGTCGAAGTGGCCCGTCGTCCTCGGCCAGGCGGTCAGATGCACGGACGCCGAGGCGTCCGAGAACCCGAGCTGGTGGAGTTCCTGGTGCAGGTGCTCGGCGGTGAACGGCGCGAACGGGGCGAGGAGCCGGGACGTCACGCCGAGGGCGTACGAGAGCGTGTCGTTCGCCACGCGCCGGTCGGCCGGGTCGGTCTCCGTCCAGAAGCGGGGTCGGGAGCGTCGGAGGTACCAGGTACTGAGGTCGTCGACGAACGCGCGGAGCGCCGCCGCCCCGCTCCGCGGGTCGTAGGCGTCCAGGGCGTCGGTCGTCGATCGGATCGTCTCGTCGAGCCGCGAGAGCAGCCACCGGTCGAGGAGCCCGGACGGTTTCGGAGCCTCGCGTGCCGGGGCGAAGCCGTCCGCCGAGGCGTTCTGCCGGTAGAACGAGAGGACGTTGACGAGTGTGCCGAGGACGCGCGCGGCGCCCGGGCCGATGTCGCTCTCTCGGAGCTTCGTGGGCTCGGTGTAGTCGGCGGTGAAGAACGCCCACCGGACGACGTCCCCCCCGTGCTTCTCGAGGAGCGTGAGGGGCTCGACGGCGTTCCCCTTCGACTTGCTCATCTTCTGGCCGGAGTCGTCGAGGA
>JAKIVS010000011.1 GCA_022750435.1 Thermoplasmata archaeon | reverse complement strand
TCGTTGATCTCGAGGACCTTCTCCGACGGGGAGAAGATCCGGGCGCCCTCGACCTCGACGTTGATCCACCGGTTCGAGGGGGCGATGCCGACCTCGCGGAGCCAGTCCTTGCTCATCCCCTCGCCGCAGCGGACAGGTGAGCCGATCTCCTGGCGCTTCTCGATCATCAGCACGCGGGCGCCGGACTTGGCGGCCCACTTGGCGGTCATGCTGCCGGCGGGGCCGGCGCCGACGACGAGGACGTCCGTGGTGAGGTTCTCGACCATAGGGAGGTTCCGCAATCCGACCGGTCTAGCCGATCTCGATCGCTCCGACGGGGCACGCCTTCACGCAGATCTCGCAGCGCGTGCAGATCTTCTCGTCGAACGTGATGCGGGTCTCGTCGAGGTAGACGCAGTTGAGGGGGCAGACGCCCACGCAGGCGCCGCAGTAGATGCACAACTGGCCGGACGACTCGATGTGGAGGTGCTTCTTCGACGGCACGAACCGCTCCGGGGCGTCGCACCGCCCCTCGGCCACTTAAAGCCTACCGCGTGGGAGAAGAATCGGACCCGTGGCTCGTCGGCCGGTGCGCCGGGGCGGGGTGCTCGGCGAGCCACTTTTCCGCATCGAGCGCGGCCATGCAACCGAGGCCCGCGGCGCTGACGGCCTGCCGGTACCGGTGGTCGTAGACGTCCCCCGCGGCGAACACCCCGTCCACGGACGTCCGGGTGATGTCGGTCGTCAGCAGGTAGCCCTTTTCGTCGAGCTCGAGGGCGCCCCGGAACACCTCGGTCGCCGGGTCGTGGCCGATGGCGAGGAAGAGCCCCTGGACGTCGAGCGTCTCGTGCTTCCCGCTCGGGATGTGCCGGACGACCACACCCGAGACCGAGTCGGCCCCAAGCACGTCGGTCACTTCGGTCTCGAACCGGAACCGGATCTTCGGATTCCTCCGCGCCCGGTCCTGCATGATCCGGCTCGCCCGGAGCTCCGGTCGCCGGTGGACGACCGTCACGGAGTTCGCGAACTTGGTGAGGAACGTCGCCTCCTCCATCGCGGAGTCGCCGCCGCCGACGGCCACGACGTCCTTTCCCTTGAAGAAGAACCCGTCGCAGGTGGCGCACGCGGAGACGCCGTGCCCCCGCAACCGCTGCTCGTTCGCGAGCTCGAGCCACCGGGCGTTCGCGCCGGTCGCGACGATCACGGCGTCCGCGTGGACGATCCCCGTAAGGCCGGTGTCGAGCATGAACGGGTGATGCTTGAGGTCGACGTTGCGAACGTTGGAGTCGAGGAACTCCGTCCCGAACCGGGCCGCCTGCTCCCGCATCTTGACGACGAGCTCCGGACCCTGGATCCCCTCCGGAAAGCCCGGGTAGTTTTCGACATCGGTGGTGATCATCAGCTGCCCGCCGGAGGGAACCCCGGAGATCACGACCGGGGCGAGGTTCGCCCGCGCGGCGTAGATCGCCGCCGTGAGCCCGGCCGGGCCGCTCCCGACGATGGCGAGGCGAACGTGTCGATCGGGCATGGTAGAATCCGCCATCGGAGGGCACCGGGCGGGTTGGGGAATAACGGTGGCGGCTCGGGTGCCTCGCCCGCCCCCAGGTGGTGTTTCTGTCGCGAAGTGTCGTCCGCCGCGAGACGGGGACTACCTACTAAGAAACGGTCGCCTCCGGAGGCCCACGGAACCCAGGGACATGGCGCTCGATATACCGGAAGATGATTGTCCCCCATGGAGCCGCCCCATCGAACGAACGTCGCGTTGCCCGTGCTGATCGCCGCCGTGATGCTACTGTCCCTCGGGCTGACCGCCGTGCCCAGCCTCGGTGCCCATGCCGCCGCGTCGTCGGCGCGAGGGTCCTCCGCCGCCCCGAACGCCCCTCCGAACCTGGCGCATCTCACGGCCCTCATCCACGCGAAGAAGGGCAGCGCCGTGGTCCACGGTACGAGTGGGAATTGGGCCGGGTTTGTCAACACCGTCGCGAACACCTCGTACGGCTCGATCCAAGAGGTGACGGCGGAGTGGGCGACCCCGACCGTCAACTGCACGGCCGCCCCGAAGGGGGGAGCCTACCAGGTCCAGTGGATCGGTATTGACGGGGACGGAACGGGCTCGGTCGAGCAGCTCGGGACGCTCTCCGACTGCTCCACGACCGGGGCGACCCCGGCGTACTACGACTGGTGGGAGTTCTACCCCTACAACGGGGTCACCACGGTGAGTTCCATCGGGGCGGGAAATCTGGTCCAGGCCTACGTGCTGTACAACTCGGCGGCCTGCGTGAACTCGGCCTGCGGGGTCTACACGCTCCAAATGTCCGACCTGTCGCTGGGGACCTCGTTCTCGGTGACCGGCGGCGGGTGGATCTGCAACACGGGCGGAGTGTGCGAAGGGGGGCTCGACGGATCGGCCGAGTGCATCTCGGAGGCGCCGACGGGATTCGGCTACCCCGGCATCACGCCGGTCGCGAACTACGGGACCACGACGTTCTACGCTTGCGCGGACGCGATCGGTCCCGCCATGCACGGCATCGGGAGCTGGAACTCGACGAGCGGGGTCACGATCATCTCGCTGAACCAGATCGGCCACTCGACGAAGGTCGACCAGAAGACCGGCGCGCTCGTCAGCTACACCTACGGGAAATCGAGGTTCACCATTACCTGGGTGCACTACGCGTAGGGGACGGACCGCGAAGAAAAACCGATTCGGGGCGGCGGCCGGACGGTCGCCGCCCCTCGCCCACCGGCGGACCTACGATTGGGGTCGCCGGGCCCACGGCCGGCGCGTAGGCCTAGGGCCGGGACTTCGGGAGCCGCAGGAGCTCCGGCCCGGAGGCTTCCGCGTACTGACCCCGGAGGAACAGGAGGGGGGTCGAGTCGGCGCCGAGGTCGAGGCGGTCGACCGTGCCGAGGAACAGCGTGTGGTCGCCCGCCTCCACCGCCTTCGCCACCGTCGCCTCGAGGGTCGCAATCGCGCCGTCGAGGAGGGCGAGGCCGGAGCGGCCGCGATGCACCGGCAGCCCCCGAAATTTCTCCTCGGGGGGGACGGCCCGGGCGAACCGCTCGCTGACCGCCCGCTGGTCGTGGGCGAGGACGTTGACCGCGAACCGCCCCGCGCGGCGGAGTGGCTCCGCGGAATCGGCTTCGTGCCCGAGGGAGACGAGGATTGTCGGTGGTGTGAGCGAGACGGAGAGGAACGCGTTCACGGTGAGGCCGTAGTCGCGTTCTCCCTCCCGTGTCGTCACCACACTCACGCCGGTCGGCCACCGGCCCATGAGGCGCCGGAACGCCATCGGGTCGACGGGGAGGGGAGCGCTCACTCGTCCCGCCACTTGAACGCCACGATCGCGCCGATGAAGACCACAATCCCGCCGACGAGGATGACCCCGAGGTCGACGATCGCCCGGGTGTTGTTGTGGAACAGCATGACCTGGTTCATCCCGTCGATCACGTAGTACAACGGAAGCACGTGGGCCACCTGCTGGAGCGCCGGCGGGAAGCCGCTCACCGGGAAGAACGTCCCGGAGAGGAACATCATCGGGAACGTCACGATGTTGCCGAGGACCGCTGCGCTCTCCGGGGTCCTGGCCACCGAGCCGGCGAGCATCCCGAGGGAAACGAAGAAGAACGGCCCGAGGACGAGGAACGGCAGGAGTCCGAGGCTGAAGCCGACGTGCGCCCCGAAGGCGAAGACGCCGACGGCGATCATGATCGCCGCCGAGATGATCGTCAGGACGACGTACCAGAGGATCTTGGCGAACAGCCATTCCCCCTTCGTGAGCGGCGTGAGCGACAGCTGCCGGAACAGGTGGTCCTTCCGGTAGGTCGAGGAGATCTCGACCATGGCGAACATCGGGCTCGTCAGGATCGAGAACCCGATGAGCCCGGGAACCAGGTAGTCGATGTACTTGTACACCTGGCTGCCGAGCTGCTGGTCCGTGTACCCGATGATCTGGGTGCCGCCGGCGGACTGCAGGTTGAACTCGCTGGCGACGCCGCTGACGGCGCCGATCAGCTCGCCCGAGGACGCCTGGTCCTCCGGGTCGGTGAAGAGGCTGAGGTTGACCGCGGTGTGATTGGCGAACGAACTCTGGAACCCCAAGGGGACGATCAGGCCGACAGTGTACCCCTGCTGGGCGAGCCAGGTGCCGAACGACTCGTTGGCGACCGGGGCGACTACGGCGATCTTGACGGCGCCGGACTGGTTCAGGGCGGAGAGGAACGCCACCGACTCCGCGGAGTGGTGGTCGAGGTTCTCGGTGTAGACCGTCGTCGCGACGGTCCCGGTCACGGAGAAGATCAGGCCGAACAGGCCGATCAGGATGATCGGGAACACCAGGCTGAAGAACAGGCCGACCGGGTTGCGGACGTAGCCGCGGGCGAAGACGAGGAAGTCGGCGCCGACCCGGCGGCCGTTCACGGGTTCGCCTCGGCCCGCATGATCCCGTCGTCCATCCGGCCGACGAGCCCGACGAACACGTCCTCAAGCGTGTCGGAAACGGTCGCGAATCCCTTCCAGGGGATGCCGCTCTCCTCGATCGCCCGCAGGACGAGTAGCGCGTCCGACTTGTCGCGCATCTGGATCTCGATGTGGCCGTTCGCCATCGTGACCGGGCGGTCGATGCGCTTCTTCAGGAACTCCCCAAGCGACGGGGGGCCGTCGACGGCCAACCGCTCGGGGCGTCCATGGTCGCGGATGATCTCCCCGGGGGTCCCCTCCGCGATGATCTTCCCCTTGTGGATGATCGCGACCTGGTCGGCCAGCAGCTCCGCCTCCTCGAGATAGTGGGTGGTCAGGAACACGGTGCGGCCCTCCTTCCGGAGGTCGCGGATGACATCCCAGATCCCGCGGCGGGCCTGGGGGTCGAGCCCCGTGGTCGGCTCGTCGAGGAAGCAGATCTTGGGGCTCGAGACCAGCGCGAGCGCGAGGCCGAGCTTCTGCTTCTGGCCCCCCGAGAGGACGTCGAAGTGCGCGTTCGCCTTGTCGGCGAGGGCGACGCGCTCGAGGAGCGCCATCGCGTCGACCTTCACGTCGAACAGCGTCGCGTAGTATTCGACCGCCTCCTTCGGCGTGATCTTCTCGAAGAACCGGAAATCCTGGGGGATGACCCCGATCACCCGGTGAAGCGGCGCCCCGTCGGCCCACGGGTCGAACCCGAGCACGGTGACGTCCCCCGAGGTCCGGTTCCGGAGCCCCTCGAGGATCTCGACCGTCGTCGTCTTGCCGGCGCCGTTCGGCCCCAGGAAGGCGAACACCCGACCCTCGGGGACGGTGAAGTCGATCCCGTCCACGGCGGCGAGCTGGTCGTACCGCTTCGTCAGCCCGCGAACCACGATGGCGTCGGGCATGCTCGTCGGCCGCCGAACGTCCGCGGCATATCAGGGTGACGAAGGCTCGCGGAGCGGGAGCGTCCCGGGGGTGCCGGGCCGAAGCAGGACCGAGGTCCGGTCGTTCGCGAGCTGGAGCGGCCACGGTCCTTGCCAGGTCGCCGTGAGCGCGCTAGGCGTCCAGGCGAGGTCGAGACGGCCGGGTCCCAATCGGAGGCCGGTCAGGGACGCCGAGGTCCAGCCCGCGGGAAAGTTCGGCTGGCAGCGGACGGTCCGGTCGACCAGTCGGGGCTGGAGGCCCCAGAGTCCCTCGAAGAGGGTGGTGAGGTACGGAGCGACGGAGAATCCTAGAAGAAAGCAGGAGTCGAACGCCGTCGGCGCGTCGCCGCGGTAGCACTCGTTCGCGTACCCGCCCTCCGCGCACAGCCGGTCGGCGATCGTGCGCAGGTAGCCGACGGCGGTCTCCGGGCGCCCGACGGCAAACGCCGCGGCCGCCGCCCAGGCCGTGGCGATCGACCACACCTGTCCGTCGTGGTACGCCTGCGGGTCGTACCCGGGGTCCCGGTTCGAGAGCGTTCGGAGCCCCCACGGGGTGGAGAGGTCGTCCCGGCCCGCTCGGTCGAGGATCTCCAGGGAGGTCGCCCGGTCGAACACACCGGCTTCGACCGCTCGCAGAGCGTTCGGGCGGACCTTCGCGACCGGTGTCCCGTCGTGCCGAAGCGAATCGTACAGGTACTCCTCCGCCGGCCATCGGTACCGAGCGACGATCGTCGCGCGCAAGGTGGCCGCCTTCTCTCGAAGGGCGCTCGAAGGCCCGTCCCCGAACGCCTCGCCGAGTTCGGCGAGGGCGTCGAGCGCCTCGCCCCAGAGGACCTGGACGTCGATCGCGTGGTCCCTTCGGTCGGTGGAATCCCAGATCGTGGTGTCGTTCGCGTCGATTCCGAATTGGACCCGTCCGACCTCGTGCGACGCGCCCTCGAGCGCCTCGACCTCGCCGCCGTTGGTGATCAAGTCGGTCCTCGGGTGCGTCTTCCGGACCCCCCAGTCGAGGATGTGGCCCAAGGCGGTCCGGTACCGGAGCGCCCGGTCGAGCTCGCCCGTGTGGTGGACGAGGCGCCGGAGGATCCCCGGATAGTACAGCGTCGTGTCCGAGGTACCGAAGAGGAAGATCGGTCCCGGGGAGAGCTGCATCGGGAGCTCGCCTTGGACGGCCCCGAGCATCGCCAGGTCGGCCGGAGCCTGGTAGTGGAACGCCGTCTCGAGGGAGGCGGCGACCCGCTCCACGTCGCCCATCCAGAGCACGGCCGGAAGCATCCACGCGAGGTCCCGGAACCACAGCGCCGCGTACCACGGATATCCCGCGAGGAGACCGGTCATGCCCGGCTCCGGCGAGGAGTAGAGGTCCCGGAGCGCTCCGGCCGCGAGGCCGTACCCTTCCTCCAGCTTCGGCGCATCGGGCAGCAACATCCGAGGGATGGAGCGATCCCACTCCGCCCGGGACTCCCGGGCCCGGCTCCGCCACTGGTCTCGGTAAGCCAGGGCCGCACGACCGACGTCCGGCCCGGCGACGATCGTGCTCAGCCGTCCGCCCCACAGGACCCACGCCAGGGTCGCAACGTCTCCGGGCTCGGGGGCCAGGTTGTAGGTCGCACCGATCGACCGGATCGGTCCGGCCGAATCGCCGCCCGTCCAAGCCCGACCGTCGATGAAGGTCGCATTCGGCACAGGGTCCGAGTCGATTGCGAGCCCGGCGCCGTACGCTCGGAGCCGGAGGGTCGGTCCGTGGTGGCTCACCTCGTATTCGAACGGCTGCACCCCTTCGATGAGAACGTGACCCAGCGAGGGACGCACCTTCGAGTGGACCTGCAGGAGCTCGGGGCCCGGGGCGGTCCGCCGGAGGGTCAATCGCCGTCCGATGCCGGGGAAGCCCTCGAGCGGAAGGACCTCGTCCGTCACCTCGAGCCCGGGAAGCTCGTGGCGGGATTCGACTCCCCAGCGCCATCGCCGGAACGACCGGAGCGTCGCCGGGCCGAGGTCGGTCGGCGAACCCTCTGGGCCGATGGACAGCTCCCACGGTCCGGTCAATCGGACCCCCTGGGCGTAGACACCACCCCACTCGAGAGGGGCGCCGCGCGTGTCCCAGTGGAGCGAGAAGGAGCCGTCGGAGCCGAGGATCGCCGCGCTCGCCGGTCCGGCCACCAAAGCGGGCCGGTTCGGAAGCGGCATGGAGGTTGAGAGCAGGGGCTCACCCTCCGGAGCGGGGTCCGGCCCGGAGGGCGTCATGGAGGGGGTTCCTCCCCGTGGTGCAGGTGGTCCGTCAACCGGAACCAGACGACAGGGGGGATCGCCAAGCTCTGGAGTTCCAGACGGACGGTGTGCGGCCCGTGGGAGGGAGTCCCGACGCCGGCCGTGAAGGCGATCCGCTCGCCCACCGGGAATACAACGGGGTTGGTGGGACTCACGTCCGAGAATCGGACGGGCGCCGCGAGCGCCTCCGGGCGGACGGTGCAGGCGTCCGGGGGAACCTCCTGGTCGTCCCACCGGAGCGAGAGCCGGGAGAACGCCCCCATCCGGAGCGGGGGGCTGTGGAGCGCAAACGCGACGCCGCCGGAAACCGTGCGCAGCGAGTTGGCCTCGTAGACCACGCTTTGCAGGAACACCCCGGTACGCGCGAGTTCCTCGAGGGAGCGGAAGCCGTACTCGTGCCCGATGCGGAGCCCGTCGCGGAGGAGACCGAGGTCGACGACGACCCGGTAGTGCCGCACAGGACCCGGGAGGCGTTCCGAAGCATAACCGCCGCGCGTTCCCCCCACCCCCCGGGGTTTAGATACCGGACCCGACTCCGTGCGCGGAGAGGGGACCGATGGAGGCCGTCGTTCTCGGGGGTGGCGGCCTCACGGGTCGTTGCACCGTGCGCGACCTCGCGCACGGCGGCCGGTTCGACCGGATCCGCGTCGCGGACCTCGACCTGGAACTCGCCGAGTCGGCCGCGCGCGCGACCGGCTCCGACCGGGTCAGTGCGGAGCGCCTCGATGTGCGGGACCCGGCCGAGCTCCATCGCGTGCTCAAGGGAGCCGACATTTGCGTCAACGCCGTCCAGTACACGTTCAACCTCGCCGTGATGGACGGCTGCCTCGCCACGGGCGTCCCGTACCTCGATTTCGGGGGCCTCTTCCACACCACGCGACGGCAGCTCGCGCAGGACGCCCGGTTCCGGGAGGAGGGACTCCTCGCCGTGCCCGGGATGGGACAAGTTCCGGGCGTGTCGAACATCCTCGCCGCCGAGGCGACCCGGGACCTCGACCGGGTCGATTCGATCGTGATCCGGGACGGATGGCGCGACCTCACGCCGAACGGGCCGGAGATCGTGTTCACCTGGTCCCCGAGCACGTTCCTCGACGAAATGATCCTCGAGGCGATGGTGTTCGAGGACGGCGCCTACAAGGCGCATCCTCCGATGAGCGCCGGCGAGTCGTTCGACTTTCCGCCCCCGGTCGGGCGCACGACTGTGTACCGGACCCTCCACTCCGAACCGGCGACGATCCCGGAGAGCTTGGCGGCGAAGGGGATCCGCCATTGCGAGTGGAAAGAGGGCGGTCCCGGGATCGACCTGCTCCGGACGCTCGCGCTGCTCGGCTTGGGTTCCGAGAGCGCCGTGAACGTGCGGGACCACCCGGTCGTGCCCCGCGAGTTCCTCCTCGCCCTCCTGAAGCACCAGAAACTCCTCGGCGCCCCGGCCGGGGTCACCCTCCTCGACTGGGAGGTGTGCGACCTGGAGATCCACGGGTCCCGCGAGGGGGTCCCGGTCCATCGCCACGCCCAGGCGAGATTCCCACCCCGACCCGACTGGGGGTTCACGGCGACCGAGTACGCCGTGGGCGTCGCCGGGGCGATCGCCGCCGAGTTGATCGTGGAGGGAGCCGTCACCGAGACCGGCGTCGTCCCCCCCGAACGGTGCATGCCGACCGGTCCGTTCCGGGCCGCCCTCGCGGCGCGCGGGATCGAGACGACGGTCACCCCGCCGGAACCCCCGCTCCCGCCGCCCCGGCTCTGAGCCGCGCCGCGCAAGAGGGGTGTTTTCGCCTCAATCTAGCGTACTATTGGCATTCAAAGTAGCCAATGTAAACACCAACTAACCTTTGGGTTAATTGAACGTCTCACGTGGTGTACGGTAGCTGAGAGTTACCGCGAGTTATTGGTCCGAGGCAATTATATATACGAACCCTCGGGTCCCGAAACTCACTCGGATGTGTTCTAAATGGTGGAGCGAAGACTCGCCCTCCCGGACGCCCCGACGGGCCCGGAATTCGGGCCCGGGGCCAACCTTCCGGGGCGGGAGCCGTTTCTCGCACTGAGCGCCGAGGGGACGAGCGCCGAAGCCGAGTCCCCCGCGAAGCCGTCCGCAGCGAAATCGGAGCCGAAGTCCGAGGGGCCGGCCCTCGACAAGGACGGGGAGGAGATCCAACCGCTCCCGATCCCGATCGCCCGGCTCGTTCCGAAGTTGAAGAAGAGCGCCCGCCTCTTCGAGGAGGGCAAGAAGTACATCCCCAACGCGACGAGCTCGCTCATCCGGGTCGCGTCGTACGACCCCTGCCCGCCGTTCATCGCGAGGGGGAAGGGGTCGAAGATCTGGGACGTCGACGGCAACGAGTACCTCGACTTCAACCTGGCCTACGGGTGCCTGATCAACGGCCACGCCCACCCCGAGATGGTCAAGGCGCTGAGCGCCCAGGCCGAGCTGGGATTCCACTTCGCCTCCCCCACCGAGCTCGAGATCGACGTGGCGAAGGCGTTCCGCCGGATGGTCCCCAACTCCGAGCGGGTCGCGTTCTGCTCGAACGGCTCCGACGCCACGATGAACGCCATCCGGATCGCCCGGGCCGTCACCGGGAAGGACGCGATCCTGAAGTTCGAGGGGCACTACCACGGCCAGCACGACTACGCCCTGATCAGCGCCGAAGCCCCGCCGATCGTCGCGGGGCTCGACGAGTACCCCCGGCCGCTCCCGAACTCGGCGGGGATCCCCCCAGGAGTCACCGACTACGTCATGGTCGCCCCGTACAATTCCATCCCCGCCCTCGAGCGGATGGTCCGACGGTACCGGGACCGGCTCGCCTGCGTCATCCTCGAGCCGATCATGGCGAACGCCGGGATCATCCCGCCGGCGCCGGACTATCTCCAGCGCCTTCGGGAGATCACGCGCGAGAACGACCTCCTCCTGATCTTCGATGAGGTCTTCACCGGCTTCCGGGTGGCGCCGGGCGGCGCCCAGTCGATGTACAAGGTCGAGCCCGACCTCTCCTGCTGGGCGAAGGCGCTGGGGGGCGGGGTCCCGATCTCCGCCGTCTCGGGCAAGGCGGAGTTCATGGACCTCATCGCCCCCGGTCGAATCTCCTTCGGTGGCACCTACTTCGCGAACAACCTTTCGCTCGCGGCAAGCCACGCCAACCTGAGGCTGCTCGAGAAGGGCGGCGACGCCCTCTACGAGCGGTTCGGCCGCATGACCGACCGACTCCAGAAGGGGATTGAGGAGGCGGCGAAGGACACCAAGGTCTCCTGCCTCGTCCAGTCGGTGAACGGGATGCTCCAGTTCTTCTTCACACGCCGCAAGAAGATCTCCAACTACCGCGAATCGCTCCAGATCGACTGGAACCTGTACCTCCGCAACCACCAGCTGCTGCTCGACAAGGGAATCTACACCCACCCCGACAACTACGAGCGGATCACCTTCTCCTCGGCGCACACCGAGAAGGACGTGGACGTGCTCGTCGACGCCATCCACGAGACGTTCGGCGAACTCCGGACCCTCCCCCGCGATTACCTGCCGTAAGGCGGGGAACCGAAGCCGGGCGTCGGCGGCGGCGGTCGCGTCTCGGCATTTATTAGTAGCGGTCCGGGGTTCTCCGCGCGGTGCCGAACCGGGGGCCCTACCCCTGCGACCGACCCCACCGAGGGTGAGGCCGTGGGACGCAACCCGAGCGACCTCATCGTCTTCATCGTCAAGCGGCTCGTCCAGCTGATTCCGGTCCTGTTCGGCGTCATTGTCCTGACCTTCTTCTTCACCCACCTCGACCTCACCAACGTCTGCAACGAGTGGTACCCGCACGCGGGTGCCGCGACGATCCACAACTGCGAGGCGTCCGTCAACCAGCCGCTCCTCAACCAGTTCTGGCAGTACCTGATCAACCTGCTCCACGGGAACTGGGGGGCCGACGTCTACGGCGCGGCGGTGTACCCCGCGATCGCGGCCGCGCTCCCCGCCACCCTCGAGCTCGTGTTCGCCGCCCTGTTCCTGATGATCGTCATCGGGATCCCGCTCGGGGTCATCGCGGCCCAGTACAGCGGCCGGTGGGCGGACCACCTCGTGCGGGTCTTCTATCTCTCCGGTTGGGCGACTCCGACGTACCTCGGGGCGGTAATCGCCGCGGTGTTCCTCGGACCTTTGCTCGGACTCCCGTCCGGGGGCGAGTACTCGACGAAGGTGGTGCCGTTCGTCCAGTACACCCACATGTCGGTGATTGACGCGATGCTCGCCGGCAGCCTCCCGTACACCGTCGATGCCCTGGAGCACCTCATCCTCCCAGCCACGGTCCTCGCGTTCATCAACATGGGAATCGCGACCCGGATGACCCGGGCGTCGATGCTCGAGGTCCTCCCGCTCGATTACGTCCGGTCGGCCCGGATGAAGGGACTGAGCGAGTTCTGGGTCCTCTACAAGCACGCGCTCCGCAACGCGCTCATCACGACGACGACCGTCCTCGGGATCACCGCCGGCGGTCTGCTCTCCGGGACGGTGGTCGTCGAGGAGGTGTTCTTATGGCCGGGCATCGGCCAGTATGCCTACACGTCCATCGGCGGCGGCGGCTCGGTGCCGAACTTCGCCGGCGCCATCGCGGTCGTGATCATCTTCGCGGTCGCCGTCGTCGCGGCGAACCTGATCGCGGACATCCTCTACGGCGTGCTCGACCCGCGGGTCGACTGGAGGTAGGCGGAGGATGGCAGCGGGGAAGAAACCGGCCGCCGCTCGGCCGGACAGCGGCCTCCGGGTCATCTGGCGGGTCCTCCGCTCCAACCCGCTCTCCCTGGCCGGGTTCGTCCTGATCGTCTTCATCGCCCTCGTCGCGGTCGTCGTTACGGTCGACCCGCACATCGTTCCGTACGGCCCCCAGCAGATCACCGGGGCGTACCACTCCCCGCCGTCGTCGTCCCACTGGTTCGGCACCGACGGAAACTCCTTCGACATCTACTCGAACGTCGTCCTCGCCCTCCCTCTCGACCTGGGCATCGGCATCCTGATCGCCGGGACCGCGCTGATCGCGGGCGGCTGGCTCGGCCTCATCGCCGGGTTCTTCGACCGTCCGGGCACGGTCGGAGGCGCCCTCTCCGTCGTGATCATGCGGGTCACCGACGTCTTCCTCTCCTTCCCGAGCCTGATCCTTGCGCTCGCCATCACACGGGCCCTCGGCCTCGGTGTGGGGCCGACCGTCCTCGCCATCGGCCTCACATGGTGGCCGTACTACGTTCGACTGGTGCGCGGCGAGGTGCTGGCGGTCAAGAACCTCCCGTACGTCGTCGCGGCCCGGGCCTCCGGCGTCTCGGAATGGCGGATCCTCACCCGCCATGTCGTCCGGAACGTGCTCGAGCCACTCGTCGTCTACTTCACCCTCGACGTCGGCACCGTGCTCGTGACCTACTCCACGATCGGGTTCATCGGCGTGGCGAGCAAGTACCCGGGCCCCCAGCCCGAGTGGGGCGCGATGCTCGCCTTCTACCAGAGCTCCGGCGCGATCAACGCCTACCCGTGGGAGGTGTTCGCCCCCGGCGCGGCGATCTTCATCACGGTGTTCGCGTTCAGCCTGCTCGGCGACGGCCTCCGGGACATCCTCGACCCCCGCACGCGCCGGGCGTTCGTGCGCGGTTCCAGGAGCCATGACCCGCCGTCGGAGACCCCGGCCGAGTCGCTTCCGTCCGGGACGGTCGCTCCCTCCATGCCCGGTGTCTCCGCCGCAGACCGGGGGGCGGCCTCGTGACCGAGCCCGTCCTCGATGTCCAGCACCTCTCGATCACCTACACGGTGGGGGCCGGGAGCTTTCCCGCCGTCACCGACGTTTCCCTCCAGCTGTACCCGGGCCGCGTGGTGGGAATCGTCGGGGAGACCGGCTGCGGGAAGAGCACCCTCGCGAAGGCGATCCCCCGCCTCCTCCCGGAGCCTCCCGCCACCATCGGCGGGGGGAAGGTCGTGTTCCGCGGCACCGACCTCGTGAAGGTCTCCAAGCGGCAGCTCCCGATGGTCCGCGGCACCGGCATCGGGATGATCTTCCAGGAGCCGCTCAACTCGCTCAACCCGGCGTACCGGGTGTTCGACCAGGTCGCGGAGTCGATCCGGATCCGCCACTACCGCGACATGGGCTATGTCAAGACGTTCCAGGGCGGCGAGGTGCCGTTCGACTACTCGAAGCGCCCGACGGAGACCGTCGCGAGCTCCCTCACGAAGCCTTTCGTCCCGGACGGCGCCGTCGGGGAGATCGTCCGCGATAGGCTCCGCACGCGCTCGGATTTCCGCAAGGAGGTGCTCGAGTACCTCCGGCTGGTCCGGATCAACGACCCGGAGACGATCCTCGACCTGTTCCCGCACGAGCTCTCCGGCGGGATGCGCCAGCGGATCATGATCGCGATGGCGCTGTCGGAGAAGCCCTCGGTGCTGATCGCGGACGAGCCGACCAGCGCCCTCGACGTGACGATCCAGGCGCAGGTCCTCACGTTGATGAAGGAGCTGATCGACGAGGTGCAGACCGCGATCCTGTTCATCAGCCACGACCTTGGCGTCATCGCGGAGACCGCCGACGAGGTCGGGGTGATGTACGCGGGCCAGATCGTCGAGTACGGCCCTGTCGCCGAGGTGTTCCACAACCCCCGGCACCCCTACACGAAGGCGCTGCTCCGCGCCGCCCCGACCCGGTACAAGTCCGAGGGACCGCTCAGCGCCATGGCCGGGTCCGTCCCGAACCTGTCGCGACTCCCGTCCGGGTGCCGGTTCAACCCCCGCTGTCCCCTCGTGCAGCCGCTCTGCCGGGAGAAGATGCCCCCGCTCGACCCGGTCGTTCCCGGCGAGGTGGTCGTGGGCGGCCGCGCTCACGCGAGCGCCTGCTTCTTCCAGTCGGAGGTGCCGAACCTCCCGTGAGCGACCCGACGCCTCTCCTCGAGACCGAGGGGGTCGAGAAACTGTTCCCGCTGACCCGGAGTCTCTCCGATGTGGTGACGCGGACCCCGGGTCGCTCCGTGCACGCCGTCGATGGCGTCTCCCTGACGATCCGTCCCGGCGAGGCGCTCGGCCTGATCGGGGAATCCGGGTCGGGAAAGACGACGTTCGGCTGGCTCGCCGCCCGGCTCCACGAGCCGACGGCCGGCACGATCCGGTTCGAGGGGGCCGACGTCACCCACCTCACGGGAAAGGCGCTCCAGCGCTGGCGGAGCAACGTTCAGGTCGTCTTCCAGGATCCGGTCGGTTCGCTCGACCCGCGCCTGCGGGTCTGGCAGATCGTCGGGGAACCGATTCGGGCCCAGACCGGAGCCTCGCGGGCGGAGACCCGAACGAAGGTCGAAGCCCTCCTCCCGAGCGTCGGCCTCCCGCAGGACTGTCTCGACCAGTACCCCCACGAGTTCTCGGGGGGCGGCCGGCAGCGCCTCTCCGTCGCCCGGGCGCTTTCCGTCGACCCGAAGCTGATCGTGCTCGACGAGCCGACGAGCGCCCTCGACGTCGCCGTCCAGGCCCAGATCCTCAACCGGCTCGTCGAGTTGCAGCGGGAACGTCACATCGCCTACCTCCTGATCACCCACAACGTCGCCGCGGTCCGGTACGTCGCCGACCGGGTCGCCGTGCTGTACCTCGGCCAGCTGGTCGAGATGGGGGGCGTCCGGGAGGTCCTGGAGCACCCGGTCCACCCGTACACGAAGGCGCTGCTCGCCGCCGTGCCGATCCCCGACGCGCGCCGCCGAAAGATGCGGTACCGGGTGGAGGGCGACATCCCGAGCCTGATCGACCCAAAGCCCGGGTGCCGCTTTGCCCCCCGCTGCCCGTTCGTCATCGACCGGTGCCGGGTCGAGGACCCGAAGCTCCGCCCGGCCCCGTCGGCGCCCGACCGGTTGGTCGCCTGCCATCGGGCGGAGGATGTGGGGGACATCCCGGCGGAGGCGCTCCTCCAGACGGCTCCCGAGCTGCCCAAGGCCGCTCCAACGGCGGCGGGCGGCTAGGCGACGAGAGACCGGTTCGGCCGCTCCGCTACGTGGGTTCGGCCGCCGGCACGGGGAGACTCCGTTCCACCCAGAGTTGGACCGTGACCGAGAGATCGTAGTTCACCTCGAGCCTTCCGTCCGGCGAAGACCAGCCGACCCAGCCCGGTGCGAGGGAGTAGGAGTCCAGCGTCGGGATCAAGAACCGGAGGACGCTGCCGTTCGACTCGGTCGCCGTCCCGTTCACGGCGGGCGCCCCCGAGCACCAATCGACGAGCCGTAGGGAGAAGGAGACGTTCGCCACGACCGCGGTCTGAATCGGCCCTACCGATCCGGGGCAGGTCGGGGGGGTGAGGTTCAGGGTTTGGGAGACCGGAGGGAGGTACTGGTCCGTGGGGGGACCCGAGCGGTACATCGAGATGCCGAAGTACAGCGGCGCCCCAAGGAGCAGAATGGCGACCAGGAGGACGGCGAGGAGCCCCACACGTCGTCGCGGGGGGGAATCCCCCTCCGGGGTCGCGGTCGGCTCGGCCCTCAGCTCAGCCACTGGGTGTTGAAGCCGATGGCGAACGGCTCCGCGCTCGCCATCGGGTTCTGGACGAAGCCGTGGAGGTTCGAGGAGTACACCGCGAACGACGTCGGGACGACGAGCCAGATCTCGCTGTAGTTGTTGTACATCAGCGTCGTCATGTTGGTGTAGTACCCCGTCAGGTCGCTCGCGTTCGCGTCGCTCGCCGCGGCGTAGGTGTCCGTGTCGACCGTCGTATTCGCGTACCCGGCCATGCAGTTGTTCGCGCTCCCCGTGCTGAGCGCGTCGTTCTGCGTCCAGTCGTCGGGCGAGATGTAGTCGGAGGTGTAGAACTCCTGGCCGATGTAGAACGGACCGCCGTTCGCGCTGGAGTTCGACACGCAGTTTCCGTTCGTGTCCTTCCCCTGCTCCTCGTACAGCTCGGCAAGGCTGAGCCCGATCGGGTCGATCGTGATGTTGATCGCCGCGAGGTCCTGCTGGAGGAACTGGGTCGCTTCCGCCCAGTCGGTCCCCGTGTTGAGGAACATGTAGTTGTTCACGATCGAGCGGCAGGCGCCGTTCGCGCACGGCGAGTCGGCCATCTCCTGGTAGGCGAGCTTCAGGTCGTACTGCTCGTAGGCGAGCTTCGCCGTCACGTTGTTGTTGTAGGGGTACGACGGCGGGACGGGCCCGACCCACTGGCTCGCGTAGCCGCCGAAGGCGTTCGTGATGATCTGCTGGTAGTTGATCGCGTGGGAGATCGCCTCGCGGACGGAGAGGTTGTTGAATGGCGCGTGGGTCTGGTTGAGGAAGATCCACCACGAGCCGCTCGTCGCCCCGTAGATCGTCGGCAGGGGCTGGACCTGGACGTTCGAGTGCCCTTCCAACTGCTGGATCGTCGAGGGGCCCACGTAGGCGAACGACGCCTCCTGGACGGCCCCGCTCGTGAGGTCGTTCGTCGTGATGTCGATGGCGTCCTGGAAGACGACCTCGACCGACGTGTTCGCCACCTGGACGTTGACGTTCCACGGTTCGGCCGACGCGGCCGCCGCGCCCCAGTACTTCGGATTCGGCGTGAGCGTGTAGCCGCCGCCCCCGATGCCGTTGTAGCCGTTCAGGACGAACGGACCGGTACCCATCGTATGCGACTGCATGTAGTCGTTGACGGTGTTGTTCTGGACGCCGCCGTTCGCCTCGACCCACGTGGGGTCGACCGCGTAGGAGTTCGGGGCGGAGATCGAGGCGAGCAGGTAGGTGTAGTTGCTCGCGAGGTAGCCGTACCCGAGGTTGAGCCGCATCATGTCCGGGCTCAGCACCTGGAACGACTGGTTCGGGCTCCCCATCATCGCCGCCTCACTGGTCGTCGGCGAGGCGAAGTCCCAGGTGTTCAGGTCGTTGACGAGCGTGGTGTTTGCCGCCGTGACGTTGGTGATGTTCGAGTAGTAGGTCAGCGGGTTCCCCGGCTGGAAGTTCGTCGAGTAGAAGTTCTGGCTGAGGATGAACTGCGGGCCCTGGGCGAGGAGCAGGCTCCGGTACAGGCTGAACCACTGGACGTAGGCGTTGTACGGGTCCCCGTTCGAGAACGCCACATTGGCGCGCAGCGTGAACGTGTAGCTCGTGAAGTTCGTCGCCGGGTTCTCGAACGTCGTCCAGTTCTGGGCGAGGACGCCGGAGAAGTTGGTGACGGACGAACCGTTGTAGTTGACGAGGCCCTGGTACACCTGCTGGACCGCCGCCCATCCGGGGGTCGAGAACGTGACGGCCGGGTCGAGCGAGTCGGGGATCTCGGCCTGGTCGACGCAGATGTAATTCCGCTCGCTCGGACCGCAGGTGCTCGTGGAGGACTTCTTCAGAAGGAAGTACGCCCCGATGCCCGCCACTACGAGGATAACGACGACGAAGACGACGACGATGTTACGCGTTCGCGGTATCACAGAACGGACCCCCCGAGAAGTCCGGACGCGGAGAGCACGTTCCCCCTGTTAAACCCTGCCACGGGGGGTCGGAGCCCCCCACCCCGGCACCGTCTTGAGGCCCTCCCGACTCGGCGGCCCGGGTGCGGTAGGATGGCGGCGAAGATGCTGATCGCGGGGGCCTGGGTCGGGGCCAGCAGCGGGGCGACAGCCCCGGTCGTGGGTCCGTTCGACGGACGTCCGATCGCCGAGGTTCCGGTCGGTTCCCGGGAGGACGCACGCCGGGCCGTGGACGCCGCCCGGGACGCCTTCGACAAGGGTCCGTGGCCGAAGCTCCCCCCGCGCGCCCGCGGGGAGGTGTTCCTGAAGGCGGCGAAGATCCTCGGCGACCGCCTGCCCGCGATCGCGGAGCTCGAAAGCCACAACCAGGGGAAAACGATCAAGCAGGCCGCCGACGCCGACCTGCCGTTTGCCATCGACAACCTGGTGTTCTACGCCGGTGCCTGCCGAACGCTGGACGCGAAGAATCCCGGCGAGTTCACAGGAGAAGGGACCACCATCTTCCGGCGCGAGCCGGTCGGCGTCGTCGCCTCGATCACGCCGTGGAACTACCCGTTCATGATGGCGGTCTGGAAGATCGCCCCGGCGCTCGTCACCGGCAACACGGTCGTGCTGAAACCGGCTACGTGGACCCCCCTCACCACCCTCGAGCTCGGCCGGGCGTTCCAGGACGCCGGTCTCCCGGCGGGGGCGCTCAACATCGTCACCGGGCCGGGTGGGGAGGTCGGGGACGAGTTGTCCCGGCACCCGTCGGTCGACCTGGTCTCCCTCACGGGCGACACGGCGACCGGCAAGAAGATCATGGAGGCGGCGAGCGCCACCGTGAAGCGCGTCCAACTCGAGCTCGGCGGCAAGGCGCCGTTCGTGGTCTTCGCGGACGCGGACCTGGCGGCGGCGGTCGAGGGGGCGGTGGTCGGTGGCTTCGTCAACGGCGGCCAGGACTGCACGGCCGCGACGCGCCTCATCGTCCACGAGTCGCTCCACGAGCGGTTCGTCACCAAGCTCGTCGAGCGCCTGACGACGTTCCGGATCGGCGACCCGATTTCCCGCTCGACCGACTTGGGCCCGCTGGTCCACCGCTCCCACCAGAAGCGGGTCCTCGGCTTCGTCGAAGAAGGTACCGGCGAGGGAGCGAAGCTCCGGCTCGGCGGCACCGCTCCGCCGGACCCCTTGGCGGGCGGCGCCTTCGTCCTCCCGACCGTCTTCGACGAGGTGCACGCGGACATGGAGATCGCCCAGCGCGAGGTGTTCGGGCCCGTCGTCGACGTCCTCACATTCTCCACCTTCGACGAGGCGATCGACACCGCGAACTCGGTCGCCTACGGGTTGGCCGGAAGTGTCTGGACGAACGACGTCCGGACGGCGCTCAAGGCGGCCCACGCCCTCCGGTTCGGGGACGTCTGGGTGAACGACCACCTGCCGCTTGGCTCCGAGACCCCCCACGGCGGGATGAAACAGTCCGGGTTCGGCAAGGACCTCGGGACCGACTCGCTGCTGGACTACACGTTCACGAAGAACATCTACGTCGACCTGACCGGCCAGGCCCGGAAGGGCTGGCATTACACCGTCTACGGGGACCCGGCGTAACGGTGGGGCGGCCGTGACCGACGACGGCATCCCGAGCGACCGCCGCGCCGACCTGTGGGTCGGGGGCGCCCGGCGGCCCCCGTCCGGCGGCTCGTACGCCTCCGTGGTCGACCCCTCGACCGGCCAACCGCTCGGGGAGGTCGCGGTCGGCAACTTCGACGACGCCCGCGCCGCCGTCGAGGCGGCGGAATCGGTCCGGGAGGCGTGGGGGGAGACCGCGGGGCACCGCCGCGCCGCGATCCTGTACGCGCTCAGCACCCGGCTTCGCGCCGACCGGGAGACGATGGCCCGGCTCATCGCCCGGGAGGTCGGCAAACCGCTCGTGGACGCCCGGGTCGAGGCCGAGCGCGCGGCCTCGGTCTTCGAGTTCGCCGCGGACACCATCCGGCAGCTGACCGGCGAGACGTTCCCGGCGGACGCGTACGCCCACCCCCCCGGGAACGAGCGTCGGATCCTGTTCACGCTCCGCGACCCGGTCGGCGTGGTCGTAGCGATCGGACCGTTCAACTTCCCGCTCAACCTGCTGAGCCACAAGGTCGCTCCGGCCCTCGCCGCCGGCAACCCGGTCGTGGCGAAGCCGACCAGCGCCGCCCCGTTCACGGCTCTGCGGCTCGCCGAGCACGCGCACGCGGCCGGTCTCCCGCCCGGCGTCTTGAACGTCGTGCTCGGGCCCGGCGGGGCCGTCGGGAACGCGCTCGTCGAGCACCCGATGACGCGGTTCATCACTTTCACCGGGTCGACGGAGGTCGGCAAGGGAATCGCCGAGCGGGCCGGCCGCCACGCGAAGCGGGTCCTCCTGGAGCTCGGGGGGGTCGACCCGCTCCTCGTCCTGGAGGACGCCCCACTCGACGTCGTCGTTCCGGCGGCGATCCGTGGCGCCTTCGCCTACGCCGGCCAGGTGTGCACCGCCTCGAAGCGAATCCTCGTCCACGAGAGCGTGGCCGAGAGGTTCACGGCCGCATTCGCCGACGCGGCGAAGAAGCTGAAGGTCGGACCCGCGCTCGAAGAAACCACGCAGGTCGGGCCGGTCATCGATGGCGCGGCCCTCGAACGCCTCGACGGGTTCGTCGAGGACGCCCGCTCGAAGTCGGCGTCGGTCGTGACCGGCGGCGCCCGCCTCGCGGACCGCGGCGGGGGGTTCTACTACTCCCCGACGGTCCTCGACCACGTCCCCGCCACGGCGAGGCTCTCCCACGAGGAGCCGTTCGGGCCCGTCGTCCCGGTGTTCCGATTCGCCACCGACGACGAGGCGATCCGCCTCGCCAACGGGACCCCGTACGGCCTCCAAGCGGCCGTCTACACGAACGACCTGCGCCGCGCCTTCCGGCTCGCGAAACGGCTGCGCGCCGGCGGCGTGCATCTGAACGACCCCACGAACCTCCGGTGGGACGCCCTTCCGTTCGGAGGGGTCAAGGAGAGCGGGATCGGTCGCGAAGGGCTCCGCTCCGCCATGGAAGAGATGACGGACGTCAAGCTCGTCTCGGTCAACTTCGCCTGAAGCGAACCGGACGGCGGTCGACCGCGCTTCGACCGGGGTCGCGTTCTCCCGGGGGAGGCCCTTCCAACCGGACGGTCCCCGCCGTCGGTTCCCGTACTGGATGGCGCCCGCTAGGCCTTGGAGGGGGGGTTCTTCGCGAGTTCGGCCATCTGGTTCCGGGCGGCGACTCCGATGTCCGCACCGGTGTTGGCGTGGCCGGCAATCCCCCAACCGCCCTCCGGCGATTCGGTGATCAACACCCATGTCCGCTGCGCGAGGGACGGGTCGTGGGCGGCCCGGGCGACGATCTCGGTCAGCTCCTGGACCACGCCGAGCTGCTTTTCGCGATTCAGGACGCCGACCGGCGTGAGGACCTGCACCCGCACGTAGTTGGTGTCGCCGTCTACGTTCGAAATCGATTCCGTCGGCAGGTCGTGCACGAAGGCCGCCGTGTTCTTCCGGAACAGGGGCAGCGGGGGAACCTTCTCCCACCGCATCACGGCGGAGGCGAGCTCCTTCGCGAGCGTGTGCTTGTCGGCGAACGTTCCCGTCGTTGCGTAGACATCGATCATCGGCATGGCTGCGAACCTCCGAATTATGACGAGCGTCATATAGCTGGTGGTCCCTCGGCCGGCGTCGGGGAAAGCGTATCCTCGGGGGCGCGTCCCCGTCGAGGAGACGGTCATGGCCAAGGAGAGCCGCAAGCGGATGGTGGCGAGCGCCGCCTCGCTGATCGGGTCGCGGGGGGCGAGCGCGACCTCCTTCTCGGACGTGTTGGCCGACAGCCACGCCCCGCGCGGGTCGATCTACCACCACTTTCCGAAGGGCAAGCAGCAGCTCGTCGCGGAGGCCGTCCAATGGACGACCGAGCAGGTCCTCGCCTACCAGAGGAGCTGTACGGCCACCGAACCGACCGGCGTCCTAGACCACTTCGTGACCCTGTTCCGCCACTCGATGGTGACCAGCGAATGCCGCGCCGGATGCCCCGTGGCGGGCATCGCGATCGACACCTATGGGAGCGAGGGGAATCTCCGGCAGGTCGTTCGTGCGAGCTTCCGCTCGTGGGTCGACCTTCTGGGCGAGCAGCTCGAACGGACCGGCGTCGACCCTCGCGTCGCTCGAACCCTCTCCGTCACGACCGTGGCCGCGGTGGAGGGTGCGTTGATCCTCTGCCGGGCCGAGGGGAGCGTCTCTCCACTCGAGGACGTGGCGGAGGACCTGCGCCGACTCGCCCTGGGGACCCGCCGCCCGGGACCGACGAGGGGTCTCGCCGGGGAACCTCCGGGCCGAGGAAAACGGCGGGCGCGCGCCGCGAAGTAGCTCTTCGTCGCCGAGGCCGGATCGACACCGACGGTCGACCGAACGCTTCCCCGGAAAGGAATCTAGAGGGGGTGCGCCCCCGGCCCCGGGTGCATCGGCCCGGGGCGCGGGCCGGGGCTTTTCGGCCCCGGACGGACCGGCGCTCGCCGCATCGGCCGCGGCCCGAAGGCCGCCAAAGGCACCCGCAGCGTCTGGTCCGGACCCGGACGAGCGGCCCCGACCGCCCGCGCGACCGCCTCGCCCGCGTCCACGAGAGAGAGAACGACGGCGCAGTATTAGTCTATTTTCTGGTTAATTCCGTTAAACCACGGAAGGGAGCGCGGTTCCCCGACCGGCCGAAGAGGGTGAGGGCGAGGCGACCCTGCGGGGTCAATCGCACGCGGCCCCGGCCTCCGGTGGCGTCGGCGGCGACGAACCCCCACTTCGTTTCGAGCGGACCGAGCCGGAGCCGCAGGCGGCTGTGCTGGGCCTGCGGGCTCGTGGGGCGGCCCCCGTCCATCGGCCGGTCCAATGCGAGGGCGCGGATCAGGTCCCGCTTGCGGAGAGAGCCCCCGGCGGCCGCGAGGGCTTCGAGCACCTCGACGAGCTCCGTCGTCGGAGCCCTCAGCTCGTAGACCGAGACCGGGTCGATGGACCGCACGACGTCGTTCACGGGCCGCACCTTCGGGGTCAGTCCCGAGTACCACGCCCGGGAGACCTGGACGTAGTACGGCTCGCCACGCCAGAGCATGCAGGCGAGCGTGCCGGCGATGGCGGTGATCTTGGTCCCGGTCGAGACGTTGACTCGGATCGGGACGACGTCGGCGGCGTTCCGGTCGGTCCGGTGTTCCGACTCGAACAACTGCCGGTAGACGCCGAGCGTGCCGAACACGTCCCAGATCGGCGTCGGTACGAGTGCGACCTCGACCGGCCAGCGCGCCTTCGAGAGCCTCCGCTCGACTTCCTCGAGGAACGGCCGTGCGGCGTCGTCCCCGTCGCGCGTGACGAGATAGACGCGGTCCGCCCGGTCGGCGAGCACCGGCTCGACGACCCGCTCGACCTCGAAGCCGACGGGCGCCAGGTGGATCCGTGCGTGCGGGTCGCCCGACCGGGCGCTCGGACCGCCCGTCACGGGCGGGCGCCGCCGGGCGGCGGTCACGGAAGGGTGCGTCCCGGAGGCGGCGCGGCCGGCAGGATGGGGGGAGCGGACGGCAAGGAGATCGAGGGGGGCGGGACCGGGCGGGGGACCGACCCGGCCGCGACGACCCGCCCGGAGGGGTCCGGGGTCGCGTTCAGCGTTTGCGACGCCGAAGCGAACACCGCGAGGCCGCGCTCGAGGAGCTCGTCCTCGATCGTCAGTGGGGCCATGAACCGCAGGACATGGTCGTACGCCCCGCACGTGTGCATCAGGACGCCGCGCTGGAACAGCTCGCGGCGCATCGCCTTCGCCCGGTCGGTCCACGGGACCCGGTCGGACGCGGACTTCACGAACTCCACGCCGATCATGAACCCCCGACCCCGGACGTCGCCGATCGCCGGGTCGACGGCCCGGATGGCGCGCAGCCGCTCGACCACGTGGCGACCCCGCACGGCGGTCCGTGGGATCACGTCGGTGCTGGTGAGCAGGTGCAGGACCTCGGCGCCGACGGCGAGGCCGAGCGGGTTGCCTCGGTAGGTCCCGAGGTGGAAGCCGGGCGGGAGCGAGGGGACCAGGTCCTCCCGGTAGGCGACCATGGAGACGGGGAGCCCGCTTCCGATCGTCTTGGCGACGCAGAGGATGTCCGGGGTGACGCCGGCGTGGTCGACCGCCCACATCTTCCCGGTGCGCCCGAGCCCCGTCTGCACCTCGTCCGCGATGAGGAGGAGGTCGTGTGAGTCGCAGAACTCCCGGAGGGCCGGGAGGAAGTCGTCCGGCGGCAGGACGTACCCGCCCTCCCCAAGAATGGGCTCGACGAGGACGCTCGAGAGCTCGTCGACGCCGGAGTGGGGGTCGTTCGCGAGGTGCTCGAGGTAGCGGATCGTCGCGTTCGTCAGGTCCCCGACGGGGCCGAGGAGCGGGCGGTACGGGTCCGGGAACGGGACGCGGACGACGTGCCCGCCGTGGAACGAGGTCGTCTTGTGGTAGCGGCGACCGCTCGTGAGATTCGCCGCGCCGCCGTGGACCCCGTGGTACGCCCCCGAGAAGGTGACGGTCCCCTGCCGGCCCTTCGCGTAGTCGGCGAGGTTCACCGCGGTCTCGACCGCATCGCCGCCGGTGACCGTGAACAGCACGCGCGCATGGTTCCGCAGCTCCCCGGGGAGGGCATCGACGAACGCCTTCAGGAACCGGATGCGCGCCTCGGTCGGGAGTTCGAGGGCGTGCCAGACCTTCCCCGCCTGCTCGGCGAGCGCGGCCGCGATGGCCGGGTGGCGGTGGCCGAGGTTGAGCACGGAGACGCCCGCGACCCAGTCGATGAACCGGTTGCTGTCGACGTCCTCGACCGTCGCGCCCTGGGCGTTCGCGATGGCGATCGGGAAGTACTTCGCGTAGACGACGGCGTCCGTCTCGAGGCGGGCCTGTTCGGCGAGGAGCGCGGCGGAGCGCGGCCCGGGGAGCGCCGTACGAATCTTCGGGGCGTCCGGATAGCTCAGCCACTCCTCTGGCGCCGTCATGCCTTCCCCCTCCGACGGAGGGATGCGAGGACCGCGCGGCGGGTTATCAACCCCACGGCAGGGCCCCGGCCCGGACGGTTATCGGCGGCCGACCGTTCCGCGGAACGTGCCCCCTCCCGAGGGACGCCGTGTCGACGTCCACGTCCACCTCACGCGGTACTGGCCGGACCTGGTGGCGACCGCGTACCGCCCGGACCTCGACTACACGGTCCGGGGCCTGCTCTCGGAGCTCGACGCCGCCGGAGTGGGAACGGCGATCTCGATCTCCACCGTGGAGACCCCGGACGTCGCGACCTCGGTCGAAGAGGGGCGCGCGCTCCTCCGGGAAAGTGGCGGACGCCTCCGGACCGTCTCGACGGTCGACCCGACCGCGGGCGACGCCGCGGTCGCCCAGGCGATCGACGCGTGGGACCAGGCGCCGGAATTGGCGGCCTTGAAACTCTACCCGGGGTACCGGTCGTTCTACCCGCACGACAAGCGTCTCGACCCCGTGTACGAGTTCGCCGCCCGCCGACGGCTCCCGGTGATGATCCACCAGGGCGACACGCTCGCCAAGGGTGGGCTCGTCAAGTTCGCCCGCCCGGTCGAGGTCGACGAGGTGGCGGTGCGGTGGCCGGACGTCCGGTTCGTGATCTGCCATCTGGGAAACCCATGGGTCGAGGAGACTGCGGAACTGGTGTACAAGAACGCGAACGTGTGGACCGACTGCTCCGGCCTCCTCGCCAAGCCCACCGCGCCGTACTTCCGGGAGATGTTCGAGCGCGCGCGGACCCGGCTCGCCCAACTCATCGCCACGGTGGGCGACGCCGACCGCGTGCTCTACGGGTCGGACTGGCCGCTCGAATCGATTGCCACGGCCGTGGAGCTGGTGGAGACGCTGCCGATCCACACGGAGGACCGGGAACGGATCCTCGGGGAAAACGCGCGGCGGCTGTTCGCGCTCGACTGACCCCTCGGGGCGAGATTTCCCGTCGCGTCGGGCGATTGCATCGCCCGCAACGAACCGACCGCGCCCAAGGCTGATATCGCGCCCGCCTTCGACGCCGACACCCGCTGCGGAGGGACACATGGGTCGACCGATCGTCGAGGCACTCGCCCGCCGGCCGTTGTTCTTCGAGCCGGTGCCCCCGAGCGCCCGCTCCACCCCCGCGCGACTCGAGCAGCAGTTCGCCGCCACGTCGGCCCTCCTGGAGGGGGTCGACCGGGTCGACGTCATCGACGTCCCCGAGCTCGTCGATGAGAACCATGACGGCCGCCCGTACTACCGATCCGGTAACGTGCGGACCTTCGCCGTACGACTCGCGAAAGCGGTCGGCGCCGAGCCCGTCGTGAACAAGGTGGTTGCCCACCTCGCAAGCCCCGAGGCGACCCGAAGCTGGGCGGAGGAGACCGTCGCCCGCGGGGTCCGGTCGTTCGTGCTCGTCGGCGGGTCGAGCCGGTACATCCCGTACCCCGGCCCGGCGGTCCCGGAGGCGAACCGGCTCTGCCGGCCCGCCGTCGAGGGGGCGGGAGGGGTGCTCGGGAACATCGCGATCCCCCAGCGGACGGGGGAAGCCCATCGAATGCTGGCGAAGACCCGGGCCGGCGCGCGATTCTTCACGACCCAGATCGCCTTCGACTCCGTCGCGCCGAGTCGGCTCCTGCACGACTACGACCTCCTCTGCCGCCAGGCCGGACTGTCCCCGGCCGCGGTCCTCGTGTCCGTGGCCCCCCTCGCCGACGAGGCCGATGTCCAGTTCGTGCGATGGCTCGGGGCCGACGTTCCGGAGGCGACCGAGCGGGCGATCCTCAACGGGGACGAGACCGGGGCGGCGCGCCGCTCGGTCGCCCATGCGCTCGCTCTGTGGACCGAGGTCCGTCGCGCGCTCGCTGCGGGGTCGGTGGAGGTCCCGGTCGGCGTCAACGTCGAGCAGCTCTCGCAACGCCACCTCGGGTCGGCCGGCGAGATGCTCCGGGCGTTCGCCGGGGCGATCGACGCGGACGACTAGACGCGGCCTAGGGCCGGCGGCCCCGGCCCACGACGACCGTGGTGGGGAAGGAGAGGCCGTCGACGGTGCGGTACGGCTCGAGTTGCCGAGTGACCTCCCCCCGCAGCCGACTCTGGTCGCCTTCGGAAAGGGCGAGGATGGAGGCCCGCGTGCGCGCGCTCCCGGAGCGGAACATCCGCCAGAACGCCTCGAACCCGCGGACCGTGCCGTTCCACGAGATCCGCTCGGTCGGGAGCGGTACGAGTCCGGCCGAACGCATCGCCGCCTCGAACACCCCCGGTTCCCCGAACAGGAAGAAGCCGGGCGCCGACGGGTACGGGCTCGTGAGCCCGAGGGAGGTCAGGGCGGCCGGGACGACCCCGAGCGCGGTCGCGTCGGCGCCCCATACGGAGAAGGCCACGACGCCGCCCGGTCGAACCACCCGCGCGGCCTCCGCGAGGGCGCGTTGGGGTTCCGGGAAGTGGAGCAGGCCGAGGTTGGAGACGACCCGGTCGACGCTCGCGTCCCGGAGCGGCAGGTGCCCGGCGTCCCCCTGGATCCTGGGGAGCGCGGGACCGATGGACTGGAGCATCGGCCACGAGAAGTCGAGGGCCAGGGCCTCGGCTCCCCGGGCGGCGGCGGCCCGGCCGACCGGTCCGGGGCCGGCGGCGACGTCCAGGACCCGGTCCCCGGCGGCGACCTGCGCGGCATCGAGGAGTCGGGGGATCGCGGGCTCGACAAACTCCCGCCACAACTCGGCGTACGCCGTCGCGACCCCTGGGTCGGTCCACGCCTCCCGCTCGAGCCGGGCGAATGCCATCGGCCCTGCCTGGTCCGGCGGTCTACTTGTACGTCGACTTGTGGAGGGTGCCTTCGTCGTCGGTGATGTCGATGCACTCGCCTTCGCACTCGAACAGGCACGCTTCGCACATGATGCAATCCGGACCGTTGACCACGGCCGACCGCTCGCCCCGGAACTGGAACTTCGCGGCGACGCCGGGGTCGTCGGTCACCTCGGGAAACTGGTCGCGGGGGCGCATCTCGAACACGTTCACCGGGCAGACGTCTCGGCAGTGGGCGCAGCCCGTGCACTTGCTCAGTTCGACCTTGACGGTAACCATTCGGCTGGCCTCGCGGCGCGCGACCACCCTTGGGTATTTGAATCCGGGCCATCCCAACCGGTCGACGTCGCCCCGAGGAGAACTCCGGTGGGCCGGTCGGGGGCCGGGACCGCGTCGGCGATCCTCGGGGGAACGGCCCGAAGGGAGCGGAACGGAACCCTAGAACCGGCGTCGCGACACGCCCGTTCGCGGGGCCCCGAGGGGTGGGCCGGCGAGCCCTCGTTTCCACGGGCGCCGAGGAGGCGCTCCGAAAGGAGCATCCCCCGGGAGCCATTCGCCCCGGCATGGCCGGAATGAACCCCGCGGCGCAGAACATCGTGAACGCCCTTCAGGGCCAGCCGATGCTCCTGATGAAAATGCAGATGCTGTCGCTCGGGAAGAACTACTGGGTGATGGACAAGGAACAGAGGCCGCTCTGCTACATCGGCCTCGACGCGAGCCAGAACATCTCCGGCCAGATGCTCGGCTCCGCGGTCGGTGCGGTGGCGGGCGGCTATGTCGGACGGTTCGTCGCTCGCAGCCAGCAGTACACCTACACGGTGAAGGACTCGAACAACCAACTCGCTATGCTGATCAAGAAAGGCTCCGGGGGGAACAAGGCCCGGTTCGACATCGTCGATGCCGCGACCGGCGGGAGCTTCGGCGCGATCGACATGAAGCGGAGCCTCCTCGGCGGTCTGAAGGCGCACTGGGTCGACCCGAACGGCGCTCCCATCATGTCGACGAAGGGGAATATCATCCGCCGGAAGTACAGCATCGTGGGCAGCGACGGCCGCGAGCTCGGACGCGTCCGCCACAAGATGCTCGCGATCCGCGACGTCTGGCAGCTCGAGTTCGAGGCGGGCGCGAACCACCTCTACACGTCGATCTTCGCGACGGTCCTCGACTTCGAGAAAAAGATGTAACGGCGGGCCGACCCCCCGGCGCCGCGCGCTCCTACTTGGAGTGCGCCGTCCGGTGGTGGTTCCGGAGCTCTTCCGGGGCCGCGAACTTCTTCCCGCAGAACATGCACGCGTGCCAGCTCTGGAGCGGCTCCCCCTCGGCGCGCTGCTCGGCGTGCACTTCCATGTGCTCCTCGAGCTCGAGCGCGTTCGACAGGCCGACCCCACAGACCTGGCAGTTGATCTCCCCGGTCGGTTGCTCCGTCATGAGACCCCGACACGCTCCCGTGGGATAACGGTCCGGAGTTGAGGTCGGACCCGCGAGGGGTCAGTACTTGTCCGGCGAGAACTCCTTCGGGCCGGGAGCGTCGAACAGTTCCAATTGGATGCCGTCCGGATCCCGGACGTACGCCATGCGGAAGTTGGGCGTGGACTTCATCGGCCCCTCATAATGGGCCATCCGTTCGGCCGGATGCCCGAGGGCCGCGAGTCGGGCGAGGGTCTCCTCCAAGTCGTCGACGCGGAACGCCACGTGGTCGAGTTCTTCCCCGGAGGCGTACGGCACCGAATACGGGCTTCCTGGGGGGTAGAAGTTGAGCTCGATCCGCTGCCCCGAGCGCGGGTCGCGGAGCAGGATCGCCCAGGCCGTGTTGGGGGGAACCCGCTCGAGCTCGCCGGGTTCGGTCAGGACGAGCCCGAACGCCTCGGTGTAGAACCGGACGGACCGGGCGAGGTCGCGGACACGAAGGCCGACGTAGCTCAGGTACATCGACACGCCGACCGCGGCACCGGTATATGACCGCCGGTCGCGCCGGTTACGGAAGGATCCCTTCCTTCCGGTAGTCGGTGGTAATCCCACCGAACATCCGCGCCAGGATCCACGCGGTGACGAAGGAGAGAACGAAGATTGTGACCATGACGACCACGATACCGAACATCTCGATCCCGAGCTGGTGGAGGGCCGCCGTGCCGCCGCCGAACAGGAGCCCGGCGGGCAGGGTCGGCAGGCTTGCAACCGAGGGGAGGGCGCCCGAGTAGGCGGGTTGGGCGAAGAAGGCGATCATGACGACGCCGAAGAGCCCGCCAACGAGGTGGCCGGGAAGCAGGCCGACGGGATCCGAGAGCCACTTCCACTTCGCGAAGTACTGCTCCCCGACCAGGAAGATCGGTCCGCTGAGCAGGCCGAGGACCATCGCGCTGAACGGGCTGACGAAGCCGGCGACGGGGGTAATCACGATCAGACCCATCAGGATTCCGTTGACCGCATCGAGCAGGCTCGGCGTTTGCGCGTGGAGGATGTGCCGCAGCGCGAGCGTCGAGACCATGGCCGAGGCCGCGGCGAGGAACGTGGTGATCACGACGACCGTGGTCTGATCGTTGAAGGCGAGCACACTGCCCGGGTTGAACCCGAACCAGCCGACCCAGAGTAGGAGGATCCCGAGGGTGAGCCAGCCAGGAGAGACCCGGACGGGGACCTGGGGACTCTCGGTAAGCCCCTTCGCTTTCTCTTCCCGCCAAAACTGGTAGAGGAGCCCGAGTCCGGCCGCGCCGGCGGCGCCGTGGACGACGAGCCCGCCCGCAAAGTCGACCATCCCGAGCTTTGCGAGCCAGCCCGACGGGTTCCAGATCCAGGCGGCGGGGAGGTTCCAAATGATCGCGAAGTAGACGACGGAGTAGGCGGCGAGCGCGATCGGCTTCATCTTGCGCAGGACGACGACGCCGACCAGCGCGAGCGTGACGGCCGCGAACGCGGTCTCGAACAGAAAGTACGTCCCGGTGTCGAGCCCGGTGCCGAACCAGTTCGGCCCCATCGACCACCAGACAGTACCAGGGGCGGTTGCGGGACTCGCGGCGAAGCTGCCGAGGAAAAGGCCGGGACGGTACAGCGGGTTCCCGATGACCCCGCCGAGCGTCGGCGCGAACGCCGTGTTGAACCCGACGATGGCCATGACGAAGAGGCCGATGGAGGTCATCAGGACCGTCTTCATCAGGCTCGCGTAGAGCGCTTCGCCGAGCTCGCCGACCTCGAGGAGGCCGACGGAAATGGTCATGGTGAAGACGAGCAGCGCGGCGAGGACGACCCAGAGATTGTTGATCGGGTCGCCAATCACGGTGGCCCCTGTCGTCTGCCGAACGCCACCGCCATTGGGTCCCGACTCGCCAGTCGTGAATTCCCTCTCGGAAGGTATTTAGCCGTTCGTTTTCGACGGAAACCGGCGGTCGTTGGCCGCCCGGCCCAGCGCTACGCGTCGCGTCGGACGATGAGCGGGACCGCGTGGATCGAATTGTTGGCCACACCCCGGAAGTTCCAGTCGGCCCGCATCGGTTGCGTGTCGCCCCGCTCGTCCGTCGCCCGGGTTCGCAGAACAAAGTAGCCCGGCCGCTCGAAGTCAATGGCAATCTCCCAGCGCACCCAGGCGTGGGGGGCGGTGGGTCCGAGCAGCGTGGCGGGTCGCCAGTGGGCCGTGCCCTTCCCGTCGGCGGAGAGGCCCACGGAGACCTCGACGCCCGCGATGGCGGCGTCCCCCGACCATGCGGCGCCGCACACGACGAGCCGGCCGGGCCGGATCGTCGCTCCCTCGGTGGGGGAGGTGATCACCGACTTCACCTGGAGGGAGGTGACCGGCTTTCGAAGCACGTTCGGGTCGTCCCCCTCGTGGATGAACGTGTACGGCTTGGTCCGGTAGTAGCCGCGGAAGGAGTGGTCGATCAGGGAGATTCGGGTGACCCACTTGACCGACGCCATCCCGTACCAGCCGGGGACAATGACCCGAACCGGGAACCCGTGGGCCGCCGTGAGCGGCGCGCCGTTCATCGCGAACGCGAGCAGGGTGTCGGGATGCTCGGCCTTGACCACGGGGACGCTCATCGCGTAGACGAGCTCTTCCGGGACTCCGGGCTCCCGTCCGTGGTCGGCCCCCTCGAAGACCGCCTCGATGGCGGAGGGCCGGATGTCCGCCCGCTGAAGAACGTCCCACAGGGAAACTCCGGTCCACTGGGCCGTCCCGAGCGCGCCGTGTCGCCAACGGACGCCCTGGGCGGGCGGGTACACGGAACTTCGACTGTTGCCGGCACACTCCATCGTCGTGACGACGGTTCGGACGGTCTCCCGGCGAAGTTCGTCGAACGAAATGGAAAGGGGATGGTCGACTTCGCCGTCGACCACGAGCCGCCACGTGGAGACGTCGACCTCCGGGACGGCGAAGTGGCTTCGAACGAAGAACCGTTCCGTCGGCGTGATCCAGGAGTTGAGCTCGCCGAGCGGGGTCTCGGCACAGTAGGGCGCCTCGGAAGCAACGGTCAGCGAGCTCGCCACCTTCTCCGAGGGCACCACAGTCTCGGCGTCGGCGGCGGGTTCGACACGATCCCGGCGAGCGATGGCGGTCAGGACTCTCTCCCGGAGGGTGCCGCGCGGGCGCTCCGGGACCATCTCCGCCGAACGGGCAAATTAACCCATCGACCGCCTGGGAGCCCTCGTCCGCCGACGGGGTCGCCATCGAGACAACCGCTCAGTTCGTAGGGGTGCCTGTTTCTATATACTCACCGTAAAAAATCCTTAAGCCGCTTGACAACTACGGACCATCGGAACCGTACGATGCCGCTCGAAGGTCGCAAGTTGCAGCTGGCCGGCGGCTCGACGTACCTCGTTTCGCTCCCCAAACGCTGGGTGCACAGCTCGGGCCTCAAGGCGGGCGACACGATCTTTGTCGAGACGGAGGTTGACGGCTCGGTGTCGGTTCGACGCCAGCCGCACGAAAAGCCGGCCGTCATCCGCAAGGTGTTCGATGAACGGGGCGAGGACACTCGGGACCATCTTCTCCGAAAGCTGATCGGCGCCTACATCTCCGGCTTCGGTCTCATTGAGATCCGTTTCCACCCGCCTCGCGGGCCGTTCGTCCGCCGGGTCGCCCGGGAGTTCTGCCACCTGGTCATTGGACCGGAGGTGATCGAAGAGACCCGGACCGCCCTGGTCATCCAGGATCTCTCGGACACGTCGGAGCTCAATTCCGAGAAATGCCTGCGCCGCATGCATCTCATCGTCCGCGCGATGCTCGAGGACGCCATCCTCGCCCTGAAGACCCAGGCGCCTTCGCTCGCCCACGACGTCGTCCAGCGGGACCAGGACGTCGACCGACTCTACTGGATGGTCGCGAAGCAGTACCACGGCCCCCACCCGTTCAGCTCTGACCTCGACGGCCGGGCGCAGGCCGCCCAGATCCAGGGCCACTGCCTGGTCGCCAAGTTGCTCGAACGAATCGGCGACCATGCGGAGCGAATCGCCAGTACCATCGCGATCCTCGGCCAGGGCAAGGGCGTCGACCCGAAGTTGATGAAGGAGATCGAGGAGGCGAACGCGTCGGCGGTGCAGATCCTCGACCGCGCCTTCGGGGCCCTCATCGCGAAGGATCTCGAAGCCGCGAACGAGGCGATTGACCGTCAGACCGACCACCAGAAGCTCATCGACCAGCTCTCCCACCACGTGGCGATGAAGAAGGGCGAGGAACTACTGGCGCTCGGGGCCGTGGTCGATAGCCTCGGACGGACGGCCCGCTATGCGGCCGATATTGCGGAGCAGGGCATCAACATGGCCGTGGTCGGCGATCCCGATAAGGCCAAGCGTACGCCAGGCGCCGCGGCCTGAGGCTCGGGTCGAGACCGTCCGAGCCGGAGGCCCGGGCCCCATCCACTCGGTCAGCCCGGCGTCAGCGTGATTGGGGACGAAATGTAGACCGACGTCGCCTGAACATTCGTGTCGATGAACGCGAGGTTCCACGATCCGGCGGGGAGCTGGTCGGAAATCGTGCCGGAGCTGACCTCACCCGAGGCCCACTGCGAGCTGTTGACGTGCCCGGTGTGCACGTAGGCGCCGTACTGGACCGTGTCAAGCACGAAGACCGTGATTCCGTAGGTCGTCGTGAACGCCCCGCTCAGAGTCGTCGTCGCGTTCAGCGTGAAGGAGACGTCCGCGTCCTGCGCGGCGAAGACATCGTAGGAGTGGCCGGCCGCGACCAGGATGAGCCCGTTCGACGACGGGTGGTGCTCGAGGTGCGGGGCCACGAAGACTACGAGGACCCCGGCAATGACGAGCACCGCGACGACCACGACGACCGCGAGGTACATCGGGCTCTTCCGGGCCGGTGTCGCCCGCGCGGGCAGGTGCGAAACGGGCTCCGGCATCGCCGAATCGAGGGAGTCCTTCGGACCCTCGTCGGGGCCAACCCTACCCGCCGCGGCGAGTCGACCGCCGCTGAGCCGAGAATCTGCGACGGAGAACGACATGAGCGTCGCGCGCGAATTGGGCCGGGCTAATCAATCCTCGCCGAGCCGTCCGCTCCAGTCGAACGTTTCCGTAGGGGAACGGTGATTCCGGAGGTGGTGGCGACGAAGGGCCAAAGGCGGTTCACCGATCGGCGCTCGCGGTCCCCCGAGGCGTGGGGGTTGGGCCTCGGTCCGCCGCAGCGGGGACCGGCGCATCGTCGTCCGCCGTGACCGCGTGCGCGATTCCTCCTCGGGGGGCCGTCGAGCCGCCGCGCGCCCCGCCGCGGCCCGGGTCCTCGAGGAGGCTGTCCTCGGACCACTCGAAGCTGGTGTCCATGATCCGGTCGATCTCCTTGACTTTCCGTTCGACGAACGCGTTCCGGAGGACCTCGGTGTCGATCCGGTAGGACCGATGGGTTGCTGCATACTCGAGGGCGGCGTCGGCGAGTTCCAGGACGCGGCGAGGATTGCCGTAGGCGGTCTCGTTCAGCTTCGCGATGGCTTCGCGGTCGAACGGATAGAGTGGGTCGAGCCCCTCGACGAGACGCTTCGCGAGGAGCTTCTTCGCCACCATGAGCGCGGCCTCGTCGGCGTTGAACCGTGGGAGGACGACCGTCCGGTTGAGCCGTCCCATGAGAGGGGGCTGCTCCCGGGCCAGCTGGAGCATGAAGGCCGGGAAGGCGCCGAACATGACCAACACGCCGGGCTTGATCACGTCGATCAGCTCCTGAAGCGCCTTCGTGAACCCCGCGAGCTCCTTGGCCGCGGTCACGTTGTGGAGATCGTTGAGGAGCAGGACCGCCGGGGCGTTCGCGTTCAACGCCTCCCCGAGGACCCGCCCGCATCGGACGGGGTCGTACCCCTTGTCCTTGATCTTGGTCAGCGCGGAGACCTCGCGGTACCACTTGGGGGCCGAGAATAGTTGCTTGAAGCCACCGAAGTTCGCCGATTTGACGAACGTCTCGGCGAGACCCCTCATCGCCCACGTCGTCTTGGCCGTCATGTCGTAGTAGACGACGAACGCTTTCCGCGCGCGTGCCTCCGACGCGGTCAGGAGAAGTCGCTCCGTCTTGCCCGCGCCGTGGAGCCCCACGAGAGCCACGACGGCCCGGTTCTCCTTCGAGAACACCTCCTCCCGGATCGCCTCGAGGGCCCGGTCGAGGTCGAGGTTGACGTGGAACAACTCCACGTCGCTCAGGCTTTCGCTCGAAAGATCCCGGAACGGGTTTCCGGTCAGTCCGTACCGCTCGTACGACGGGGCTGGCACTGGTCCTCCCCCGCCCTACAGCACCCGGCGACGCAAGTCGATAACCATTTTGGTCCCATCGAATTCGTAGTAAATGTTCCGGTCGGTGACGGTTCCCGAGGACCACTTCGGGACGCGCAGGTAGCGGACGACCCCTTCGGGGCCCTCCTTGCTGTGGAACTGGATGAGGCCGTCCGAGAGATGGATCGTGATCGCCTCCGCACGGGGGTCGAACATCCCCCGGTCCGTCGCCAGGATGACGGCGAGGCCCGTCCGGGCGCACGTGGTGTGGAGTCCCCGCATCATCTCGGCGAGCTTGATGAGCGGAAGGTCGAGCGTGAGGAAGGAGAACGAATCGATGGCGAGCAGACCGCCCGAGGGGTGGAGCCCATCGTTGTTGGCGATGGAATCGAGTTCCTCGACGCGGAGAAGTCCCGAACGGACCGGCGCGTCCCCCCCGCCGTTCTGGAGGTCCATCGAGACTTCCGGCCCGTCCCGGGACGTGAGGTACGTGACGGGGCGGCCCAGGCGGAGCGCGGACTTGGCGATGCGGCGGGCGAAGTAGCCCTTGGCCCCGTCGGTGCCCCCCTCGACGATCGCCACCTTCCCGTCCGGGACCTCCGGGAGGATAGTATTGAGACCCGGAATATCGACGGGGAGGCCCATGAAGATAATGACGGGGGTTGTCCCTTAACGATGCCATAGGGAGTGTCCGGCGAACTTCGGTAAGCACCGGAGTCTTCGTAGGATAGGTCTAAGCGGCCGCCCCCGGCTCCGAGGACGTGCTCCGGCGGAATCGCTCCCGGGTCCGCAATGCCCGCGGCATCGCTGAGGTCGTCGGCACGCTGATGCTGATTCTGATCGTGGTCGCCGCGTCGATCGCCCTCGCGGCGTTCATCGCCTCCTACCAAAAGCAACTGCAGGCCCAGCAGGCCGAGGCGCAGCAACGGAGCCTAGAGTCCCTGAAGGTGCTCAACCTCGCACAGGTGAATCCCCAGTCCGGCGCGAACGCCTCCAAACTGGCAAACTTCTCCTTCATTCTCGCCAGCGAATTCGTGAATCCGTCGTCCATAACTTCGATTTCCATCAACGGCAATCCCCTCCGGTTCTTCGCAGTCACTCCCCTCGCCCCGACAGCAGGTCCGACGAACTGTAGTTTTAGCAGCACTTCGGGGCTGAACCTCACGCCGTTCGCCGAGGTCGAGGTCACCGTCAACACGAACCCGAGTTCGACGGGTCCGTGCGGCTACTCGTTCTTCTCCACCAGCCTCAACTTCCCGACCGATGAGTTCGTCCAGATCGGGATATTCACCGTCCTCCAGAACACGTTCACGACGGTGTTCCTGCCCCCGACGGCAGTCCCTGTGGTCGGCACGATCGCGGAGTTCAGCGGGGGCGGGTCCTCGACGGGATTCGTAAACGTCCCCGTGCTTGACGGTTCCCATTCGTTCCAAGCCGGGAACGGCACCCTCACCTCGTGGAACTGGACGATCACCAACACTACGAGCGGCTCCAGCGAGATGTGGAACGCGAGCGGCGAGCAGGTGATTGCACCGTTCGTATCGACGGGGTTCGGGAACGTGTACACCTACTCGATCGTTCTGACCGTAGCGAACTCGAACGAACTGCTCGGGATATCGACCATCGCGTACACCTACCACCCGTAGTCGGGTGGCCGCGCTCCCCCGTTAGGGGAACACCAGGATGAAGGCGATCGTGGTCGCGGCGACCATGGCCAGCGCGTGGATGATCCCGTAGCGAGCACGGCCCTCGCTGAAAGCGCCGATGATGGCGCCGGTGCCGAGGGAATTGATGATCATCAGCTCGAAGAAGCGCTCGTGGAGGGTGGCGGTGTCGAGGCGGGGGATTGCCGGGGCCGTGGTCCCCTTCAGCGCGTTCCCGCTTGGGTTCAGGAACCCAATGTTCAGCGTGCCGAGCTCCGGCGCAATGAACAGCAGAGCAAACAGTACCGCCATCAAGACGCCGAAGGCGATGTAGATGACCGCGATCGGGAGCGTGAGCTGCGCCGCCCGCTCCTCCTCGATTTTGACGAAGTCGTCCATGTCCTTCGCCGCCCGGTAGACGACCGTCGCCGTCTCCCCCCCGACGCTCGTGGCGTCGGCGATCAGGGCCGCGTACCGCGTGATGAGCGGGCTCTTCATCGGAGCCGCCATGTCGCGGAGGACAGCGTCGAACGGCCGACCGAGCAGCAGGCCATCGGCGGCGATCCGCAACGGGCGACGGAGCACGTTCGTGTGGGTTTTGGCGAGCTCCGACAGGGCCTTCGCCGGGTCGAGCCCGCCGCGCATGGCGTCGGCCATCTCGAACAGAAGCTGCGCGAACGCCCGTTCGTAGGACCGCAGACGGCTCAGCTGTCGGCGTGCGTCAATCCCGTACGCGGTGAGGGCGATAAAAATCGCGACGATGAAGACGACGTCCAGTGTGTACGGAGGTAGCTGAGGATTCTGGGTGACGTAGGCAATCGCGAAGAAGAGAAAGACGAACGCACAGATCACTGGGATGTAGAGAACGAGATACTCCTTCTGGACTGGGTGGGTGGCGAAGTACTTCCGGAAGGCAAATCGGGCGGTCTGCTTCAGGTACCAAATGTACGCGAAGAAGCAGGCGACGGCGACGGCCGCGCCGATCCCGACGTCAAAGAGGAGCGTCGTGACCTTGACCGTGAACAGCGGCGAGCTTGCGACGGTCGCGTTCGGATTGTAGGTGAAGTTCCAGGTTAGATTCTGGGTATTTCCGGCGGTGTCGGAGACGGTGACCGTCACATTCACGATCCCCGGCTTCAGGGCCAGAATTCCTGGGACGGGACAGCTGACGCTCGACGTGGAGACGTTGAAACCGGAATCGTCCGTCAGATTGTCCACGCCGACGACGACGTAGACCGAGCCCGGCATGATCTTCGCGACGGAGTCCGTGAAGCTCGCCTGGATGGTCGGCGTAGAGGAGGGCTCCTGGCTTCCGGGCGTCGGGGATTGGGGGACGATCTGGATCAAACCACTGTTCGCGGCGTGGGCGGTTCCCGAAGTTCCCAAGGCGGAGACGAGGATGGCGAGGAGGAAGAGGAGCGTGGCGGCCCTTCCCCGCATGCCACTCACTCCGCCCGTGCGTACGCGATGGAGATCATGATCACCGTCATGATGACGGCCAGGGGAACGAGCCCGAACGTCAGGACGAGAAGAAGCTGGTTGGAGTCGAGTCCCGCGGCGGTTTGTCCAAGGGAATTGAGCAGGAACGCTCCGACTGCGATCATCAGGACGCCGACGAGGACGAGGGAGACGTACATGTCAAGGAAAGTCGACAGCCGCTCGATGAACTCCTTCTGAACGAGGCGCTTCAGTTTCAGAACGTCGTCGGCCTTGTTGCGAAGGTACTCATCCAGGCTCCCTCCCTGGTGGATCATGTTGGCGAGGTCCCAGAACGCCTCACGCACGGTGGTGGACGGCGATTCCTTGGCGGTCTCAGCGAGAGCGGTGATCAGGTCCTCGCCTTGAATGTCGGTCTTGTAGACAACCCGCTTGAATTCGCCCGTCATGCCGGGGTCGTGGTCCCGCGCGGCCATCCGGTGGACGAGGGTGATCGGAGAGGCGCCTGTGCTTGCCAGGACCGAGAGCTCGCTCAGGGTGAACGGCAGTTCTCGGTCGAGCTGATCTTTCCGATTCGCGATCTTGTTGGAGATGACCGAGCCGAAGCCAACGCGAACCGCACCGACGGTGACGAGAACGATCAGAGCGACGTAGACGTACCACATTGGGGAATGGAGAGTCTCCAGGAAGAAGACCAGACCGAACACGAGCGAAGCCACAAACGCGAGGACCGTGGTGAACTGGACGACCGCCAGGTGCATCCCCGGGGTGATCGAGAGGCCCGCCTGCTTCAGGCGCTCCGACAGAATGACGTCGACTTCCCCTCGGTCGTACCGTTGGCCGAGGAGGCGATAGCAGAAGGCGCGGTAACTCGCCGTAAAGGCGTCGTCGCCCTTCTTCGCCTTCGCCGGCGTCGCGGCGGGCCGAATATCGGCGGCGGCCTCGGCGTTCTCGTACATGCTCCCCTACTTGGCGACCTTATTGACGAGGTCCTGGAAGGAGTCCACCGGGGCCACGTAGTAGGAGGCGATCGCGTGGCTGACGTCCTTATAGTAGGTCATTCCGAGATGGCTCATCATCTCGAGGTACCGCTCCTTGCGTTTCATCTCGGCCGTGAGCGCGTCCATGGTTTTGCCGGTCCGGGCCGCGACCTCTTCCAGCACGAAGCTTCGCCCGAAGTAGGTGAACGAATCGGTGGACGGTTCCCAGCGGAACGTGTCGTTGGTGAGCAGTTCATTGGTGGCCGCGTCGACCTCGAGAATCTCCGTCACGCCCGTCACCCGGCGCACCCGGGAGCTGTTGACGACGACCTGGGCCGGGAACGCGACGCAGTCGAGCGCCTGGAAGAGGACGCGCGGGATGTTCATGGGTTCGTTCTCGACGCGATGGAGGAGTTCCGCGATCGAACCCGCATGGATTGTGGACATGGAGGCGTGGCCCACTGAAATTGCCTGGAACAGCGTGAACGATTCGACGCCACGAACCTCACCGACGATCACATACTCCGGGCGTTGGCGCAGCGCGGTCACGAGGAGGTCGAAGAGCGTGACGGTCCCTGCGGACTTGTTCATGCCGCTCGGGCCCGAGATTCCGGAGGCGCCGGAGATCCCCGAGGCGGTGCCATAGCCGGTCCGGGCCACCGATTGGATCCAGTTCTGGTGGTCGATTTGGATCTCCGGCGTATCCTCGATCGAGACGATCTTGTCCTCCGGACGAATGAACATCGAGATGGCGTTCAGGAACGTCGTCTTCCCGGCGGCCGTGCCGCCCGAGATGAGCAGCGATCGGTGGTTCTCGACTAGGGTCCAGAAGTAGGCGAGCTGGAACGCCGAGGTGGAGCCGAACCGGAGGAGGTCAATCGGAGAGACGGGGTCGGCGGAGAATTTACGGATGCTGAAGGTAGAGCCCTTCCGTGTGACCTCAGTGCCGAGAGTGAGATTGATGCGGCTCCCGTCCTGGAGAGTGGCGTCGAGGATTGGCTGGTAGATCGAAATGTGCTTTCCCGCGATTTGCGCAAGTCGGAAGACGTACTTGTTCAGCTCGAGGTCGTTATTGTATTCGACGTTGGTCCGCAGCGAGCCGAAGACCCGGTGGAAGACGTACATCGGAACTCGCGGACCGAGGCAACTGATGTCCTCCAAGAACGGGTCCCGCAGCACCGGGTCGGTCTGGCCGAGGCCCAGGAAGTCTCGGGTAAGGTAGTACAGAAGGACCGGCTGCCGTCGGGGCTCGACATCGATGTTGTACAGGTCGAGTACGCTCAGGAATTTGCTCCGGAGGTACTGCCGTAGTTCTTCCGATTCCGAGAGGGAGACGCCCGCCGTGACCGGAACCTCCTCTTGAGCCATCAGAGCCTCCATCTTGCGGCGAATGTCGAGGATCTGGGTCAGCTCCGCCGGAGTCCGACGCGGCTCCAGGACGATGTAGTCGAACTCTCCCGCCGTCTCGTTGAAGGCGATGTGGACGAACGCGAACGGCGGGTTCACGCCGTAGGTCAGGTCGACCTTGCGCCGGTCGCCAAGGAGCTGCCGCCGCATGTACCCCAGCTCGGACTGGATGAGGATCTTCTCCGGAACGGTCCGACGATGCAGGAGGGTACGCTCGAGCTTCGTCGCCTCTTTCTGGAGGGTCGCCCGATCCTTCGGCTTCGCGCCGGGGGGGATCCCCCGCCGGAGGGGCTCGGGCAGCTGGTCCCGCATTCCCGAAATCGGAGTGGCCGCGTTGGCCGGAGGGGGCATCGTCGGAGCGAGCGGCCCTCCGCCGATGAATGATGCGCACGGAGACTCCGTAGTCTCCGTGGTCCACCTGCGACTCCGTCCTCCACGCGCTCGCACACGGTTTGTCTCGAAATTGTCGCGGCCTTACGGCATCTCTTTCGAGGACGGCTAAGAACCCGGACCCCGATGCTTCGCCCGCTGGCGCACCCTTCGGGCACGAGGAGAGCGACGGCACGAAAACCAACGAGGGGAAAGAAAGAGATGAGCGAAAAGGGAACGAGACGAATGAACGACCGCCGGGGGTTCCGGCGCATGCAGAAGCAGAAGAAGGCCGTGTCGCCCGTGGTGGCGACGCTGATCCTGATTCTGATCGCGGTTGCGGCCGCGGCGGCGCTGTACCTGTGGCTGGTCGCCTGGCAGGGCGGAGTCACCGGCGGAATTGGAAGCCCGAACGCGCAGTCCACTGTGACGATCGGCGGGTCGACCTCGGTCTATCCGTTTGACTCGCTCGCGGTGACGCAGTTCCAGCAGAACAACTCCGACGTCGTCATCAGCAACAACCAGGGCGGCTCCGGTGCGGGGATGCTCTCGGTGTGCGCGAAGAATGTCGACATCGGGACCGCTTCCTCGCTGGAGACGGTCACGCAGCTCGAGCAGCCGGTCTCGGCCGGCGGCTACGGTTGCCAGGCGAGCCCGGAACCGGTCATCACGACGGTCGCGTACGACGCGGTCGACGTGATCGTTCCGGTGCTGAACACCCACGGCCTGGTTAGCATGAGCGCGGACACTCTGCTGACGATCTACATCGCCAACGACGGCGGCATCGTGGCCTTCACCGGCTCGGCGCCCCACGGGTACACCTTCCCGCAGACCCAGGGCGTCACCTACGGCGGGACCGTGACCACCGGCATCGTTTGGGACCAGATCCCCGCGTGCCTCGTTGGTCAGACCTGCGGCGGCGTCGTCCAGGCGGCGGCGGGCGCACCCGCTGGTGCCAACACGGGCACCGTCATGGCGGCCTGCGCGAGCGGCAACGACATCTGCGGCACTACGACCCCCTGCGGCTTCACGGTGTGCGCTGGGCCCTTCGCGGGCACGGCGGGGACTATCACCGGTGCCGCGACGGACGCCGTTCAGCCATGGGCCCGCTCTGACTCGAGCGGAACCACCCAGTCGTTCACCTCGCGCCTGCTCGGCATCGGCGACAGCGCCGGCACGCCGGCGGGTCTCGGCTTCTCCGGCTGCTCGCCGGACGGCCAGCTCGCGAGCTGCGGCATCGAACCGATCACCGCCCAGCAGGGCAACGGGAACCCCCTCGTCATCGCCGGCGTTGCGGCGCACCCTGACGCAATCGGCTACGCCTCGGACGGACTCGCTCGCGCGTCCGGCTCCGGCGTGACCTTTGTCGGGTTCGCCTCGGTCGGCCAGACGGCGGCGGTCGTCCCCACGACGGGCAGCGGCGGCACCATCGCGAACGGTATCCTGGCCGCGGGCGCTCAGACCGGGCAGTACCAGGGCTGGAGGCCGTTCGAGTTCGTGACGATTGGGACCCCCACGGGCGAAGTTCAGCGGTTCATGCAGTTCGTGCTGGACCCGGCAAACAACATCAACTTCGCCACGGAGTCTGCTGAGGTCAGCATCTACTCGATCTAGGTCGGTCGAGTAGAGGCCCTAGACCAACCCTTTCCTTCCCTTTCCCCACCTCGAAGAGCGAATTCTGAATCTCGCAACTGAGGTGCAATCACCTCGGGATCGCACTCCGGGGCACCTCGGAGGTCCCTGCCGGAGTTACGGAGTCCCCGGAGTCCTCCGGAGTCTCCCTAAGAATCGTCTATATCCGACGGCCGAGGTCCCAAGCCGATGGAACGGGTAGCCCGGGACACGGCACGGTTCGCAGTCGATCTTGGACCTGCGCCCCGGCGAGCGGGTCCGCGGGGGGACAGAGTCGAATGAGCGCTCCGTCGACACCCCCTGTCGGAAGCCTGACTCCCGCCTCGCCCTCGACGAACGCCGCCGACCGCGCTCACCTTCCGACGAAGCGTCGGACGGGCCCGATCCTTGTCGTCGTCATCGTTGTGGTCATCGTGGCAGTTCTGCTGGGATACGGGGCGACGGCGGGCGGCTGGTTCAACCACTCGAACAGTGGGGCCGCTTGCGCCGCCGACTCCCAGGGCCTTACCGGCGCAGGCTCGACCTTCGTGTACCCGTTGATGAACACGTGGACGACCCAGTACGCCCAGGTCTGCAACGTCGACGTCAACTACCAAGCCATTGGAAGCTCGTCGGGCATCACGTCCCTCGAGGACAAGGCCGTCGATTTCGGTGCCTCCGATGCGCCCCTGAGCCCGTTGCAGCGCGCGGCCCTCCCCGGCCCCACCTTGACCATTCCCGAGACGGCCGGAGGAGTGGTCCTCCTGTACAACCTCCCGGGGTTCATTCCCATCCTCAACCTGTCAGGGCCGGTCATCGCGGCAATCTACCTCGGCGACATCACGAACTGGAGCGCCCCGCAGATTGCGGCCCTCAACCCGGGTGTCGTGATTCCCGCGATGCCGATCATCACGGTCCACCGGCTGGACGGCAGCGGGACGTCGTTCGCGTTCACGAGCTACCTCAGCCAGGAGAACGCGACGTGGTCGGCCCAATACGGCCGCGGGTTGACGGTCAACTGGCCCGTCGGCGAGGGTGCGAAGGGAAGCACCGGCGTCGCCGGCACGGTCGGTATTACGCCGGGCGCCATCGGGTACGATGAACTCGCGTACGCGGACCTCAACCACCTGACGTTCGCCACAGTCGAGAACGACGCCGGGAGCTTCATCCTCGCAAACCAGTCGAACGTCCAGGAGGCGGTCTCGGAAGGAGCCTCCGGGTTGCCCGCGGGGACTGGCGACTGGTACAACGTCAGCTTGCTCAACCAACCCGGGTCGGGAACGTACCCGATTGTGACCTTCTCCTACCTGATGGTCTACGCCGACCTGACAACGGTGTACGGCTCGTCGATGACGCAGTCCGAGGCGAACGCCCTCGGCCACTTCATCTACTGGGTGCTGGCGGCGGGTCAGTCGTTCTCGCCGGGCGTTTTCTACATTCCACTCCCCGCGAACGTGGTCCAAGCGGACCAGACCACCCTCGGGCTGCTGACATTCAACGGAGCCCCCGTTTCGACGCACTGAGGGAGGGGTGGGCGGCACTCCGCAGCCGGCCGACCTCCTTCCCCCGACGCCCCCGGCACCGGCGCATCGTCGAGGGGGCCTCGGGCGCCATGGGGACGTCGTCTTCCGGTGGGCCACGACCGCGATCGGACTCTCGGTGGTCGCCGCCCTGGCGGTTTTGGTCGCGGTCCTGGTCGACCGCTCGTGGCTGTCGCTCACCACCTTCGGTCCGGGGTTCGTCGTCGGCCAGGTCTGGAACGCGAACGCCATCCCGCCTCAGTACGGGGCGCTCCCGTTCGTCGAGGGCACTCTCGTCACTGCGGCGATTGGGATGCTGCTCGGCATCCCTGTGAGCCTCGGCATCGCGATGTTCATGTCCGAACTCGCCCCCGGATGGCTCCGCGACCCGCTGGCCAGCCTGGTCGAGATGCTCGCCGCGGTCCCCTCGGTGATCTACGGACTCTGGGGACTGTTCGTGCTCGTGCCGTTCATGCGCGGAACGGTGGAACCGCCGCTGCGGGCCCACCTCGCGTGGACCGGCCTGTTCACCGGGGAGATCTTCGGCGCCGACAAGCTGACGGCCGGGATCATCCTCGCCATCATGGTCATCCCGACGATCTCGGCCGTTTCGCGCGAGGCGATGGTCGCCGTGCCTACCGCCCAGCGGGAGGCCGCGCTCAGTCTCGGGGCGACTCCCTGGGAAACGACGTGGCTCGGTGTCTTCCGATACGCCCGGAGCGGGATCTTCGGGGCAGTCATCCTCGGCCTCGGGCGCGCCATCGGCGAGACGATGGCCGTCACGATGACCATCGGGAACAACAACAAGCTGACCACCTCGCTGCTCGCCCAGGGGAACACGATCGCGAGCTGGATCGCGAACGATTTCCTCACAGCGGCGACGACGCCGCTCGAACAGAGCGCGCTCCTCGAGCTTGGCCTCGTGCTACTCGTCATCACCGTCGCGGTGAACGTATTCGCCGTGGTCCTGCTGAATCGGGCGTTCGGCGGGGGGGCGGTCGGCGAATGAGGCCGAGCCGTCAGGGCCGTCGGCGTCTGACGAGCCGGCTCGTCTCTCTCCTCTGCGTGCTGTGCGTCTTTGTCGCCCTGGTCCCCTTGGGAAGCATCCTCTACACGTCCATCGACCGAGGGCTGCCGGCCGTGAACGTGGGACTCCTGACAACCTCTGGCCCGCCGTCGGTCATCTGCGCCCCGGGGACGGTCTGCTCCTCCGGCGGGATCAACAACGCGATCCTTGGCACCGTCCTCCTCGTCGGCCTCGCGGCCCTGGTCACGTTCCCCGTCGGGGTGCTCACCGGAGTGTTCCTCTCGGAGTACGGCAACAACCGGACCGGCCGGGGGGTCCGGTTCCTCGTGGACGTGATGTCCGGAGTGCCCTCGATCGTCGTCGGGATCGTGGTGTTCTCCCTGATGGTGGCGCTGGCGAACGCCGGCGTCATCGAATCCCGGTACATTTTCAGCGTCATTCCCGGTTCCCTCGCCCTCGGCCTGATCATGGTCCCGGTCGTCGCACGGACGACCGACGAGGCGCTCCGGCTCGTCCCGACGGCCACCCGGGAGGCCGCCCTCTCCCTCGGGATTCCCCGCTACCGAACCATCCTGCGCGTCGTCCTCCCGACCGGCGGAGCGGGCGTCCTCACCGGCGCGCTCCTCGCGACGGCACGGGCCGCGGGAGAGACCGCGCCCCTGCTGATGACCGCCTTCGGGAACAGCTTCGGCTTCCAGGGACTCGACCGCCCCGTCGCCGCCCTACCGCTCGTGATCTACTATTACGGGATCAGCGGGATTCCGCGCTACGAGACGATTGCGTGGGGGAGCGCCTTCCTCCTCGTCGTCGCCATGCTCGCCATCAGCCTGGCCGCGCGGATTACGCTCGCCCGGGCCCGCGCCCACGCCGCGGGCCGCTGAGTCGACCTCCCTCCCCCGGGACCCGGGGATTCCGCCAGTTTCGCCCCCGGATCCCGACCCGCTCGCGCGCGCTTGCTACGATGTGGCATGCTCTAAATACTACTCCATAGAGTACAGAGTGCCACGGCTTTGCCGTAGGTTCGGATGGCATTCGGTCATCTCACCCCGATGCGCCTCGCCCGGGGGGTGGCCGCGTTCTTCCTCGCCGACTTGATCACGGGGCTCGCCGCGTTCTCGGTGATCACGTCCGGCGCGCTGTGGTACTTCTGCTTCGCCTGGATCCGGCTCCAGGGGGAGTACGCGCGCGCCGGAGGGAGCTTTGGAAGCGCCTTCCAGCTCGACCTCGCGTGGTTCGGCCTGTTCGCCTGCCTGGTCCCGCTCGGTGCGAGCCTGTATCTCGCCCGGGGAGCGTACCGGCTTCCCGGCTCGTGGATCCACTAGGGTCGGATCGACGCGTCCGACTCGCGGAGAAAGCCGCGCAGCGCGGCGTTGAACGCGTCCGGTCTCTCCAGCGGGCCCAGATGGCCCGCGCCCTCGATCTCGACGCCACGCGCCCCGGGAATCCCCCCCACGAGGTCCCGGGTCTGGGGGGGAGGAATCAATCGGTCGTTGGCGCCCCAGAGGACGAGCGTCGGAACCCGGATCGACCCGAGGCGCGGCGTCTGGTCCGGCCGGTCCGCGATCGCACTCAGGGTCCGGACGATCGTGGTGTTCGACGCCGCTGCGACCATGGCTCGCGTGACGGCGACCACGGGACCTTGCTCGGTCCACGTGGCTTCGGCGAGGAGGCTCTTCGCCATCTCGTCTACGTCCAAGTGTTCGGTTGGGGAGGCCAGTCGGCGTGCGGTCGCGTTCCGTTTCTCCCGGGCCTCGGGGGAGTCAGCGCCCGAGCGCGTGCTCACGAGAACGAGCCGCTCGAACAGCTCCGGATGGTCCGCGTACAGCTGGAGCGCGATGTACCCTCCAAAGGAGTGACCGACGATCGTGGCGCGTCCGCCCATCTGGTCCCGGACCGTCCTCCGAATGGCCTCGCCGAATCCGGCCAGCGTGTCGGGCACCGGTGCGGCGGCCGCGGTTCCGTACCCCGGTAGGTCGAGCAGCCCGACCCTGTAGCTGTCGGAGAGTCCGAGGAGCTGGGGCCTCCACATGGCCCTTTGCAGCGGATAGCCGTGGAGAAACAGAACACCGGGTCCCGTGCCCTGAACTTCGAGGGAATCCCCCCGAGACTCGGTCGCCACGGTGTCGGGAGGGCACGGGGGAACATAACCGACGGGTCGAGCCCCCGGTTCACCGGCGCAGCCGTCGGGCAATGGCGTGGGCCAAGGTCGCTGCCCCCTTCGGGTAGGGGACGAAGAACAGGGACGGTTCCGTCAGCTCTACTTCCATCACGCACCACTCGCCCTCGTCGTCCCGCAGGACGTCGACGCGGGCGTACAGCAGGTTATTCGGGCACGCCCGCAGGGCCCGGGCGGCGACCGACCGCATCGACGCGGACGCCGCGGCGAGCCTCTCCCGTGGCCTCGGACCTCGCGGGCGAAACAGCGGTACCCTCCGGACCGTGTGGGAGTACCGTCCGTCCAGGAAGATCAGGGAGTGTTCGCCGGAGCGGTCCACCTGCGCCAGGAACGGTTGGACGATGGCGGTCCCGGTCGCGAGGATCCGTTCGAGCTCCCGCTGACCCCGTCGTGCCCCGGCTCGCGGGATCCGGAACGTTCGGTCCCCGGCGGCCGACACCGCGGGTTTGACGACGACCACCGGCCACCGGTGCTCGTCCATACTCCGGGCCAGGTCGATCGGCCGCCCCCGGAAACTCCAGAGCGTCGGGACGACGGGAACCCCGGCCCGCCCGAGTTCCCGAAGGTACCGCTTGTCGGTGTTCCACCGCAGGACCTCGGGCCTGTTCCAGAGGTCGACCTGGCGTGCGGCACGTTGGCTCCACCGCAGGAACGCCGGTCGCTGGCGATGGTAATTCCAGGTCGACCGGACCACGGCGATCCGGAACGCCGACCAGTCGACCGACGAGTCGTCCCAGATGGGGTGGGCGACGCGGAGCCCCCGGCGGCGCAACGCCGCCGCCAGGACCTCGTCCTCGGCCGGGACCGTCGGCACGTCCCTGTAGGTGACGAGCGCGACGTCGGCCCCGGCCGGGGCCCGCGCCGGTGACCCGGGAGTCAACGCGGACCGTTCACGGCCGATCGCTGCTCGGCTCGACCCGCCCGGGGAGCATCGTGGACCTAGGCGAAGGACGTGCGCCGCCGCTTTCGGGGCTCGGCCGGTCCGAACGCTTCGAGCCAATTCCCGTCAGGGTCGCGGAGGTACACGAGCCGGTGCTTCCCCTCGACGAACTCCGCGGCCAGCTTCCCACCAGCCCGGAGCGCCTTCGCCTTCCACGCGGCCGGGTCGGGGGAGTAGAACCCGAAATGGTCGAACTCGGTGCCGACCCGGAACGGCTCCCAGAACCGGTTGGCCTTCGGGTAGAAGTTCAGCTCGACCCGGTGGTGGGAGCCCGGATACCGCAGGTGCACCCACTCCCCTCCGTGCTGCATGGTCCCGCGCGCGACGACCCGGAACCCGAGCTTCCGGTAGAAGTCGAGCGATTTCGCCAGCTGTCGGACCCGGAGCCCCGAGTAGAGGAACTTCGCCTCGCCGCTCATCAGGGTTCCCGACCCGCCCGCTCTACATGAACCCGCTCGGGGCGGATGCGTCGTTCCGCGGGTCCGCCGGGGGTCGGGAGCGAGGTCCGCCCGGCGATGGTCTTATCTAGACGGGTCCTCCCTTTCTATGCGTATGGCCACGTATGCGGAACCGGGGAGCCTCTCCCCGAGCGTGCCGCGCTCGAGCCTCTCCGACCGCATCGAGGCGACGCTGGCCGACGAGCCCCTTCGCCCGTGGTGCGTCCACCGGTTATACGAAGAGCTGGCGGCCCCGGAGGGCCTCGGCGACCGAGAGCACGGCCTCCTTCAGACCCAGTACGCGGCGGATTCTCTGGCTCACGATGGACGGGTCCGGCGCGAGACGGTGAGTGCGGTCACCATCGGGGTCCAGTGCCAGGACACGGTGTACTGGTCCCCCCGATCGGAGTGCGAGCACCTCGAGGAGTTCGGGCCGGACTACGAGGCGCCCGCCATTCTCCACCGGCTCGGCGCCCACTTCCAGTGCCACGGACTGTGAACCGAACGACCCCCGAACCCCCGGGTCCTCCGGACCCGACGCCGTCCGCCGGGTCGGGTTGAGTTTTTCCGGTTTCCATCCGGACGATACCTTCATCCTCGCCCGTCCGGAAATCGACGTGAGGAGCCTGCGTGTCCGCTCTCGCGTCGTCCGCGTTCGCCTGGCCCCGCTGGGCTCGCTTCACGCCCGCCCTGAGCCGATACGCCGAACCGTTCGCCACCGGTGCGGGCATCGCCGTCGGAGGGACGTTCCTCGGAGCGCTCCTCGAGGGTCTCCGGATCACGGCCCCGGAAGCGGCGCTCGTGCTGGGAGCCGGAGCGCTCGCGGGAACGTTGACCGTGTGGGGGTCGTCTCCCCGTCGCGCTCCGCTCCTCGTGCCCCCTCCGTCGCGCGCCACCCCGAAGCCCCGCCCCGACGGTGGCGTGGTCTGCGCCCGATGCCAGAGTTCCGTCCCGGCGCACGAGTGGGCGGAGATCGTTCGCCGCGCGTGGCACACGACCTCGTCCGGCCCTCGCTCCCATAGCCAAGGCCTGTCGGCGTCCCCGAACGTTCCCGGCGAGGCGATCTGGGGGCAGTGGGCCTCCGAGGAGCCCGGACGACTTCCGGTGGACCTCGTCGGTCCCGTCCCGGAGACGGCGTGGATCCCGCCCCACCCGGGCGCCGTCGTGCCGTTCCCGGACCGGGAGCCCCAGTGGTTCGTCGTCGACGGGGAGCTCGTCTCCGCGCCGCAGGGCCCGACGATCCCCGGAACCCCCACCCCCGACCGGCTCTCGACCACGGAGGTCGCCCCGACCTCCGAGTTCCCCGCGACGCTCGAACCCACACCGGCCTACCCTCCGGCAGCGGGCCCGGACATCACCCTCATTCCGGCGATTGCCGACGCGTTCGAGCCCGAGCTCGAATACGACTGGATCACGGCGGAGGCGCTTCACCCGCTCCCGCCCCATCTCAGGGCCACCCCACCCAAGGCGCCAGCGAAGTTCCACGCCCACGCTCCGGAGAAGCCGCGAAGCTGCGCCAGCTGCTCGCGAGAGCTCCCCCCTACGGCCCGTGCGCGACCGTGCCCGGAATGCCGCCAGCCGGTGTGCCTGACCTGCCGAACCCAGGCCGTGGTGAACTATGGCCAGACCTGGTGCCAGGGGTGCGCGGCCACGCGCCAGTGGAACATTCCCCTCCCGGAAGGCCCTTGGGCCCCCGGGAGCCCTGCGGCGGCTGCCGCTCCGCCGGCGGGACCGGCCCCCGCGAACTAGACCGGGGTTCCGGTCGGCCGGGCCCGCCCGGCCCCACCGTCCCGGAGAGGACTTAACCTGCGAGCCCTCTGGCCGCTTGGACCTCCGGAAGGAGCGAATTCAATGGCCGGAGCCGGCCCAGTCGTCGTCGGAGTTCTCCTCGTCCTGCTCGTCATCGCGCTGGTCGCCGCGCTCCTCGCGCTTCGCCATCGATTGGCGTTCCGAATCGGGGTCCGCAATGTGTACCGCGCTCCCGGGCGGACGGTCCTCCTCGTCCTCGGCCTGCTCGTGGCGACAACGATTGTCTCGGGTAGCCTCGCCGTCGGGGACACGATCTCCCAGGTCGAGGTCCACTACACCGTCCTCGCGGTGGGCTACAACGACGAGGTCGTCGGGAATCAATCGCCCTCGGGCGCCTTCTCCGCGATGCCGTACTCGGTTTACACCGATGTCGCGGCGGCGACCGCGAGCGATCACGCCATCGCCGGCATGGCTCCGGAGGTCGTCAGCACCGTGTCGATCTTCGACCGGTCCTCCGGCGTCCCACAAACGAACCTGAACCTCATCGGGGCGAATGCCAACCAGAGTTCCCAGCTCGGGGCGTTCGTCACCGACGGCGGCGCCACCCTGGCCGGACCCGCGCCGGGCAAGGTCCTCCTCGACGACCTCGCCGCGTCGGAGCTCAATGCCTCGGCGGGCGACACGCTGGTCCTCTACGGCGCCGCGGCGACGCCCGTGCCGTCAGTCGTGCAGGCAGTCGTCCAGGACAACCTCCGCGGGGCGTTCCCGACCGGCGGCGTCGGCAACTTTGGGAGCGTCTTCGTCGACCTCCCGACGGCCCAGCATCTCGAGAATCTGTCGGGGTCGGTCAACTACCTCACCGTCACCAACGTCGGCGACCAGGCCGAGCGCCTCTCCGAGGCCGCCGGCGTCAGTGCGACCTTGAACTCGACCATCGCCTCGATCCCGGCCGCCCATGGACTCACGGTGACCGAGGTCCTGGCGAGCACCCTCGCGACGGCGAACGCCGCGGGCAGCAGCGTGTCGACGCTGTTCCTGGTCCTCGGCCTGTTCTCGATCGTCGCCGGGGCGATGCTGATCGTCGGCATGTTCGTCCTGCTCGCCGAGGAGCGGAAGGGCGAGATGGGGGTGCTCCGGGCGATCGGACTCCAAGGTCGGGAGCTCGTCTACTCGTTCTTCTTCGAGGGATTGGTCTACGCCGCGGGAAGCGCCCTCGCGGGCACGTTCCTCGGCGTCGCGGTCGGCTACGGGCTCGCCTACCTGTTCGGCCTCTTGTTCCACAGCCCGGGTCTCCCGTCGTCGGCGATCCTCGACTCGTTCACCGTCACGACGCAGACCCTCGTGGTCGCCTACGCCCTCGGGTTCCTCCTGACCCTGATCACCATCGTCGTCGCGAGCCGGCGGGCGAGCCGGCTCAACATCGTGCGAGCGATCCGGGACATTCCCGAGCCGCCGACAAGCCGGTCGACGTACACCTCCCTCGCGTACCTGGGCGGGGCCCTCCTGGTGGTGGGCGCCCTTCTCTACGCCACAACGTACCGCGGGACCTCGGACCTCTCCTACCCGGTGCTCGGCGGGACGCTGGCGATCGCCGGCATCGCCCTGATCGCCTCCCGCTTCGCCGCCAACCGATGGGTGTTCTCCGCCGCAGGGCTCGCGTTCCTCCTCTGGGCCGGATACGGAAACCTCCAGACCACGCTCCTCGGGACCCGCCACGGCGGCGGTGTGTTCAACGTGTTCGTCGAAGGGATCGTGATGGTCGCGGGAGCCCTCTTGCTCTTTGCCTTCAACGCGCCGTCCCTGAGCGAGGCGCTCCTTCGGATCGCCGGGGGCCGGACGCACCGCCACCCGGTCGCCCTGATCGCGCTCTCGTATCCGAGTCGCCGGGCGTCTCGGACCACGATCTCCCTCTCCATCTTCGCGCTCGTCGTGTTCGTGCTGGTGGCAATCGCGGCCACGGGCGCGACCGTGGACGGGAGCCTGAACGTGGAGTTGCAGGACCAATCCGGCGGGTACACCTTCCTCGCCTTTTCCACGGCGGCAATCCCGGATCTCCCCGGGTTGATCGCGACCAACTCCTCCGTCGCCCCGTACTTCTCCTCCGTCTCCCCCCTCGTCACGGCCGGCATCGACGTCAACGTCAGTGGATTCGGCGCGAACCCCTACACCGACTCGATCTTCGCGAGCCCACCGGGGGAACCGGCGGCGTCCGATTTCTACACGACGAACCACTACGCGTTCGCGGCGACCGAACCGGGGATGGACGCGGCGACGATCTTCGCCGCGCTCGCGTCCCAGCCCGGCGTCGCCGTCGTGGACCAGAGCTATTCGCCCGTCACCGGGAACCTGGGGAGCGGATCCGGCCCGTCCCACCCGACCCTGAGTCCCGGGGCCTCGATCGCGCTCACGAACCCGAGCAACGGGAACCGGACCAACGTCACGGTCCTCGGGATCCTCTCCGAGACCCTCGTCTCCGGGGTCTTTGTCGGACCGGCCACGGCCGCGGGTCTCGGTGTCTCCGGCGCGCGGGAGTTCCTTCTGAGGCTCGCGCCGGGAGCCTCGGCGACGCGGGCCGCGCAGGTCGCCAAGGCGGCGTTCTTCCCCTACGGCCTCGTGGTGCTGAACATCGCCGACCTCCTCGCCTCGTCGATCGCCTCCACCGAGGCGGTGATCGACCTCCTGCAGATCTTCGTCGGACTGGGGCTGGGCGTCGGGATCGCGGCGATGGGGATTGTCGCGCTCCGGGCCGTCGTCGAGCGCCGACGCGAAATCGGGATGATCCGCGCGATGGGGTTCACCCGGCGGATGGTGCTGGAGGCGTTCTTCCTCGAGTACACGTTCGTCACGCTGGTGGGGATCGCGATCGGCACCGCGCTCGGTCTCCTCCTCGTCTGGAACTTGACGCAGGGCGCCTCGGCGAGCCAGATCGGTACGACGACGTTCACGGTGCCGTGGCTCAATCTGGCCGTCATCCTGGCCGCCGCCTACGGGCTCTCGATGTTGGCGATCGCCCAGCCATCGTTGCGGGCGGCGCGAATGCCGCCCAGCGAGGCCGTCCGCCCCACAGAGTAACCCGAGTTCGCACCCCTGTTCCCGCGGCGGAGCGTCCAGACTTGAGCAAACTCCGGCGCTCGCTGTCGGTCGACCGACTCAGGTTGCCACGGCCGCTCGATCGGCCGGGGCGAACTCTCCGGGGAGATTCTGGAGGAAGAGCCGGAGCTATCCGGATCCGCGGCGCAGGAGTCGCGCGGAACGCTCCGCGTCGAGCTCGCGGACCCGCTTGCGGTTACCGTGAATATCGCGGAAGACCTTCTCCGGGAGGTCCTTCCAGGTTCCGGCGAAGCTCGCGAGCGGGTCCGGCTTCTTGGCCAGCCGCTTCACGACGTCGCTGAACGACTCCGCCGGTCGCATCTGGCTCCGCAGCAGCTCGTACGCTTCCTGGTCCAGGGTGACCGACTTCGCTCCTTTGGTCGGCACTTGGGGGGTAAAATCGGCGAAGTACTTCTCCTCGCCTCGTCGCCCCTCAGGGGCCGAACACAGGCGGAGTCGTCGACGGGCCCGAGGGGATTCGAACCCCTGATCTTGCGGTTAAGAGCCGCCTGCTCTACCGGGCTGAGCTACGGGCCCACGGACGAGGGCGGCCGACTCGCGGTCCCCCTATAACCGTCGCCCCCGACTATCCTCGGAGGCGTTCCAGCGCGGCGCCGACCATGAGGGGGAACAGGACGGTGACGTCCCCCTCGACCGTCGTGTGCTCCGCCTTCGGTTTCAGCTTGCCCCAGGAAATCGCTTCCCGCGTCCGGGCGCCCGAAAGGCTCCCGTCCCACTCGACGGCCGTGGTGATGTAGAGCGCGGCGTCGAGGCCGTCCCGGAACTGGTTCCACCAAATCGTGTGGTGCTTCGAGATCCCGCCACCGAGCATGACCGCGCCGGAGCGCTTGGCGCCGAACACCAGGTCGGAGAGTGCCTGCTCGTCGGCCATCAGGTCGACCGAGAACGTCCGGTGGTCCTGCCAGAACAGCCAGAGTTGGGAGCCGACCGCTCCGTCGGTGATACCGGGAACAAAGACCGGGACCTTCCGCTCGAACGCGGCGCGCGCGATGCTGCCTTCGCCGCGCTTCGGACCGAGCGCCTCGCCGATCGCCCAGACGAGGTCGCGAGTGGCGAGGGCGCGCGTCCCCTTCGCCCAGAGTTTGCGGAGAAGCGGTTGGAGAAACCGTTCGACGGGAGGGCCGTAGTTCCCTTCCGGAATGACGAGGTTGCCCAACCGATAGAGGCCCTGAGCGTGGAGCTGCGCGTCGTCGAGGTTCCACGCGCCGTGGTAGTACGGGCGGAACGCGCGCGCGATGTCGTGGTCGAGGGTCCCGCATGTCGTGATCACGGCGTCGACGTGACCGTCCCGGATCAGCTCCGCCAGCACGCCCCGGGTTCCCGTGGCGACGATATCGGCCGGGAAGGAGAGGAACCGGGTCATCCCCTTGTCCCCCAGGATGCGGGCGAGAATGCCGACCCCCTCGCCGACGCCCTTCGCCGTGAAGCCGCCTCCGGCTTCGAGGCGGCGGACCAGCTCGTCGAGGCCCGGGCCGTCGTCGACCCGGACGTCCTCCACCTTCCGACGCGCCATCGAACCCCTAGAATGCGAAGCTGATCCCCAGCGACGGATTGTGGAAGACGGCGAGGTACGCGATGGCGTACCCGGCCAGGGCGCCGCCGTTCAGGAACGGGAGTCCCGCCTGGGCGTTCCCCTTGTTGACAAGGCGGATCAGGAACAGGTAGCCGACGAGCGAGCCGAGCAAGGCGCCGAACGCTGCCACGAGGTTCCCCCCAATGCCGAAGGCCACCAATTTCGGGGGGAGCCAGATGAACGCCGACACCACGAGGGTTCCGGGGATCACCACGTCGCCGAGCCCCATGAACATGGCCTCCCGCTCCTCCCGCGGCTTCGCCTGCTGCTCCTTCAGGCTCCCGGATTGGGTGTAGTCGAAGCCGGCGGACCCCGGCATCACCATCAGGATCGGGACCTTCATCTCGGTGACCGCGTCGGCGAGCGTCAGCATGTGCTTCGTCCCGTACACAGCGACGGCGTCGTAGACGAGGAGCGCGATCAGGAGGATGAACGACGGGAAGATCCCGAAGGAGATCCCGAGGAGCGCGATGAGGGAGCCCGCCGCGACGAACCCCACCAAGTCGACGATGTACCACTGGGGCTCGATCGTCAGGGCAAGCAGGAGCGCGACCGCGATCGACCCGGCGAGCGGGATGGACCACTCGGCGATGACGCCGGCCGCCGGGTTTCCCAAGAAGAACGGCGCCGGGGTCACCAGCGCGAGGGTCGCCTGCAGGGTCACGAACAGGGACGCCGAGATCCCCACGAGGATGAGCGCCCGCAGCGCGGCGAGGCCGCCGCGCTTCGCGGCGAACCAGATGATGAAGATCGGGACGATGATGATCAGCGCGATGATGTAGAGCGGGTCGGTCGGATTGTTCGGGTTCGACGTCGAGGCGAGCCCGGCGCTCTTGAACGGCGCGGCGAGGAGCAGCGCGACGAGCTGGGCGCCGACGTAGAGCCCGAGCAGTCCGAAGCTCCGGATCCCTCGCATCCGGGCCTTACGGTTGCACGACCGCGTAGGCGTTGTTGCCGAGCACCTTTGTGATCTTCGCGTTGATCGTGGAGCCCCGTTGCGTCGCGCCGGTCACGAAGATGACGAACCCTTCCTTCTTCGCCACGCCGTCGCCGCGCTTCCCGACGTCCTCGATCGTGAGGCGGTAGACCTCACCGACGACGACCGGGGTCTTGGGGCGCTCGGGCTCGACCACGCGTCGGACCGTGACGGGGCGCTGCGCGCCGCAGGCCTCGCAGATGAGGAGCGTGAGACGGCCGTCCCGCTTCAGGTGGGTGTCGGGCCGCTTGCATTCCGAGCAGATCACGTACTTCTCGGTGTACTCGCCGATCCGCTTCTGGAGCGTCTCCTTGGGGATCCGGCTCTTGAGCACGCCGCGGGGAAGGTCGAGGACGCCCGGGCAGCCGAGCTCGCGGGCGAGGTAGCCGATGAGGTGGGCGGGTTCGCGGCGGAGCACCTCCGCGATCGTTTGGAAGTTCCGGATGACGGTGTTCTTCCCGTCGGTCATCACGTCCGGTTCGGGGACGTTGAACCGTTCGGTGCCGAGCTGGATCGTCGGCAGGCGGGTCCTCGCCCGCTCCAGCATCGCCTCGTAGCTATCGGTCACGCAGAATGAAGTCGGGGTCCGTTCAAAAGTCTTGGGGGGACCGACTGGACGCAGGACCGCCGTCCGCGAGGAGGAGCGGCAGGAGAAGCGCGAGGTCCTTCTCCACGACGACGTGCGTGGCCCCTTCGCGGACGAGGTCGTCCTCCGGAAGGAACGCGACGCCCACCGCGCTGCGGCGGAACAGTCCGACGTCGATTTCCGAATTCCCGACGGAGGCGGTGTCGGCCGGCGCGACGCCGAGGTCGGCCTGGAGCTTCGCGAGGACCGACTCCTTGTCGCGGATCGGCACCCGGATGATCCCCTCGCCGGTGAGGCGGCCGTTCCGGTCGACCCGGAAGCCGTTCGCGAGCACGATGTCGATGCCGAGCTCCCGGCCCACCCGTTTCGCGAGGACATCGATCCCCCCGCTCACGATGGCGGTCCGGACGTGGGCCTTGTGAAGTCCGTCGAGGAGCGCCTTCGCCCCCGGCATGAGGGGGACCTCCTTCAGGATCGAATCGAGGTCGTCCATCGAGATCTCCGGCGCATGCTTCCACCAGACGGCGATGTCGCGGCGGAGGAACTCCTCGTCCCCGATCTTCCCGGAGTTGAACAGGCGCAGTCCCTCGTCGTTGTGGTCGCCGAAGTGGTCGTGGACGGCGCCCCAGGAGCTCTTCGCGTCGACGAGCGTCCCGTCCATGTCGAACGCGACGAGCTTACGCACGCGTCACTTCCTTCGCGATCGCGTCCGCCCGGTCGAGCGTCGCGTCCGAGGGCGAGTGCGCCCACGCGTCGAGGACGGCGTCGACCTGCTCCGGTCGGCTCGCCCCGAAGATGACGGCGGCCCCGCGGCGGCGCAGCCAATGGAGCGCGATCGACGCCATGGGGACTCCGTCCTCCTTCGCCAGGTCCCGGATCGAGCGCGCGTGGGCGACGAGGGTGTCGAAACGGTCGCGCTCGAGAAGATGGTGGGCGAAGCGACGGACCTCCGGGCTGGGCGTCTCCCCGTCGAGATACCGCCCGGCGAGCAGTCCCCGGAGGAGCGGAGTGTACGCCTCGACGACGATCCCGTTCTTCCGGCAGTAGTCGAGGACCCCGTCCCCGTCTTCCCGATCGAACAGGTTGTAGACGACCTGGTTGACGACGACGTCGGTCTCCTTCAGGGCGGCGCGCGCGTCCGCGAGCTCCTCGACGGAGAAGTTGGAGACGCCGATCGCCCCGACCTTTCCTTCCTTCCAGAGAGTCTCGAGGGCCCCCATCGTCTCGGCGATTGGAACGTGCGCGTCCGGCGCGTGCACGAGGACGAGGTCGACCGACCGGCGCTCGAGCTTCTGGAGGCTGCCGACGACGGCCGCGCGGACCTGCCCGGCGCGCAGGTGCTCCCAGGAGACCTTGGTGGTCAGGAACAGCTTGGCAGGGTCCGTCTTCGACCGGGTGAGAACGTCGCCGAGCAGCCGTTCGGACCGGCCCGTCCCGTACACCTCGGCCGTGTCGAACCAGGTGACCCCGGCGCGGAGCGCGTGCTCGGCGGTCGCGCGGGTCTTCACCTCGTCCTCCCGGCTCCATCGACCGAGTCCCCACAGCCCGAGTCCGAGCGCCGGATGTGGCTTCGGCCCCGCCTTCATGGGGTAGGTCGCCCCGCTCGACCCCTTCGACCGGGCCGGGGCGGCCGTCTTCGACTTCGGGGCGGGCGCCTTGGTCTTCGGTTTCGTCATCCGCTCTCCTCGGTCGGGACGGGCTTCGGGGCGCGGGCGAGTTGCTCCGAGATCTTCCCCAGCCGGTCCTCCAGTTCGCGGGCCTTCGTCTCCGCTTCGGCGACCACCTCGGGAGGCGCGCGGGCACGGAAGCCGTCGTCGGCGAGACGCTCCCGAGTCTTCCGGAGCACCGCTTCGATGCGTCCCTGCTCCCGCAGAAGCGTGTCCGAGGCCGGGGTGGCCTCGGGGACCTCGAGGAAATACTCACCCGTCGGGCGTACTGTTCCCCGCGTCCCGGGCGGAGCCTCACTCGTGGCCGGGAGGAACGTCATCTCGGAGACCCTGGCGAGCCGCAGGAGGACGGACCGCTGCTGCGCGAGGAGTTCGGCGACCGCGCCGCCGACCGGGCGGACGAACGCCTTCGGCCGGAGTTCGAGCGCGACCTGGTGCTCGGAGCGGAGGTGGCGGAGGGTCCGGACGGCTTCGAGCACCGTCGCCACGGCGACCTCGGCCTCGGGGTCGGCGGCCGCGTCCTCCGGGTTCGGCCACGGGGCGAGGGCGAGCAATTCACCACGGTGGGGAATCGCGTGCCAGAGTTCCTCGGTGACGTGCGGGACGAACGGATGGAGGGCGCGCAGCGTTCGCTCGACCACAAACGTGAGGACGTGGCGGGCCTCGCGGGCCGCCACTTCCCCCTGGGCCCCGGAGAGCGCATCGCGGGACCACTCGAGGTAGACGTCGGCGAGGTCGTGCCAGACGAACTGGTAGAGGAGCGACGCCGCCTCGGTGAGCTCGAAGGCGGCGAGGGCCGTGTCGAGCGCGCTCTGGGTCGCGCGCCAGCGGGCGAGGATCCATCGGTGTTCGAGGGGGGCCCCGGCCGCGAGCTCCGGCGCCCGGAGGGGCGCATCCGCCCCCTCGGCGAGATGGCCGTGGACGAACCGCACCACGTTCCAGAGCTTCGTGAGGAAGTTTCGGCCCCCGTCCAGCGTGGCCGGAGTGAACGGTCCGTCCTGGTCGACCGGATTGGGGTGGAGGAGGGCAAAGCGGAGGGCGTCGGCGCCGCGCTCGCGGATCACGTCGAGCGGGTCGGGGGAGTTGCCGATGTGCTTGGAGAGTTTCCGCCCGAGCTCGTCGCGGAGGAGCCCGGTGAAGTACACGTCGGAGAACGGCGGCTTCCCGGTGAACCGGGCGCCGGCCATCATCATCCGGGCGACCCAGAAGAACATGATGTCGCGTCCGGTCACGAGCACACTCGTCGGGTAGTACCGCTCGAGGTCGCGCGTCTCCTCCGGCCATCCCAGCACGGCGAACGGCCACAGCCAGCTCGTGAACCACGTGTCGAGCACGTCGGGGTCCGGGCGGAGCGGGGCGTGGCCGCACCGCTCGCAGTGCGACGGGGTCTCCACGGCGGCGACCGCGGTGCTGCAGGCGTCGCAGTAGAACACCGGGATGGCGTGCCCCCAGACGACCTGCCGGGAGATGCACCAGTCCTGGAGCGACTCCATCCACCGGAAGAACGTCCGGTCCCATCGCTCGGGATGGAGCCGAGTCGCGCCGCTCTGGACCGACTCCACGGCCGCCGGAGCGAGCGCGCCCAGCCGCACGAACCACTGCATCGAAAGGAGCGGCTCGATGACGGTGTCGGATCGTTCGGAGTGGCCCACCGAATGCACGTACGGCTCGCGCTTCACCACGACGCCCGCGGCGACGAGGGCCTCGGAGACCGAACCCCGGGCCTTCTCCCGGTCCACGCCCCGGAACTCGGTGGGCACCAGGTCGCCGGTCAGCTTGCCGTCGAGGTCGAGGATCGTGGGGAGGAGCGTGAGCTCCTTCTCGTGGGCGCGGTAGATCGTGTGGTCGAGCAGGTCGTGGCGCGGCGTGACCTTCACGGCGCCGGTGCCGAACGTCGGGTCGACCGAGGCGTCCGCGATCACCGGGACCGTCCGGTCCGTGAGCGGTACGCGGACCGACTTTCCCACCGCCGCCCGGTGTCGGTCGTCGTCGGGGTGCACGGCGAGGGCGACGTCCCCGAAGATCGTCTCCGGTCGGACGGTCGCGATCGCGACTCCGCCCGGGCTCCCATCGGCCCAGGGGTACTGGATCGTGAGGAGCTCGTCCGTCTCCTCCCGATGGAGCACCTCGAGGTCGGAGAGCGCGGTGCGGAGCTTCGGGTCCCAGTTGACGATCCGCTCGCCGCGGTAGATGAGGCCCTCGCGGAACAGTTGGACGAACACCTCGCGCGTCGCTTGGACCGCGAGCGGGTCCATCGTATACCGGTACCGGCTCCAATCGAGCGAGAAACCCCCGGCTTCGAGCTGGCGGCGGATGTGCGCCTCCCGTTCGGACTTCCATCCCTCCACCCGCTGGCGGATCTCCTCGCGGGGCAGCGTCTCGAGCCGGACCCCTTCCTTCGCGAGGGCCCGCCGTACCGCCGTCTGCGTCGAGAGGCCCGCGTGGTCGACGGCGGGGACCCAGAGCGCCGCCTCGCCGCGCATCCGGTGGACGCGCACGAGCACGTCCATCACCGTGTTGCCGAGCATGTGGCCGATCGTCAGGACGCCCGTGACGTTCGGCGGCGGGAGGATCAGGGTGAAGGTCCGACCGGGCGGGTTCTCCGGGGCGCGGAACGCTCCCTGGCGGGTCCACTCGGCCTGCCACTTCGACTCGACCGCCGCCGGGTCAAACCGCGGCGGCAACTCCTCGCGCGTCACGACGCCGACCCCCCGAACCGGCCGATCGTCAGTGGGGCGATCAGCGCGAGTTCGGCCACGGCGAAGGTGCCCATCACGAGGAGCGCCTCGCCGACCCCGGAGGGGGAGAGGATCGCGTAGAGGGCGATCGGGGTCCCCGCCACAACCAAGCCGGGCAAGCTGACGGCGGCCAGCCAGAACGCGCCGGTGTAGAGGTTCACCAGCGGGAGCCCGCGCTTCCGCGCGACCCACAGGAGGATCCCGAGCTGGAACAGCGACGCCGCGGCCACGGCCGGGACCTCGGCGAGGAGGAAGGCGCCGAACTCGAGCGGCTGGAAGTACCGCACGAGGGTGAGGAGCAGCACGACCGACGCCGCGAGGGAGTACAGGGAGAGGATGAGGGTCGTCTTGCCGAGCAGAAGGCTCCGCCCCGTCAGAGGCAGGGACCGGGCGTACGAGTAGCTCATCACCTCGATGGCGAAAAACGCCGGGCCAAAGAAGGTTGCGAGCAGGGCCGCCGAGGCGACGGCGGCCTCGGCGAGTTCGGTCGGGTTCCCCGTGCCGAGCGGGGAGAACGCGGTCCACAGGCCGAGGAGCGTGGCGTCGCCCAGCGGGATCAGGATGAGGAAGGCGAACGCGGGGGTGCGGGAGGCGAGCCGAAGGTCCTTCACGAGGATCGCGATCGGGGCCGACCGGACGCGGACGGTCCGGGGAGCGTCGGCGGAGGCCCGACCGCCGGCCGTCAACGCGGCGAGCTTCCCCGGCGCGGTCAGGAGCCAGCGTCCCGCGAGGCCCACGGGGATGGCGTAGAGGGCCATCAGGCCGACGACCCCGAGAACACCACCCGGGATAGGCACGACGCTGGTCGGGCCCGGCGAGGCCGCAAAGGCCGGGAGCAGGGCGTACGAGAACGGGTAGACGGCGAGGAGCCCTCCGAGCTCGCTCGCCGGACCGTAGAAGGAGAGGTTGCCGACGAAGTTGAGGAATCGGGAGGCGAGCGCGACGAAGCCGAACAGCGCGAACGCCGGGGTGCCCCACAGGACGAGGTAGCCCCAGCGGAGCGCGGTGGCCTTGTGCCCGCCGGGCGATCCGAGGACGTGCTTGACGAAGAACCGGCCCGTGGCGACCGCGAACGCCAGGGCGAGGACCACGACGGTGACTTCTGCGGGGACGATGGCCAATCCGGCCCAGGGGGAGTCGAGCGCGACGCCGACGGCGATCGGGGTGAGGATGAGGCACGTCAGGGAAGGGGCGTCGAAGAGGCGGGCGAGCAGGAGCAGGGCGACCCGGTCCACCGTGGCGGCGCGGAGCGGAAGGGTCCGGAGGACAGGCACGATCGAGGAGGAGAGAAACGTCGGGAGGAATTGGAGGCCGAGCCACCACAGGAGGCCGAGTTGGACGATGAACAACCCGCCGAGCACGCAGGCGATGTAGAGGACGCGCGGCAGCGCGGGTCCGGCGACGAGCGTTTCGAGCGAGTCGCTCAGGAGGCCGACCCCGCCGAGGGCGATGAGTGCGAGGAAGCCGCTCGCGGCCGCCTGGCTCAGGATCACCCGCTGGCGGGCCTTCCGGGAGAAGTCGCGGGGGTCGCCGTCGGGCGCCGGATTCCCGGAGCGGACGGCATACGTCGCCTGAAAGAGGAGCTCCTTCCATCCCGCCCGGTAGATCGTCCGGGCCGGCGGGTCGCTCACCGGTCCTCCGAGCGCACGCTCTGGGCCGCGCCGCGGATCCCCTCCTCTTCGTCGGTCAGGCGGAGGAAGATCTGCTCGAGGGTCGCCGGCCCACCCGACACCCGCGTCCGAAGCTCGGCCAGCGTCCCCTCGGCGACGACGCGGCCGGCGTCGACGATGGCGACCCGGTCGCAGACCTGCTCGGCGAGCTCGGTGGTGTGGGTCGAGAAGAGGACGCCCCGTCGGCCGCCCGAGACGTACTCCCGCAAGATCTCCTTGAGGAGGCGGACCGAGCGCGGGTCGAGGTGGTTGAACGGCTCGTCGAAGAGGAGGAGTCCGGGCTCATGGAGGAGGGCGGCGACCACGACCACCTTCTGGCGCGTCCCGTTCGAGAGGGCCACGATCGGGGTGTCAAACTCTTCCTCGAGCCGGAACGCCTTCGCAAACGCGGCCGCGCGCGGGGCGACGCGCTCCGTCGCGAGCCCGCGGACCCCGCTCACATACTCGAGAAATTCGCGCGGCGTCAGGGCGTCGTAGAGGAGCGTCGACTCCGGAACGTACCCCACGTTGGCGCGGACCGCCACCGTGTCGGTCGCCGGGTCCTCCCCGAAGACGCGGATGCTCCCGCCCGAGCGGGGGACAAGGCCGAGGATCGACTTGATCGTGCTGGTCTTGCCGGCGCCGTTCGAGCCGAGGAGCCCGAAGATCGTCCCCGGCGCGACCTGAAAGGAGACCGAGCGGACCGCGGTGCGCTCGCCGTACCGTACTTCGAGTTGGTCCACGACGAGGGGAACGCCGTCGGACCCGGGGCGTCCGCCTCGCATCGTTGGAGCGACCGACGGAGGCGTGGCCGTATAAATGGGGGGGCCGGTTGCCGGCACAGCGCATGGATCTCGGGCCGATTCTCAACGTCGCCTTCGCCGGTATCGCCGTCTTCGGCGCCGTCCTGACCGCGCTCGCGCTGCTGGCCTTCCGTCGCGTGCCGTCCCCCCGGATGGCGCTCGTCGCGCTCGGATTCCTCCTGATCGCGGTCCAGGGCGTCGTCGTGGGGATTGGCCTGTTCGAGGGCGGGTGGGGCGATGCGACCCTGCTTCTCGTCAGCGCGGTGTTCGAGGCCGCCCTCCTCGTCGTCCTGTTCGTCGCCACGCTCGTCCGGTGACCTCGGACGGAGGCACGATTGGGGGAGGAGCCGGTCCGTGCCTCGTGGGCGGAGGCGCTCCTCACCTTCATCCAACGGTACCCGGGGGTCCACCTCCGGGAGATCCGGCGGCGCTTGGGTATCCCGATCGGGACGCTCGACTACCACCTGTATCGGATGGGGCGCGAAGGTCTGATCACCATCCAGTTCCAGGGCGGGTACAAGTGCTGCTTTCCCGCGGTCGTCCCCGAGATCGGCGGCCCGATCCCGGAGGTGGACCGGAAGGTCCTCGCCCTGCTGAGACTCCCCGCACCGCGCGGAATCGTACTTTTCCTCTACCTGCAGGGCCCGACGGCGCCGGCCGAGCTCGGGTCCACCCTGGGGACGACGGGCTCGAACCTCTCCTATTACCTCAACAAGCTCGAAGAGGCGAAGGTCGTCCTCCGGGAGGGCCAGGGGGGACAGCGGGTCGTCCGCCTCCTCGACTCGAAGCAGGTCCATCGGCTCCTGTTGCAGTTCCCGCCGCTCCCTGAGACCGTCGTCGACCGGTTCCTTCGGTTCTGGACGGAACTCCACCCGTGAGATCGGTTCAAGCCCTGTTCGACAACGGTTATTATACCGGTACCCGGAGGGACGCCCAACGGCCGTGACGGAGTCCTCTCGGCCATTCGGGGTGCCGCACCTGCCCCGGTGGCTCGTTCTGACCGTGACTCTGCTCGTCGCCGGCGCCTTCGCTCTTCCGACGGTGGCGGCCGCTCCCGCCCCCGTCTCCAGCCACGCGTTCGCGACCTACGATACCGGGCGAGTCCGCATCGTACTCCCCTCGGCCGAACCGTCCGTCGAGCTGTTCCAGGACGCGAACAGCTCGGTGAACGCCGTGTTGACGGCCACGAGCGTCGTCGAGCTCGACCCCAACGGGTCCGGCTACGACGTCGTCGCCTCCGCCACGCCGACCCTCGCGACGTCGTTCAACGGCTCCCGTCCGTCGGCATCGACCGGACCGTGGGCGCTCTCCCTCGCCGCGGACCTCGCGGTGCGCCCGACCAGCGAGACGCAGTGGAACGGCTCCGTCTCCTCCCCCGTGACTCCGGCCGCTTCCTACGGATTCGCCGAGTTGCGCGTCGACTTTGCGCCGACGCCGTCGGGCGGATCGGGAACGTCGCTCGCGGTCTCCTGGTCGGTCTCCAACTGGCCGCTCTCCGAGCCGGACGACCTCGTCGGGGTCGTCTTCTCGTTCGCGGCGTCGAACGCACCGACCACGCGGTCCTGCGAATCGACCTCGATCCTGTCGACCGGCACGTGTTTCGGCTCCCCCCTCGACTCGGGCAACGCGCTCTGGAACGGTGGGTTCGTCGGCGTCGAGGCCGACGGCACCGCCGGCGCGGTCGCCTCCGTCGGCTGGTCGCCCAGCGCCACCAACGGCTCGGCGGCGCCGGTCCTCACGGGCGTCCGCCTGGACCCCTCGGGAGGGGCCGATGTGGTCCTGGCGGCTCCCTCCGGTCCGACGGCGGCCGTCGGGTCCCTCGCCTTCGGGCTCTCCGCCCCGAGCGTCCCGGTCCTGCCGCCCACGATCGCTGGGATCGGCCCGATCTACCTGATCGGCGCCTCGGTGGCGGCCGCGGGCGCGCTCGGGGGCTTCGTCGTCTACCGGGAACGCGACGAGCGGATTCGCCGCGAGCTGTAGGGCGATTACCGCCGCCGCCGCGTGGGCGGGAACAGCACCAGGTCCTTGATCGAACTCGTGCCGGTGAGCGCCATCGCCATCCGCTCGACGCCGATCCCGAGCCCGGAGGCGGGCGGCATCCCGTGCTCGAGCGCCTCGACGAACTCCTCGTCGAGGGCGAAGTGCGCGTCGGGGTCGTCCCCGGCCTGCTCGAGGAACCGGCGGCGTTGCTCGTCGGGGTCGTTCAGCTCGGAGTAGGCGTTCCCGAGCTCGAACCCCCGGTAGAACAGCTCGAACCGTTCGATCCGGCCTGGCCGGCTGCGGTGGGCCTTCGCGAGCGGGCTCGTCGCCGTCGGATAGTCCATCACGAACGTCGGCCGGAGCAACGTGGGTTCCACGTACTTGTCGAACAGTTTGTCGAAGCACTTTCCGGCGGGCGCGTCGTCGGCGATCGCCACGCCGGTGGCCCGCGCGAGTCGTCGGAGTTCGTCGACCGGCGCGTCGAGGAGTCCGTCCCGGCCCATCGCCCGCTCGAGGGTCTCCACATAGTCCACGACGTCGAACGGGGGGCGGAACACCTCCGGGGCGGCCTTCGCCCCGGGAACGTCCGGCAGCGCGGCCGCGGCGACGTGGGCGAGCCGCTCGTAGAGCCGCTCGACGAGCCCCCGCATGTCCGTGTAGTCGGCGTACGCCCAGTAGCACTCCATCATCGTGAACTCCGGCGAGTGCGTGGAGTCGAGGTCCTCGTTGCGGAACACCGGTCCGAGCTCGAACACCCGCTCGAGGCCGCCGATCAGGAGCCGCTTCAACTGCAGCTCGAGGGCGACGCGCAGTCGGAGCTCGTCGTTGAGGTAGTGGGAGTGCGTGACGAACGGTCGGGCGGCGGCGCCGCTCGCGACGGAGGACAGCACGCCCGTCTCGACCTCGAGGAATCCCGCCTCGGTGAGGAAGTTCCGGAGGCCGGCCGTCAGGAGGGAGCGGGCACGGAAGCGGGCGCGGGACTCCCGCGAGGCGAACAGGTCAACGTGCCGGTGTCGGATCCGGGCCTCCTCGTCCTGGAGACCGTGCCACTTCTCCGGGGGAGGCCGAAGGGCCTTCGCGAGGAGTTCGATGCGGGTGACGCGCAGCGACGGTTCGCCGCGCTTGGTCCGGACCGGGCGCCCGACGGCCCCGACGATGTCGCCGGGGTCGAGCTCGTCGAGCATCGTCTGGTAGCCGGCCTCCCCGAGCTCGTCCACGCGGGCGAACAGCTGGAGCGACCCGTCCCGGTCCTGGAGATCGAGGAACGCGCTCTTGCCGTGCTGCCGGATGGCGCCGAGGCGGCCGGCGACGGCGAACGACTGCGCCAGGTCTTCGGCACCGGGTTCGAGGGCGCGGGCGGCGGTGGCGACCGTCCCCGTGGCGACGACGTCGGCGAACCGGTACGGGTAGGCGGTCCGGCCGGCCGAGCGCACGAGCCCGAGCTTGCGGCGTCGCTCCGCGACCAGCTGGGACTCCTCGTCGGCCATCTTCGGCCGACGGGAGGCGGGGCGGGGAAAAAGGATGGCGTCGGGCCGGTTCAGTTCGGCGAGCCCTCGAGGGAGAGCCGCTCGGTGCCGCTCGGCCGCTGGAGGACCAGCTGCTCGGGCTCGGTCGAGGACGCCGGCTCGTGGAGGACGAGGAACGTGCCGAAGAAGAACTCCGCCGTGGCGTCGCCGCCGCCGATCCCGTAGCTCACGTAGTCGGCGAAGTAGACGTGGACCTGGCCGGAGTGGGTCTTGCGGAGGGAGACGAGGAACTCCTTCAGGACGTTCGGGCCCTGCCGGTGCAGCTCCTCGACGAGGTCGCGGAGGATCGGACGCTGGGAGAGACCGCCCAGGCCGTCGTAGGAGAGGTACACCGCGGGGCGCGGTACGAGGGTGACGACGTCGAGGCGAAGGACGCTCTCGACCTGTTTCGTGCGCATCGGGCCGCGCCTACCTCGGGCGTGTTATGAACTCTTCGCTCCGGCGAGGGAGCGACGAGAAAGGGTTGGACGCGACGACGCTCACGCGCCTAGTGGTCGTGGCCACCGGGGCCCCCGCCGCCCGGGGGGCCGCCGCCGGTCTTCTTCGACGCGATGATGTCGTCGATCCGCAGCACCATGTTGGCGACCTCCACGGCGGAGGTGAGCGCCTGGCGCTTGACGCGGGCCGGCTCCACGACGTGGAGGGCCCACATGTCCGAGGCCTTCCCCGTCTGGATGTTGACACCGACGTTCTTGTTCGCAGTCGTGCCGTCGTGCGCCCCGCGGAGCTCGATGAGCGTGTTGATCGCGTCGTACCCGCCGTTCTCGGCGAGGGCCCACGGGATCACTTCGAGCGCCTGGGCGAACGCCTCGACCGCGAGCTGCTCACGGCCGCCGACGCTGGGGGCCCAGCGGCGGAGCTTGACGGCGAGGTCGATCTCGGTCGCGCCGCCGCCGGGGCAGACGACCCCGTCCTCGACGACGCTGGCGACGACCTTCAGGGCGTCGTGGAGCGAGCGCTCCACCTCCTGGGTCACGTGCTCGGTCCCGCCGCGGATGAGGATCGAGACCGACCGGGGGTTGGAGCAGCCGGTGACGTACGTCATGTCGTCGTCGCCGACCTTCTTCTCCTCGACGAGGGCCGCCTTGCCGAGGTCGGCGGCGGTCAGGTCCTTGATCCCCGTCACGATCTTGGCGCCGGTGGCGCGGGCGAGCTTCTGGAGGTCGGACTCCTTGACCTGCTTGAGGGCGAAGATGCCCTCCTTCGCAAGGTAGTGGAGGACGACGTCGTCGATCCCCTTCTGGCAGATCAGGACGTTCGCGCCCGACGCCTTCGCCTGCTCCACCATCTTGCGGAACGTGCGGTCTTCCTCGTCGAGGAAGCTCTGGATCTGGGACGGGTTCTTGATGTTGATCTTGCTCTCGATTTCGGTCTTCTTGACCTCGAGCGCGGAGTTCAGGAGCGCGATCTTCGCGTCGGCGACCGAGCGCGGCATCCTGGGGTGGCCCCGCTCCTTGTCGAGGACGATGCCGTCGATGAGCTGGGTGTCGAGGATCGTGCCGCCGTGCCGCTTCTCGACCTTGATCTGGTCGACGTCGGCGACCAGCTTGTCGCCGCGCTTGTCGACGATCCGCTGGACCGCCTTCACGGCGATCTTCGCGAGCTCGTCGCGCGAGCCGAAGACGCCCTTCGAGCCCATGGCGGTGAACGCGCAGTCGATGAGGATCTTCTCGTCGTCAGCCTTGACGGGGGTGCCGATCTCCTTCTCGAGGAGCCGCTGGGCCTCGGTCAGGGCGATCTGGTAGCCGCGGGTGATGACGGTGGGGTGAATGTTCTGCTCGAGCAGCGCCTCGGCGCGCTTGAGGAGCTCGCCGGCGAGCACGACCGCGGTGGTGGTGCCGTCGCCGCACTGCTGGTCCTGCGTCTTCGCCACCTCGACGATCATCTTGGCGGCGGGGTGCTCGACGTCGACTTCCTTCAGGATCGTGACGCCGTCGTTCGTGATCGTGATGTCGCCCATCGAATCGACGAGCA
>JAKIVS010000019.1 GCA_022750435.1 Thermoplasmata archaeon | reverse complement strand
CCTGCTGGGCCGCTTCGCCGCCCGCGAGCGGCTTGATGATTAATGGGACGCAGCCCCGGTCGGCGGAAGGTATTTCCGCGCCAACGTTGACCTTCTCGCCGTGCCGGAACGGTTCCAGGTTCGCGTCGACCGGATCCTGAAGGCGCGGAACTCGCTCCTCTGCGTGGGTCTCGATCCGGACCCCGCCTTGTTCCCCGCGCCGCTCAAGCGAGTCGCCCCCGCACGGCGCCTCCCGTCGTTCCTGGACGGCGTCGTCTCGGCCACGTTCCCCTACGCGGCGGCCTACAAGATGCAGCTCGGCGCGTACCTGGCCTTCGGCCCGCCGGGCGTCGTCCAACTGGAGCGTATTGTCCGCAAGATCGGACCGACCCGATTGCGGATCCTCGACCTGAAGGCGAACGATATCCCGAACACGATGCGACTCATCCGGGATGCGGTGTTCGGCCAGTTCGGGTTCGATGCGCTCACCGTCACCCCGTGGCTCGGCTGGGAGACGCTCGAACCGTTCGCCGACGACCCTTCGCGGGGCGTCTTCGTGGTCGCCCACTCGTCGAACAATGGGGCACCGGACTTCCAAGAGATCCCAACGCCTCGGGGACCGCTCTGGCTCGCGGTGGTCGGGGAGGTCGCCCGCCTCTCCGCGCTCCACGGCAACGCGGGGGCGGTGGTGGGGGCCACGTACATCGACGCCATCCGCTCGGCCCGGGCGATGCTCGGGACCGGCGTGCCCATCCTCGTTCCGGGCGTCGGCGCCCAGGGTGGCCAGCTTTCCGCCACCGTCCGGGAAGGCGTGGACGGCAACGGACGCGGTCTCTTGGTGAACTCGTCGCGGGGCGTCCTCTTCGCTTCCAGCGGTGCCGATTGGAAGAAGGCGGCCGGCGCCGAATCGAAGCGGCTGATGGAACAGATCAACCAGCTGCGCGCAGGTCTTGGTAGACCCGCGTAAGCTGGTCGACCACGGTCCCGAGCCCGAACTTTTCCTCCGCCCGCGCGCGGGCCGCGACCGCCATCCGTCGTCGGAGTGCCGGGTCCTCCAAGAGGCTCGTCACCTTCTCGACGAAGTCCTGCTGGATGAGGGGCTCGACGAGCAGACCCTGGACGCCGGGTTCGATGACCTCTCGAACTCCGGGCATGTCCGCGATCACGACGGGGAGCCCGGCGGCGAGCGCCTCGGCGACCACGAGACCGAACCCCTCGAGGCGATTCTGCGAGGGGAAGACGAACAGGTCGGCGGCCCGGAGGTACTGGGGCAGCTCGGCGTCGGAGACGTCCGGGCAGAACCGGATCTGGTCGTCGACCCCGAGGCGTCGCGCGAGCGCGTGAAGTTCCGGGAGCCTCGGTCCCCGGCCGACGACGAGCAGTCGAACGTCGGCGGGGAGCTTCGGGAGCGCCCGCACGATCACGTCCACGCCCTTGTGGGGGACGAGCCGACCGGTGAACGCGAGGACGCGGGTGCCGTCGAGTCCGAGCTTGGTGCGCACCGCGCTCCCGTCGACGTCGGGCCGGAACCGGACGAGGTCGACCGCCGACGGGATCACCTCGAGCGTGCGGCCACGGAGCGGGCGCGAGGTCAGTCCGTAGCTCCTCGTGTGGACGATGATGGTGCGGACCCGGCCGAGCGTGCGGGGGAGGAACACTCGCTCGTAGATTCCGGTGAGGACCCGCCCGGCGGGGCCTGGCAGGTACAGGTCGCAATGGTACGTGAGGCAGGCAGGGACGGGGTCGTCCGCAAGTCCTCGGCTCGCAAAGTACGAGCTCAGGGGAGGCGGATAGTGCAGGTGGGCCACGTCCGCCCCGAGGGCCCGGACGGCCGCACCGGCCCCGGTATCGAGAGGCGTCTGGAACAGGACCGCCCTCGTCTTCGCCCGGATCACGCGGATCCCGTCGATCGTCTCCTCGGCGGGAAGGTCCGGGTCGTACCGCGAGGTGACGACGGCGACCTCGTGGCCCCGCCGGACGAGCTCGGCCGAGATGGCCCGGACGTGGGACTCCACCCCGCCGGGGTGGGGAGCGAAGAACGGGGAGACCTGGACGATCCGCACGGGCCCTACCGGCGCCCGGGCACCGGGCGCCTGGGCCTCACGCCGCCGACTCCGAGCGGCGGGCCGTGGGCGTGGACTCGCGGTGCTGCAGGAGCTCGTGGGATGCCATCTGGGCGACGTCGAGCCCGCGCATCGCCTCGCCGAGGCCGCTGCTGACGCGGGCGAGGAGCGCCGCGTCCTCCGGGTGCGTCGACGCCTCGACGATCGCCCGCGCGGTCTTGAGCGGATGCTCCGCCTTGAAGATGCCACTGCCCACGAACACGCCGTCCACCCCGAGCAGGCGGCACAGGGCGGCGTCCGCGGGCGTCGCGATCCCGCCGGCCGCGAAGTTGACGACGGGCAATCGACCGAGGTCCTTGACCTCCTTGACGAGCGCCTCCGGAACGCGCTCCGCCTTCGCGAACTGCTGGATCTGCGGCTTGCCCGCCTTGCGGATCAGGGCGACCTCGTCGTTGATCTGGTGGATGTGCCGGACCGCCTCGACGACGTTCCCCGTGCCGGCCTCGCCCTTGGTCCGGATCATCGCCGCGCCCTCGTCAATGCGCCGGAGCGCCTCGCCGAGCGTACGGGCCCCGCAGACGAACGGGACGGTGAACTCCTTCTTCGCCACGTGGTGGAACGGGTCGGCGGGCGTCAGGACCTCGGACTCGTCGATCATGTCGACGCCGAGCGCCTCCAGAATGCGAGCCTCTGCGAAATGGCCGATCCGGCACTTCGCCATCACCGGGATGGTGACCCGCTCGGTGATCTCGCGGATCTTGACCGGGTCGGCCATGCGGGCGACCCCGCCCATGGCCCGGATGTCGGCCGGGACGCGCTCGAGCGCCATCACCGCGACGGCGCCCGCTTCCTCCGCGACCGCGGCCTGGTCGGCCGTGGTGACGTCCATGATGACGCCCCCTTGCTGCATCCGCGCGAAGCCGCGCTTGACGAGCTCGGTGCCGAACCGGAGGCTCTCGACCGGGTCTTTCATCGTCGTCGGCGACGACACGGCGACCGTATAAGACCGTGGCAGGCGGAGCCTCCCGAAACGGTCTTACCCGACCCTCCGTTCCCGCCGGACGCTGGGGGAGCTATGGAACGGCTGAGAGGACGGGCGTCGCCCGTCGACCCCAAGAACCTGATCGGGACAATGCCCGCGCAGGGAACGCGATGGTGGGCTCCATAGCACCTCCGGCAGGAACCGGAGACGATGGGCCGAGCTGACGGGTCAGCGACCGAGCGCGCGCGCCGATTGCCCGGAACCACGGGTCGCATGGTCGTCGCGGTGGCCGTTGCCGTTCTGGTGGCCGTCGCCGGATACGGCGTGTACGCCTACGAGGCGGGCCTCGACCTGTCCGGCGAGCCGACGCTCGTTGTCTACACGTACGATAGTTTGTTCACGGGTACGAATCAGACCGCCGCGGTCGACTCGGCGGTGTTCGGCACGTTCGAGGCGGCCCACCACGTCCACATCGAGGTCGTCAATCCCCCGGGAACCCTCGTCGGAACGCTCCTCGAAGAGGCGAATGCACCGACGGCCGATCTGGTGATCGGCCTCGACGAAGTGACCGCCCCCGAGGCGGCGGCGCACCACCTCCTGATCCCGTACAACTCCCCGGCACTCGCGGACGTTCCGCCGTCGCTCGTCGCCGAGATCGCCCCGGAACATTCCGTAACGCCGTACGAATACGGCTACCTCGCGTTCGACTACAACGACTCGTTCTACAACGCGACGGACGGCGCGGTCGCGAACGCATCGTTCGAGACGATCGCCGCGAACTCCACGTGGTCCTCGAACCTCCTCCTCGAGGACCCGACGACCGACATCACCGGCGAGGAGTTCCTTCTCTGGCAGATCGAGTACGCCACGGTCGTCGAGCACCAGAACTGGACCGAGTTCTGGAAGTCCGTCGACCCCCACGTGCGAACCTCCCCGGATTGGACCGACGCCTTTGCGGAGTTCTCGACGCCTCCGAACCCCCCGGGGATGGTGGTCAGCTACTCAGTGGATCCGGCATACGAGAGCTATTTCGGGTACCCCCCCACGTTCGGTTCCACCGTCGCGCACTCGAACGGGACGTCGTACGGCTGGAAGACGATCTACGGGATCGGCATCGTCGCGGGAACCCGTCATCTCTCTCTGGACCAGGAGTTCATCGACTGGTTCCTCTCCGGGTCGGTCCAGTCGGAGATCCCGACGAACGAGTGGGAGTACCCCGCGAACTCGACCATCGCGCTCCCGCCGGAGTTCGCGCTCGCCGTCCCGCCGTCGTCAATCACCCCTCTGAACGACCAGGTGGCCCCGGCCGCGATTGCCGCGGGGCTCCCCGGGTGGCTCTCGGAGTGGCAGGAAGTCGACAACCAGTACGGATGAGCGACCGATCCGCGGGCGTGGTCCCCCTCCTCCCGGTCGTCGCCTTCGTCGCGGCATTCGCCATCGTCCCTGCGGCGCTCCTCCTCGCGACCGGAACCTCCGCCGCGGGCGGGATCGGGGGACTCGCCAAGCTCGCGGCCGACCCGTTGAACCAACAGGCGTTCTCGAATTCACTCCTCCAAGGCGGACTGAGCGCGGGAGTGGCCGTGGCTCTGGGCGCTCCGGCCGGGGTCTTCCTCGGGCGCTACACGTTCCGAGGTCGGAGCGAGCTGCTCGCCCTCCTGATCGTCCCGTTCCTCTTGCCCACGCTCGCGGTCGTGCTCGGCGTCGAGACGATCTTCGGGACGGGTGGGATTCTCGCCTCCGTCCTTCCAGGAACCCAGGTCCTCGGGTCGGGGCTCGGAGGGATCGTCACCGCGAACGTGCTGTACAACGCTCCCGTCGTCACGCTCCTCACCGCCGTCGGCGTCGAGTCCTCCGCCCCCGCTCTCGAGGAGACCGTCGCCACGTTGGGCGGTGGACCGTTGCGGGCCTTCCGAGACGCGTGGGGCCGGTCGGCGCTCCTCGGCGCCGCGGCCGGCGCGGTCCTGACCTTCCTCTTCTCGGCGCTCGCGTTCGCCGCCCCGCTCCTCCTCTGCGGGGCCCGGTGCTACACCGTCGAAGCGCGGATCTGGTCCCTCGACCAGGTGCTGCTCACCCCCGCCGCCGCCGCCGGGGTCGCCTTCCTCCTCGTCGCGCTCCTGGCCCTTCCCGCAGCGGCCTATCTCGCCCTTGTCGCCCGCCTCCGGGCGGCGCGGCGCTCCGCAGAGCGACCCGCGCGCCGGGTGCCCTGGAGGAACCCTTGGGTCTGGCCAGCGGTGGGCGCGACCGTCGCACTCTCCGTCGCCGTCGTCGGTCTCTTGGGGGCCGTACTGGACGCGGCCGCGCGCCCGGTGACCCCGGGCGCGGGAGAGTTCTCCGCGTTTGCCCAGCTGTTCGGGCCGGCCGTGACCGGCCGACTGGGAGTCTCCACGCTGGCGGCGACGGGCAACACGGTGTTCTTCGCGACGGTGGCGACGGCGCTCGCGCTCCTGTTCGCGATCGGCACTGGCTTCGGGCTCTCGGAACGACCCGGCGCCGCCCGGTGGCTCCGGGCCCTCGTCTTCGCCCCGCTCGTGGTCTCGCCGGTCGTCCTCTCGTTCGCCCTCGCCCAGTTCTGGCGACCGGTCTTCGGTGGAACGTCGACGGTCGGCGTGCTGATTCTCCTCGCCCAGGCGACGCTCGCGATCCCATTCGCTCTTCCCGCCGTGGAGGTCGCGCTCCGCCGGGTCCCCCGGTCGCTCCGCGAGTCGGCCGAGACCCTCGGCCAGACCCCGTGGTCCGCGTACCTCGACGTCGAGCTCCCGCTCGTGCGCGACGGGCTCGTCACCGCGGGACTGTTCGCCTTCGCCCTCAGCTTCGGGGAGTTTACCGCGACCTATTTCCTCGCCACGCCCACCTTCACGACCCTCCCCGTCGAGCTCTACCGACTGGACGAGATCCGGGAGCCGGCCCTGGCGGCCGCCGTTGCCGGCCTCCTGGTCGTCGTCAGCCTGGTCTCGTTCCTCGTGATCGTCCGGGGAGGCCGCCGTGTCGAGTTCTGAATGCCTGCGCGTCCGGGGGCTCGGGGCCTCCTGGGGGGCGGACCCGGTCCTCACCGACGTCGACCTCGACGTTGCCGACGGGGAGTTCGTTGTCCTGATGGGACCGAACGGGAGCGGGAAGACGACGCTCCTCCGGTGTCTGGTCGGGCTCGAGGCACCCACGCACGGGACAGTCTCCCTCCGCGGCCGCAACCTCCGCGGCGTTCCCACGCACCGCCGAGGGGTCGGGATGCTGTTCCAGGAGCCGGCGCTGTTCCCCCACCGGTCGGTTTGGGAGAACGTCGCCTACGGTCTCGCGGTCCTCCGCCGCCCCCGGGCCGACATCGACCGAAGGGTCGAGGAGATGCTGCGCCTCCTGCACCTCGAGTCGCTCGCCGACCGGGCGCCCCAGGCCCTGAGCGGCGGGGAACGACAGCGTGTCGCCCTCGCTCGCACGCTCGCCCCCGAGCCCCCACTTGTCCTGCTCGACGAACCGTTTGCCTCCGTGGACGCGGAGATCCGCCGCGACCTCCGGAGCGCGTTCCGCCGAGCGCTCTCGGCGACCCGGACCGCCGCGATCCACGTGACGCACGACCGCGAGGAAGGCCTCCTCCTCGCCGACCGGGTGGTCCTCCTGTCCGGAGGACGCGTCGTGCAGCACGGCTCGCCCCCGGAGGTCTACGGTGCCCCGGCCTCGGCGGACAGCGCTCGCTTCCTCGGCTACAACGTTCTCGTAGAGTCCGGCCGTGCGATGGCGATCGCCCCCATCGACGTGGAGATCCGACCCCTCGGCGAATCCAACCGGACCGGGACGGTCACGCTGAGCGGATTCGCGGGGGGAAGCCATCTCGTAGAGGTCGAACTGGAGGGCGGCGAACGGCTCGAGGGTCGACTCCCGCTCGGAGCGATTCCGCCCGCGGTGGGGACGAGGGTCGGCCTACGGTGGCGACGGTCGGTGGCCCTCCCGGGCGCGCCGGTCTAGTCGTCGCGTCGCCGCCGGCGCTGGGGGCGCCGGTCGTCGTCGCCGCCCGCGTCGGAGCGCGGGCGCCGGCTGGCGCCGCCGCCGGCGTAACCGCCGGAGCCGCCGCGCGACTTCCAGGGCGGGGGTCCGCCGCGGCGGGGACCGGAGCTGTACCCGCGGTCCCGGCCGCCGCCGCCCGCGCCGTCGGCGCGGGGTCGGAGGCTGAAGCGGTTGCCACACGATTGGCACGTGCCGACCATCCCGCCGTCCTCGCCATCGGAGAAGACGATCGGACCACCGCACTTGCGGCACGGTCGAGCCCGGCTCGCCCCTCCCGCGGAGTCGAACTCGCGGCGGGGCGGGAACGGTCGGTCGTCGCTCCGGTCCGAGTCGCGGGCGCGGCTGGGGCGCTCCGGCGCGTCCTCGAGCCGCCGGCCGGGCCGCTCGGGGGCGTCGGCGCGGATGAGCTTGAACACGGTGTTGCAGTCGTCGCACGTCGCGGCGAGGGCGTTCTCGCCATCGACGGCCAGGACGAGCGTACCGCCGCACTCGGCGCACGCGGCCGACAGCTCTTCCTCGTCCTCGGCGTCGGTGTCCACGGGCGGGACGGTGGTGACGACCGTGGTCGTCAGGTCGGCGTTGGCCGGAAGAAGGAGGAAGGCGCGCGAGCACCCGGGACAGGTACCGGCCTCAACTTCGATGGCGCGGGGTGTGACGTCTACGTCGGATCCACAGGCCGGGCAGTGCGCTGACATCGTCGGAACTCGAACGCCGGAGTCGCCCTCCCTCATTACGTAACGCCTTCCCGTGTGCCGGGGTGACCCGGCCGCCTCCGGAGCGGGAAGTGAGACGGTTTCCTCTCGACCGGCACTGTGCAATGCGCTGCGGAACGGTGCCGGAACCTACATGAGGATTGACCCCGGGGCGCCCCGTCGGCTCGACCCGGAGGCGCATCGCCGTTCGGACTCAGGGAAAGTGTAAAGGCACGGGCGAAGGTGGTCGCGGCCGCATGAGGGGTGCGTTCACGGCTCTCGCCGGGACGGTCGATGGACCCGCCCCTCCGGGTGCGGGATGCTCGACCCCGCGGGTTTGGTCGTTCCTTCGAATGGTTCTCACCCCTGAGAATCGTCCGGGAGAGCGAGTAGCGAGGGAAACGTTCTGACCGCGAATGGAGGCGAGCCCCCGGCCCCCACGTCCCCTCCGGCGCCGCTCGCGCCGGCCAACCGGAAGGAACGGATCCTGGATGCGCTCGGCGATCCAGCGGCCCGGGAGATCCTGTTGATGCTCAACGAGTCCCCGCTCTCTGCCCAGGAGATGCTCGCGTCCAACCGGATCCCGCAGAGCACGCTGTACCGCAAGTTGCACGAACTCCAGGAGATCGGCCTCGTGGGGGTCCAGCGGACCGCCATCACCCCCGAGGGAAAGCGGGTCGACCTGTACCGAAGCCTTTTGGAGAGGCTCGCCGTGGAGATGTACGGCCGCACGTTGCGGATTGAGGTTAAGTATCGGGACCTCGCCACGGAACGATTGCAAACAATGTGGAAGGACTTTCGGCGGGAGGGGGCGCGGTAATGGCCTACACCAGCGGCGTCGCCTTCTGGACAATGACCCTCACCTGGTCCCTTGTCGTCGTCCTCGGCGTCGTGGTGACGCTCTACGGAATTCGGGCCTACCGGAACACCGGCAGTCGCAGTATGCTCGCCCTCGCCGTCGGCTTCGCCTTCCTCTCCGTGGGGACCGCGGGCTCCTGGTTCGGGATCTACGACGTCAGTCAGAGCCTCTACGACGCCTCGTTCGGTTGCGTCGGCTTCATCGCCGCCGGGTTCGTGATGATCCTCTATTCGCTCCACACGAAGTTCGGCTGAGCGGTTCGTAGTCTCCGCGTGAGACCACCGCGACTTACCCCCCGTGCCCGCCTTCGGGCATCGGGACGGGACATGGACGGAGTCGGATCGGAGAAAGTTTCCGAGTCTCGTGGGCCGGCGCGCCCCCGTCGCGGAATCGCGCTGCTCCGGCTCGGGCTGGGGGCGGTCTGGGCGGCGAATGCCGTCTACATCCTCGACCCGGCGAACCAGTTCTTCTCCTCCTTCTCGGGCGTCGCCGCCTCCTTCGGATCGTCGACCATCGGCGGTCCTGGCCTCGCCCAGTTTGTGGCGCAGCAGCCGTTCGTCTTCTCGGCCGTGATCACCGCCATCACGCTCGGACTCGCCGTTTCGTTCTTGTCGGACGTTGGCGTGCGCGTCGCCTGTCTCGTGGGGGCGGCGTTCAACGTCGCCCTGCTCGTGACCCAGTGGGGCCAGATCGCGACGATCCCCGGCGGGACCGACATCGGGCCGCAGCCGCTCTACCTGCTCGGATACGCGGTCGTCTGGGTCGGATACCAGGCCGGCGACCTCTCCCTTACCGCGACGTTCCGTACGTGGGTCGCCCGACGGAGGTCGGAGCCCGTCGGGCCCGCCCGCGCTCCCCGCAGCGCGTAGGCCGCGGAACCCGTCGCCCCGCAAGTTCAAGAGGGTCCATCCCCCCTCTCCCCTCGTCGCTCCCGACGACGACCCGCCCGGGCGACGCGGAACTCCCGTGCATCTTCCGTCGACCTCGGGTCCCCGTGGCGCGTGGCTGCCCACGCTCGCCGTCGTCCTGTTGATCCTCCTCGTCGCGGTCGGTGTGGTCACGATCGCCCCCGGGCTGGTGGGTCCCGGAAGCCCCACGCTCGACGGGGCGCTGCAGGTGGGAGGCGTGGTCGCGTACCCGCCGTCAACCTTCTGGAGCGTCGGAACCCACGCGGTGAAGATCGAGAACTCCTCCCTCTCCGCCCAGGTGAACGAGACGCCGATCGAAAACTTCCGGTTCGGGGGCGGCAGCGACTCCACGAACCAGACGACCGGGGTCAGCTACTCCGACGATGGGGTGGCCTCGGCTCCCTCCCCCGCCGCGGACGCCCCGTTCGTTCAGTTCTGCGAGTGGCGGAGGTGCCACGCCATCATGGCCGTGCCCGGGGAGATCAACGACCCGGGGGCCGCGGCCGTCACCGTGGCCTACGTCGAGAACACCCTCGGCTTCCACCCGGAGTTTTGGTCGATCGGCAACGAGCCGCAGGCCTGGACGCACTACAACATCCCGTGGACCGACTGGAGAGGAACCGACGACTCGCAGGTCACCCCCACCGAGTACGCCGCCCTGGTGCACCGCGATATCGCGGCGATGCGGGGCGTCGACCCGACGATCCGCGTGATCGGCATCCAGTCGGAGACGTCGGGGACCGCCGGAGCGATCTGGATGCAGCCTCTGGTCGCGATGAACGGGCCGAACCTCTCGGCGGTCGCCTACCATTCGTATCCGGGCTCCTCCGCGTCTCCCGGCAGCTCGGTGGGCGGATTCCTCGACGCCGCCGTGTCGCACGGATTCCCGAGCGACTACCGGGCGACGGAGGCAAGCGTGTCCGGGGCCTGTCCGACGTGCCACATCCCGGTGTTCGTCGATGAGTTCAACGGCGCGCTCGCCGGTCCGTACTCGTCGTACGTTCAGTCGTATCCGGACGTTCCGGTCGTCGCCGACGCGGTGGCCGAGGGACTGCAACTGAACACGAGCCAGTTCAGCTTCTTCGACCTCCAAGCCACGTCCGGGCTCAGCTCCTTCGGGCTCGTCGATGCGTCGGGGCTCCCGCGCCCGACGTTCACCCTCTACTCGACGTTCTTCGAGAACCTCTCCGTGCACGCCGTCGACAACACCACCATCTTCGGCGGTCCGGGCGGTGCCACCGCCGTGGTCGGCACGAACGCGACGACGGTCTCGCTCCTGGTCTCGAACGCGAACGCGTCGTACGGGCTCCGCCTGAGCTTGAACGGGAGCGGATTCCCGACGGGGCAGCCCGGGAGCGTCTGGTCCTGGAACCCGAACGAGGCGATTCCGATGGTGATCCCGAGCGGGGCGACGCCCTTGGCTTCGAGTTGGCTGATCCCCCCCGAAGGGATCCTGCTCCTCGACGTGACGGTCTGAGGGTCGGCGCCCGGGACGTCGGGACGGGCGGAACGGTTGTCCTCAGGCGGGAGCGAGGGCCCGGCCGAAGACCCCGGCCAGCAGGGGAACGTCGCCGAGGGAGACGGGCGTCTCGTCGGCCATCGGGCCGCTGACGACGCCCCTCTCGCACACCACCGGGCTCGTTTCCCAGTGGGAGAGGCTCTCGCCGTCGAGGCGAATCACGTACTCGAACTCCTTCCGTTCGTCGCCCGCGGCGTCGGCGAATCCGACGTACACGGAGTACCCCGCGGTCCGATGCACCTTCAGGATAGGCCCGACACGGTCGGCCGAGAACGACGCCATCACGCGATGGGCGTTCGGGACGGCCACGACGCCCGGGCCCCGCGCCGGGAGCGGCGTGGAGAGGATCCGCTGGGACATCTCGGGCAGGCGGAGGAACTCGGTGATCTGGGTGACCGTCGCCTGGGGTTCATCGAACCGCACCAGGCCGAACACGGACGAATCCGCGGCCAGCGGGTCGGGGCGGAGCGCGGCGGGATTCTCGACGCTCCAAAGGCGGTCGTGGTGGATCCAGCCGAGACGTACGGGATCGACCTCCAACCGTTGCTCACCGGGGACGCAGATGTCGACCCAGTGGTACTTGGGGGTCGTCGCCTCGGCCAACGCGAAGACAACGAGGTTCACGAGCGGCCGCGACGGTCCGTAGACCAGGACCGAGGTCGGACGGTCGAACAACCGAACCGGAAGGGCAATCGACGGGGTCGCGCGTTCCGAGACGCGGATCGATCTTCGGCGCGGCGGTGCGGGGAGTTCGCCGGGTTCCGGCCGTGGCGACTTCGGAGGTCCGTTTCCCGGGCGCTCGGCCGGCGGTGTGAGAGTCCCGGAGAGCGGGGGGGATGGCATGGGCCAAGCTAACGACATTCTTCTGTTCCGACGGGAGGGTCAGGGAAGGCCAGGTCGCCCCCTCCCCAAGCCAGATTCCCGAACGTCTTCGGGGTCCCGAACGGGTTCGGCTCCTCCGTCGAGGGCCGTGGGGGTGCCGGCGGGGCCCTCGGTGGACCGATGGGGGAGGTCCGTCGAAGGAGCGCTCGGCACCGTCCGCGTCCGTTTATATGGCCGCCGACGATACGCGGCCGACGGCCCCGCCCGAAGTCGCGTGGCCGTTCCTTGGAGCACGTGACCGCACGGAATCGTTCGCGCGCGGGCGACCACCGGACGCGGGCCTCGCGCGCTTCCAAGAGCACGGCATCCGACCGGTTCCGCGAGCTGCGCCGCGCCCAGGACGAGACCCCCGAGGACCGACTCCTCCTCGCGACCCTCCGGATCCGGATCCCGAAAGGGCTGTGGACGGGGACGTTCAGTCGCGCCCACCCATCCGTCAACGTCGAGGTCCTGAATCGGGCGGACGTCAGCAAGGACGTCTCCGTCTCCGACCACTGGATCAGCGGGCGACCTCCCGGGGTCTGGGCGACCGAAATCGCGTCGCTGCCCGGGATCCTCAAGGTCGACAGCCTCGCGGAGGTCGGCGACGGAAGCCTCTACCGGATCACCTACCAGAACCCGCCGATCATCTACCTCTACCGGGATCTCGGCATTCCGATCCAGTTCCCTCTCCGCGTGCAGGGCGGTACCATCCGGTGGGAGGTGGTCGCCCGCCACTCCGAGTTCCGCGCCGTGCTGAAGTACACGGAGAAGGCGGACCCCAACTTCCAGGTCGTCTCGATCCGTCGGCGTCCGCTCCGGAGCCACCTGCCCGTACTGACCGACACGCAGCACCAGCTGCTGACGCAGGCGATGGCGGCCGGCTACTTCGCCGTCCCCCGCGGGATCACGCTGACCGACCTCGCCCGGCGCCTCGACCGCAGCAAATCGGCCGTCTCGGAGGCGATCGCCATCATCGAGCGCAAGCTCCTGGAGAGCGCCCTCCGACCCACGTCGCTCACCCCGTGACGATGGCCCTGCCGAGCCGCCCCCCGAAGTGCCCGGCCGCCGTCCCCTCGACCAACGTGCCGGCCCGACGGGTACGCGGGTCCGCGTGACGACCATCCGGACCGTCGCCGCGCACGAAGTCGTCCGAGCGGCGAACCCGCGCGAGGTGACCGAGGCCGACGAGGTTGGGATGGCCGTCGGCAAGGCGATTGACGGCAGCGTCTCCCGGGCCAGCCACGAGTTCTCCCAGGGACGTCGACCGACGCGCACCGCGATGAACGCGAACGCCGCCGCGATCCTGGACGAGGAGTTGGCGGATGCCCACATCGATCTCCCGGACGTGGAGCGGGCCAAGCACCTCGCCGCCGTCTCCGCCGTCCTCCAGGAGTTTCGACGCAGCGAGGTCATGGGCCTCGTCCGTCCGCGGAGCCGCCTCATCTTGATCAACGGCCAGGTGGGCGTTTACGCGCAACCGGACTTCTGGAACGGTCGCGACCGGATCTACGAGATGAAGAGCTACCATGCGACCCCCACGCCTCCGGACGTGACGTTGCAAGTCCAGCTGTTTCAACTGGCGTTCCCCGGGTTCCGGAGCTTCCTCGCGTGGTTCGACCGTCACGCCGCTCCCGTCACCACGACGATCGAGGAAGTCCCTCCGCTCGCCCCCGACGTGGCGGAGACCGTACTGCGGCGTGCCTACGACACGGGTCGGGAGAAGGGCGTGGAGAAAGTCCTCGAGTTCATGGACAGCCCGACGATTCCGTACGCGCTCGCCGACCCCGGCGTTCCGTAGGCGGCGTGTCCGCGGTCTATCTGGCTCTCGTCGGCGGATCGCGCCGGCGCCACAGGAGGGTTCCCGCGACCCCGGCCAAGGCTCCCGCGACGGCGAACGTCGCCGCGGTCTCCCATGGCGAGAGCGGGAAGCCCGCGTGGGAACCCTCGGGGCTGACCGAGAGCGTGGCGCCGGTGGACGCCCGTCCGGTGACCGTGATCTGCGTGGAGGACGAGTTCCCGGAGTAGCCGGCAGGAAGCCCGAAGGAAATGGCGTACGTCCCGTTCGGAAGGAAGAACGTGATCGAGTTCGTGGTCGAGTTCTCGGTGACGTTGAATCCGATCGTGACGTTCGAGACGGTGACGCTCCAATTCGTCCCGCTCGGGAGTCCGAACTCGATGAAGACGATCGGATAGGTCTCGAGACGGAACGTCACGGGGACCGTGGTGTTGTTCCCGTTGACCACGGCGACCGAAGGGGCGCTCGCCTCGAACCCGGCCACGGCGAGGACCACGAAGCCGTACGTTCCATTCACCTCGGGAAAGGTGACGTTGCGGGTGGACGAGCTTCCGACCGCGCTGCCGACGACGACCCCCCAGCTCGTTCCGTTCGGAAGCCCCGTCTCGTGGAACGTCAATCGGTAGGTCGCGTTCGGGGGGAGCGGCGCCACTGCGTAGTCGACCGAGACGTTGAGGGCCTCCCCGGTGACGGAAACCGTCCCGTTGCGGGGGACATTGGTCGTCACCCAGCCGGGAACGGGGTCGATGACGTAGGAATACGACCCGTCCGGCTCGGACGCAAAGTTCAGCGTGTCGGCGCCGCCGTCCGTCGTGAGCGATTCCCGAGTGCCGTTGAAAGTGACCCCCCACGAGAGGGCCGTGGGCAGATCGACCTCTTGGAACGAGACCGGGAACCGTTCCGGGGCGAACGGAACCACGACCGTCACGCTGGAGCCGTTGACGATGGCGGTCCCGGGGGGGCTGACCATCATTCCGGAGGCCTGCGGGTCGTAGGGGTACGAGCCGTTCCGGACCGAGAGCGCGACCGTCGGGAGATCAGTAGAATAGGTCGCCCCGGAGACGTTGACTTCCCACCAGGAGCCGAGGTCGAGGGAGAGACCCCGCTCCTGGAAGGTGAGGACGTAGAGTCCGAGATCCGAGGTGAAGTTGATCGAGAGGGTCATGTTCGGCAGGTCGGCGCTGAATGCGCCGGTCGCCGGCGACGGCGCGTACTGGGCCACGGGCCCGACCGTATACGACTCGTACGCGTAGAGGGGAGCGGCGAACGCGACGGTCGAGTTCGTCGAGTCCGCGACTTCGCCGTCCATGTCGACGGACCAGGCGGTGCCGTTGAGGAGACCCGACTCGACGAAGCTGATGGTCGAGACGTCCGCGTAGGAGTCCTGGCCAGGCACGAGGCACTGGAACGTCGAGTTCGCGGCGTTGGTGACGCACACCTCGTTCCGGTCAGGGTCGTACGCGGCCCCCTGCGGGTCAAACTCGAGGAACTGGACGACCCGGTCGGTCGATGCATTGACGACGACGACCCCGACGGGTCCCTGGTCCACCCAGACCGTACCATTCCGCGAGTCGTAGACCAATCCTGCCGGCTCCGCCCCCACGGCAATGGTGGTGGTTAGCCCGGTACCGTTCGGATTCAACACCGAGACGTTCCCGGAGCCGGCGTTCGAGACGTACGCGGCGCCACTGGCCGTATCGACGGTGAGATCGTACGGGGAAGTCCCGACGGCGGGATTGGCGACGACGAGGTCGGTCGCGGCGTCGATGACGGTGACGTTGTTGGAACCGGAGTTCGCGACCACGACCGTCTGGTCCACCGGATCGTAGGCGACCCCGATCGGGTCCGACCCCACGGGAATCGTGGCAACGACCAGGAGCGACGACCCGTTCACGACCGTCACCGTGTTCGACCCCCCGTTCGCGACGTAGACCCGGTCGGTCCCAGTGTCGAACGCGATGCCGTATGGGTTCGTACCGACGGCGACCGATCCGATGGTCGAGTTCGTGGTGTCGGAGATCGCGGTCACGTTGTTGGAGCCGGTATTCGTCACGAAGATCCGACCGTCGTTCGGGTCGTACGCCACGGCGAACGGGGAGGTTCCGACTGGGATGGTCCCGTTCACCTGAAGACTTCCGGCGGAGAGGACGCCCACACCGGACGGAGCCTCCGCCACGTAGAACGCTCGGGCGGCATGGTCATAGGCCAGCCAGGCCGGAGTGCCGGACCAGCCGGGTCGCGCCAACTCGGCGCTGGCGAAGTGGTAGTCGTGCACGGCCCCCCCTGCCGCCGCCATGGGCGCAGCGGTGGAGCGGTCCTGCGTGACGTCACTCCCGCTACCGAGGTTCGAGGGTCCCGCGGAAGCCAGGCCGACTCCCGACGGGAAGAGCATGAGAACCGCCATCGCGACGATGGTGGGCACGAGGAGGGAAGGCCGGTGGGCGGTGGGTTTCCGGGAGGCGGTCTCGAGGCGGATCATACGGTCGCCCCTTCGGCGAGGCGCCCTATAAACGGCCGCCGCATATACGGCGGCGCTATTCCCAAATCCCTGACGAACGGCGCTGGGGCCGCCCGGAATCGACGTGGACGAATGGCCCTTCTCGTGGGCCAGGAAGAGCTACCCGGGACCTGAAGTCGACTGAGTTGGTCATCATATCCCGGCCTTGGGTGGACTCGGGGAGGTCACCGTCACGATCGCTCGGGTCCGGGTCCTTGAGTCCACCCGTGTGACTCCGACGATCCACTCGGTCAAGTTTGAGAAGCCGGCCGGATTCCAGTTCGTACCCGTCCAATTCTGCGGCCTCGAGTTCGCGACTTCGGCGGGATCTCTCGAATATCCGATGTCCCTCGCCTGCTCGCCGACCCGGCCGTACCTCGAGTTCGGGGCGCGCGTGTCGGAATCGCCATGGAAGCAGGCGTTCGCCGCCCTCCGCCCAGGGGACGAAGCCGAGGTCGACGGCGCCTACGGCCACTTCGTCCTTCACGAAGAGTCCCCGGCCATCCTCGTCGCAGGGGGAATTGGGATCACCCCGCTCAAGGGCATGGCGGAGTACGCGGCGGACCGCCGACTTCCCATCCCGGTACGCCTCCTCTATTCGAGCCGAACTGAGGAGGAGATTGCCTACCGCGGGGAGCTGGAGCAGCTGACGCGGCAGAACTCTCGATTCGAGGTGGAGCACACGTTGACCCGCTCGGCGGAGACGTCGACTTGGGCGGGGCGGAGGGGCCGGATTGACGCCGAGCTTCTCACCCAGGCGTCCAAGGGGCTTACGGAGCCGGTGTACTACTTGTGCGGGGCCGCCGCGATGGTGGAGGAGACCTATCGCACCCTGCGAAGCCTCGAGATTCCGGCGGATCGCGTCACCTACGAGGTGTTCCGGGGGTACGGGTAGAGCGCGCACGCGCCGCGCTTGCCCGCCCGGTGTCGAGGAGAAGTTCGTTGGCCGACCGGAGAGGAGCGGCCGCCCGCGGATTCTGTCCCTGCCGTGGGCGAGGCTCAGGATCCGCCGCCCAACTCGGGATGCCCGACGGACTGGGCCGACAGACCTCGGGCGAGGTTGAGCTACGACCGCCGTCCGCCCCGGCGGGGGGCACCCTTGCGAAACACCGCCAGGAGGTCCTCCACTTTGTAGGTGGTGGCCTGACGGTCGAGATACGCGAGGTCCATCGAGTCCGAATAGTCTTGCCAGAGAAGGCTCGCTTCGTCCAGGGCCGCCCGGACCTTCCAGTGCGTCGCCGCCGCCAATCGCTTGACGAAGAGGTCCTCGACAACGGCGATATGAACCGGGCCGTACGGGGTCGCCACGGTGGTGGCCCGGTACGCATCGCCGGTGTATCGATGTCCGACCACGTCGACCGCGATGGCCCAATCCGCCCGAGTCCAGAGCCGCCCCTCGTCCGTGAATTTCCACGCGGTGAGAGCCCGTCGCACGAGCTCTCGGTCGGCCCGATTGTCGATATCCCCCGAGACGTAGCCGCCCTTGGTATAGACCTCGATCGCGGAGCCCCCGACGACAACAACGTCCGATCCGCTTTCGGCAGCGAGGAGGGCGGCGAAGGTGAGGATTCGTTCGTAGCTTTTCGGCGTCGCGCGGAGGATCCGGCCCACCTCGTCGGTGGCCGTCATGGGCTCGGCGAACTTCGCCGGGAAGTCCGAAGTCCGGCCCGGGCGAGTATCCGGTCCTTCTCCGGCGAGCAGGTGAACTCCTCTCGATTGGGGACGGACTCGGGACTCGGCACGAATTTGGAAAGGTCAATCCGAGGGCGGCAGGGGGACGCTCGTCGGGCGATACGTCGGTCCACTTCTCGGCCAAAGTCGGCCGACCAAACGATTCGGACCCGGCGTCGAAAGAACTCCTGCAGCGAAGGGTCCGTAAGAGTCCACCCGGCGCGCCCTCGACCGGTCTGAGCCGTTGCGACCACCCCGGCCTGTTCGAGCCGTCCCAGCTCCGTGATGGCCTTGATGACCTGCGTGCCGGTCATTTTGGCAACAAGGTAGGCCGTCAAAGGCTGGCCCGCATTGGCCAACGCCCCCAGTGTCGCGGCCCTGGTCCGGCTACCGAAAAGGGCCACGACAGACGGGTCGATCTTCGGCGTCATCATCTCCGTAAGAAACCAATTCCCCAACAAGACTATCCACGTAGGATACTACGCGGAGGCCCCCCGAACCCGACCGAGAGCTCCGCAGTCCATCGTCCCCTCCTTCTCGGGGCCCCGACACCCGCGGACGGAGACCTTCCCGATCGCGTCGCCCTCCTGGCGCAAAACGCCGCGGCGGCTGGAGGGGTTCCCGCCCTGCGGGAGGGCGGGTATCGTGTGCCGGCTGTACGCCCGTGCTGGGATTCGAACCCAGGTCTGAGGCTCCGCAGGCCTCTAGGATAATCCAGTGTAGCAGGGACGGTCGATTCCGCCCCCGAAGCTACCCCACACGGGCACCCGGCGTGTTGCTGTTCTTCCCGGCTCGTCGAGCGAGCCGCCCTATAAAACCCGATTCACGCGGGCTCCGCCGCGCGCGGAGGACTTTATACGGCGAAGAAATCCCCCCGTCGAAGCGGCGTTCGTTCGCCGACTTCAGTTCATGTCCGAGAACGGTCCCGCGGACGCTTGGGACCGGTTGCGCGCCCTCCCGATGGGGACGCTGGTCGAGCTGACGACGGCGGACGGCGCCCGATGGCGGGGCGCTGTCGTACCCCCGCACGAGATGTCGGGGGACCGGGTCCTCCAGTTGAAGCTCCCGACGGGCTACAACGTCGGGGTCCGAGTGGGACCGACCGACCAAGTGACGATCGTCGAAGCCGCGCCGCTGAACGGGAACGGCGGTTCGACTCCCTCCAAGACACGGCCCTCCTCGGCGACCGGGCCATGGATTGGGCTGCTCACCACGGGCGGGACCATCGCCTCCCGGGTCGACTATCGGACGGGCGGAGTGCGACCCGTCCGAGAGGAGAGCGAGATCCTCGGTTTCTACCCCGACCTCGAGCGGGACGGCCCGGTACGAGTGGTCCCGGTTTTCGACCGCCTGAGCGAGGAGATCGGCCCCCCGGACTGGGAGGAGATGGCGCGCCGGACCGTCGATACCTTCTCGAAGGGAGCCAGTGGGGTCGTCGTCGCCCACGGCACGGACACGCTCGCGTACACGTCGGCGGCCCTTTCCTTCCTTCTCGAAGACCTTCCCGGCCCTGTCGTCCTCGTGGGGGCCCAGCGGTCGCCCGACCGCCCCTCCTCCGACGGGTTCACGAACCTGACGGCGGCGGTCACCCTCGCCCGTCATCCCGAGCTCGCGGAGGTGGTCGTGGTGATGCACGACGGCCTCTCCGACGACCGGTTCGCCATCCATCGGGGCACCCGGGTCCGCAAGATGCACTCGAGTCGGCGCGACGCCTTCCGAAGTCGGAACGGACCTCCGATCGGCTGGATCGAGGGGTCGACCGTCCATTTGGTCCACCCGTTCCGGCCGCGCTCGACCGGATCCCCCCGGTACACGGGCCCCATGGGGACCGGAGCGACGATCCTCTGGTTCCACCCCGGTCTCGAGCCGAGCCGGGCCGAGGCGTTCGTCGCCGGCGCCCGGGGAGTCGTGATCGCCGGCACCGGGCTGGGTCACGTGGCCCTGAGCCACCTCGGCTGGATCAAGTCCGCCGTCGCGCGTGGAACGACGGTCGTGATGACCACGCAGTGTCTGGAGGGCGTCGCCGACCCGTTCGTGTACGCCACCGGGCGCGAGCTCGCCCGGGCGGGGGTCCTCTACGCGGGGGACATGCTCCCCGAGACGGCGTATGTGAAACTCCTCTGGGCGCTCGGACGCTCCGACGACCCCCACGCCGTCGCGGAGCTCATGAAGACCCCAAAGGCGGGAGAGACCGAAGGCCGGCACGAGGCCGAGGACCATCCGTGAAAGCCGGGCTCGAGGTCCACCAGCAGCTGTCCACGGGCAAGCTGTTCTGCGATTGCCCGGCTGAACTGTCCGAAACCGTCACGCGGACCGTCGAACGGCGACTCCGCGCCACCGGCGGCGAGAACCACGCGATCGACGCCGCCGCCGCCTTCCAGGCGTCCCGCAACCTGACCTACATCTACGAGGCGACCCCGACGAGCTGCCTCGTCGAGCTCGACGAGGAGCCCCCGAACGCGCTCGACCCCGCCGCGCTGGACGTCGCGTTGACGATGGCGCTGCTGCTCGGCGCGCGCCCCCTCGACGAGGTCGAGGTGATGCGGAAGATCGTGGTCGATGGCTCGAACACCTCCGGATTCCAACGCACCGCCCTCGTGGCCGTCGACGGCCACGTGGACGTGGACGGCCGGTCGTACTCGATTCCGACGATCTGCCTCGAGGAGGATGCGGCCCGGAAGGTCGGCGAATCGAAGGACGGGATCCGCTACCGACTCGACCGGCTCGGCATTCCGCTCATCGAGATCGCGACGGGACCCGAGATCTCCAACGGAGCCGAGGCCCGCGCCGTGGCCGAGGAGATCGGGATGCTCCTCCGCGCGACCGGGAAGGTCCGCCGCGGCATCGGCACGATCCGAGAGGACGTGAACGTCTCCACCGAGGGGGGCGCGCGGGTCGAGGTCAAGGGCGTCCAGGAGCTTCGGAAGATCCACCAGTACGTCGACACCGAGGTGGCGCGCCAGGTCGCGTTGCTCGCGGTGCGGGAGAAACTCACCGCGCGCAGGGCCCGTGTTCCCGACGACGAGCCCGCGGACACCACGCACCTCCTCCGCGGGTCGGCGACCGGTCCCCTGGGCGACGCCGCGGCCCACGGCGGCGTCGTGCTCGGGATTGGACTCCCAGGGTTCGGTGGGCTGCTTGCGCCCCCCGGCGAATCGCGCGAACGCCTGGGCCGCGAGCTCGCCGACCGGGCCCGAGCGGCGGGCGTCCGCGGACTGTTCCATTCCGACGAGGTCCCTTCGCAGGGGATCGACGGCGAGGTCGTGTCGTCCCTCCGGCGGCTCCTCGGAGTCCCCGCCACGGACGATGCCTTCGTGCTCGTCGGGGCCCCCAAGGCCGGGACGGCTCATCGGGCGCTCCACGAGGTGCGTACTCGCGCCCGCGAGGCCCTCGCCGGGATCCCGTCCGAGACCCGAGACCCCCTTCCCGACGGCCGTACCCGCTACTCTCGACCCCTTCCCGGCCGCGACCGCATGTACCCGGAGACCGACGTCCCACCGGTTCCGGTCGACCCCGCGCGCCTCCGAGCGCTGCGCGCCGGGCTCCCAGAGCGTCCGAGGGAAGCGAGGGCGCGGCTCGTCGAGCGCTACGCTCTCTCCGAGAACACCGCCCTCGCCCTCCAACGCGCTGGTGAGGTGGAGCGGTTCGAGTCGTTGGCGGGGCGGGGCCATGCCGCGCCCCTCGTGGCCCAGCTCCTCGCGAAGGAGATTCCGGACTCCGGGGGAGACGACGAACCGTTCGACTTCCCAGTCGGGCTCTTGGACCAGCTCCTCGCCTCGCTCGAACGCGGGGAATTCGCGAAGGAAGGGCTCGGTCGGGTCGTGGCCGCGCTGGCCGCGGGAGCGGCGACGGTCCCCGACGCCATCGGCCGGAGCGGCCTCGTCACCATGAGCCGGGGGGAGCTCGAGGCGCTCGCAGAACAGCTCGTACTCCAGAACGCTCCCATGATCGCGGCCAAGGGTCCCGGGGCGTTCTCTCCCCTGATGGGGGACCTGATGCGCGAGGTGCGCGGTCGCCGCGACGGCCAGGAGGTCGCCGAGGTGCTCCGCTCCGCGGTGGCCCGGAAACTCTCGCCCGGAGCGACGTGAGGCGCCGCCCCTCGACCCACCGTCTCCCCCTGCGCGCGGTCGTCACCGACATCGACGGCACTCTCACCGACGCGTCGCGCCGTCTCAACCTCCGCGCGGTCGAACTCCTCCGAAGCCTCCAGGACCGGGGGATTGTCGTGGTGCTCGCGACCGGGAACGTTCTCCCGATCGCGCTCGCCCTCCACCGATTCGTGGGGCTCACCGGACCGATCGTCGCCGAGAACGGCGGGATCCTCTATCGAAGGGTCGACGGCGTCGACCGGGTCGAGACGCTGGCCCGGCGCACCGTCGCCGTCGCGGCCCTGGAAAAGCTGGAACGCGACGCGATCCCGGTCCGACGGTTGTTCACCGACCGCTGGCGGGAGACGGAGGTGGCCCTCGAGCCGTCGGCGCCCGTTCGACGGATCCGCGCCGCCCTGAAGGGCTCGGGGGTCACGGTGGAATCGACCGGGTTCGCCCTCCACCTGATGGAGGCCGGCGCCGGCAAGCGGACCGCACTCGACCGCGCGCTCGCCCCGTACGGCCTCACGCTCGCCGACTGCGTGGTGGCCGGGGACGGCGACAACGACGTCGCGATGCTGCGGGCGGCCGGGTACGGCGTCTCGTTTCCGAACGGCAGTCCGAGGGCTCGCGCCGCCGCGCGCTACGTCAGCCGGCGCGCGTACGCCGACGGCTTCGTCGAAGCGCTTAAACAGAGCGGTATCGTCCCCACCTCGCGCCGTTAGGGAGTTCGCTCGGAATGCTGGTCGGCACTTGCCAGCGCTGCGGCGCACCCGCGACGTTGCGCTGTTCGTTCTGCGGGCGTACGTTCTGCCGGAACTGCCTCGACGCCGACGAGCGCATGTGTCCGGACTGCATCGCCATGCAGAAGGCGGGCAAGGGCCCCACGGGAGCGCGGCTCCCGCCGTCGCGACGGAATGTGACGCACTGACGCGAGCGCTCTCAGCGGGCGCGGAAGCGGGGGTCTCATCGAACTAGTAGGCGGTTCCGGGCCAGCGGATCGGGCCGACCTTCGAGTCGCGCGCGGTCCAGAGAAGGCCGACGCCGAACAGACCGGTGAAGAGTCCCACCAACAGGACGGCCCAGGCATAGGGTCCCAACGCCGGATAGATCCGGACCCAGCCGATGACCCGCCCACCGGAATGGGCCGAAGCGTGGAGCAGCACGTTGAGGAACACGCCGAGTCCCCATCCCACGAAGAGGCCGACCGCGCCGGCGATCTGGAGACCAATGCGCTCGTTCCCCCCTTCGTCCTCCGGCGCCACCGCCGGGCTCTCCTGGAGGTCGCTCACGGCGCGAGCGAGCCGAACGGAAACTTAAGGGGCGCGGAACCGGGGGGGGTTCGGGCGCGTTCAGCCGAAGCCGGGGATCGACTTCGTGTCCTTCGCGGCGGCGCGCATCGGCGACTTCCGCAGCTCCTTCGGACACTCGACGAGCCGGACCATGGGGGCCGACTGGACGATGTAGGCGGGCAGCCCGGTGTTCGGGTCGTTCCCCGCGCGGAGGATGTTCATGATCTCGAGCTTGACCTCGATGACGGAGCCGTCCTTCAGCTTCAGGCGGAGCCGGCCGTCCCCCTCCAGGGGGGAGTAGTCGACGATCTCCGCATTGGAGAGGTCCGGCGGCTGGCCGGGCTGACCCCCCATCATTTCGCGCCCCGCGCCGCGACGCGCTCCTTGAGCAGCTCGCGGGGGTCGCGGCCATCGACGGTGAGGCCCATCGAGGTGCAGGTGCCGATCACCTGGTTGACCTTCTCCTCCTGGGAGCGGCCGTACAGGTCGGCGCCCTTCGCCTCCGCGATGCGGCGCACCGCGTCGAGGCTCACGTCGCCGACGGTCTCCGTCTTCGCCTTGCCGGAGCCCTTCTCCTTGCCGGCCTCCTTGAGGAGGAGCGCCGCCACGGGCGGGCGGCCCACGACGAGGGTGAACGCCCGCGTGGCCGGGTCGACCTTGATGACGACCGGGACTTTCATCCCGGCGAATCCCTTCGTCTGTTCGTTGATCTGGGCGACGACCTGGACGACGTTGACGCCGAGCGGGCCGAGCGCCGGTCCGAGGGGGTTCCCCGGGGTCGCCTTGCCGCCCTCGACGAGCACGCTTACTTCATCCGCCACTCTTTCCGCCTCCCTTCTCCAGCATCCGGACGTGGTCGCCG
>JAKIVS010000028.1 GCA_022750435.1 Thermoplasmata archaeon | reverse complement strand
CAGCAGAACAACAAGGCGATCGTCCAGTGCAAGTACAACATGGCGGCGTTCTCCGTCGATGAACGCAAGCGCCCCGGCCTCGACCGCCGGTCGCAGGAGATCAGCAAGGTGATCAGCGAGGCGTTCGAGTCGGTGATCTTCGTCGAGGAGTATCCCCGGACGAGCATCGACATCTACATCGAAGTCCTCCAGGCGAACGCCGGGACCCGGTGCGCGGGCGTCGTGGCCGCCTCGGTCGCGCTTGCCGACGCGGGGATCCCAATGGTCGATCTGCTGCCGTCCGTCGCCGTCGGAAAGATCGGCGGCGCGATCGCGCTCGACCTCAAGAAGGAAGAGGACAACTTCGGCGAGGCCGACATGCCGATGGCTCTCGTTCCGCAGTCCGGACGGCTCGTGCTCCTCCAGATGGAGGGCCACATGACCGGCCCCGAGCTCGGCCAGGCCCTCGACCTCGGCGTCCAGGGCTGCCGGTCGATCTACGAAGTGATGAAGCAGGCGCTCCGCGACCGGTACCAGGTCGGGGGCTCCGCGGGCCAGGAGGTCCACGCATGAGCAACGAAGTCACCGCCGAGATCCTCGGCACCCACATCCTCGAGCTCGCGCGGACCGGCCGCCGTTTGGACGGCCGCGGGATCGACGACTACCGCCCGGTCTCCGTCGAGCCCGGTTTCGCCGCGGCCGCCGACGGCTCCGCCCTTGCGCGCATCGGCGCGACCGCCGTCGTCTGCGGCGTCAAGCTCGAACTGGGGAAGCCGTTCCCGGACACCCCGAACGCGGGGGTCCTGACCACGAACGCCGAGCTCGTCCCCCTCTCGAACGCGATGTTCGAGCCTGGCCCCCCCCACCCGCGGGCGATCGAGGTCTCCCGGGTCATCGACCGGGCGATCCGCGCCGGCGAGGCGATCGACCTGACGAAGCTGTGCGTCACTCCCGGGGAGAAGACCTGGGTTTGCTACGTCGACGTCCACGTCATCGACCACTCGGGGAACCTCATCGACACGGGGTCTCTGGCCGCCCTGACGGCGTTGACCCACGCGACCCTTCCGTCGAAGCGCTTCGGGGTCGCCGAGTCCGATAGCCGACTCGCCGTCCAGCACCTGCCGGTGGAGACCACGTTCGCCCGGCTCGGCGACGCGGTCGTCGTCGACCCGTCGCTCGACGAGGAGCTCGCCTGCCAGGGCCGGATCACCATCGCCACCGACGAGGCCGGCCACGTCGTCGCCATGCAGAAGGGCCTCGTCGGCGCCTTCTCACCCGACGACATCAAATCCCTCGCCGACCGTGCGTTCCGCCACGGCGACCGGATGCGGAAGATCGCCACGGGGACGTAGATGAGCAAGCGCACGAAGAAGGTCGGCAACACGGGCTGGATGGGCCCGCGCTACGGCATCCGGATCCGACGGCGCGTCCTCGAGATCGACCGGGCCCGCGAGCCCGATGCCGCCTGCCCGAAGTGCTCCACCGTCACCGTCCACCGCGTGGCGAGCGGCGTCTTCGAGTGCCGGCGCTGCGGAACGAAGTTCGCGAGCGGCGCGTATCTGTTCACGGCGGCCCCCCCGATCACCCGGTCGGAGAAGGATGCGGCGGCGGTCTCCGCCACCGCAAACGATTAATCGGGGCGGTCGGAGGAGGGGACGATGTTCCGCTGCATCCGCTGTGGCGAGGCGCTTCCGAGCGACTCGAACCTGTTCGGCGTCCGCTGCGACAACTGCGGCGGGAAGATCTTCACGAAGGAACACCCCAACGTGAAGAAGGTCCTGAAGGCCCGCTAGGCCGGGACCATTCGCGCCGAACCGTCTTGAACGTAGGCGCCCTCGGGGCGTCGTGGCGCATCCGACGGTCCGTTTCCTCGGCGGCGTCCGGGAGATCGGCGGCAACAAGGTCGTCGTCGAGGACGGCCCAGACCGGATCCTCATCGACTTCGGTCCGTCGTTCTCGCCCGTCTGGGAACAGTACTGGGGCCAGTACCTCCAGCCCCGCTCCGCCTCCCCGGTGAAGGACTACCTCGAATTCGGTCTCCTCCCCCGCGTCGAGGGCCTCTACTCCGAGGACGCGCTCGCCGGTTCCGACCTCCGCCCGACGGAACCGGAGTTCCAAGGGGTGTTCGTCAGCCACGCCCATCTCGACCATGCCGGGCACCTGAAGCTCGTCGACCCCCGGATCCCGGTGTACCTCAGCGAGGGGACCGGGAGCCTCCTCGACGCCATCGAGGAGAGCACGTTCACGAAGTACGGCGAGCACCCGTGGCACCGGATGCCGTATGGGACCCCGGTCCAGATCGGCCACCTGGAGGTCGTTCCCCTCCCAGTCGACCACTCGATCCCGGGCGCCTCCGGGTTCCTGATCCGGACCCGCGAGGGGACGATCGTCTACACCGGGGACTACCGCCAGCACGGACCCCGCGCCGACGAGACCCACCGGTTCTTCGAGGCGGCCGCGGCAGAGCGGCCGGTCGCCCTCATCACCGAGGGGACGCGCGCCGGGCCGGACACGCGGAAGCAGTTCACCGAGGAGGGCGTCCGCGCGGGCGTCGACCATCTGCTGGCCAAGTCGAACCAGCTCGCGCTGGTGACGTCGTACCCCCGCGACCTCGACCGATTCTCCACCCTCTACCAGGCGGCCCGGGCCGCGGGCCGCTCGCTCGTTGTCTCGCTCCGCACGGCGTACCTGCTCCAGGCGGCCCACCGGTCGTTCCCGACGATCCCGATGCCGGTGCCGGGGGAGAGCGAGGGCGTCCACGTCTACCGGCGACCCAAGTCCCGGTACTTCCCGTGGGAACGGCCGTTCCTCGACGACGCCGTGGACGCGCCGTGGGTGAAGCAGCACGGGGCGGAGCTACTCCTCTCGCTCGAGATGAGCCACTTCGCCGAGCTCATCGACCTCCGACCCGACCCGGGGAGCCCCTACATCCATTCGATGAGCGAGCCGTTCAGCGAGGACGACGTGGACGACCAGGTCCTCCACCACTGGCTCGACCACTTCGGCCTCTCCTTCCACCAGTACCACGCCTCGGGCCACGCCTCGGGGCCGGAGCTCGAGTCGATCGTGAAGTCGGTGCGTCCCGCCACCGTCTATCCGGTGCACACGGAACACCCGGAGGCGTTCCAAGGATGGGCGGCGCGGACGGTGTCGCCCGAGCTGGGCACGCGCTACCCCATCGGCCACTGAAGGTCTCTCGACGGCGCCGGCTTTTAGTCCGGCCCGTCCGTCCGCGACGGATGCCCGGCGACCGATGCCCCACCGGTGTCGGTCCGATCGACCAGCTGTTGGGCGGCGGTCTCGAGACCGACTGCCTCACCGAGCTGTACGGGGAGGGCGGCTCGGGAAAGACCCTCGTCTGCCTCCAGGCGGCGACCCGCCTCGCCCTCGCCGACCGGTGGGTCTGCTACATCGACACGGAGGGAGTGAGCGTCGACCGGCTCGAGGCGATCGCCCAGGGCCACCTCGACCAGGTGCTGAGGCGACTGCTGCTGGCCACCCCGAAGAGCCTCGCCGAGCAAACCAAGGCCGTCTCGACCGCGTGTTCCCTCGCCCGCGATGGCCGCCGAGCGGTCGGCCTCGTCGTCCTCGACTCGGCGACGTTCTACTATCGTCTCACCCTGTCCGGGGACTCGGAGGACGACGGCCGGCAGGCGCTCGGCCGCGAGCTGGCCGAGCTCGTCGCCACCGCCATCGGCGCGCACCTCCCCGTTGTCTTCACCAACCAGGTCTGGAGGAACCAGCGCACGGGGGACCTCGAGCCCCTCGGGGGCTCGTTCGTCAACCACGCCGCGAAGACGGTGATCCGGATCGACCGGCTCCCCGGCAACCGGCGGCGGGCGGTCCTGATGAAGCACCGGTCGCTCGGGGAGGGGGCGGCCGAGTTCCAGATCACGGGCACGGGACTCGTCTAAGGGCGGCGGGAGCCCCCCGAAGGAGTTCCCCGTCAGGTCCCCGCTCGACCTAGCCCGTGGGAGGCGCGGCTCCGTCGGATTTCGGGATCTTCACCTTCGCGAGTCGTCGAAGCAGGTCCGGCGCCTCCTGCGTGACCAACCTCCAGACATCGTCTCGGTCGACGGACGCGTAGTCGTGCGTGAAAATCTGGCGGGTCTCCGCGATCCGGTCGAACGGCAAGGTGGGGTTCGCGCCCCGGACCGATTTTCCGAGCTTGTTCAGCGACTCGAACGCCTTGCGAAGCTCGCTCTCCACGGCCACGAAGACGATCGGATCGTGCTCGCTGTAAAACGCGCGCTTGCCCAACCGCCCGTAGCGGATGGCCGCTTCCAGGTGCTCGACTCCGAGAGCAACGTACGTCCGGTTCGCGACCGGAGTCTCGGGGGTCGGCCTCACAGCGGAACCGCCTCAGCGACCACCTGGGGTTGGAGGAGCCAAACAAGCGACCGCTCCCGAACGATGTCGACCGGTCGTCCCAGAGTCCTCTGCAAGGCGAGCGCGAGGTCGATGGGGCGAAATTCCCCGTCCTCCGCGGGATCGACCAGCAGGTCGAGGTCGCTCTCGGACGCCGCTTCCCGGCGCGCCACCGACCCAAACACGCGCACGTTCGTGGCACCGTACCGCCGGGCGAGTCGGAGCACCTCCTTCCGTTTCGAACCAATCACGTCCTCGATCCCGAGTCCCGAACCCCGGGTCGGCACCGAAAGTTTCGGGAGCCAGAAGTAGGGGGATTTGCAGCGGGCGCAGATACGGACCCGAGTCCGGCGGGGACTCCATACATACCCGCACCGATAGCAGTGCTCGTCCTGATATCGCCGCATATTCCAGTTTAAAGGTAAGAAACGGAGGCCAATAAAATTACCTTAGAACAAGGAATCCGAACGTGACCGGTCGGACGGTGACCGGGGCGGTCAACGTCCCGCGGAGGGCATCGTTGCGACCGGTGTCCCAAGCCAGATATCCCGGGTCGACCTCGCCTCTCTGATGGAGGCTCGCGTCGAGTTCGCCGAGGTCCCGACACCGATCGGCACCTTTCGAGTCGTCTACGAGGGAGAAAAGGTTCGCGTCGTCGACCTGCTCGAGCGGGGCACGTCCCAGACCGGCATTCCGGAGGGTGCCCAGCGACGAAAGGCGCCGTTCCCGAAAGGGTCACCGCCGTCGCAACTCGCCGAGTATTTCCGCGGCGCGCGCGCCGCTTTTGAGGTGGACGTGGACCCCCAGACGGGATCCGAATTCGACCGGGCGGTCTGGCGCCAGCTCTGCCGTGTCCCCGCGGGCGAGACCGTCACCTACGGCGAACTCGCGAAGCGGGCAGGACACAAAGGAGCCGCGCGGGCCGTCGGCGGGGCGATGCACCGCAACCCAATCCCGATCGTTATCCCGTGCCACCGCGTCGTCGGCGACGACGGGGACCTGACGGGCTTCGGACTCGGCCTCTGGCGGAAGCGCTGGCTCCTCGACCGGGAGGGTGCCTGGCCGCTCAAGTCCCGCTCTGCCGAGGGACCTCGACCGAAGGGCCAGCGGACGCTCGACCGGCCCTCCCGCGGCTAACGGTCCCTCCGGAAGCGACGGACTCCATCGGAGCCGCGAGGCCGGACTGGGCGCGCCCTGAGTCGAACTGGTACACCTGCCGTTCGTGCAGGACGCGACGAGTGCCGGGGCTTACCGGACACTTCGGCGGTCCCGCTCCGCAGGGGTGGGGGCGCTTTCGACAGCCCTAGCCGGAGTAGTACGCGGCGTCGTACGGCTCGGGCTTGAGCCCGCGGCGCTGGCGGACTTCCGAGACGACCTTGCCCTGGAGTTCCGTGGGCAGGATCTCGAAGCCGAGCGACTCCGTCGACCAGAGTACCTTGCCCGCCGTCGCGCTCCGGATGTCCGAGGCGAAGCCGAACAGCTCGGCGACGGGGACCTTGGCCACGATCGTCTGCAGGTCGCCGACGTTGGTCATGTCGAGAATCTCTCCGCGTCGGCGCTGGAGCTCGCGCGTCGCGCCGCTCAGCACCTCCTGGGGGACGTTGACGGTGACTTTCTGGAGCGGCTCGAGGAGCACGCGCCCGCCGAGGACCATGGCCCCGTAGACCCCGGATCGGGCGGCGGGGATCGTCTGCGCGGGGCCGCGGTGGATCGAGTCCTCGTGGAGCTTCGCATCGACGAGGCGGACCTTGAGGCCGTACACCTTCTCGTTGGCGAGCGGTCCGCGATTGACCGCCTCCTTGAACGCGTCGACGACGAGGTCCATCGTCTCGTTGAGGTTCTGGATCCCCTTCGTGACGTC
>JAKIVS010000027.1:1816-6236 GCA_022750435.1 Thermoplasmata archaeon | reverse complement strand
ATGATCATCCTCGGGTGAGGCGGGCGGAAACGCCTCACCCGCGACTCCGCCCGACCTCGCCCCCACACCATGAGGGGACAAGGAGAAACCAGGAGCGAGACCCGGGGTCGAACGATCGGAGAGCAGGGCGGCCAGCCGCCCGGGCGCGTCAGGGCACGATGGTGGTTCGCGCCACTGGCACTCGCTCTGGTCGCGGCAATGGCCGTCAGCTCGGCCGCCTTCCTCGCTGAGCCACCGAGATTCTCCCACGGGGAGTGGACGGCGATCAACCTCAGCTTCGGCAGCAATCCCCTCAGCCAGCAGCTGGAGATCCAGTTCGCCCGCGTCAGCTACATCGACCAGCCCACCCAGTTCAACACTTCCGGTTTCGGTGGCGCCAGCCTAGCGAGCAACGGCTCGTTCGTCACCAACTCTTCGGGCTACGGCATCCTTCAGTTCAACAGCACCACCGGGAACAACGGCATCGCTGTCTATCCACTCGGCGCCTTCCTCGGCGCGAACGTCTCCTATGCGTTCGTCAATCAGCGCGTGGCGCTGAACGGCACCGGCACGACCTGGACGCTCGAGCTTTCCGAGGACAAGACCAACACAGCGCCGCCCGGCTCTGGGAACGTCTCGAACTCGGCGGCCGGGTCCGGCCAGAATGCCCTCTGGCTCCAGGCCACCTACTCGTCGGGAAACTACTCCTTCTCCGTCAACGACTGGGAGGAGAAGCCCGGTGGCTTCCAGACCCTCACCACGGTGAGTTTCCCATCGAACGACGAGCTCCCTCCGCTCCAGTTCTTCGAGGTCTACGTCTACGCACAAAAGCTCCAAACGATCATCAGCCTCGTCAACACGACCAACGCCCAGGTCATCGGCTCCGAAACGATCCACCCCGTCCTCGACGGGAACCTCTCGAAGATCGGCTACCTCAGCGACGTGCTCTCCATGGCGTCCGGCACCGATGCTGCGATGATCCTCGACACGACCTACTTCGTCGACCACAACGCCTTCGTCGGTGCTCCTGGAGCTCAGGGAGCCACCTCGGTACGCCCCCTCGTCGCGGGGACCTTCACCTCCGTCCGGGCGGCTCCGTTCGACCCAGCGGTCGCGACCAACGCCAACTACACCCACGGCGCCGACGGCCTGAACTCCTACTCGAACGTCAACGCCAGTCTCAGCGCCTTCTCCTCGGTCCTGAACTCGAGCAACCCCGCCAGCGAAACCTCCTCGGCTCTCGATACCGGCCTGCTGTTGAACGGAACGACCTCCTCGACGGTCGCATTCGCGAACCAGTCCCTCACGACGCTCCGCGCCGTATCGGAGAACTCCGGCGTGCAAGCGACGTCGACGCTCTATCTGACGACCTGGTCGCCCCAGACGATCCAGAGCCAGATCCACTCCTTCCTCACGAGCTACATCAGCGCTCGCACCGGCGTGGCGGCCGCCGACGTCGAGATCCAGGGCTACCTCATCTCGAACGTCACCGTCCAGACGACCTTCTCGAGCCAGGCGGCGACGACGATCCACGACTACCTCGCGAGCGCCATCCCCGGGCTGCTCGCGGCCCACAACCTCGCTCTCGTCAACCAGACGACCGGGGCCATCGACGCCGGCGCGGACATCGGCGAGTTCATGGACCTCGCCACGGGAGCCGTGTACGCGGGCCGGACGGGTGCCACCGGCGGCGTCTTCGATCCGGTCACCCACCACTGGTACTCGAGCGCTGAAGCCGCCGGTTTTCCCTCCGGGAGCGGTGTCTCGCTCTCGGGTGCGATCTACGTCCCGGGTCAGGCCGACTTCCTGGGCTGGACCGCTACAGGAACCCCCGAATTCGGCCCCGGGGGATGCTTCATCGTCTGCCTGCCGAGCGTCGGCAGCGGCCTCTCCGGTGCTGCCTCCGCCGTATCGAGCTTCTTCGGTGGAGCGGCAAGCTCTGTCTCCAACGCCGTCGGGACGGTCTCCAGCACGGTCACCAACGACGTCATCAAGCCCGTTGCGGGCTCGACGAGTTCCCTCGGGAGCGACTTCAGCGGCTTCGCGAACGACGTCTCGAAGGCCGCCAGCAACGTCATGCCGTTCTTCGGCGGCACGCTTCAGAACGTCGGCTCGTCCGTCACGGGAACCATCACCCACGGTCTGAGCTCCATCTCGGGGAGCATCGCCAGTGCCGCCTCGGGGGCTGCGGGAGCCATCCTCAGCGGAGTCAACTCCGTCGGGAACACGATCTGGCATCTCGGAGGTGCGGCCGGCTCCGCTATCGCCAGTGGCGCGAATGCTGTCGTCAACACTCTCGGCAAGGCGGTGAACACCGCCGGGGCGGTCCTCTCGCCGTTCTTCAGTTCGGTCGCCAACCTCCCGGGAACGATCTACAACGCCGCCGCGACGGCGGGGAAGGGTCTCTGGAGCCTCGGGAGCGGCATCGCGAGCGCCGGGATGAGCGCCCTCGATTCCGTCGGACACACCATCGAGCAAGGCCTCGGCGGGGCGTGGAGCTCTATCACGAACGCCTTCGGCTCGCTAGGCTCGGACATCGTCAACGGACTGAGCGGGCTCTTCAGTGCGCTGAATCCGTTCAACTGGCTCTCGGGCCTCGGCGGGAGCATCTCCCAGCTGCTCACGGTGATCATCATCGTGGTGGTCGTGATCGTCGCCGTCCTCGCCATCGTCCTCGTCCTTCGGCACCGTCGGGGTCGGAGCAGCGGGCGGCAGGTCGGTCGCAGCCGCAGTGACCGGGGCCGGGCGTCGCGGGCGTAGGTCGCCGGGACGACCGTGGACGGGCATGAGGTAGGACCGTGAAAAGCGAGGGGTCCGGCAAACACGCCCGGGGCGGCACCGGAGCGATCTGGGCCACCCTGACTGCGATCCTTGTCGTCGAGGCGATCCTGGACGTCCTCCTGCTGCCGGCCGACGAGATCCTCATTCCGGCGGAAGCGGTCGGCGACGTTCTCTACCTTGCGGTCGTACTGGCCGGGACCTTTGCGTCCAATCGCGGGACCGGGCGGCAGATCCGCTCCCCGCGTGGCGCGGTCGGGCTTCGACGGAGCGGGCGGGGGATCGGCGGCAGCGGCATCGCGGTCGTCGGCTTCTGGGCGTTCTTCCTCGCCATCCTGGGCTTCCAGTTGTGGTTCGCCATCCACCACCCGGTCCTGACGATCCTGCTGTTCGTCTTTGAACTCGGGTTCGATCTGATCCTCCTCGTCGTAGGCATCGTGCTGACGGCCGGCTACTTCCTTGCGCCCCGGGCCGACTCGGGCCGGCAGGTGGGCCCGTGAGGGCGCTAACGATCCTCGGGGCGTCGCTTGTCGCCGTCCTCATCGCGACGCAGAGCGGCGTAGCGCTTCCAGCGTCTCCAACCTCGCCACCGGAGGGTCCGGTTCCTACCGTCGTTCATCCCCTGGCCGGTCCGAGTTGGAGCGTCACGAGTGTCTGCGGCGGCACGACGCATGCGGGGCGCGTGGAGCCCGGCCCCACTTGCTCGCCGAACCCGCCTGACGTCATTCCGGCGTCGATTAACCAGGGGTCGATCTACGCGACGAGCGCGCAGACCGGCCAGGTCCTCTTCTGGGACTCGGGGTGGGAGAACCACCCGGGCGCCGCCTACCAGCAAACGTGGGAGTTTGACAACGGCACGTGGACCAACGACACGACGGCCACCGGGTCCTCCCACCCCAACCCCGAGCCGAACGCCGAGGTCGGCTGCATGACGTGGGACCCGCTGGGCGACTACTTCCTCGCCCTTTCCGGAATGACCGCCTTGGGGACCACGGGCGGCGTGACGTGGGCCTTCTCGAACCACCAGTGGACGAACCTGAGCACGGACATCCCGGACTTCGGAGGTACGTGTGCGATGGCGTGGGACTACGCCGACAACGAGGCGGTGGCTTACTTCATCAACGCGGCCTTCGACGCGGCCTACACGTACGTCTGGACCGGCGAGGGCTGGAACGACATCACCAATTCGAGCGGCACGCCGGCTCTCGGCTGCGTGGCCGGGAACGGCATGGCGTGGGACGCCTACGACCGGGAGGTCGTCTCCTTCGGTGGACAACGGGCCTGCAGCACCAGCAGGAACGTGAACTGGACGTGGGCGTTTTCGGGAGGAGTCTGGACGAACCTCACGTCGGAGCTCGTGCCGGAACCGCCGGCCGGCCAGTTCAACGAGATCGCCGGGGTCTCGGGGGGCGTCTTCCTGATGACGGAAGGCTCCACCTTCAACGTCGCTCCGGAGTTCTGGTTCTTCGGGGCCGGGAACTGGACGCAGGAGACGGTCGCTCCCGACCCGACCCACGGCAGCCCCTGCCAGCGCTGGGGCGGCGTCATGGGCGCGGTGAACGGGACCACCGCATTCCTGTTCGGCGGGCAACCGATCGCGACCTCGGGCTCCTCGCCCTGCCACTGGAACGGCGGCGGCTACTTCAACGACAGCTGGGAGTTC
>JAKIVS010000027.1:0-1716 GCA_022750435.1 Thermoplasmata archaeon | reverse complement strand
CCCGGTCCCCTGAGCGGGGCGTTCGGCTTCAGCACCGAAGGGACCGTCACCTCGCCTCCCGCCACCTGCCTGTCGTGCGGGACCGCCCTCCCGTGGTGGCCCTGGTTGGTCCTCGCGCTCGTGATCGTCGCCGCGGTAGGACTCGTCTACGCCTGGACCCGGGGCTCCCTGCCCCGCGGGGGCTCAAGGAGGATCGGATGAGTCTCTTCGGGAAGAAGCGGGATCCCGACTCCATCGTCCTCGGCCGGGCCCACGAGGTGCCGGCGGAGATCCACTACTCTTCCGGCAGCGACCGGTGGTGGTATCACGGGCCACTCTGGGTCCAGGAGACTCGGCCCGTCGGCGAGGGAAGCCTGAACCCGGTCCTTGCCGACCCGCGAAACGCACCCGTCATCGGGCAACTTCGTCGGAAGGTTCCCGCCGAGTCGGTCGCTCGAAACCTGTCTATCCCCGTGTCCGAGGTCCGACGCGTCGAGGAGTCGCTCCGGCACGCGGGCGAGCCCCACCTTCTGCGCCTCTACGGTCTGGCGAACGCTCCGAAGGACGCCGAACGCCTCCTCGTCTCCATCGACCAGGACCTCATTCACGAGGCCCCGATGATCCCGTACACTCGGACCGAGAAGGGTGCCCGCCGCCTCCAGTGGGCGACGATGACGGCGATGGGGATCGTCGACGCGATCTTCCTCTTCGCCATGCTGACATTCCTTAGCGCCGGGCCGTCGATTGCCGTCGGCACCGCGGCGGCCCAGCAGCAACTCCAGTCGCTCTCCCTCGCCTTCGGCGAGCTCGTCGCGCTGCCGTCGGCGATCCTCGTCACCTACGTCCTGATGGCCCGACGGACGCTCGTCCTCGACCTCGAGATCCAGCCTCTGGTCGAGGGACTCCAGGACTCCCACACGGAGGCGGTTTACCTCGTCAACAGCGAGAAGTCCCCCGCTTCCGCGTACCTCGCCCGCCTACTGCGACTCGACGGCTCCTCACTCCGCGGTTTGACGGAGCAGATCGCGAGGTTCGAGTCCGACGCCATCGCGAACCTGCAGGAGCAGGCCCGCTCGCTGCGAACCGAGCTCGACTCGGCGAAGGTCCTCGGCGCCGAGGCGTGGAGCCAGTCGGCGGATCTCCGGACCCTGGGACAGGACCGTCCAGCCTCCATCCACCGGGACCCGGCGAGTCTCTGGATTCTGCTCGCAGTTGTCGCCGTCGTGGTCGGTGTCGCGGTTTGGGCGGCGATGACGGCAGGAGGCTGACGATGATGGGCCTTCCACTGCGCGTACTGGTCGTCCTGGTGACCTTGGGCGGTGCCTGGCTGGCCCCCCCGGGTCCGGCCGTGGCGACGCCCCAGGACTTCCCGGCCGTACAGTACTTCCGCCTCGCTCCCGGCACTCCGACGGAGTCGGGGACGACCTTCGACGTACCGGTCTTCGTCCTCGGTGAGCCGGCGGGCGCTGGCGCGAACGGGTCCGAAACGAAGCAGGCCTGGCAGGATCTCCAGGTCGAATATCTCGGGCCGATCCCGGGGCCATTCGAGAACTGGTCGGTTCCTTCCTGGGGAGCGGGCCGGTTCGACCTGCAACTGGTGTTGACGAATACCGAGGTCGGCGCCATCGAGGACGGTCACGCGATCCTCGCGCTGAACTCCTCGATTGTCGTCGATGGCTCGGTCCTCGGCGCCTCGGGTCAGGTCGACGGCCCGATCCTGAGTTCCTCCGTCGTCGC
>JAKIVS010000010.1 GCA_022750435.1 Thermoplasmata archaeon | reverse complement strand
GGAACTGGTTGATCGGGATCTTGTTCCGCAGGCACTTGACGAGCTGCTTCTGGGTGAGCTCCTCGACCTCGCTCCCGCGCGGCGCGCGGGCGACGAAGTCGATGTCCATCGTCTGCAGCATCTCGCGCAGGATCAATTCCCCGGCGCGGTCGCCATCGGTGAACACCGTGACGGTCTTGCCGCGGGACAGGTCCTTGACGGTCTGGGGCACGCTCGTCCCCTCCACCGCGATGCAGTTCTTGATCCCGCAGCGCAGGAGGTTGAGGACATCGCTCCGGCCCTCGACCACGATGAGCGCGTCGGCCTGGTCGATGTTCGGGCCGGCGGGGAGATGCTCGGTCCCGTACGTCGTGATCTCGTCGACCTGGACGGCCTTGCGGACCGATTCGGTGATGTCGACGGCGACCCCCTTCGACCCTTCCTGCATCCGCTGCAGGATCTCCTTCGCCCGCTCGACGACCTTCTGGCGCTTGGAGACCCGGATATCCTCGACCGAGATCACCTCGATCTTGGCGCGGCACGGGCCGATGCGGTCGACGGTCTCGAGGCCCGAGGCGAGGATCGCGGTCTCGACCTGGTCGAGCGAGGAGGGGATGATGATCTCCCCTTCGCTCTTCCCCTTCCGGGAGTCGATGTCGACCTCGATCCGGCCAATCCGGCCGGACTTCTGCAGGTCGCGGAGGTCGAGCTCGTCGCCGAGCAGGCCCTCCGTCTGGCCAAAGACAGCCCCGACGACGTCGGGTTTGTCGATGACGCCTTCGGCCATAATTCGGGCTTTGATCTGGTACTTTGCGGCGCTCGGGTCGTTGCTCATATTCGGTTCGTTCTCCGTTGTTGGGTGGATTGCACGCGACCCCTCTGGGGGCGTGTGACTCGGTGGAGGACGGACCTTGGGCTAATCCAGGCGTGCGGCCGCGAATTCGCGAGGCTTACGACAGAGGCGTGGGTTGAGCATGAGTCGTCAGTCCGTGAGGCGCGGCGACGCGAGGAGTTGCCTCCGTCCGTCTCCGGGAGTCCTTCCAAGTGTGTTCAGGGGGGCAGGGTATTTAATGACAGGCTTGCCGCCCGTCGGGAGCGATTCAGAGTGATTTCGGCATCCCTGGATGGGTGTGGAGGCCGACGAACCTTTGCAGGGCGATGCCGGCGAGCACAAGTCCGGCCCAGAGGAGGGCGTCGGTGTCCGAGAGAGCTGGCAAACCCGAAAGAAGTCGAAGTGTCCCCGCTTCGAGAGCCATGAGTCCAACGGCCCCGGCCAGAATTGCGGCCGAAACGGTGAAGAAAACCCATCGGGGCCAGAACCGGACCATTGCCTCGGGCGTCCCACTTGGGATTCCGTCGATGGTACAAGGCAGAGAGCGCCTGGGTTTGCGCCAGGCCGGTTCACACCCACGCGCGTCCGACTCAAGCCCATTCGAGGGGCCCGAGCAACGAGAATCAGGGCCCCGGGCAGCACCGAGGCGCGAGCGGTGGGGCTCCGTCGCATCGGCGGCTCAAAACTATATACGCGACTCCGCTAGGCCGCCCTCGGAGCCGTAGTTTCATGCCCAAGCGTAAGTCCGTGCCCGCCGCGCCTCCGGCGACGCCCGAGGAAGTCCAGGCCGCCCCGCTGGCCGACGACAGCTTCGTCGTCTCGCTCCGCGAGGAGCTCGCGCGTTCGCAGAAGTCCGCCGGAGAGAAGGGTGGCGAGGACCTCGCGCACCGCGGCGACCTCAACAAGCGCCTCCTGCAGGACCTCTGGGAGGTCCACAATCAGTTCGAGCAGATCAACGTCCACCTGACGGTCGAACCGTCGCAGACCCTGTTCGCCACGTTCGTCGAGTACCCCGAGAAGTGGGCGTTCCGCGACAGCTTCGACTTCGGCGCGGTCAAGACGATCGAACTCCACGACCGCACCCCGGGATGGGTCGGGTTCACTCTCCGCTTCTGGTACTACCGAACCCCCGAGGGAGCTCCCCACCTGCGCGGAATCTACGAGTGGTGCGAGGGAGAATCCTACCACAAGTACACCGGCTGGATGCGGATGATGAACCAGGCGGTCCTGTACGACAGTCACGAGGAGTCGGTCAACCTCCGCGAACTCCACTCCGCGCTCCGCGACCTGGTCGTGCGGTGGTACACGGCCCACCTCGAGCGCAGCCCCGATTCGCTGATCGCGCACCTGAAGGAGAAGTTCCCGAAAGGCGTGACGTACGCGAAGGAATCGTACCGGGACTGACCGGGCGCCGTCGTTTCGTCCGGCACGGCGGCCGGGCGCCCAACGGTTGAAATAGCGTCGGTTCCCTCGCACGGCGGGAGTCCTCGCCGGTGTCGTTCCACGAGCCGGTCGGGGCGGCTGCGCCGGCCCCCGGACGCCCCGGGCCCGACGGGGGCCTGCGGGACCAGATCGTCGCGTACTTCGAGGATCACCAGAAGCTCGTGGAGGCGGAGGCGATCCGGCTTCTCGCCGCCTCGCCCTGGCCGCTCACGCTGAGCCAGAAGGTCATCGAGGACGCGGGACCGAGCCAGTCGTTCGTCACCCGAGCGATGGTGGAGCGCATCCTCGCGGTGACGGGAGCGGTCCGAACCGTCGAGGCGCGCTCGCTGTCCGTGACGGCCCCGCCTCGGGAACGGGAGGCCGGTCCGGCGGCACCTCGGGATCCCGTGCCGTCGTTCGCCGTTGTGCAGGAGGGATTCTCCGCCCCCCCGACCACCAACGAGCCGCTCGAGGCGTATGCGACCTTGTTCGCCTCCCGGTACCGGGTACTCTCGCGCATGATGCGCGGACGCTCAGGACTGCCGAACCTGCTCCCGGTCGGGGAGGCCACCGCCCGGCCCGGCACCGTTTCCGTGATCGGTATGGTCCGGGACGTCCGGACCACCCCCGAGAAGCACCACATCATCGTCCGCGTGGAGGACGAGACCGGCTCGCTGGAGTGCTTCGTACCGAAGGATACGCCGACCGCCAAGATCACGTTCCTCCCCGATGAGGTCGTGGGCCTCCAGCTGATCGTCGGCTCCGACCGGAACCGGGCACCTCGGGTTTCGAGCGTGGAACGTCCGGAGAGTTCGCGGGGCCGAACCGAGCATCGCGCGGCCTCTCCGAGTCGAGTCCTCTTCCTCTCCGACCTGCACATTGGCAGCCGGTCGTTCCTGTCCGGCCCGTGGGCGGAGCTCGTCGAGTTCCTGCACGGTCGCGGCGCGGCGCCGGAGCTCGCCGCCGAGATTCGCTACGTGGTGGTCGCCGGCGACCTCGTCGACGGGATCGGCATCTACCCGAACCAGGAGCGCGACCTCGCCATCCACGACGTCTTCCAGCAGTACGAGGAGCTCGGGCGGAGGCTCCGCGAGCTTCCGGAGCGGCTGCGGCTCGTCCTCATCCCGGGGAACCACGACGCGGTCTGCCCCGCCGAGCCCCAGCCGTCGCTCACCCCGGAGGTCGTGGCGCTGCTCCCGCCGAACGCCACCAGCCTCGGGAACCCATCCACGGTCGCTCTCGACGGCGTCGTCGTCGCCGCGTACCACGGGCGCAGTTTCGACGACCTCATCCCGGCGATCCCGGGCGCGAGCTACTCCCGACCCACGGACGTGATGAAGCGGATGCTGGCGATGCGCCACCTGGCCCCGATGTACGGGGGGCGTACCCCGCTCGCGCCGCTGGCCCGCGATGGTCTCATCATCGACCCCGCCCCCGACATCCTCGTCACCGGCCACGCCCACACCTTCGGGGTCGACCAGTACAACGGCACCCTCCTCCTCAACGCCTCGACGTGGCAGGCCGAGACCGAGTACCAGCGGATGCGCAACATCACGCCCGTCCCGGCCCGCGCGGCCGTCGTCGACCTGACCAGCCTGGCGGTGTCGACTCTCGACTTCTCGACCCGCCGACCGGAGATCGAGGAGGCGGCGTGACCCCGTACCCGATGGACCCGGTCGAAGCGACCGGTCCGATGCGCCTCGTGCTGACCGCGTTCCCGTCGTCCGCCGCGGCCGACCGCGCGATTCAGACCGTCCTCGCCGCCCGACTGGCGGCGTGCGCGCAGTCGACGGCCGTGCGGTCTCGATTCTGGTGGAAGGGTCGACTGCGGTCCGAGGACGAGGTCCTCGTGGTGTTCAAGACCGTCCCGAAACGCGTCGGCGCGCTGTTCCGCCGCCTCGCCGAACTCCACCCGTACGACGTCCCAGAGATGGTCGAGCTCGACGTCCCCCGCGTCCACCCGCCCTACCTCGCCTACCTGGCCGAGACGCTCGACGCCGATTCTCCGCCCCCGCCGCTCGGCGGCGGCGCCCGGCCCGTCAGGCGTCGGGCAGGACCGCGAGCCCGGGGAGTTCGGCGCCCTGCACGAACTCGAGCGCCGCGCCCCCGCCCGTCGAGATGAACTGGAACGCTCCGGTCACCCCGAGGTTCTCGGCGACGCGGGCGGAGTCCCCACCCGCCGAGACGTGGAATCCGGGAATTCCGGAAAGGCCCGCCAGCACTTCTCGGGTACCGGCCGAGAAGCGGGGATCCTCCGCGAGTCCGAGCGGCCCGTTCCAAAACACGGTCTTGGAGCCCGCGAGGGCGGAGAGGAACGCCGCTCGGGTCGCCGGACCGATGTCGAACGCCCGGGCGCCGTCCGGGAGGTCCGTTCCGGTGGACGTGGCAACGTCCCCGCCCGCGGGTTCGTAGACGAGGTCGGTCGGGAATCGGAGCGCCGTTCCGGCGGCCGCGGCCGCCTCGCGGAATTCCTGCACGACCGGCCCGAGGTCCGGCTCGACCTTGGTCGCACCGAGATGGGCACCATCCGCGGCGAGGAACGGGAAGGCGAGAGCGCCGCCGATCAACAGGGTGTCGACGCGGCCGAGGAAACTGGCCAGCAACGGAAGCTTGTCCGACACCTTCGCCCCACCGAGGAGGGCGACGTACGGCTTCTCGGCGCCCTGCACGAGGGGGCTGAGGGCCCGGATCTCCTTCTGGACGAGGAAGCCGGCGTACGAGGGAAGTCGCTTCGGAACTCCGACGGTCGAGGCGTGCGCGCGGTGGACGGCGCCGAACGCCTCCTCCACGAACAGGTCGCCGAGTCGGGAGAGCTGCGCGGCGAACGCCGGATCATTCGTCTCCTCCCCGGGGTGGAACCGGAGGTTTTCGAGCATCAGGAACCCGCCGTTCGCGAGTCGCGTGACACCCTCGATCGCGTGGATGCCGACGATGTCGTCCGCGAGCGGGACCGGTTGTCCCAGGAGGGCGCTCAATCGATGGACGACGGGACGGAGCGAGAACTTCGGGTCCCGCCGACCGTCGGGACGGCCCAAGTGTGAGAGGAGGACCGTCTTCGCCCCGGCCGCCTCGAGATGCTTCAACGTCGGGAGCGCCTCGACGATGCGGCGGTCGTCGGCCACCGAGCCGTCCGGACTCTGGGGGACGTTGAAATCGACCCGAACGAGGACGCGTCGGCCCTTGACGCTCGCCTCGCTGACTCCGCGCTTCGCCGCCATCGGGACCCCCGACGGGACGACGGCTAAAGACGTTCCGCGCGGAGTCGCCTAAGGCTCGGCGCCCCGCTCCCGCTCGCGCGTGTGGATCCGCTCGATGGCGCGAACGGTCGCCGGCATCGCGACCCCGTGGGAGCGGCCGGTCGAAAGGAGCACGCCCGAGATCGCGTCGATCTCGGTCCGCCGGTGGCGGTCGAGGTCCTCCAGCATGCTCGAGCGGTTCTGGGCGGTCGCCCGCGCCACTCCGAACACGGAGCGTTCGGCGTCGGCGAGGTCGAACGGGTATCCCGCCGAGGCGGCCGCGAGCACCCCCTCCCGGAGGAGGGCGAGGGCCTGCCCGCGCCACGGTTCCTCGACGAGCCTCCCGTTCGGGATGCCATGGTCGGCCGTGACCGGATTGATGGCGGCGTTGACGAGCGCCTTCTTCCACGTCTCCCGCCGGATGTCGTCGCTGACCCGCGTTGGGAATCCGGCGGTCTCGAACAGCGTCTGGAGGCGCTCCGACCATCCGTCCAACGCCGGATTCCGGCCGAGGACCATCTCCCCCCGCCCCGTCTCGGCGACGACTCCGGGACGTACCATCCGGGCCGGGATCGTGTGGACGCCACGGAGGACCCACGCCTCCGGAGCCGTCCAGCCGCCCTGGGTGAGCCCGGAGGCGAGGCGCTCCTCGATCCCGAGCCCGTTCGAGAGGGCGAGAACCGGGGACGGACGGTCGAGTGCGACGGCGATGGCCGTTCCGGCGGTCTCGACGTCGTAGCTCTTGACCGTGAGGAGGACGAGCTCGGTCGAAGTTCCTTTCGGCAGCCGGTCGACGGCGGGGAGGCGCGCCGGGGGTCTCGAATCCCCATCCACCTGGAGGCCCTCCGCCGTGACGGAAGCGACGTGCTCGGGTCGGGCCACGATGGTCACGTCGGACCCGGCGCGCGCCAAGGCGGCCGCAAAGCGGCTGCCGACGGCGCCGGCGCCGAAGACCACGATCCGCACGGTCTCGCCGTCAGCCCAAGCGACGGACGAGTTCGGTCAGCCGGGGCGCGCGGCCCCAGTCCCGGCGGAGCTCGGAGAGAAGGCCCTCGTAGTGGCGCACCTGCTCCTGCGCCTGGCGGACCTGACCGACCAGGTACTCCGCCTCGCTCCGGAGTCGCGCCGACTCCGCCTCGGTCTCGGCCAAGGCGGTGAGGAGGCCCTCGAGCCTATGATGCAGGGTGCTGGGGGTCCGCCGCCGAGCGACCACGTCCCGTTCCTCCGGTGTACTGTCGGCTGGCCTGGTCGAGGATGGCGTCGGAGACGGCGGAGAGCTTCGCGAGTTCCCGCTTGATCCGCCGCAGCCGTTGCTGGAGATGCGCCTCGCGCTCGCGGATCTCGCGCAGCGAGGACTGGAGGACGGCGAGCCGCCCTCGCCACTTGTCCCGCTCCTGGACGCTCTGCAGGACCGTGTCGACGTCCATCGGTCGAAAGGGCGAAGTCAGGAACTCGGGAATGAAGGTTTCGCTCGGGGTCCGAGGGCTGGGCGGTCGGAGGGCAGGCGCCCCCGACGGCGGCGGCCGCGCCCCCGGCAGTCTAATGACCCGAGGCGCCTCGGCGGGTCCGGGAACGGAGAAGCGCATGTCGGGGACGCGGAAGATCGCAGTGCTGGGCGCGGGGAACGTCGGCGGAACACTCGCGCAGAGGCTCGCGGAGATGGACGTCGCCGACGAACTCGTCCTGATCGACATCGTTGACGGACTCCCGCAAGGAAAGGCCCTCGATATCCAGGAGTCGTCGCCGATCCTCGGGTTCTCCACTCGCGTCTCGGGGTCCACCTCCCTCGAGGCCCTCGCGGGAGCGGAGATTGTCGTCGAGACGGCCGGTCTCGCCCGGAAGCCCGGCATGAGCCGCTCCGACCTGACGATGAAGAACGCGGAGATCCTCCGCGACCACGCGCTCGCCGTGCGGGCGAGGGCCCCCAACGCGACGGTGATCATCGTCACCAACCCCGTCGACGTGATGACGTTCTGGTTCCGGCAGGTCTCGGGACTCCCGCCCGCGCGCGTATTCGGCGAGTCGGGCACGCTCGATACCGCTCGGTTCCGCTGGTTCGTGGCCGAGGCGCTCCACGTTGCCCCCCGGGATGTCGTCGGGTTCGTGCTCGGCACGCACGGCGATACCATGGTCCCGGTGCTCTCCCATACGAGCGTCTCGGGGGTTCCGCTCAGCAAGCTGTTGCCGAAGGAGCAGCTCGACGCCATCGTCGCCCGCACCAAGTCCGGCGGCGGCGAGATCGTGAACCTCCTGAAGATGGGAAGCGCCTACTACGCCCCGTCGGCCGCCCAGGCCGAACTCGTCCGCGCGGTCGTCGCGAACGAACACCGACTTCTGGGGGTGACGGCGCACCTCTCCGGCGAATACGGGATGCGCGACCTCTGCCTCGGCGTTCCGGTCGTCCTCGGCCGGGCCGGGGTCGAGAAGGTCGTCGAGGTCTCCCTCACCAGCGAAGAGCGCGCCGCCTTCGAGGCGAGTGCGGCGGCCGTCCGGGCCGACCTCGCGGCGCTCCCGCCGGTCGCGACGCCGCCGGCGTAGGCACCTGACCCGCCGAACCGTTCATACCCCCGCGCGGGCATTCCCCACCGATGGCAGCCGACGACGCCCCCGCCGACCACGGCGTGCCGGTCGCCTACGTCGAGATCAAGCGGCGGCTCGCCACCCTTCGGTACCAGACCGACTCGGCCGACCATGCGCACATCACGGTAAAGCCCCCCATCTGCGCGAAGTGCCCCCACTCGTTCTGCACCAACGTCTGCCCCGCGCAGTGCTACGAACGGATCGAGGGACGCCTCGTCTTCCGGTACGAAGACTGCGTGGAATGCGGCGCGTGCGACATCGCCTGCGACCAGGGCTCCGTGACGTGGACGATGCCGAGGGGCCCGTACGGCGTCCGCTACGCCTACGGCTGAGCCGTCGGACGACCCTCGGCGGAACCGCCGTTCGGGTCGAGGCGCAGCTTCAAGCCACGATTTCCCGCTCCGAGCGTCCGAGGGTACCGTACGCCGACGTCGGGGACCGCGCAGGAACTGGCCTCCCTCTTCCCGTACCGACCCCGTCCGGGCCAGGAACGGATCGTCGGCGCCGTCCAGGAGTTGACCCGACGGGGCGGCGCGCTGCTTGTCGACGCCCCGACGGGGAGCGGAAAGACGGTCGCGGCGCTCGCGCCGCTGATCGAGCACGCCGAAGCAGCCGACCATCGGATCCTCTACCTCGTCCGAACCCATGCCCAGGAGGTCCAGGTCCTCGCCGAGGTCCGGGCGATCTCCCACCGCCTCGACCATCCCATCCTCGCGATGGGCCTCCAGGGCCGCCAGCGCCGGTGTTTCCTGTTGGAAGGGGTCCCCGAGATGAAGGGGGCGACCGCCGAGGAGCACGGGAAGCTGTGCGCCGACCGAAAGCGGGCGACGGAACGGTCGTTCGCCGAGGGCGGGGCGATCGAGCCGTCGACCGAGCTTCCCGAGGAGGGGCCGGTCGACCTCACCGACCTCGACGGGTGCGCGTACTATGCTCGGGTCCTCCAGACGGACATCGAGGAGCTCGCCGACAAGTTCGGGCAGAAACTTCCGTCGCCGGGCGAGTTCGAGTCGTACAGCCGGGAGGAGAACCTCTGCCCGTACGAGCTCGCGAAGAAACTCTCCGGGCGGGCGCGTCTCGTCACGGCGCCGTACCCGTTCTTCTTCCACCCGCACATCCGTCGCTCCCTGCTCGATTGGATGGGCGGCGGCCCCGACCGGGTCGACCTCGTCGTGGACGAGGCCCACCACCTCACGGACCACCTCCGCGACCTCTCCACCGTCTCCCTTCCGCAAGAGTCGGTCCGGCGCGCCCGCGCGGAGGTCGCCGAGCGGGGGGACTTTGCCCTCCCCGACGGACCGAGCGCGAGTCGATTTCTCGAGATCGTCAGCCAGTCGATCGAGCTCCTGGTCGAACGGTGCGGACCCGACGACGACACCATCCTCCCACCGAACGCGCTCGAGGACGCGCTCCTCTCCGAGATTGGCGGGACGTCCCACCGGCTCGACACATGGCTGGGGGCCCTGGTCTCCTGGGGCGAGACGCTCCGGGACGAACGCCGCCGGCAACGCCGCCTCCCGCGGTCGTGGGTCCACGCCGTCGGCCTCTCTCTGCTCTCCTGGCCCCAGCTCTCGGCTCCGGAATACGTGAAAGTCGCGGCGCGCCAGCCCCGCCGGGCCCTCGAGGCCTATGCGCTCGATGCGCGGGGCCCCGCCGAGCCGATCCGGTCCTGCCACCTCTCGGTCCATCTGTCCGGCACCCTCGCGCCCCTGGAGGAGTACCGGGACTCCCTCGGCCTCGGCGAGGAGACGAAGCTCCTGACGGTCCCGTCGTTCTTCCCTCCGGAGAACCGGCTGGTCTTCTTCGACCCGAACGTCTCCACCCGCTACGAGGAACTCCGCGCCGACCCCGGCGCGATCGGCGACATCGCGGACCGGCTCGCGGAGGTCCTGCTGAATCTGCCCGTCAAGACGGCGGTGTTCTTCCCGAGCTTCGACCTGATGGAACGCGTCCTCGCGGCCGGCCTCGCGGGGGCCCTGCCCCCGACCGCCGTCATCGAGAGCCGCCGTCTCCCGATGGGCGACTTGTGGCGCTCGATCGAGGGATTCAAGAAGGAGCCCGGCGGGGGCGTCCTGCTGGGCGTCACCGGGGGCCGGATCGCGGAGGGGGTGGACTTCCCGGACGATGAGCTCGAGGCCGTGGTCGTCGTCGGGATCCCGTATCCGCGCCCGAGCGCGAAGCGCGAGGCGCTCCGCGCCTACCTGGATTCGACCGTCGGCCACGGGTGGGAGTACGCCGTCGAGGCGCCGGCCCAGCGAGCGATCCTCCAGGCGCTCGGCCGGATGATCCGCTCGGAGAACGACCGGGGGATCGGCGTGATCCTCGACCGCCGCGCTGCCTCGTTCGCCGCCGCGTTGCCCGGATTGGCCCCGGTCGGGGACCTCGGCGCGACCGCGCGGGCGTTCTACGGCCGGCGGGCGCGCTGGAACCGGGTCGCCCCGGCGGCGTCGGGAAAGGCGTAAAGGCTCCGTCGCTCCCCCGGGACACCGAGCGATGATCATCACCCGCACCCCGCTTCGCATCTCCTTCGCCGGCGGGGGCACGGACCTCCCGTCGTTCTACCGCCATCACGGCGGCGGCGCGGTGACGAGCGCCGCCATCGACCGGTACGTGCACGTCCTGGTGAACGACAAGTTCGACCAGTCGATCCGGATCGCGTACTCCCGGACGGAGAACGTCGACCGGCTCGAGGAGCTCCAGCACGGCCTCGTGCGCGAGGCGATGCGTCGCACCGGCGTCACCGACTCCCTCGAAGTCCACACGATTGCCGACATCCCGGGTGAGGGGACCGGCCTCGGTTCGTCCTCCTCGCTCACCGTGGGCCTCCTCAACGCCCTCTACGCCCACCGGGGCGTGCTGAAGGATCCCGCGGAGCTCGCCGAGGAGGCGTGCCAGATCGAAATCGAAGATCTCGGCGGCACGCTCGGGAAGCAGGACCAGTACATCGCCGCGTTTGGGGGATTGCGCCACTTCCAGTTCCACACCGATGACACAGTCCGCACGACGCCCATCCCGCTCACCACAACCGAGCGCGACCGGTTCTCCGAGCACCTCTCGCTGTTCTACACCGGGCTCACGCGTCGGGCCGAGGGTGTCCTGAAGGGGCAAGACGCCCGCACCAGCCAGAACGTCGAGGCGCTGCGGGCGATGGTCGGACTCGCCGACCAGACGCGCGACGCGTTCCTCCGCCGGGATTGGGCCGCCGTAGGCGCTCTGCTCGACGAAGGATGGCAGCGGAAACGCACTCTCGCGACCGGGATCTCGAACGAGCAAATCGACGGGGCCTACGACCGGGCGAAGGCGGCCGGGGCGTGGGGCGGGAAGATCACCGGCGCCGGCGGAGGGGGGTTTCTCCTCGTCGTGCACCCGCCGGAACGCCAGTCTCAAATAGCGAGCGCTTTGTCGCCGATGCGGCGGCTCCCGGTACGGATCACCCCCGAGGGTTCGCGCATCCTGTTCGTCGGCCGGTGACACGATGACGATGGAAATCGGCCCGTACGTGCGCCGCTACGTGGAGGAGACCCACGCCGCGTTGTCCGACCCGTATCTCGCGAAGGCAATCGAACAGATCGTCCCGGTCCTCTTGACGGCCCGCGAAGCGGACCGGACCATCTACTTCTTCGGCAACGGCGGGAGCGCGTCCACGGCTTCGCACTTCGTCGCGGACATCGGCAAGGCGACGATCCGCGGCGACAGCCGTCGGTTCAAGTGCGCCGCCCTGGTCGATAACGTCGAGACGCTCACCGCGTGGGCGAACGACGCCGAGTACGCAAAGGTGTTCAGCGAGCAACTCGCGACGCTCGCGCGCGCCGGCGACGTGGCGTTCGGCATCTCGGGAAGCGGCAACTCGCCGAACGTGCTCGAGGCGATGCACGTCGCGCAGCGGATGGGGCTCCGCACCGTCGGCCTCACCGGGATCGGCGGCGGGAAGCTGAAGGGCGCCGTGGAGATTCCCGTGGTCGTCCCGTCGAATTCCATGCAACACGTCGAGGACGTCCACCTGCTCGTCTGCCACGTCCTCACCGCGTACCTGCGCGACGAAGCGCCGGCGCCGCCGGAGCGATGACGGTCCGCGTCCGCGACTACATGGTGCTCGAGGTCGAGCACCTCGACGGGACCACCAGCGTCGGCGTGGCAATCGACCGGCTCACCCGCAGCCGTCACCACGGCCTTCCCGTGACCGACGGCTCCGGTAAGCTCGTGGGATTCGTGAGCTCGAAGGAGCTCCTGCGCAACTCCCAGCACCGCGGCACGCCGCTCAAGGAGATCATCCGGGAAGGGACGTACACGGCGACGCCGGACATGGCCCTCGACGACGTCGCCCGCATCATGTTTCGGTTCGGGCTCCGCGATCTGCCGATCACGGACGAGGCGGGACGCCTCGTCGGGGTGATCTCCAATCTCGACATCGTCCGCTCCCATTTCGAGCGGGCGTCCCCGGCGAAGGCGGAGACGTTGAAGAGCCTCCTCGCGGAGCGCTACCAGCTCCCGTTCTCCTCGCGACGGGGACTCGTCCCGATCGCGCGCCTCAAACCAACTCAGTGGAAGGTGTTCGAGGACGAACTCGAGGGTCGGCGCTACGAGCTCGAGCGGGGGTTCGCCGAGCCGGTCCTCGTCGTCCAGAAGGGGGACCAATGGATCCTCGTCGACGGCCACCACCGCGCCCTCGCCGCGCAGGAGATGGGGCTCGCCCAGCTCCAGGCGTACATCCTCACCTGCGACCAGCCGCAGGAGTTCGCGGCGAAGGAGACTGGCTTCGAGCGGGTCGCCCGCGAGCACCATCTGAACGGACTCGCCGATATCGAGATCGACCGGGCCGCGCACCATCCGCTCCTCGAAGTGACCACGCAACTGATCCGCCGGTTCGGACTCGACGAACCCCCCGGCTCTCCGCCCGCCTCCTCGTGAATCTCGAGCCGCCAGATTCGTACACTAGGGATATCAAGCGACCCTCGGTCGGACGACCGGCTCGATCGATGCCGGTCCCTCCATACCCCCGGAGCGGGCGCGCCGGGCGTTGGAGACGTCTCTCCAAAGCGCTGACCGCGCTCGGCCTTGTGGTCCTGCTCGCGGCGGCGCTCGTCGGTACCGCGAGCGAACGGCCTTCGGCGGCGCCGCGGACCTTCTCCTCCGGAGGCGGACCCACCGGCGGAGGCACGGCGACGATCCGGGCGAACGTCACGCTCACCGACGCCCCCGCGTTCGACCCGTCGTCCCTGACCGGGACGGCCGGCGACCTGATGGCCGTCGACCTGACGAACTCCGGGAACTTCACCCACACCTTCACGGTCTCCTCGGTCGCCAACCACCCTCTGAACCGGAGCTGGTCTCCCACGTCCCTCGCGGCGTTCTTCCATGCCAACGGTTCCTGGACCAACATCTCGGTCGCGCCGGGAACCTCCGCGTGGGCCAACTTCACGATCCCGGCCAACGCCAGCGGGAGCAGCTTCGAGTTCGTCAGCCTCGTCGCCTACCAGTTCCAGGCCGGGATGTTCGGCTTCTTGAACGTCACCGGCGGGGCGTCCGGGGCCGGCGTCCAGCTCACCGAACAGACCTCGGGCGCCGGACTCGCGTTCGTCCCGGCGGCGCTGGGCGCGAACGCCACGACCTTCCCGGTCACGATCGACATCGCGGTGTCGAACCTCGGCTCGACCGGCCACACCTGGTCGCTGGTCGGCCTGCCGAACGTGAATCTGACCCCGGGCAACTTCACGACGTTCTTCCAGGCGCACCCGTCCCCAGCGAGCGTCGACGTCCCGACGACCCCTGGCCAGGTCGTCTGGGCGAACTTCACCATCCCGCAAGCCGGAGTCTACCAGTACCTGTGCGAGATCCCGGGTCACTTCGCCGCCGGGATGTTTGGCTACCTGTATGTCGGCGTGCCGGTGCCCGCGTCCGTGGCGCCGCCGAGCACCGCGATCGTCGAACCGCTGCTGCTCGCCGGGGCCGGCGCCCTGCTCGGGGTCGGCATTCTCCTCGCCCTCGTCGCCTCGCTGGTCGGTCGGATTCCCCCACCCGCACCGAAGCCCCACCACTGAGCGGGGCGCGCGCCTGTCGAAGTCTCCTTACGGCTGGGTGACGTGCGGGTTCGCCCCCACGCACCGATGGACGCCTCCTGCTGTCGCCCGAGCGCCGGGTCGCCGCGGCGTCGGGTCGCCTCCGGCGGGCTCGTCGCTGTCGCCGTTCTCATCGTTCTGGTCCTCACGCTGCCCGGAAATCTTGCCGGGTCCGTCCCCGTCCCCGTGGCTCCGCCGCACGACCGGGGCGCCCCGGTGGCGGAGGCCGCACCGATGGCCCATTCTCCTGAGGGTCTCCCCGGGTCGGCGGGCGGCGGGCGGGTCGTCAACGCTCCCGCGCTCTTCCGCACCGACCGTTCGTTCCTTTCACCCACCGGAGTCTCGAACCATACGACCCCTCCCGGGGCGCCTCCTGTCCGCCTCACGCCACCGATGGGGCTACCGCACCCGTCGCTCTCCGCAAGACCCGCGAGCGGCTTCGGATGGCTGTCCGGCACGGTCGAGGACAGCGTCCACGCCACGCCCATCGCCAACGTGTCGGTCTACACCAGCGGGGCCAGCTGTCCGAACTGTACGTCCGCGGTATTCACCAACGCGACGGGCCAGTTCGTGGTCGAGGGCGCGGCCGGCTCCACCTCGGTGACGTTCCGCGACGACCCGTACTACCTGGTGAACAAGACCTTCCCGACGATCCTCCCTGGTGTGACCACGCGCCTCGGCGTCGTCCTGCTCGTCCACCTGGCGACCGTGACGGGGCGCGTCCTCGCCGACCTCGCCGGGAGCCCGCCGCTCGGGAACGTCTCCGTCAGCAGCGATTCCCGCGACGGCCAGATCGCAGGGCCGAATTTCACCTACACGCTTCCGAACGGATCGTTCGCGTTGCTCGTCGACCCGTACCCGATCGAGGTCGACTTCACGACGACCCAGGCGTTCCTCCCGAATGCCTCGTACGCCGACCCGACCCCCTGGCAGGTCGTCGATCTCGGGACGATCTATCTCGAGGGAGGCCAGAACGCCTCGCTCACCGTGGTCGACTCCGTCACGGGGCTCCCCGTGGCCGCCGAGGCGAATTTCTGCTCGGACCGGATCGACCTCGGGTGCCTCCCCTCGGGGGCCGGGAACGGGACGTTCACGATCCCGACCGTCGCGGGTCCCGGCGTCGTGCTCGTGACGGCGGGCGGCTACGTGACCAACGTCACCCAGGTCGCCAACGTCCCGGCGGACCCAACCGGCGTGCCGAGCCTCGGCCTCGTCCGCCTGCTGCCGCTCGGCTCGGTGGAGATCAGTCTCAACTTCTCCGGGGGAACCCCGAACGACACCTGGCCGAGCGCGCTCCCCGTCGACGGGCCGGGGTTCTTCGTCTGGGCCTGCTCGCTCTCCGGCATGAACGTGGGCGCGTCCGTCAACGGCCGCGTCGTCCCTCCCTCCTGCGTTGGCACGGCCGTCACCCTCGGCACCACCGAACTCGTTCCCGCGCCACCGCTCCGGGACCTCATCGTCGTCCAACGTCAGTACGACGTGCCGAACGGATTCCCCGTCGCGACCGTCCTGTTCAGCGGGGGAGTGATGGGCTTCCCGTCCGCGAATCTGACGAACGACACGTGGGTGAACGTGACCCCGGATCGGTCCACGTTCGTCGGGACGATGAACGTCAGCGCGGGGACTTACTTGTACGGGACCGTCGGGGTTCCAAGCAACGACGCCTCGGCGAGCATCACGGTCCAGGTCTGCTCCACCGTCCGGGCCTCGGAATGCCTTGCGACCGTCTCGACGAGCGCGAACGGTCCGGGCGGCACGCCGGTCGACGGCTGCCCGACCGCCGCCTGGACGTTCTGCGTCCCGGCCCCGCCGGGGCCGGACCGAGTGACCGTCACCTGGGGCGGGACCCGGAACTCGACCTGGATCTCCGTCCCGTTCGGCTGTTGCTCCCAGGAGGATCGACCGACCAACCTCGGTCCCCTCGACGGCGTGTTCCGGTTCACGAGCGGCGGCGGCGAGGTGACGGGCACCTTCGGCCTCGAGGGGGCGCCTGCCTCCTACGCCCCTCCGTACGGGTGGGACCTGGGAGTCAGCGTCTGTCCGGCCGGGGACGAGGGGTCCTGCGACTACGCGATCACCAACTCCACGAGCGATGCGTTCTCCTCGGTCGCGCCGCTCGGCTGGGACGTCGTCACGGTGGCCGGCGAGGGATACCGGGCGAACACGAGCTGGGTCGACGTGACGGGGAACAACAGTACCGGCCTCATCGAAGTCGCCGCGGTGGCGTCGTTCGGCGGCCAGGTGGTCTCGTCGGTGACCGGCGACCCGGTCCTCGAGGCGACGCTCAGCCTTTGCAACGTGGCGTACCCGCATCCGTGTTACCAGGGTCCATCTACCTCCGGCTCCAACGGGACCTACAACGGGACCGTACCGGCCCTCCCCTTCCCCGCCGGGACGTTCGAGTTCCTGGCCACCGCCTCGGGCTTTGACCCCGAGGCCACCTTCGTGAACGTCACGCCGGGCGGGTTCGTCCAGATCCCGACGATCCGGATGCCGCCGGTCGGCACGGTCGGCGGCGCGCAGCTCGGACCTCTCTCGCCGAGAGCCGCGAACTCTTCGTCGCCCACGACGGGCTCGTGGGTCATCGGTCGCGCGGTCGACTCGGTCTCCGGGCTCGGCGTCGGGAACGCCGAGGTCACCGTGTGCCAGGTCGTCGCCTCCGCGGGATGCGCCCTGAGCTCGTTCCAGACCCTGACGGGGGGGGAGTTCAACCTCTCCACCGTGCACGGGGCGTACGAGATCTGGATCAACGGGTCGCACTACGTGGCCCACTCCGTCTACCTGAACGCCTCCAGCGCTGGAACGGTCGACCTCGGTGCGATTGCGATCGCTCCGCTCGACCGCATTACCGGCCGCGTGCTCATCGACCCGTGGGAATCCCTGTTCGGGCTGGACGGAGAAGGGGCGAACGGCGTCGCCCTGACGGCCTGCACTCCCTCCCTGCTCTGCGGCCCGCTGGCCAGCACCTCCTCCGACGGCTCGTTCAACCTGAGCGCCCCCGCGGGGAGCCCGGACACCCTTCGCATCGTGGGAGGCGGTCCCGCCGGACAGTACGGGAACACGATGAACGGCTACAACGGAACGGCCCTCGCCGTGGACGTCTCCACGCCGCTCACCACCCTCAACGGCTCGGGACCCGGAAACTCGGTCGCGTTGAAGATCCTCGGGGGCCTCACGGGGAACATCCACGAGTCGGTCGGCAGCGCGATCCCACCCGCGGCGTTCGCCGTCTACGCCCTGAATGCTCCGGGGATCGTCGGGGGCGCGACGGGCTACTGGATCGGTGGCGCGGGGTTCTACGCCGGGTTCCTCCCCGACGGCTGGACCGGGGTCCGAGCGACGGGCACGGCGTCCGGACTTGTCCCGGGAACCTCGACCCCCTACTCCGGAATCATCCAACCGGGCCTCGTCGTGCCGGGCCCGAACCTGACGGTCGCCCGGTTCGGCTTCGTCACGGCGACGTTGCAGGACGCCGTGACTCACGCCCCCCTTCTCGGGATCGCCCTGAATGTCCTCGGCGGGGGGCCGGGCAACGTGACCTTGAGCGGCTCTGCCGACTCGAACGGTCTCGGCTTCGTCAACGTCACCGCCCCGCCCGGCGCCGACGCCCTCTCGACGGGCGCGGTCGCCTACGCGACGTACACCGGATTGACCGACGTGGTGAGCGGCGTCACCGACGCGATCGGCACCATCAACCTCACGGCGCTCCCGAACGGCGGCTTCGCGACGCTCCGAAGTCGGGAGGTGAACACCGACGGAGTTCCCCCGGTCCCGGGCGGGTTCGACAACCTCACCGGACGACCGGTCGACGCGATGGAGGTTGTCGAGAACGCCCCCGGCGGCGTCAACTCGCTCCCCGCCTTCGGCAACGACCTCGGGCAGTACTTCGTGGAGGCGGTGCCCTCGCCCGACGCGACGGTCACCTTCTCCGCCCTCGGGTTCACCCCGGTCAACCAAAATTTCAACTTTACCGCGGGCCGCGACGTCGTCGAGCCTCAGCTCAATCTCACCGCGAACGGACTCCTCGCGGGCACCGTCACGGCCGAGCCCGGGAACGTGTCGGTCCCGTACGCGAACGTGGTGGTCTGCGCCGTGACCGACCTCTCCTGCACGAACGCCGTGGAAACGAACGCCACCGGCGTGTTCTGGATCGCCGCTCCCGCGGGCCTCGACCAGGTGTCGGTGCAGTCGGACCTCTACCTCTCGAACATCTCGAAGCTGGTGAACGTCACGCCGGATTCGTTCACCGAGCTCGGGAACGTCCCGGTGTTCACCTTCGGGACGGTCCACGGGCTCGTGCGGGCGCTGCCGCACGGCCAACTGATGGTGGGGGTGAACGTCAGCCTCTGCTCGAAGTTCAGCGCGCCGGGGGGGTGCCTCGCCGACGAAACGGTGGTCACCGACGCGAACGGTACCTTCTCGATCCAAACCCCTCCCGGGACGTACTACCTCTACGCGGAGGCGCCGGGGTACAACGCATCTCGGTTCCTCCTGGTCGTCGGGCCGGGGGCGAACTTGTACGTGGGCACCCTGTTCCTGGAATCGTTCGGCATCCTGCTCGGCGAGGTCGTGAACACCTCGTCGGTCCCCCTCAGCAACGCGACCGTACTCCCCTGCCCGACCTACGCGGGCCCGTGCACCGCGGCGGCCCTGACGCCGCCGAACGGTTCGTTCGCGCTTTCCACTTCCCCGGGACCGAGCGACCTGACCGTGTCGGCCGCGGGCTACCTGGACACGTCGGTCGTGGTGGACGTCGTCTCCGGAGGGACGGTCGACGTGGGCCCGATCGTGCTCACCCCGATCCCGCCCGACGTGTTCGAGAACGTCAGCGGGGTCGTGACGGCGGCCGCCACGGGAACCGGCCTCCCCAACGCGCTCGTCGTCGCCGAGGAGGGCGGCGGCCGCGTCGCTCAGGCGGTGAGCGGCGGCGGAGGTGCCTACCGGTTCGAGGTGCGCTGGGGGACCGTGGAAGTGATCGTCGGGGAGCCGAACTACCGGTCCGAGAACACGACGCTGATGGTCCACTCCAACGTGACCGGGGTGAACTTCGCCTTGGCGACGATGACCTACCTCGTGACGGGCGTTACGTCGGACGGAGACTCCGGGAGCATTCTGGCCGGCGTCGCGCTGGCCAACAACGGCACGGTGGTGGCCCGCTCCGATGCGAACGGAGCCTTCCGCCTGCAACTCCCCAACGGAACGACGACGCTAACGGCGAGCTACCCAACCAACGGGACGATCCAGTACGGAACGCTCCGAGTCCCCATCCAAGTCGCGGGGGCCTCCGTCCAGCACAACATCGCCCTCCCGCGCACCGAGGTCCCGCTCCGCGGCGTGGTCGTGGATGCCGCCACGGGACGCCCGCTGACCGCGGCGTCGGTGACGCTGTGGACGACGACGGGCCGGGGAGAAGGGACTCGCTCGACGGACGCCAACGGGGAGTTCACATTCGGGACGGGCCCGGGAACGTACAACGTCTCGGTGTCGGCGCCCGGGTTCGAGTCCGCGAACGTGACAGTGTCGACGGGAGTGGCGGGGAATTACACGACGGTGTCGCTCGTGCCCGTACCGAGCGGGAAAGGAGCCGGGGGGATCCCCCTCGAGGAGCTCGCCGTGATCGTGGGCGGCGTGGTCGCGGTGGGAGTGGCGGCCGTGATCGCCGTGCGGTCGGGTCGCGGTCGAGCGCCTCCGGAGGACCCGGAGGCGGAGCAACTGCTGCCCGTGTACGAGACGCCGGAGCCCGCCGAAGAGCCCTGACGACGGTCGAAGGCGCCTTACGGCCGCCGGGTGTCGCGCGGCTCGGCCCCACGATGGCTGCTGCGTCCGGGTCGGTCCGCCGGCATCCGCTCCGTGGGGCGAGGGCCGCGCGCCACCCCGTTCTCCTGATCCTCGCCCTGCTGGTGCTCTCGGCGGTACCGATGGTCTCCGCGACGCCGGCGACGCTCCCACCGGCGCTCGGTCCCCATGCTGCGGTCTCCCCCCGGAGCGGGGCGACGCACTCGCCCGTCGTCGGCCTGGCGGGCGCGTCCGGGGGAGGGCGATTTGTCAACGGGCCGTCGATCTATCGACAGGACCATTCGTGGAGCGGCTCGCTCCCGTCCGTACTCGCGCAGCTCGCCGGATCGTCCAGCCCCGCGGGCGCGCATCCTCCACCCGCGGCTCCGGCACCGGCGACACGCCGTCCGGGCGTCGCCGGAGGCTGGGTCTCGGGGAACGTCATCGACAGTGTGTACGGTACGCCGATCGCCGGCGCTCTCGTGTCCATCTCCACCCCGAGCGGCGTGTGCGGGAACTGTACGGTGAATGCGACCCCGACGAACGGGACGGGATACTTCCGGGTCGAGGGAGATCCGGGACCGGTCGTCCTGACGTTCTCCGTCCTGGACTACCTCGGGAACCGGAGCTTCGCGAACGTCACCTCCGGCGTGGTGACCCCCGTCGGCAACATTCGGATGGTCCACCTCGCCACCGTCGTCGGGAAGGTCGTCGCCGACCTGCCGGGGCTCCCTCCGGTGGCGGGCGCCAACCTCAGCAGCGAATCCCGGGACGGGGCGCTCGGGGGGCCGGACCAGACGCTGTCGCTGTCCAACGGCACCTTCTCCTTCGAGGTCGACCCGATCGCGATCGAGGTGCAGGTCGGACCGCCCGGGTCGGGTCCCCAGTTCGTGGGCAACGCCACCTACGCCTCCCCCGCCCCCTGGGCCGTCGTCAACGTCGGCACGGTGGAGCTCGAGGGAGGGATCAACTCGACCGTGACCGTGGTCGACAGCGTGACGGGCGCGCCGGTGAACGCCACCCTGAAGTTCTGTTCCGACCGCATTGACCTGACGTGCCTGGGACCGTTCTTTGCGAACGTCTCCTCGGGCGGTGGGACGGGCGGGGTGGTCAACTTCTCCGCCATCGCCGGCCCCGGGTTCCTCGGGGTGGACGCTGCCGGGTACGTGAGCAACGTGACCCAAACGGCCGACGTTCCGTCCGGGCCCTCGGGCGTCGTGGACTTCGGCACGGTCGAGCTCGTCCCGTTCGGAACGGTCGAGGTGACCGTCAATTTTACGGGAGGCTCGCCGAACGGTTCCTGGCCGAGCTCGCTGCCCCCCCTCGGAGGGGGCCTCGCGGTGATCGCCTGCTCCCTCTCCGGGAGCAACACCGGTCTCCCCGCGAACGGGGCCGAAACCCTGCCCCCCAGCTGCACCGGTACGGGCGTGGTGCTCGGACAGACGGAGCTGTTCCCGGTCGCGCCGCTGCGCAACATCCTGTTCCTCTACCGCGCCTACGTCGAACCGGATGGCTTCCCCCTCGCCGAGCTGTCGTTCCCCGGCGGCCAGCCGTGGCCGCCGTGGCCGTTCCAGTACATCAACATCAGTTGGGTCAACGTGACCCCCGACCACGTGACGATGGTGGGAGCCTTCGACGCGGACCCGGGAACCTACGTCTCGGGGACGGTGGTGCTCTCCGGCTCGCTCGCCAACGACACGAACGTCCCGGTCTCCATCGGGGTCTGCTCGAGCGTCCGGACCGGGGAGTGCCTCCCGGGCGTAACCACAAGCTCGGGCGGTCAGGACCAGGCGATTCCGGCCGGGTGCCCCACCGGGCCGTACACCTTCTGCGCCCCGGCCCCGCCCGGGCCGGACGAGGTCGACATCACCTGGGGGACGCTGCACACCGGGACCTGGCTGACCGTCCCGTTCCGATGCTGTGCGCAGGAAGACCACCCGACCGACCTCGGGACCTTCCCGCTCGACCTCAGCGTCGGGGCGATCTACGGGTCGATCGGACTCGAAGGGGCGCCCTCGACCTACGCGCCCCCCGGCGGTTGGGCCGGCTCGATTCAAGTCTGCCCGGTGACGAGCCAATCGACGTGTTTCACCGCCGCCACCTCGACCAATGGCTCGTTCTCCGCACCGGCCCCGCTCGGGTGGGACGTCGTCACGACCTCCGAGATCGGATTCCGGACCAACTACACGTGGATCGACGTCACCGCGAACAACTCGACGGGGGAGATCGAGCTCGGCCCGGTCGCCTCGTACTCCGGTCGCCTCGTCTCCGCCACGACCGGCCTGCCGATCCTCCAGGCCGTGGTCACGGTCTGCAACGTCGCGCCGCTGCAACCGTGCTATCCGGGCACGGAAACGAGCGGAACGAACGGGACGTACGAAGGGACCGCACCGGTCACCCGATTCCCCGCGAACGCGGTCGAGATCACCGCCACCGCCTCGGGATTCGACCCCGAGAGCACCTTCCTGAACCTGACCCCCGGTAGCCCCGCGGTCGCGCCGACGATGCGGCTGCCCCCGGTCGGGGTCGCCTCCGGGGCGCCGTCGCCCTTCGCCCCTCGCGGAGCGAACTCCTCCGCCCCGACGACCGGCTCCTGGGTCGTCGGCCGGACGGTCGACGCGCTCTCCGGGCTGGGGGTCGGCAACGCCCAGTTGAGCGTCTGTCTCGTGATCGCCACCGGGAGCTGCTCGTTCACGTCGTCGTTCACCCTCCCGGGGGGGGAGTTCAACCTGAGCACCGTCCACGGCGCCTATGAGATCTGGATCAACGCGACGCACTACGAGACCGGGCGGGTGTTCCTCAACGCCTCGGTGGCCGGCACCGTCAACGTCGGCACGGTGCTCCTGACCCCCCTCGTCTGGGTCGCGGGACGCGTCCTCATCGACCCGTGGGATTCGTTGGGGGCCGAGTACGGGGAAGGGGCCGACCAACTCGTGGTCATCGCCTGCGACGGGTCGGGGGCCTGCAGTCCGCCCGGGGCCACCGACAGTGGCGGGTTCTTCAACGTGAGCGCACCCTATGGCGCGCCGGACACGCTCCTCCTGACGGGCGGAGGGCCGAGCGGCTACGGGAATTCCCTCCCGGGATACAACACGAGCCGCCTCGTCTTCTCCGCCACGATCCCCGACACCCGCTACAACGGCACCGAGGCCGGCGGAGCGGCCGGCCTCGAGATCCTCGGTGGCGAAGCCGGCGATCTCACCGAGGTCGTGGGAGCCACCTCACCTCCCGCGTTCTTCGCCACATTCGGAGTGGAGTCGAGCGGACCCGTCCTCGGACTCGCCTCGTTCGTCACCGGCCCCGGCGGGTATTACGTCGGATTCCTCCCCAACGGCGCGTCGTCGATCCGAGTCTCCGCGGGGGCGGGGGGTCTCGTTCCCGCCCGCTCGAACGCCTCCGTGGGTCCCCTGCACGGCGGTGTGGTGGTCGCGGGTCCGACGGTGGCCATGTCGGAATTCGGCTTCGTGACGGCGACGATCCGGGAAGTCGGGACGTTGCTCCCCCTCTCCGGCATCGAGCTCGAGGCGAGCGGCTTCGGGGGCCCGTTGTCCCGGCCCCTGAGCGGCTCTGCGCCCTCCAACGGGACCGGCTTCGTCAACACGTCGGCCCCCCCGGGCAACGATACCCTGACCACCGGCTCGCCCGCCTACGCGAACTTCACCGGGACCACAACCGTGGTGAATCGGACGACCGATGCGTACGGACCCATCACGGTCGCGGCGCTGGCCGGAGACGGCTACGCCGACGTACGGAGCCGGCAGGTGAACACCGTGGGGGTCCCCGTCGTCCCCGGCGTGTTCGACAACACCACCGACCTCCCGGTGCTCGGGCTGCAGGTCGCGGAGAACGCCCTCGGGATCCACACGCAAACGATCTTCGGGAGCGACCTCGGCCAGTACTACCTCTCCGCGCTCCCGTCGTCGGCCGCGAACATCACGTTCACCGCGCTCGGCTACTCCACCTTCACCCTCCACGAGAACCTGACCTACGGAACCGACGTCGTCGACCCGCAGCTGAACATGACCGCGAACGGCGTGGTCGAAGGGACGGTGGTCGCCGAGCCGGGGAATGTCTCGGTCCCGTACGCGACGGTCTCGCTGTGCCCGGTCGGCACGATGGTGTGCCTCAACCATGTGGAGTCCAACGTCTCCGGGGTGTTCTGGATCGGCGCCGCCGCCGGCGTCGACCAGGTGACGGTCGATTCCCCGCTCTACCTCACGAACATCTCGAAGCTGGTCAACGTCACTCCCGACTCGTTCGTCGAGCTCGGGAACGTGCCGGTGTTCACCTTCGGCACCGTGCACGGGGTGGTGCGGAGCCTTCCCCACGGCGATCTCCTCGTCGGGGCGAACGTGAGCATCTGCTCGAAGTACAGCGGTCCGGGCGGGTGCCTTCCGGACGAGACGGTCACCACCGACGCGAACGGAACCTTCTCGGTGCAGTCGCCCCCTGGGACGTACTACCTGTACGCCGACGCTCCGGGATACAACGCCACGCGGTTCCCGATCGCGATCGCGCCGGGCGCGGATCTCGACGTCGGCACCTTGTTCCTCCAGTCGTACGGGAACGTCTGGGGGGAGGTGGTCAACTCCACCGGGGCGCCCATCGGGAACGCCACCGTGCTCCCGTGCCCGACGTACGCCGGGCCGTGCAGCGGAGCCGGACGGACGCTCGCGAACGGCTCGTACGTGCTCTCCGCCTCCCCGGGTCCGAACACCCTCACGGCCTCCGCCGCCGGCTATCCGGATGCGTCCGAGACGGTCGTCGTGATCTCGGGAGGCACCGTGCATGCGGGCCTCCTCGTCCTGACCCCGATTCCGCCGGACGTCTTCGAGAACGTGAGCGGTGTCGTCACGGCCGCGGCGACCGGCACCGGCCTCGTCAACGCCCTCGTGGTCGCGGAGGAGGGCGGCGGCCGCGTCGCCCAGGCCGTGAGCGGCGGCGGAGGGGACTACCGGTTCGAGGTGCGCTGGGGGACCGTGGAAGTGATCGTCGGGGAGCCGAACTATCGGTCCGAGAACACGACGCTCCTCGTCCACGGGAACGTCACGGGCGTCAACTTCGCGCTCCTGGCGATGAGCTACCTCGTGGAGGGCGTGACCTCCGACGGGGACACCGGAAGCATTCTGGCCGGGGTGACGATCGCGAACAACGGGACGGTGGTGGCGCGCTCGGATGCAAACGGCGCCTACAGCCTGCAGCTCCCCAACGGAACGACGACGCTGACGGCGAGCGATCCGACCAACGGGACAATCCAGTATGGGACCGTCCGGGTCCCCATCCAGGTGAGCGGCGCCTCGGTTCTGCACAACATCGCCCTCCCACGGACCGAGGTCCCCCTCCGGGGTGTGGTGGTGGACGCGGCCACCGGACGCCCGCTGACCGCGGCGTCGGTGACGCTGTGGACGACGACGGGCCGTGGGGAGGGCACCCGGTCGACGGACGCCAATGGGGAGTTCACGTTCGGGACGGGCCCGGGAACCTACAACGTCTCCGTGACCGCCCCCGGGTTCGAGGCGGCGAACGTGACGGTGTCGACGGGAGTGGCGGGCAACTACACGACCGTCTCGCTCCAGCCGGTGCCGGGCGGGAGCGGAACCAGGGGAATCCCCCTCGTCGAGCTCGCCGTCGTCGTCGGCGGAGCCGTGGCCGTGGGAGTGGCGGCGGTGATCGCGGTGCGGTCGGGTCGGGGGAGAGCCCCCCCTGAGGATCCGGAGCCCGCCGAGATGCTGCCGGTGTACGAAGAAGAACCTACGTGACGACCACGAAGGCCCGCATGATGCCGTGGTAGGTCCCGCAGAATTCGGTGCACTGGATCAGATAGCTCGTCCCGACCGGGGCCGCCGGGACCGCGAACGCGATCGTGTTGACGCGGCCGGGGATCGCATCGAGCCGGACGCCGAGGCTCGGGACGTTGAAGGAATGGATCACGTCGTCGCTGGTGACGTTGATCTGGACCTCGGTGCCCGGACGCACCCACATCGCCCCGCCCGTTGCGGTGTTGTTGCTGGGATTGTAGGTGGCGTTGGCACACGTGTCGTTGGTGTAGCAGAACTCCCAGAACCATTGGTGGCCGATCACGTCGATGTATTCGTCGACGTGGGAGGGCGTGGCGTCGGTGTCGTCGTAGAGCAGGATCGTCGAGTAGAACAGCACGCCGGCGAGGAGCGCCACGACGGCGAGCGTCCAGGCGTATTCCATCCGACGCGTGCTATCCATAGCGCCGCCCCTTCGTATGCGGGTCGCGGTAGCGCCAGATCGCGTAGGCGAGGAAGGCGTAGGTGACGATCGCCCCGGCGACCGAGATCGCCATCATCACCCAGAGCAACGGGGTTGTCTCCTGGAGGTTCGTGGGGTTCGCCGCGGCGAACCCCGTCGAGCCGGCGAATGCAGCGACGGCGCCCCACCCGAGGAGCGCGCGAGCGAGGGCCCTCGGGCGCACGACGGCAAGGAGGTCCGTCGCTTGATATTTCACGCGTACGTACCGGAACCCCGATCGTCCGGGCTTCGGGGGGCGGATCCCCAGGCCCTGGTTCCACCGAGGTTCGTACCAAACCCCTTTGAAGCGGCCTCTCCGTCCCGCCGCCCGAGCGCGCGTTCCGCGCGCCGGGTTTCCACGATGCCTAGGCCGTACGCACGTGCCGCCGCCGCGCTACTGATCGTTGCCGCCGTCCTCGGGATCGCCCTCGTGCCGAGCGTCGCGCCGACCCACTCGGCCCTCCCGGCTTCCGGCGTTCGCACGGCGGCGAGCGGCGTCGATTTCCTGAACGTGAGCGTCTCCGACCAGCTCGCCTTCACGACGAACATCGGCGAGGTCCAGCCCGGCGACTCCGTGCACGTCACGGTCACTCAGCTCGGGACGATCCCGCACACCTTCACCCTCTCGCCGACCGCGGGCTACACCTTCCCGACCACGGACACGGCGAGCGACCTCACCGCGTACTTCTCCTCCCACGCGCCGATCGTCAACATCCAGGTCGGCGCGACGACGGGCGCGAAGTTCTACGCGAACTTCACGGCCCCGGCCGTCGGGGTCTACGAGTACGTCTGCACCGAGCCGGGCCACTTCCCCTCGATGTCGGGACTCCTCGGCTCGGGTGAGGCGCCGGGAAGCCTCTCGACCGCGAACGGTCCGGGCGCCCCGGTCTACATCATCTCCGGGACGATCGTCGGGCTCGTCATCCTCGCGCTCGTCCTGGGATTCGTCGTGGGAAAGCGTCGCGGGGCCGCCGAGGAGATGCCCCCGGAGCGTCTCGGATACCCCGAGCCGACCCCCGCGCCGACCCAACCTCCGAAGGCGCCGTAGGTTCCCCACCGGCGAGGAACCGGAGCCGCAACGTCTAAGAAGGCGGTCAGGTTCCAACCTACGGACCTCGTAGGAGGTTCGAAGGCGTTCCAATGGCATGGGGAGTCCCGAGTCGTGAGCGCCGCGTCCTGAAAGCCGGACATTCCTCCATCGCGGTCACGCTGCCGAAACCGTGGGCGGAGGCGATGAACCTGCGTCCGGGGGACCTCATCGTCTTTGACCAGAACGACGACGGAACGCTCTACCTCCGGCCCGCCCCCGTCGCGGGCACCGCCGTCGTCGGAACCCCCTACCTGGTCCAGGCGCAGTCGTTCGACACGCCCGGCGTCCTCGAGCGGCTGATCGTCGGCGCCTACCGCGTTGGCCACGACGCCATCGAGATCCGAAGCGAGTCGCCCCTCCCGCCGGAGCGGGTCGAGGAGCTGCTGAGCGCGGCGCGCAAGCTGATCGGCGTCTCGGTCGTCGCACAGGAGCCGAACCGGATCGTCCTCCAGAATTTCATCGACCCGTCGAAGTACGGGCTGCCGCAGCTGGTCCAGCGGATGAAGATGATTCTGATCGCCTTCCTCGAGGAGTCGGAGACGCTCCTCGACCGCAAGGGCCACTCGAAGCGGCTTCCATCCCTCGATGAGGAGACGCAGCGCGTTCTCTCCCTGCTGGTCCGGCAGCTGTTCCTCGCCAGCCGAGACTGGTCGCTTGCCCGACGGATTGGGAGCCCGGACCCCCGGCAGCTCCTCGAGTGGCGGGTCGTGGTCCATGCGCTCCAGGAATTGGGCGGACTCCTCTCGGAGATTGCGGAGCTGCTCGACTCTGGCCGGGAGCGCCCGGCCGCCGACACCGCCGCCCTTCGGCTCCACCTGGGCGAACTGAAGGTGGGATTGAAAGCGGTGGTCGACACGCTGATCCGGCCGTCCCTCGCCGACGCCTGCGAGGCGTACTCCCTGCTCAACGCCCTCGGAGTCGCCGCCGGAGAGTCCGCGGACAAGATGGGGGTCACCGCCCGCCGCACGGGCCTGCACGCCGCCACGGTCGCCGCGCAGCGGAGCGCCGCCTGCCTCTCGACGTTGGCGGAGGTCGCGGTCGACCGCGCCGTCTCGGTCGGAAACGAGTCGATCGTCGCATCCCCCGCGTAGGGGTTTAAGTACCGACGGTCCGGACCGTTCGTACGGGTCGCACTTCCCGGTACGAACGCCACATACCCCCGCCGACGGTGGTCGACGAGAATCTATGTTCGATTCGTTGGACGACTGGCTGATCATCGGCATCGTGGTACTGGTCCTGTTCTACGGGTCCAGCAAGATCCCCGCCCTCGCTCACAGCCTGGGTCGCTCGATTGGAGAGTTCAAGCGCGGCCGGCTCGAGGTCGAGCGGGAGCTGAAGGCCGAGCAGGCGAAGGCCACGGCCGTACCGTCGACGGACCCCCGCTAGAGTGCGGTCTCGAGGCGAGATGGGCAACGTCGGACCGGTCGAAGCCCCGCCGGCTCCGTCCCGGAGCCGTCAACGACCGTTCGGGCGAGGTTGGTGGACGTGAGCCATGCAGGAGATTGGGAAGGTCCTCTCCATCCTGGGAGAGGTCCGTCGGCGCCTCGTCCGCATCGCCATGGTGCTGGCGCCGATCTTCGGGTTTTTGATCACCTTCGAGCTGAAGCCGTTCCCGCTGCGTCTGCTGGGGCGGACGATCCCGTTCGCGTACCCTTGGCCGAACCTCTTCTACAACGTCACCGCGCAGGCGTTCCGGGCGCTCGTCCAACTGGAGCTCCCCTCGAACGTGGTCCTGCTCAACGTGGGCGTCGGCGACTCGATCATGGTCCAGATCGAGATCGGGGTCCTGCTGACCGTGATCCTCGGGATGCCGTGGATCATCCACGAGGTCGGCGCGTTCCTCGTCCCGGCGCTTCGCCGCAACGAGCGGGAGATGATCCGCCACATCGGGCTCCCGGCGACGGCGCTGTTCGCCGTGGGAACCGCGCTCGGTGTGTTCTTCATCACCCCGCTCACGTTCCGCCTCCTGTTCCTGTACGTCGCGGCGATGGGCCTCGCCCCCGTCCTCGGGGTGCAGCAGTTTGTCCAGTTCGCCTTGCTCTACTCCCTCGCCTTCGGCCTCGTGTTCGAGCTGCCGGTGTTTGTCTACAGCCTCACCCGACTCGGCGTGGTTCGCGCCGCCACCTGGCGCAAGCACTGGCGCGGGGCCGTGATCGGCTCGCTCGTCTTCGGGATGCTGGTCACTCCGGACAACTCGGGCATCACCATGCTGCTGATCGCGGCGCCGATGATCGCCCTCTACTTCGGCGGGGCGTGGTTCGCGAGCCGTTGGGAACGCCGGTCCACCGCCCGTCGGATCGGTCCGAGCGCGGTGGCGGGGTGAGCTAGCATGGCCCTGTTCTCCGACATCGACTGGATGATCATCGTCGTCGTGGCGGCGTTCCTCTTGTTCGGCCGCGAAAGCGGGGCCCTCCTCCGCCAGTTCGGCCGCTACTACGGTCGGTTCGTCCGGCTGAAGCAGGAGCTGCTCGGGGAGCTGACCCGGGCCGCCGACCTGCCGTCCCCACGGAACGGGAACGTCCTCTCCTTCCGCGGGGCGCTCCTCGGGTACGACGACGGCTCGCAGACGCCGGGGATCCCCGTGGCCGTGACGACGCCGCCGGTCGCGGCGTTCGCCTCGGTCTCCGCGAGCTCCTTCGGGATCGGCCCCGACCGATGGTCGGTGGCGACTCCCGGCGCGGGACTGGAGGGTCCGGGACTCCGATGAGCGCGCTCTCCATCGACGACCAGATCACCCTCGTCGAGATCCTCCTCATCTTCGCCGGCCTCGGGATCACCTGGGCGGCGTTCTACGGGAGCGACCGCGCGGAGCTCCCTGGCGAGGCGGCCATCCCCGCGGCGGGATCGGCGGACGACATGGAGATCGACACCCGCGGGAGGACGCTCTGATGGAGCTCGACTGCCCCTCCACGTGTCCGTTCGTCGCAGCCCCCGCCGCGGCGCTCGACTTTCCGGTCGGCCAGCTCCGACGGCTTGCCCCGGCGAACCCGGTCGCCACGGGCGAGGTCGACGAGACGAAACGCAACGTGCTGAAGCTGCTCGTCGCCGCCGGTGTGGTTGGCGCGGCCGGGGGCGGCCTCGTCGGAGGTTCGCTGCAGTACGCCCAGCCTCCCATGATCGGGGCGACCGGCTACGCCCGCGTCCAGCTCCTCGATCTTGACGGCACCCCGCTGACCGTCACCAAGGTCGAGAAGGAGTACAACGCCGACACGAACGCGGTGCTGACGTTCAACTACCCCCTCCGTAACGAACCCAACTTCCTGATCAACGTCGCCCCCGCTTCGGGTGCCTCGTCCGGGAGCGGGGCGACCAACGTCCTGAACGGGATCGGGACCCAGAAGTCGATCGTCGCGTTCAGCGCGATCTGCCAGCACCTCGGCTGCCCCGCGCCCGCAATCTCGTACTACCCGGCGGGAACCTGCCCGCAGACTCCCGGCGGGAAGGCGTTCTACATCCACTGCTCCTGCCACGGGTCGACCTACGACGTCACGAATGGGGCCTCGAACCTGACGGGCCCCGCCGTCCTGCCGCTTCCCCAGGTGATCCTGGAGTGGGACCAGACCGACGACACGATCTACGCGGTCAACGAAGTCGGGCCGCCGGTCAACGGCCACCTCGACACGCTAAGCGGCGACTACCCGGTCGGGAACTCGAGCCAGCTCTCGCAACAGACGCCGATCCGCCTCTGCAACATCGTGTAAGGGAGGGGACGAGGTGGGGTTCGAGCGTTGGTTCAACCGGACCTTGAACCAGGTCTGGGGGTTCGTCGAAGACCGGACCGGGATGCCCAAGTGGGCGCTCCGACCGCAACCGGAGTTCACGTTCAAGCCGTCGTACTGGACCGGCGCGTTCGTCGTCAACGCGTTCCTCTACCAGGTGATCTCCGGCCTGCTGCTGCTGCTGTACTACCAGCCGAGCGTCAACCCGACCTACACGGCGTGCGGCCAGGCCGCCGGGACGCTGTCCTCGTCGCCGGCCGCGTGGTGCAGCACGTACTACATCATCCATTCCGTACCGATGGGTCAGCTGCTGCTGTCCACCCATCTCTACGGCGCGTACGCGATGATCTTCCTCGCGTTCGTCCACTTCTACCGGGGCTACTACCTCGGCGTCTACAAAGCCCCCCGGGAATTCTCCTGGATGGTCGGCTCGCTCCTCATGCTTGTGACCCTCGGCATGGGGTTCACGGGCTACCTCCTCCCGTACACGCAGATCTCCCTCAACGCGACCAACGTCGGCCTCGTCCTGGCGATCCGACTCCCCTACGCCGGGCCGCTCCTCGGTCCCCTGATCCTCTCCGACGGAACCGGACAAGGTCTGTTATCGCGGATGTTTGCGGCGCACGTCCTTCTGCTGCCGCTCGCGCTCGGCGCGCTGCTCTACGCCCACATCGCGCTGTTCGAGTCGCACGGTATCGCTCCGCCGGCGACCTCCGACCCGCTCCAGCGCCGGCGGTTCACTGAGGAGGAGGACAAGAAGCACGTTCCGTTCATGCCCCACATTCTCTTCTACATCACCAAGTGGGCCCTGCTCTACATCGGGCTCCTGCTCGGCCTCGCCGCCCTCTGGCCATGGACCCTTCCGACCTACGCGGGGGACCTGAGCGCCGCGGGGGTGGTCACCGAACCGGATTGGTACTTCCTCTGGGTGTTCAAGCTCGTCGATTTCGAGGGGGTCACGCCGGTGATCGCGGTCGGCGTGACGACGGTGATCATCCTGTACGTGCTGTTCCTGCCGTTCCTCGACCGCTCGAAGCGCACTCACCCGCGGGACCGGCCCGTGTTCCTGTTCATCGGGAGCTCGCTGCTCGAGATGTTCGTCCTGATGACGGTCTGGGGCGGCCTGACGCCGGGCGTGTCGATCTCCCCGATGCTCGTCGCGGAGCGGCTCGGCCCGCTGTTCGCGTTCAACGCGCTGTTCGTCGGTCTGTTCTACTGGCGCTATCAGAAGAGCTACCGCGCCCGCCTCGCCGCGCAGAGCGGAATGGGGGCCCAGCGGCCGGGCGCCTACCCTACGGGCACCTCGATGCCCGCCGTTGCGGAGGCGCGAGCGCATGACTGACCCGACCAAGACGGAGTACCGGACCGGCTGGCTCTGGGGGGTCCTGGCCATCCTCCTGCTGATCGGCACCGTCGCCGCCGCGTTCGTCGTCTATGGGCTCACCCAACTGTTCGCGACCGGCAACTGGCTCCTCGACGTGCCGGCGTTCGTGGGCGGCGCGTTCGTCGCCTCCATCGCCATGCTCCTCCTCACCGGGATCCTCTACCGGGTCGACCGGCTCCGCGGCGTCCCTCACCGGGAGGTGCGGCTCTTTGAGTGAGACCCCCGCTCCCTCCGACCCCGGCGTCGATTTCGTCGAGGCGCACCGCGCGGAGACCGCGGCCCGGGTGCTCCGGCTCTACTACGCGATCATCGTGCTGATGATCGCGGGCATCGTCGGCTTGTTCGTCTACGTCGTCCGACTCGGGGCCCTCGTCGGGACCGGGGTCGAGACCTCCTTCGGGCTCGCCGTCGCGGCGATGTTCACGATGGGGGCGATGCTCGTCCACCTCGTGGACCGGACCTACCGGTCCTGGCCGCTCGGGCGCCGGTTCCGGCCCGCCACGCCGGGCCCGGTCACCCCGTCGGGGACGGCGACCCTGCTGAGCTGGCTCGTGGTCGCGGCCGCCCTCGGAGGCGCCGCCTACGTCGTGGCCCAGTTGCTGATGTAGGAGGGGAGAGAACCGATGTACGACCTCGCAGGACCCATCGCCGAACTCGCGATCATTCTCGCGCTCGCCGGGTTCGGTCTCTTCGTCCTCCGCTACCACGGCGACTGGTTCGTCCGGAAGGCGAAGCTCTACCTGTTCACCACCGACCACAAGCGCATTGGTCTGATGTACATCACGACGGGCCTGATCTTCTTCTTCATCGGGGGGATCTACGCCGTCCTGATCCGCACGGACCTCGGGTTCGTCCAGGGCCTAGGGCTCGACCCCCAGACGACGCTCGGCATCACGCCGGACGTCTACTCGACGCTGTTCACGATGCACGGCGTGCTGATGATCTTCATGTTCATCATGCCCGTCCTCGCGGGGTTCGGCAACTACCTCGTCCCGTCGATGATCGGGGCGAAGGAGATGGCCCTCCCCCGGATCAACGCAATCGCGTTCTGGATGATTCCCCCCGCCGGCGTCATCCTGATCCTCTCGAACGCGTACGCCGGGTGGACCGGCTACGTCCCGCTCTCCCTCCAGGCGTACGGACCGAACCCGCACGGCGTCGACCTGTGGATCCTCGGGCTCCACATCCTCTCCGCCTCCTCCATGCTCGGCGCGATCAACTTCCTCGTCACGATCGTCAAGCACCGCGCGCCCGGGGTCCACTACTGGAACCTGCCCCTCTTCGTCTGGGCGACGCTGGTCAACTCGGTCCTGCTGATCTTCGCGCTGCCGTCCCTCTCGATCGCGCTCACGATGGTCCTGTCGGACCGGAACTTCGGCACGCACATCCTGGCGGCCGCGAACGGGACTCCCCTCGGTGGAGCGCTGCTCTACCAGAACATGTTCTGGTTCTTCGCGCACCCCGAAGTCTACGTGATGGTGTTACCGGCGTTCGGGATCATCTCGACCGTCCTCCCGAAACTGGCGAGAAAGGACATCTTCGGTTACGGGGCGATGGCCGTCTCGCTCGGCGTCTTCGCGGTCCTCTCGTTTGCCGTCTGGGAACACCACATGTTCGTCACCGGCATTTCCACGGACCTCCGGTTCGTGTTCATGCTCTCGACGATGGCGATCGCCGTCCCGTCGGCGGTGAAGACGTTCAACTGGGTCGCGACGCTCTGGGGCGGCCAGATCTGGATGGCGGTCCCGATGTGGTTCTGCGTGGCGTTCATCACCGGCTTCGTCATCGGCGGCCTCTCGGGCCTCCTGCTCGCCTCGATCCCGATCGACTACCTGTACCACGGGACGTACTTCGTCGTGGCCCACTTCCACTACATCCTCCTGGGCGGGACGTTGATGGGGATCTTCGCCGGGATCTACTTCTACTACCCGATCTGGACCAAGCGCTGGTACTCCCAATCCCTCGGCCACGTCCACTTCCTCCTGACCTACATCGGCGTGAACATGCTGCTGTTCCCGATGTTCATCCTCGGAGCGGAGGGGCTGCCCCGCCGGGTCTATACCTACCTCCCGACGGAGAATTTCCAGTTCTGGAACTTCGTCTCGAGCGTCGGCGCGCTCATCCTCGGGCTCGGCCAACTGGTGTTCGCCTTCAACATGATCTACAGCTACTTCGCCGGCCGCCGCGTGACGAGCGACGACCCGTGGGGCGAGCCCGCACCCACGCAGATGACCGGCCCCAAGCCCGCCCCGCTCCCGTCCTCCCGCGGCCTGCCGGTCGCGGCGGCGACGTCGGAGTCGTCCCCGGTCACCGCCTAGGAGAGGTCCGTGGAGAAGCACACGATCTTCCGGCTCCTCGCCATCGCCGCGTTCTTCGCCACCTACGTGACGATCGTCCTCGGCGGGAATGTCATCGCGAGCAACGCCGGACTCGCCTGTCCGGATTGGCCGAGCTGCCACGGGACGTTCGCGCCTCCCTTCTCCGGCGCGACGGCCATCGAGTGGAGCCACCGTGTCAGCGCGTTCGTCACGGGTCTCCTCGTCGCCGGGATGGCGCTGATCGGGCTCGTCTCGGAGCGCCGACGACCGGTGCTCCGCGGCCTCGCCGTTTCGGCGGCGGTGTTGGTGCTGGCCCAGGCGTTCCTGGGCGGCCTCGTAGTGGTGACGGACCTCCAGGCGATGGTCGTCCTCCTCCACTTCGTCTTCGCCACGGTCCTCCTTGGAATCCTGCTCGTCATCGCGTTCCTGGCCAACCTGAGGTCGATTCCGAAACTCTGGACCGATTGGGCGGAAGCCGCGGCCGACGAAGAGGCGGCGAGCGTCACGCTCGCCCGGATGCAACGGGGCGACGCGCCGTCGGGCCAACGGGACCCGGGAGCCCCCGCCCGCGCCGCCGAGCCCTGAACGCCGTCCGAGGGACGAGGAACCAATCGTGAGCGAAGCACCGGGGGCCCCGACCGCCTCTGCTCCCGCGCGGGCGCTCTGGCGCGACGTTCTGACGCTGACGAAACCCGGCATCACCGCGCTGATCGTGATGGTGGCGATCGCCGGCTACTTCCTCGCGCTGCCGAGCCACATCGACTACACCCGCCTTGGACTCCTCGTGCTCACCGGCGGCCTCGCTTCGGCGGGGTCGGCGATGCTGAACCACTACTTCGACCGCGACGTCGACGGCGGAATGAAGCGAACCCAGAGCCGCCCGCTCCCCGGGGCTCGCATTGCGCACAGCAGCGGCGTCCTCCTCGGGGGCACGGGGCTCCTCGCCTTCGGGGTCGGGGGCGCATATGTGTGGCTCAACCCGCTGACGGCCCTGTCGATCGCCCTGGGCGGCCTGACCTACGTCGTCGTCTACACGATCGTGATGAAGCGCCGCACCAACTGGAACATCGTCGTCGGCGGGTTTGCCGGGAGCGCCCCCGCCTTGGCCGGGAGCGCGGCCGCGGTCGGGAGCTGGACCGTTCCGGTCCTCGCGTTTGCCCTCCTCGTGTTCCTCTGGACGCCCCCCCACTTCTGGAGCCTGGCCCTCATGCTGCGGGACGACTACCGCCGCGTCGGCCTTCCGATGCTCCCGAAGATGGACGACCCGGGCTACTCCGGCCGGGTCGTGGTCGTCTCGACGGCCCTCCTCCTTCCGGCCTCGCTCCTCCTCGACTGGGTCGCCCCGTTCGCCTGGCCGGTCGCCGTGGCCGTCGTCGCCGCGTCCGTGGTCTACCTCCTCCTCGCGATCCCGCTTTGGAAACGGTTCGATAAGCCGGTCGCGCTGCGCGCGTTCATCGGCTCGGGACCGTACCTGCTCGCGGTGATCGTCGTGCTGATCGTGAACTTCTGGCTCTCCGCCCTCGGAGTGCGACCGTTCTGACGAACGCGCACGGACCACCGGTGGGCGCACCCTTATCCACGTCGTCCCGCTAGGAGGGCGATGACGAGCACGCCTCCGGGGGCGCCCTCGAACGACGACCGGGACCGCGTGCGCGAGGCCGAGTCGACCCTTCGTCGGCTCGGATACTCCCGCGTCGAGCCCCAACGCCGCGAGGTCACGGCTCCCCCCGCCTTCTGGGTGCAGGAAGCCGGCGTTCCCCGGCGGACGTATCCGGTCTTCGTTCCCGACAGCCCCGAGGGTCCTGCGAAGGGCCCGTGGGCGCCCATCCTCGCGCGCAGCGCCGCGAAGGGTGCCGGGGGAAGGGCCATCGTCGTCGTCGGCACCGACATGGCGGCCGAAGCGGCGTGGAACCACATCGCGACGGTGGGCGGCGCGGAGATCGACAGCGAGGTCCGAATCCTGGTGTTGGGTGGGCTCGGCCGCGAGACGCCTCACTGGCACGCCATCGTGGTGGACCGGCGGACGCTCCTGCGACTCTCCACGGGCGTCGTGGTCGGGATGTTCCGCCGAGCGTTCGCCTCGGGCGGCCAGAACCCGGTCGACTTCTCCGAACTCCTCGAGGTCCTTGGCGAGCGGTTCCACATCGACGTGAAGCGCTCCCTCGGCGTGACCACCGACGAAGATGCGCTGTTCCTGCTCTACCAGCTCGCCCAGCGCGACTCCTACGCCCCCGGCGACGCCGCATCGAACCTCCATGCCCTCGTCCTCCGGCCCACCGGACCGGCGGCGAGACTCCCCTGGTTCGCCGCCTGAACGAACCGAGTCGTTAAGAATCGGGCCGGGACGTACACCCGATTGTCCCCATGGCGCCTGCCGAGACGACCGTCGTCAATCCGTACACCACGACCCCGGGAAGCTCCACGCCGGGCGTCGGTGTTTCCCCCGAGGAGGGGTCGGCCGACCTCTGGACCTTCTTCTGGCTCTCGGCGGTCTCGACGGCGATCCTCATCGTCGTGGCGGCCGCCGGTTGGCTGATTGTCCACCGGTAGTTCGGGTCGGTCCGGAAACGGTTATCTTCCCCACCTCGGTCCGATGCCCCGGCGACCGACGGGGCCGTGGGGTAGCTTGGTCCATCCTTCTTGCTTGGGGTGCAAGAGACTCCGATTCAAATTCGGACGGCCCCACTCCGGCGCCGCGTCGTGCGCGAGCGGGTTAAGGCCCGGCCTCGCGTAGGGAACCGGATGGGACGGCGGTTCGTCGCGGAGCGGCGGCGCGACCCGTACTACCGGGCGGCGCAGTCCGAGGGTCTGCGCTCGCGGGCGGCGTTCAAGCTGGAGCACCTCGCCGAGCGTTTCCCGATCTTCCGCATTGGCGACCGGGTCCTCGACCTCGGTGCCGCGCCGGGAGGCTGGTCCTTGGTCGCCGCCGAGCGCGTGGGGCGGAAGGGCTCGGTCGTCGCCGTGGACCCGCGCGACATCGAACCGGCGCGCGGGGTCACGGTCGTCCGGGGAATGGTCGGCTCCCCGGGGCTTGTTGGCCGTCTCGGTCCGGAGCGCTTCGACGTCGTCCTCTCCGACATGTCGCCGAGGATCAGCGGCGCCTACTCGACCGACCACGCCCGCTCGGTGGCGCTCGTCCGGTCCGCGTTCGACCTCGCCCGAGAGGTCCTCGCGAAGGACGGCTCGTTCGTGGCGAAGGTGTTCGCCGGCGAGATGCTCGACGAGCTCGACCGGGACATCGGGCCCTCGTTCCGCCGGTGGCAGCGGACGAAGCCCCCGGCGTCGCGCGAGCGCTCGAGCGAGCTGTACCTCGTCGGGCTCCGGTTCCATCCGGTCGTTCCGTCCCCATGACCGAGACGTGGGCCGAGTCGGCGGCGCGCATGGTCGGCGCCCTCGGGCCGATGCCGCCCGCCGTCGCGAAGGCGCTGCGGTCGGTGCCGCGCCACCTGTTCGTGCCCCGAGCGTACCTCGCCCGGGCGTACGACGACGAGCCGATCCCCCTCGGCGACGACTTTACGTCGATCTCGGCGCCGCACATGGTCGCCCTCCAACTCGAGTTGGCGAAGCTCCATCGCGGCGCGAACCTGCTCGAGATTGGGAGCGGGAGCGGCTACCTCCTTGCGGTCGCGTCGGCGATCGTCGGCCCGTCCGGCCACCTCGTCGGAGTCGAGATCGACCCGGGCCTCGCCAATCGGAGCCGGGCGACCCTCGCCCAATTGGGAGTCGACGCGACGATCCGCATCCGGGACGGCCGCGAGGCGGTCCCCGAGGGGCCCGTCTTCGACGCGGTCCTCGTCTCCTGTGCGACGAGCGTGCTCTCCCCGACCTGGCCCGCGGCCGTCGTGGACGGCGGGCGGGTGGTGGCGCCGGTGGGCCATGCCATGGGGCAGATGCTCACCGTCTTCCGAAGGAAGGGGACCGCGGGGTCCACCGTGGTCGGTCCGGCGGTGCGTTTCGTGCCGCTTCGAGCCGCCGCCCCACCCCATATATAGGGCCGTCGAATCCCCCCCTCCCGCCTATTTTGAGGTTCGGTTAGTTGTGATTCGGTTCGGTCCTGCAGGGATCCCTCTTTCGTGTAAGGGACGCACCCTGCGCGACGGGATCTCCGACGTCCACCATCTCGGCCTGACCGCGATGGAAGTGCAGTTCATCAAGGTCAATCCGCTCACGCGCGTCGTCCTCGACGAGGAGATCGGCAAGACCGCGCGCGACATCGCCCTCCAGCTCATCGTCGGCGTCGGCCCGGGGACCGGTTCCGCGATCCCAACGGCGGCCCGGATGGTGACGCCCGTCGGCCGGAAGGACTCGATCACCGCGCTCACGTGGAGCCTCGCGAAGGACTACGCGGACCTCGCGCAGACCCGCGCGCTCGCGCGCGCCCTCGACGTGGACCTCACGCTCCACGCCCCGTACTACGTGGATTTCTTCGGGAGCCAGGAGGCCCGGGAACGCTCCCTCCGACAGATCCAGTGGGCCTCGGTGCTCGCCGAGGGGCTCGGGGCGCGCATGGCGGTCACGCATCTCGGATTCTACGGACCCGGAACGCGGTCCGACAGCGTCCAGGAACTGACGCGCGTCGCCCACGAGCTCTCCGACTGGCTGAAGGAATACTCCCACGGCACCGTCCGTCTCGCGATCGAGCCGTCCGGTCACCCCGACGTGTTCGGTTCCCGCGAAGAGATCCTCGAGATCGCTCACCAGGTGAAGGGCGTGGTCCCGGTCCTCAACCTGCCGCACATCTCTGCCCGCGAGCGGAGGACCTTCGACACCCCGGACGATCTGCGCCCGGTCGTCGAGGAGTTCGTGAAGGCGAGCGGCGGCGAACTGTACATGAACTTCGCCGGCGTCGAGTTCTACGGCCCCGGCGAGTTCCGGCTGACGCCGATCAAACGCGGCCAGGCCCGGTTCGACCCGGTCGCCGAACTGTTCAGCGAGCGGGAGTACGACGTGACCGTGATCTCGAGTTCTCCGCTCCTCGAGCACGACGCGATGTACATGAAGCTCCTCTACGAGCGCTCGCTCTCCAAGCGCTACGCGAAGAAGCACGCACCCGCGAACGCCGCCGTGAAGCGTGTCGCGCCGACCGTGGTCCCGCGGACTCCGGCGAAGACCGTCGTCCGCACGCCGTCCCTCGCGACGGCGCGACCGCGGCAGGCGCTCGCGGCCCGCCTCCCCTCCCGCGCGCCGACCCCCAAGAGGTCCGGACGTGACCGACGCCGGCAGCACTGACGGCCCGGTGTTCTCCCGGGCCCAGGCCTACATCGGTCGACGCGTCAGCGAGGCGCTCGACCAGCTCGACCCGGCGACCATCGACCGCGCGGTGGCGATCCTCGCGAAGGCGCCCGCCACGTTCGTCTACGGCGCCGGCCGCTCCGGCATCATCGGCCGCGCCTTCGCGATGCGGCTCGTGCAGATCGGTCTCACCGCCTACGTGATCGGCGAGAGCGTCACCCCGATCGTTCGGCGCGGCGACGCGGTGTTCATCCTCTCCGGGGCCGGCGAGAGCCAGTCGTCGATCGCGACGGCGAATATCGTCCGACGCGAGGGGTCCGAGCTGATCGTCCTGACCGCCCGCTCGACCTCCAAGCTCGCCCACGCGGCGACGCTCCTCCTCACCCTCGACTTTCCGGAAGATGCCGACCGGATCCGGATCGCTCCCCTCGGGACCCTGTTCGAGTCGGCGGCCCTCCGACTCACGGACGCCTTGGTGGCGGAGCTGATGCGCGTGCGCCACGAGAGCGAAGAGTCCATGCGCCGCCGCCACGCCATCATGGTCTAGTCGGCGGGTCGCCGGCCCGCGCGGGCGCTCCGAATCGGTCCCGACGGGCCGTTCTCGACCGAAAGGTTAAGCCGCGAAACCGCTCCCCGCCCCTCGTGCCACGTCGCGCCGAGGCTCGCGAAGGGACCCTCGTCCCAATCCCGACCCGATTCTTCGCCACCAGCGGGAAGGGGATCAACAAGACCAGCGAGTTGAACGCGTTCGACCTCGCGCTCCTCCAGGCCGGCATCGGCGAGCAGAACCTGGTCAGCGTCTCCTCGGTGCTGCCGATCGGGATCCGGCAGGTCGACCGCCTCGCGATCTCGCGCGGCGCCATCACGCATTGCGTCCTCGCGCGGATGGGCGGAGGCGAGGGCGAGGTCATCAGCTCCGGCATCGCCTACGGGTTCCGGACGGACGGCCAGGGCGGCTACGTCGCCGAGGGCCACGTGCACGGGACGCAGAAGTCGCTGAAGGAGTTCCTCCGCTGGCGGATGGAGGAGATCGCCCACTTCCGCGGCGTGGAGCTGCGGCGGATCCACTACCGGACGGAAGAGCTCGTGATCCCGATGGACCACTACGGCGTCTGCATCGCCGCCTGCGTCTTCCTGCCGTAGCGACGGTCGCTGCCTAGAGCAGCTTGCGGAACAGCAGCTTGTCCTCGAGGCTGCCGTCGATGGCGAGCTTCCGCGTCACCAGGGCCTTCATGGGTCCAATCTCCTTTGCGACGAGGCCGAGGAGCGTCGCGCGGTCGGTCGTGATCGTCATGTCGGCCTTCCCGGTGCCGTCGCTGCGGAGGTTCGTGAGACGACCTCCGTGCAGGTCGACCGCGTAGGTCCCCTCATCGGTCAGGTGGATCCGGATGGTACGCTCGAACCCTTCGAGCTCGGCTCGGACCGCCGGGTTGCGGTCCCCGTGGCGGTTGAACCGCTCGACGACGCCGGCGAGCGTCTCCTCGATCATGGCCCGAAGCCCTCGAGCGGTCGAGCCGTCCGCCGTTGAATAAGTCTCTCCGTCGTCGCCCACGACGCCCGCAGCCACGAGGGGAGCGGGCCGCCTCCCGAGATCGCCTGGCGCACGAACTCGACGGTCCCTCGGTCGGACGGGTAGCCGCTCCCCAGGTCGTCGCCGAGCTTCGCGCGCAAGCGGCCGAGGGCGCGGTCGCGGTGGACCTTCGCCACGATCGACGCCGCGCCGACCACCGGCAGGTCCCGGTCGGCCTTGTGACGGGCATGGACGAGGCAGATGTTCCCGGAAGCCTCGCCGAGCCGACGGCCGAACCGTTCGGCGACCGGGTCGCAGGCGTCCGCGTAGGCCATGTCCGGCCGGGCGCTGCGGACAATCGACGCGAAGGCGTCGAGCTCGAGACCGTTGAGCTGTCCCTTGTGGACGGCCCGGTCGACGGTGCGCGGAGGGAGTGGGACCGCCCAGCACCGGCCCACGGACGGGAGCGCGGCGAAGATCTCCTCGCGCCGCGCGGGGGTAAGCCGCTTGGAGTCCCGGACCCCGAGTTCGGTCAACTCCGAGATCCGTTCGGCGTCGACGAGGAACCCGCCGACCACGAGGGGGCCGACCAGACTGCCCCGCCCCGCCTCGTCGATGCCGAGGACCGCGCCCACCGGCGGGGGTGGTGGAGAGGCGAGGGTGGCGCGCCCCATCGGTGGGAGCGGGTACGGCGCGCACCCCATAAGCGCGAGTCGCCTTCCCCGTCGATGCTCCGCGGGCTCGTCGTCCCCGTCCCGACGCTGTTCGGGGAGGAGGGAGAGTTCGACGCAGGACGCAACGGGCCGTTCGTCCGCGGGATCTCCGCGGCCGGCGTCGACCACGTCTTCGTGCTCAGCGCGGTCGGCGAGATTGCGTCCGTCGAGGAAGCCGAGCGACGCCTCCTCCTGGAGTCCACGATCGAGAGCCTGACGGGGAAATCGGACGCTTGGGTGGGCGTCGGTGCTCCCAGCACGCGACTCGCCGTCCGGTTTGCCCAATCGGCGGAGGAGCGAGGCGCGGGGGCGCTCGTCGCCGTTCCGCCGTACTTCCTCCATCCGACGTCGGAGGCGGTCGCGCACTACTACCGGGCCCTCCGAGACGGGAGCAAGATCCCGCTGCTGGCGGCCAACCTCCCCGCGTTTGCGGGGTACTCCCTTGCCCCGGAGCTCGTGCACCGGCTGGCCCGCGAGCGGGTCCTCGACGGGGTCGTCGACGCGGCGGGATTCCTCACGAGCGTGGAGGGATTCCTCGGCGGCGCGCCAGAGGGGTTCGCCGTCTTCTCCGGAGTCGACGGCCTCGCCGCCGATGCGATCGGGAGGGGAGCGGGCGGGGCCCTGCTCGAGACGGCGAACGTCGTTCCGAGGCTCGCCGTCGCTCTCGTCCGCGCCGCGCTCGCCCACGAGACGGCCCGGGCCTCCGAGCTCCAGGGTCTGGTCGACCGGGTCGCGGGGGCGATGCGGGCCGGCCCGTTCCCCTCCGCCACGAAGTTCCTCGTCTCCCAGGTCCGCGGGGCGTCGTCCGGATTCCGGGCGCCGTACGAAGCGCTCACGGCCGCGGAGGAACGCGCGGTGATGGCGGAGTTCGACCCGCTCCGTGGCCTCCTCCACGCCTACCTGTAGCGTCGACGGCCCGCGTCCGCCCGGGGGCCGTCGCCGAGGCCGCGAAACGTCAAATACCGAACCCCGCTCGCTGCGCCCTCGACGAGGAACTATGGGGGTCTGGCAAGGTCGCTCACGGCGCAAGCGGACGGGAGGTCGGCTTCGGCCCATCCGCAAGAAGCGTCGGTTCGAGATCGGCCGCGAGCTCCAGCAGGCGACCCTCGGACCGGGGACGGTCAAGCCGTACCGCACCCGCGGGGGCTCCCAGCGGATCCGGATCCTGACCGTCGAGATGGCCAACGTCTACGACCCCGCGACGAAGGCCTCGAAGGTCACGAAGATCGTTACCGTCCGCGAGAACCCCGCGAACCCGAACTTCGTTCAACGCAACATCATCACGAAGGGCGCCATCCTCGAGACGGAGCTCGGACTCGTCCGGGTCCGGTCGCGCCCGGGGCAGGACGGCGTCGTCAACGCGGTGCGCATCGGCGAACGCACGGCATCGAAGTGACCCCGGAACGGGGGCGCGGATGCCGGACCATTTCTTCGTCTACCCGGCCTACGTGAGCCGCGGCACCACCCGCGCCCTCGGTCGTCGCGTCGCCCAACCGGTGGCGGTCGCGGAGACGACGCTCGAGGAGATCGTCGAGGTTGCTCAATCCCTCGGCTTCACGGCGACGAGCGAGCCGGACAAGCAGTATCCCCGCGCGGTCCACGCGTACGCCGGCCGGGTTCGGATCGCGAAGAAGGCCGGGGTCACCAAGACCGCCTTCCTCCGCCAGCTCGCCACGGCGCTGTCCCAACGGCACGCCGAGGGGGGGAAGCGGTAGATGGAGGAGCCGGGGACCGTCTACTTCACGGGCACCGCCGGCGCCGGGAAGACGAACCTCGTCCACGCCTTCCGGGCCTACCTGAAGGGCGCCGGCTACGACGCGACGATTCTCAACCTCGACCCGGGCAACGAGAGCGTCGACCTGGAGCCGGACGTCGACATCCGGGAGTGGGTCCAGCTCCCGGAGGTGATGGCCGAGCACAACCTCGGTCCGAACGGCGCGCAGGTGGCGGCGGCCGACATGATCGCGCTCAAGGTGTTCGACGTCAAGCAGGCGCTCTCGGAGTTCAAGTCCGACTACGTCCTGGTCGACACGCCCGGCCAGATCGAGCTGTTCGCCTTCCGCGAGGCGTCGCGGGCGATCGTCGACGCGCTCAGCGGGGAGCGGTCCACCATCGCATTCCTGTTCGACCCGGCCCTCGCGCGGACGCCGAACGGGTTCGTCTCCCTCCTCCTGCTCTCGGCGACGGTCGAGTTCCGCTTCCGCCTCCCGACGCTGAACATTCTCACGAAGACCGACCTGCTCGACCCGGCGCGCCTCGAGGAGATCCTCGGATGGGGCGAGGAGCCCGGTCGGCTCTACGACGCGGTCACGCGCGAGACGGCCACGCCGGACCTGCAGCTCTCGACGGAGCTGTTCCGTGCGATGGAGGCGATGGCCCCGCTCGCGACGCTGATCCCGACGTCGGCGCGGTCCGGCGTGGGCCTCGAACCGCTGTACCGGTCGCTCCAGCAGAACTTCGCCGGCGGCGAAGACCTCGAGCCGTCGCAGGGTCCGAGCGAGCCGTAGGTCCGCTCACTCGGTGAAGAACAGCCCCATTCCGGCCGAGGCCGAGTCGTCCTCGTCCTGGAGCTTCTTGTGGAGCGCCTCGGCGTCCGCGGGGGGCAGCTTGCGTCCGAGCGGGGCCATCAATTCGTTCGCGCGAGCCACGCCGTCGTCCGACCCGGAGATGACCACGAACAGCTGGCCGGCCGCCCCGCCCTGGGTCGCGGCGTCCCGGATCTTCTGGCTCTGCCGGGAGACAACGTCGTCGTTGAGGGCGGCGTCGAGTTCGGTGCGGCGCGCGCTCGGCACCTCGAAGATCGTCCACGCCATCGGCGGCGCGACCGAGAGACCCTATTTGGGGTTTGGCGGACGGGGACCGTCGGTGGTCCGGCAACCCGTCAGATCCCGAAACTCCGGCGGGCGGCGAGCACCTTGGGGTCGTCGAGGCCCATGATGTCCGGGTTGCGTCCGTCGGAGACGGCGATCCAGTAGGCGAGCCATTGGAAGGGGATGCCCTGAACGACCGGGGCGATCGACGGTGGTACGGGCGGAAGGGCGAGTCCCTGCTCGACGGTGGGCGCCCCCGAGGTGTCGATCAGCCAGGGGAACGCCTCGAGATGCCGGGACGCGGTGAGGCCCTCGAGGGCCCGGCGTCGCTCGAACGCGGTGCCCGAGACCGCCAGCACCGCCGTCTTCCCGTTCACCGAGGGGAGGATCCCGTGGAGCAGCTCCTCGACCCCGACCGCGGTCGCGAACCGACCCGTCGCCTCGCGGATCTTGAGGGCCGCCTCGCGCGCCGTCGCCTCGGCGCTTCCCGAGCCGACGACGACGAACCGGTCCCGGTCGCCGATTGCCTCCACCGCCTCCATCACCTTTGGTTCCAGGTCGAGCGTGTCGCCGATGGCCCCGACGACGGTCGCATCCGCGACCGGGTCCGGCGCGGCCCGCACGAGGGCCCATCCCGCCGCCACGCCCGCGGCGTAGCTGACCGTGTGGGTCCAGGAGTCCTCGCGGGAGTACTTGGTCTCGAACGTGCTGCTCGCGACCTCCCGCCCCTCTCCCTTGGGGGCGGCGGTGATCAGCAGGGTCGGGACCTTGCGCTCCCGGAGCAGCTCGAGGGCGCGGACGGTGACGAACGTCTCCGCGGACTCCGAGAAGGCGACTGCGTAGTCGGCCGTGACGCTCTCCGGGGAATCCAAGAGGTCGAAGGCGGGACGCGCCTCGACGAACCGACCGGGAGCGGCCGCCCGCGCCGCGGCGGCGACGGCGAGAGCGGCATGGAACGACGTGCCGATGCCCGTGGTGAGGAGCCGAGCCCCCGGGTCGCGGAGCAAGGGGGCTCCCGCGAACGTCGACGCCTCGGCGAGCGTCGCCTGGACCGCCACCTGCTGGCGTCGAACCATGGCGTGCATGAAGAACGGGTGCCGGGTGCGGCCCGTCGGCGGTTTCGGGTCCTGCGGCGGCGGAAACGGGCTCGCCATCGACCGCCGGAGGCCAAGGGGGCCGAAAACCCTGCCGCGAGGCCGCAACCCCCATCTGCGAGCAGGGGGTCGAGCCCCCGTGTACTCCAGCACCCTCGAGGCGCCGGTCCTCCTCCTCGGCGCCGCGCACGTGGTCGACCTCGAGGGGCCGATCCGCGCGACGCTCCAGGGCCGCACGCTCGATGCGATCGCCGTCGAGCTGGACGACGAGCGGGCCCGCGCCCTCCTCACGGAGGGCACCCCCGCCGCCCCCGCGGGTGGCGGGCCGTTCTTCCTGCGCCTGTGGGCGGTCGTCCAGCGCCGTCTCGGCGGCGAGTTGGGCGCCGGCATCGCCGGCGCGGAGATGCGCAGCGCGGCCACCCTCGCGAAGGAGCGGGGGATCCCGCTGCTCCTCATCGACGACCCGATCCGGGAGACCGTCGCCCACCTGATCGGGTCGCTGTCGTTCCGCGAGCGGATCCTGCTCGTGGTGGGAAGCATCGTCGGGCTCGTGATCCCCTCCCGCCTCGTCCGGACGGAGATCGACCGGTACGCCGAGGCGCCCGACGACTATGTCGGGCAGCTGCGCCAGGCGTACCCGGGCGTGGCCCGGGTCCTGCTCGACGAGCGGAACGAGCACATGGCCGCCCGCCTCACCGAGGCGCGACGCAACGGCTACGGGCGGGTCGCCGCGGTGGTTGGGGACGCCCACGTCCGGGGGCTCGCCGACGCGCTCCACCGGCGCGGCGTGCCGACGGAAACAGTCGCCTTCGCGCAGCTGCGAACGGTCACAACGTCGTGACGGTGTCGCTCGTCTGACGGGCGACGGCGGCGAGGAACGCGTCCCCGAGGGCGGCGACCTCGGGCGAGGCGTACCCTTCGATCCCGCCATGGTCGGCGGCGTCCGAAAGCGCCGGGTCGACGGGCAACTTCGCCAGGACCGCGATGCCGTACTCCTCGGCGATCTTGTCGATCCCGCCGGCGCCGAACAGGCGAATCCGCTCGTGGCAGTGGGGGCAGGCGAGGTAGCTCATGTTCTCCACGGCGCCGAGGAGCGGCACGTGGAGGTCCCGGGCCATGTTCATCGCCTTCTTCACAATCATCGCGGCGAGGTCCTGCGGGGTGAACACGAACACCATCCCGTCGATCGGGATGGTTTGGAACACGGTCAGCGGGACGTCGCTCGTCCCAGGCGGCATGTCGATCAGGAGGTAGTCGAGCTTCCCCCAGTTCACCCCGCCAAAAAACTGCATGATGAGCCGGGTGACCAGGGGTCCGCGCCAGATCACCGGTGCCTGCTCGTCCTCGACGAGGAACTGCGAGGAGACGACCGGAATGCCGCCCGCGCTGCGGGTCGCCTCGATCCCCTCGCCCTTGTCGACGAGCGGGCCGGAGAGGCCGAACAGTTTCGGGATGGAGGGTCCAGTGACGTCGGCGTCCAGGAGCCCGACCGCGAGGCCCCGCCGGCGAAGTTCGGCGGCGAGCAGGGCCGTGGTCGACGACTTGCCGACGCCGCCCTTGCCCGAACCGACGGCCACCACGTGGGTAATCTGACCCTTCCCCATCTTCTGGAGGACGCCACCGGGACGTCCGCGCGCGGGCGCGGCGCCGGGCGGAGAGGACGGGCCGTGCGGCACCGCGGCCCCCGTCGGTTCGGCCATCGGCTCGAAGCCGGGCCATCGTATTTAACGGGGGCGCGGTGGCGAATCGGAGAGTCCGACGCGTGCGCGACCGATCGCTGCCGGGGCACGACGAACTGTTCCGGCCCCACTCGGTGGCGGTGGTCGGCGCCTCCAATCGCCCGGGCGCGGTCGGGGCGAGCCTGTTCCGTAACATTCTCGGCGCCGGCTTCCAAGGGGTCGTGTATCCGGTCAATCCGCGATGGCCGAGCGTGAGCGGGGTGCGGTGCTACCCGTCGGTGGACCAACTTCCGGAGACTCCGGAGTTGGCTGTCGTCATTGTCCCGGCCCCTCAGGTAGCGGGCGTCGTGGACGAGCTCGGCCGCAAGGGCACCCGGGGGGTCGTCGTGATCTCCGCGGGATTCCGCGAGGTCGGTGGCGCCGGGGTCGCCCTCGAAGCGGCGCTGGTCGATCGCGCCCGCCACTATGGGATGTCGCTCGTCGGTCCGAACTGCTTCGGCCTTCTCAACACCGACCCGACGGTCGGGCTGAACGCCACCTTCTCGGACACGCTGCCCCCCCGGGGACACATCGCCTTCGTCAGCCAGAGCGGAGCGCTCTGCGCGGGCATCCTGCGCTACGGGATCGCGGAGCGGATCGGGTTCTCCCGATTCGTCTCGATCGGAAACCGGGCGGGGGTCGATGAGAACGACCTACTTCGCTGCCTCGCCGACGACCCGGCGACCGGGGTGGTGCTGCTGTACGTCGAGAACCTCGCCGACGGGCATCGCTTCCTCGAGACCGCGCGCGAGGTCACGGAGCGGAAGCCGGTGCTCGTGATCAAGAGCGGTCGGTCGCCCGCCGGAGAGAGGGCCGCACGCAGCCACACCGGCTCGCTCGCCCACTCCGCCCAGGACAAGCTGTACGACGCCCTGTTCGAGCAGTCGGGCGTGATCCGCGTCGATTCGATCGGCGAACTCTTCCGGGCCGCAAAGGTCCACGGGGCGGGACTAACCCTCGCGGGACCCCGTCTCGCGATCCTGACGAACTCCGGGGGTCCGGGAATCGTCGCCGCGGACGCGTGTGCCCGTCTCGGCCTCGAACTCCCCCGCCCAAATGCGCGCGTCGCCGACGGCCTGCGGAGGTTGCTCTCCCCCTCCGCGTCGGTCGGGAACCCGGTCGATATGACCGCGGACGCCGGGGGCCCGCAGTATTCGTCCGCCCTCGCCCGACTCCTGGCCTCCTCCGACGTGGACGGCGCCCTCGTCATCGCGACCCCGACGGGGACGCTCTCCGGCGACGCCGCCGCGGCCGCGATCCTCGCCGGTCGCGGCCGGAGCCGGAAACCGGTCGCCGCCTGCCTGTTTGGGCTGACCGACCTGAGCCGAGAGGTCGGCCAGCTCGAGGACGCCGGGGTGCCCACGTTCACGTTCCCCGAGGAGGCCGTCTCCGGCTTGGCCACCCTCTCCCGCTACCGGGCGTGGAGGACGCGCCCCAGGACCCGCACCAAGGCGTTCCCGGTGGACCGGGCGGCGGTCCGTCGTTCGATCGCGGCGGCGCGGCGGAGCGGGACGACCGTCCTGCCCGAGTACTCCGCGCGCTCCCTTGTGGAGGCGTACGGCATCGAGTTCGCTCCGTCCCGCGGAACGACCACGCTCGAGGGCGCGATCGCGGCGGCCGACGAGATTGGGTATCCGGTCGTGCTGAAAGTCGCCTCCCCGGACATCTCCCACAAGACCGACGTCGGCGGGGTCGCGACCAACCTCGGCGACGCCGCGACCCTCCGCGCCGCCTGGACCACGATGCGCTCCGGGCTCGCCCGCCGGGCACCGAAGGCGCACATCCAAGGTTTCGAGGTCGAGGCGATGGTCCGCGGGGGCCACGAGGTGCTGGTGGGGGCCCAACGGGACGCGACGTTCGGCCCGGTCGTCGTCTTCGGCATGGGCGGGATCTACGTCGAGGTCCTGCAGGACGTCACCTTCCGGCTGGCGCCGATCCGTCCCCTCTCCGCCGTTCACATGGTCGATTCCGTCCGGTCGGCGGCGATGCTGCGCGGGGTCCGGGGCGAGCCGCCCGGCGACCTTCCCGCGCTCTACGAGGCGATCGAGCGGGTGAGCCAGCTCATCGTCGAGTGCCCCGAGGTCGCGGAGCTCGACCTGAACCCGCTGATCGTCCGACCGATGGGCGAGGGCGTCGTGGCGGTCGACGCGCGGGTCGCGCTCGATCTGTCTTCCAGATCGGCACGCCGCGCTTCACCCCCTCGATGAGGAACCGCGCCGCCCGGAACGCCTCGGCCCGGTGCCCGGTCGCGGCGCCGACGATTACCGAGACCTCACCGACAGGAATCTCGCCCAGGCGGTGCCACACGACGACTCGACGCGCCTCGTGGAGACGCCTCACCTCGACGACCAGCGCCCGGAGCTGAGGAAGGGCCATCCGCTCGTCGGCCTCGTACCAGAGCGCGCGAATGACACCGCCCTCCCCGCGGTCCGGCCGAACCCGGCCTACGAAGAGGGCGACGCCTCCCGAGCGGTCGTCCGCAAGCTCTCGGTAGGCGCGAGCGACGTCGAGTCGCCGTCGGGTGAGCTGGACCTCCACGGTTCATCCCCCGCTGTAGGGAGGATGGACCGCGAGCTCGTCCCCGGCGTGGAGCCGAGCGCCGAGTCCGCGGAGGTACGTCCCGTTCCGGGCGAACCGGGCGTGGCGGAATACGAGGGCAAGTTGAGGTCGATTGGACGCGAGTTCCCGGAGGAGGGTGCGGAGGACGACGCCGTCCGGGCCCGTGGGCCGGTGGATCGTGGCTATTCCGGCCGCCTCGCGGGCCGTGGCGTACAGTCGGACCTGAACCACCCCGCGCATCCGCCCAAGGACCTCCGGAGCGGGCTAATCGGTTTCGGCCGCGCCCACCGACGACAGAATCCCTGGGGGGTGTCGGTCGGCGAGAGACAACCGATTAATAGCCACCCCCTCTCGAACTGCCCCGATGGGAGAGATTTCCGTCCGCGCGGGAGGAGCCGCGGGGGACGGCATCGCATCGGTCGGCGAGACGCTCTCCAAGTCGCTCTCTCGGATGGGCCTGAACGTCTTCGGGCTCAACGCCTACCAATCGGTGATCCGCGGCGGCCACGTCTGGTTCCAGGCCCGCGCCTCGCCCTCCCCGGTCCACTCGCAGGGGGACGCGTGCGACGTGCTCTACGCGATGAACAAGGAGACGGCGGACGTACACCTGCCGAGCCTCTCCCGGGGTGGTACGGTGGTGTTCGACCCGGAGAAGTTCGACATCCCGACCAGCTCGCTCCCCGCCGGGACGAAGGCGCTGCCGGTCCCGACGCTCGCCATTGCCCGGAAGTACACTTCCCAGTCGATCTTGCAGAACGCGGGGGGCCTCGGGGCCACGGCGTTCCTCTCCGGTATTCCGCTCGACGTGCTCCAGGCGACGCTCACGGATTCCTTCGGCAAGAAGAAGGGCGACGTCGTCGACTGGAACCTCGGCGCGGCCGCCGATGGATACGCCCATGCCCAGGCGAACGCCTCGGTGAACGACCACGCGATCTCGAAGGCGGGAGCCCCGAAGCTTCTGATGACCGGCAACGCCGCCATCGCCCTCGGCGCGGCCGCCGCCGGCTGCAAGTTCATCGCCGCGTACCCCATGACCCCGGCCTCGACGATCATGCACTGGCTCGCCGCGCACTCCCGTGACCTCGGGATCGTCGTGAAGCAGGCGGAGGACGAGCTGGCCGCCATCAACATGGCGATCGGAGCCTCCTTCGGCGGGGTCCGGTCGATGACCTCCACCAGCGGCGGCGGATTCTGCCTGATGGTCGAAGCGCTCGGGATGGCCGGAATGGCCGAGATCCCCCTCGTCGTCGTCGAGTCGCAACGCGCGGGCCCCTCCACGGGGCTCCCGACCAAGACCGAGCAGGGCGACCTCAACCTGATGCTCGGCGCGGGCCAGAGCGAATTCCCGCGGGCGATCCTCGCTCCGGCCAACTGCGTGGAAGCGTACCGGGCGACGATCCGGGCCTTCCAGCTCGCCGAGGATTGGCAGACTCCGATCCTGCTCGCGAGCGACCTGCACCTGTCGGAGAACTACATGACGGTCGACCGGTCGGACATCGACCTGGCGGTGGACATCCCGTCGCTGTACACACTGCAGCCGAACGGCCACGAGTACAAGCGCTACCAATACACCCAATCCGGCGTGTCGCCGCGTTCGTTGCCGGGCCAGGCCGGCCTGCAGTGGATCGCCGGCTCCGACGAGCACGACGAGAAGGGCCACCTGATCTCGGACGTCAAGTCGGGAATCCCGGTCTGGGTCGCCGAGCGGGCTCGGATGATGCAGAAGCGGATGGGGAAGCTCGAGGGCCTTGCCGGGGCGACCGAGCCTCCGGTCCTGGAGGGACCCGCCGAGGCGCCGTTGACCTTCGTGGCCTGGGGATCGACGGCCGGTGCGGTCCGCGATGCGATGCTGCTCCTCGCGGCGAAGGGCGTCGCCACGAACCTGCTCCACGTTCGCACGGTGTACCCGCTGCACGCCGAGGTCGTGGACGCGGCGCTCGGACACGCCAAGTCGACGCTGCTCGTCGAGGCGAACTACTCGGGCCAGCTTGGGCGGCTCATCCGCGCCGAGACGGGCCGGGCATTCCCGCACAAGCTGCTGAAGTACGACGGCGAGCCGTTCTACCCGCACGAGATCGTCGCGAAAGCCGTGGAGGTCCTCGGTCATGGCCGGAATTAGTGCTCCGCCGGTCACTCCGGCGGTCGGGACGCTGCTGCCGCTGATCGGAAAGTCGGACACGAAGCCGACGTGGTGCCCCGGATGCGGGGACTTCAGCGTCGTCGCCGCGGTGGAGATGGCGCTCAAGCGCCTCAAGATCCCGAGCCACCAGACGGTGATCGTCTCGGGGATCGGATGCTCCTCGAACCTCCCACACTTCCTCTCCTCCTACGGCTTCCATGGGATCCACGGCCGGGCGCTTCCGATCGCGGAAGGGATCCGGTGGGCGAACCACGGCCTGACCATCATCGCGACCGGTGGCGACGGCGACGGGTTCGGGATCGGCGCGGGCCATTTCGTCCATACCATGCGGCGGAACGTCGACCTGACGTACGTCACGATGGACAACCAGATCTACGGCCTCACGACGGGCCAGGCGTCGCCCACCTCGATGATGGGCCACAAGACGAAGTCGACCCCCGAGGGGGTCATCGAGAACCCGATCCACCCGCTCGCTCTCGCTCTCGCGAGCGGCGCGACCTACATCGCCCGGGCGTTCTCGGGCGACGTGAAGCAGATGGCCGACCTGATCGCGGGCGGCATCCAGCACAAGGGGTTCGCCTTCATCGACGCCCTCAGCCCGTGCGTGACGTACAACAAGATCAACACGTTCGACTGGTTCCGCCAGCGGGTCTACAAGCTCGAGAACTCGGGCCATGACCCGAGCGACATCGGCCAGGCGTGGCTGCGGGCGATCGAGTGGGGGGAGAAGATTCCGACGGGCCTCATCTACAAGGTCGACAAGCCGACGTACGAGGACCTCGAGGAGGTCCTCTCCGCTGGCCCGCTCGCCCTGCAGTCGGCCGGCCTGAAGGGCCGCGAATCGCTCCTCGACGAGTTCATCTGAGCCCGCCCGACGGCTCGAACGGCGACGGCAGGTCGACCGCGAACACGTAGGCGTCCCCGTCGTGAAAGACGAGGGGGAAGTCGGCGGGGTCCGCGAGGAACGGGGCCGGGTCGAACGGGTCGCCCAGCACCGAGTTGGTGCCCGTGACGGCGAGGAAGTTCGCGTTGAGGATCTGAAGGTCCCGCGTCGCATTCGGCATCGTCGTCCCGTTCGTCAGCTCCTCCACGAAGTCCCGGTACGTCGCGTTCGGGTAGGCGAAGCCGACGACCATCGGGTAGAGGACTCGGACGGCGGGGGCGTACGAGGGCAGGAACTCCGCCGCGCTCCCCGGCGAGACGACCACGCGGGCTCCCGCCGGCAGGTGGCCGGGGGCCCAGGCGAGGAGCGCAAAGTCGGCCGCGCTGACGTTGCCGAACGACGCGTAGGCTCCCTGGACGGTCGGCGGGAGCTCGGTCGCCGTGACGGCGACGGCGGGAACGAACAGCAGGAGGGCGAGGAGGAGCGCGACGGAAGGCGCGGGGAGCGGATCCCGGTGCCAGCGTCGCGCCGGGGCTCCCTCGGGTGGGCGGCCGTCCGAGGCGGGCGTCCATCGTCGGTCGACGAGAAGCACGATGGGCAGGGCGGCCACGACGACGAACAGGGTGAACAGCATCTCCGCGAGCTCTCCCCCGCTCGTGAGAGGGGCGAGGGCATCGAGGGGACGTAGGCCGGTCGAGGCGAGCCACTCGAGGGCGAACCACGCAGTGGTCGAGAGACCGCCGGCCACCGCGAACCGGGCCAGGAGGGAGCGGTCGCCGGCGAACGACGGTCTTAGCAGCAGAAGCATCGCCCCGACCACCAACAGGACGGCGAGCTCGAGTCGGAGCGACGGGAACGGGGAGAGCCAGATGTCGTTCGGACGGAACAGGAACGGGTCGACGTACCCGACCACCTCCGGTCCGGTCAGACCGACCGGAGCGATCGTGCCCACGCCCGGTTCGCCCCGGGCGAACCCGAGGTGCCCGAGTCCCCCGAGGATGGCGACCAGCGACGGTAGGATCGGGACCGCCGAGGCCGCGAGCGCCGCGCCGAACCGGGCGAACCATCGGCGGGCGCTCCCGGCCCACCGAACCCCGGCGGTCAGGCCCGCCGCCACCGGGAGGGCGAGGAGCCACCAGCCGACACCGACCGGGTTCAGCGCCGCCGCATACCCGGCGAGCAGGCCGAAGGCGACGGCCTCCCGCCACAGGAGCGGGGTCGGCCCCAGCCAGCCCTTCGAGAGGGCGATGAGGAGGAGGACGAGGGGGAACGCCGCCACGAAATCGTAGCTCCCGGAGACCTGGAGGCGGGTCCACGTGGCCAGCAGGAGGAAGGTGACCGCGAGGGTGGCGCCAGCTCTCGCCCCGCCGAGCCAGCGGTCACCGAGCGCGTAGGCGCCGAGGGGGGCGAGCCCGAAGAACATCGGTGTGACGAGCACCGAAGTGCGGGCTGCCGGCAGCCCGAACAGGAGCTGGGCGCTCCCCATCCAGACGGCCGTTCCCTGCGGGTAGACGACCGGAACCGAGAGCCCGACACCGGCGAGGCTCGTGGGCACCGAGCGGTGCTGGATCAGGAGGCTCGTGTAGGTCGCGAGCTGGCTCGCGTCGTAGGTGTTCCCTGTCGGCACGCCAATGGCGAGCGCGAGCTCGAGGAGCCCGAGCGCGCCCGCCGTCGCGAGGGCGACCCCAGGCCCCCAGGCCAGGTACTCGCCAACGGCGTGCTCGATCGCCGCCCGGGTCGTCGCCCGTCCGGCGCGCGCCGCCCGGTAGAGCAGGTACGCCGCCCCGAGCGTCACCACGAGGGGGAACGTGGCGGCGGTGAACAGTCCGAGGGGAAGGATGGCGAGGGCGTACACCGCCCCACCTCCGAGGTACAGGTCGAGCAGGAGCCGTTCGACCGGACCGAGCGTCCGCCAGGAGGGAAGGAACCGGACGAGCGCGGTTCGGACCGCGCCCCCGGCGAGCGCCGACGCCGCGGCGAAGAGGAGGAGCCCGACCGCCCACGGCCCGAACCCGGGGCCCGGAACGGTCACAGCCGCCGATGGGGCTGGGGGGTCTTTAGACCGCCTTCCCGTCGGACGGTACGCTTTTCTGCCGGGGTCACCCGTCGAGCCTTGGGCACCCTTGGACGACGGCGCGCGAACGGCCCGGGACGGGTTGCACACGGTCACCCGCGGCACCGTTCTGATGCTGCTCGGGACCCTCGTCTACGTCGGCGCGACGTTCCTCACCCGGGTGTACCTGGTTCGGACCCTCTCTCTCACCGAGTGGAGCGACTTCGCCTTCGCCGTCGCGCTGGCGGGGCTCCTCGCCTCGTTCGGAACGCTCGGGCTCCCCCAGGCCGTGGCGCGGAGCCTGCCGTTCGCGCCCGGGAACGACGAGCGCCGCACGATCGTCCGGAGCGCCTCGCGCCTCCTCGTCGGCTCGGCGGTCGGCTTCGGGGTCGGCATGTTCGTGACCGGCGACGTGCTCGGCGGCTACTACCACGACCCGGCGCTCGCCGGGACGCTGGAGGCGTTCAGCGTCGCCGTCGCCTGCTCGATCGTCAGCACCCTCGTCATTTCCGTTTTCCAGGGGTTCGAGGACGTCCGGCCGAACGTCGTCTACGTTCAGATCCTGAACCCGGCCGCGTTCTTCCTCTTCGTCTTCCTCGTCCTCCACGTCTCGAAAGGGTCCGCCGCGTTCACGGAGGTTCTGGGAGGCTATGTCGCGGCCAACTCCCTGATGATCGCCGGACTCGCCCTCTACGTCCGGCGCCACCTGGCGGCCCATCTCCCCCCCGGCCCGCGCGCTCCGGCGGCCGCGCGCAAGCTCTACCTGTTCGCGATCCCGCTGTTCGTCGTCGGCGTCGCGGGATTCGTCACGGGCAATGCCGACCTGCTGATCCTCAGCGCCTTCCACTACTCGGCGGTCGGCAGCTACTCGGCGACGCTGACGCTCGCCCGGCTGCTCCAGATCGGGATGGGGTCGCTCTCGTACATCTTCCTCCCGGTGGCGACCCGATTCGTCCGGGAGCACGACGTCGAGGGAGTCCAGCTGACCTATGCCACGGCCACGAAATGGGTCGCCCTGACCGCCCTACCGCTGTTCTTCCTGTTCTTCTTCTTCCCGGTCGGATCGCTCGGATTCGTCTACTCTTCGCAGTACAGCGGCGCGCCCCTCGACCTCCAGATCCTCGTCGCCGGGTCCATGGTCTCGACCCTGGTCGGACCCGCCGCGGCGACGCAGGTGTCGTTTGGGCAGACCCGCCTCCTCGTCTACAACGCGGTCATCTCGGCGTCGGTCGACGTCGTCCTCGCCTTTGCCCTCGTCCCGACCTACGGGGCGGTGGGAGCGGCGATCGCGTGGGCCTCGGCGAACGCGTTGAACCCACTCCTCTCGATCATCGAACTGGCGTACTTCGAGGGCGTCCACCCGTTCCGGCGCCACTATCTGCTGCCGGTCGCGCTGACGGGAGTCCCGGTCGCCGCCCTGTTCTTCCTCGTCCCGGTCGCCCCGACCGGGCTGTACCTACCGCTGATCGGCCTTGCGATCGCCGGGTTCTTCGTTCTCGTCGTGCTGCTCACCGGCAGCGTCGACCACGGGGACGCCCTCGCCCTCGAGGTGGTCGAGCGGATGCTCGGCCGTCGGCTCACCCTGTTACGTCGCGTCGGTTCCTGGCGGGTCCGTCGCCGGAACCGTGCCGGCTGACCGGGGTCCCCGGCGCCGCTGGTCGAAGGCGATGAGGCCGACCCCCGCGGCGAGCAGGAACACCACGTCGAGCGCGAGCTGGTTGGCCGCATTGGTCGCCCCGAGCCCGTCGGCCACGGCGGCGGCCAGCAGCAGGAGCAGAGCGCCGTAGACCGGCCAGCGGGGATTCAGCCCCGCCGCCCCCGAATAGAGCATGTAGACGGCGAGCAGGGCGAGGAACACCGCTTGGTACGGGATCGAGGTCATCGTTCGGCTCCGTCGCCGCTCGGCCGGTCGGCGTGCGTCGCGCGACACCGTCGAGAGCCGCGAAGGGTTTACATACACCACCCGGCCCTGTAAATCTGGGCCTCGACGTGGGCCCACACGCTGACATGACCGTTCTCCGGGGACGACCATCCGCCGTCCCCCTCGTTCTGGCCCTCGCCATGCTCGCGGTCGTCCTTGCGGCGGCCCTCGGACCGGCGACGGGTGTGGTGTCGGCGTCGGCCTCGTGCCAGTATGGAACCTGCCCCAGCAGCGGGCCGAGCGCGCTCACGTGGGGCCTGGGAGCCCTCCTCGCGGCGGTCATCCTCATTGTCGCCATCGCCATCATCCTCCAACGACGCCGTGGCGGCCCGCCATCGGCCGGAGGCGGCGCCGGCGTCGCGGCGTGGTCGGGCACATCGCCCGAGTCCCCGGCCCCCGCCGAGGCCCCCCCGTACTTGGAGACCCCCGACGACGTCGGGGCGGCGACGGGGGCGGCCGTGGCGGGCGGTGCGGCGGCCGGCGCGGCGGCTGAGCCCGGCGATATCGATTCGTTGATGGGCGAGCTCGACCGCATCAGCGGCGAGATCCTCAAGCGCGGCCCCGGGAAGAAGGGCCCCCCGAGCGGCGGCTCCGACGCCGGGGAAGCGGCGGCCGACAACTAGGTGGCCCCGGGCGGCGCTCGGTGTTATACGCCCCGACGGAGTGAAACGGAACGATGACCAGCCCGTCCGTCCCGGAGACCGCCGAGGAGGCCCTCCTCGCGAAGCTCCATCGGGACCTCTCCGAAGCGCCGGGCCGCGTGAAGGAGATCGAGGCGGGAATTTCGCTCTCGATCGCGCTCGGTCGACGGCGCCCCGCCGTCGCGTGCGGCGGGTGCCAGACCCCGCTCGAGTTCGAGGGGGTCCCGGCAAGGACCAATGCCGCCCTCCGCGTCCCGTACCGGCTCGTGCTCGACGCTTCCGCCCCGGGTTGACCCCGGACCCACGAGGCGGTGCCCGGCGTGCTCTCGATCCCAATCCTGGAGACGCTCGTCGGGGTTCTGACGGCCATCCTCCGCGCCGGGGGCCTCCCGGCCCTGTTCGCCCTGATGGTCGTGGAGAGCCTTGGGATCCCTCCCTTGCCGAGCGAGGTGATCCTCCCGTTTGCCGGGTTTCTCGTGGCCTCCGGCGTCTACTCGTTCGAGGGGGCGTTCCTCGCCGCACTGGCCGGAGGGGTGACGGGAGCGTTCTGCGCCTACGCTCTCGGTCGCTTCGGGCGCTCGTGGTTGGAGCGCTCGGGCACCGGAGGCTTCCGGCTCGACCCGAAGCATCTCGCCGCCATGGACCGCTGGTTCGCCCGGCACGGCGAACCGACCGTGGGGGTCGCGCGACTCCTTCCGATCGTCCGCGCGTACATCTCCTACCCCGCGGGGACGGCCCGCATGTCGCCCGCCAAGTTCGGGGCCTACACGACCCTCGGGGCGGTTCCCTTCACGGGCGCCCTGATCTACGCGGGGTACGTCCTCGGGCACCACTGGTCGGAGCTCGAGGCGTCCTTCCGTGTCCTCGACTACGTTGCCGTGGCCGTTCTCGTCGGTCTCGTCCTGTACGTCGCACTCCTCTGGCGCCACGTCGTGACGCCGGGATTTCCCCCGAAGTTCACTCGGAGTAGCGGATCGCCTCGGCCGGCGGAAGACGCGCCGCCCTGAGGGACGGACCCAGGATCGCGAGCAGCGTCAGGGCGTAGGCGGCCAGGACGACCGTGGCGAGGTTCGCCCACGGGACGGCGAAGGTGAGGAAGCCGATCGCCCCCTGGCTCGCATCCCAGTCGAGTACGATGCCGAGGGCGGTGCCGATGAGGATGCCGAGCAGGGCGACGAACGAGTATTCGAGCAGGAACGCGCGCAGGATCATCCCCTGCGTGAACCCCGTCGCCCGCAGCATCCCGATCTCGGCGCGCCGCTCGACGACGGCCCGGAGCGCGAGGATCCCCATCGCCGCGATGCCGACCCCGAGGCCGAGGGCGACGAACACCTCGAGGAGGCCGATGATCGCCTCCGTGGAGGCGATGCTCGACTGCAGGACCTGGACGAAGTCGAGGATCACGAGCCCGAACGCAAAGAACGCCGCCTTGGCGTGCTGCGCGGCGGTCACGGCCGAGACCCCGGCCGAGGTCGTCAGGAAGAACGCGTTCGTCTGGTTCACGCCGAGCTTCGCCGCGGTGGCCGGGTTGAGGAAGAATCCGCTGACGAAACTCTCGGAGAGGATCCCGATGACCGTGAGGGTCGTCTGGACGCCCGTGTCCGGGTTCGCGAGCACGAACTGGGACCCGAGGGCGGTGGACGGGTGCGGGCCCCCGCCGCTGAAGCTGAATCCGCCGGGGTTGTACTGGTTGGAGACCACCACGCTGCCGGGCTGGTCCGCGAGGTCGGCCCACACGGCGGCCGACGAGCTCCCGTTGGCCGAGGCGGTGAAGTTGAATTTCGCGGTGCCCGCGATCGTCTCGCTCACCGGCAAGCCGGGCGGCGCGGCGAACGCATCGTCAACGAACGGTCCCGCGAACCCCGGGATGGTCGCGGAGAGCGCGCCGCCGTCCAGCGGCACCACGGTGGAGAACTCGTGGGCGAGGGTGGAATTGTTCGCGATCGCCCCGGGGAGGTCGGGGATCGGGTTCTGGGAGTAGGCGAAGAAGGTGTACCCTCCCGACTCCGATTGGATCGTCGCGTCGAGACCGGATTGGATCGACGAGCCGATCGTCGCCACGCCGACGATCGTGAAGAGCACGAGTCCGAAGATCGTCAGGTTGATCGCGGTCCGGAACGGCCGGCGACTCGGGTAGGAGAGGCCGATCCGGGCGACGGGGACGCTGCGCGGCCGTCCCCGGAACAGGAGGGCGACGCCCTCGACGACGACGTCGGAGTTGAAGCTGTAGAGGAGGACGGCGCCGAGCACCATCAGGATCCCCTCGACGAAGAAGACGAAGATCGTCCCCGAGTGGTGGCTGCCGAGGATCGCGCGGCGGAGCGGCTCGAGGCCGCCCCAGAGGAGCAGCGCGACGGCCATCCCGGTGAACGCGGCGCGGTTCGGGACGAACCGGGACGCCACGAGCGCCCCCCCGAGGATCAGGAGGCCCCCGCCGATCGTCGGGTCGGTGACGTCGCTGGTTCCCTGGAAGGTGGTGGCGAACAGTACGCCGCCCACGGCCGTGACGAGGACGCCGAGGTAGGCGAGGTAGGTGTAGATCCGGAGCGTCGGCGGCGGCTCGGGGATGGACCGGATCGCGCGGACGATGTTGAGGCGGCTCACCCGGCTCGAGGCCACGGTGACCGTCACGAGAGTGAGGAGGAACCCCGAAACGTAGGCGATCACGAGGCTGGAGGGCTGGACCGTGAACGAATCGAGGATCGTCAGCGCGCTCACCGAGCCGCCGCTGAAGATCGTCGCGAAGGCGTAGACGATCCCGAAGCCGACCCCGAGTCCGAGGATCGTCCCCGCGAGGGCGCTGCCGAGCGAGTAGGCGAGCCCCTCGAAGTAGTAGGTGTAGACGAGCTGACGACGGTCGAGCCCGATCGCCCGGAGCATCCCCATCTCGCCCTTCCGCTCCTCGGCGATCATGACGAAGATGCCCACGATCAGCATCGCCCCGGCGACGATCGAGAAGAGGCCCAGGACGAGGAACAGGGTGACGAGCGAGGAACCGGACTGCACTGCCTGGCTGAGGTTGTTCGACAGCCAGTCGTGGACGCTCAGGGTGGAGCCGAGCCCGAGGCCGGCGAGGGTCGTGTTGACCGCCGCGCTGACGTTCGGAGAGTTCGCGGCGCCGTCGATAGCGCCGCCGGAGTTGGTGACCGCGACGACGTTCACCTCGCTCGAGACGTTCTCGATGGCCTGGGCCGCCGCGAGGTCCACGAACGCGTCACTGCCGAACAGGAAGAGGCCCCGGGAGTTGTCCGAGACGATCGCCTGGACCGTCAGCTCCACGCCGACCCGGCCCACGACCCGCACGTGGTCGCCCACGGACGCGTTCAGGTCCGAGGCGGCGACGTCGTCGAGGATCACCGAGCCCGGGTTCGGCCCGGTCACCACGGCGCCGTCGTCGGCGTGGAAGTCGCCGAGGGCTCCGCTCGAGTTCGGGTCGGCCCCGACGAGATTGAGCCCGGGCTGCGGTAAGCCGGTGGTCCGGTCGAACACCGTGGCGGTCCCGAGGATCATCGGTGTGACCGCCGAGACCCCGGGATCCTGGGAGACGGCGTGGGCGACCGAGAGGTACGTCGAGTACGGGAGGAACTGGTAGTCGCCCGTCACCAGCGACTGGTTGTAGATCGCCTCGTCGACGCCCTGGTAGGCGAGGTAGGTGCCGTGAACGTTGACCGCGTTGACGGTGTCGCCGACGACGAGGCTGCCCGAGATGATCGTGGTTCCGACGAGGAGCCCGAGCAGCACGAGCACCGTGCGACTGCCACCCCGTCGGACGTTCCGCATCGCGATGCGGAAAGTGAGGCGGTGCGTCGCGGCGAGGAGCCCGGAGATCCCCAGGACGATGCCGAGGAGCCCCAGCGGAACGACGAGGAGGACGGAGATGGCCATGGCCGGGAACCGACGTCAGTCGACGAAATGCCCGTCGCTCATCCGGAGCGTGCGGTCGCAACCGGCCGCGACCTCCGCATCGTGGGTGACGACGACGATGGTCTGACCGTACTCCCGGTTCAGCTGCCGCAGGAGGTTCGTGACCTGCTGGGACCCCTCGGCGTCGAGGTTTCCGGTCGGCTCATCCGCCCAGACGATCGCGGGACGGCCGACGAGGGCCCGCGCGAGCGAGACGCGTTGCTGCTGGCCCCCGGAAAGCTCCGTGGGGCGGTGTTCGAGGCGGTCGCCCAGCCCGAGCTCCTCCAGAATCTTGGTCGCCCGCGCCCGGGCCTCCTTGGAGGGGACGCCGGCGATCAGGAGGGGCATCTCGACGTTCTCCACGGCGGAGAGGATGGGGAGGAGGTTGTACGATTGGAACACGAAGCCGGAGCGTTTCGCCCGGTAGCCGCTCCGCTCGCGGTCTTTCATCGCATGGATGTTGACGCCTTCGAGCGTGACCGTGCCCTTCGTGATGTCGTCGAGCCCGGAGAAACAGTTCAGGAGCGTCGTCTTGCCGCATCCGGAAGGCCCCATGATGGCGACCATCTCCCCGCGCCGGATCTGGACGTCGACGCCGTGGAGCGCCGTGACGGCCGTCTCGCCGGTCCCGTAAGTCTTCCACACGTCGCGTCCCTCGACCACCACGTCGTCGGTCATCGGTCCGTTCCACGTCGCCGGTTCTCCCCGGGCTTAAGGGAGTTTCGGCGGCTCCTACGCCGTCCGGATTCGGGTCGGCGGGGCGACGGGAGCGTACTCCGGCCGGACCACCCGACCCGTCGGCCGACCGACCCACTCGCCGCCGTCGACGATCGTGACACCGTCGCGGGCGTGCCAGTGCGGAAACACCGCGTACCGTCCCTCGAACGGGGACCAGCCGGCCGGGGACCGCAGGCGGGCTCCCTGGATCTTCCGTCGCGAACGGAAGTCGACCGCGATCAGGTTCGCGCGGTGTCCGGGGGCGATCCGGCCGACGGGGAGGCCGAGCCACCGGGCCGGGCGCTCCATCGCGGCGGCGATCACGACGGGAAGCGGGACGGCGCCCGAGCGGGCGAGGTCGAGGAAGAGGGGCAGCATCGTCTCCACGGCCGGGACTCCGCTCGGAGCCTTGTCGAACGGGAGCGATTTCGCGTTCGCATGGTGCGGGGCGTGGTCGCTGGCGAGGATCGGAATGCGGCCGGCGACGAACTCCGCCCAAAGGAGAGCGCGGTCGGTCTCGGACCGGAGGGGCGGGTTCGTCTTCCGGAGGGCGGAGTCGTCGGAACGGGTCGCCAGGAGGAGGTGATGCGGCGTCGCCTCGCAGGAGAAGTTCGCCTCGGCGATCCGGATCGCGCTCTTCCCGAGCGTCACGTGGGCGATGTGAAGTCGGAGGGCGGAGGATGCCTGACACACCCGCTCGACCGCCACCGTCTCCGCGGCGGGCGGACGCGCCCGGTTCCAGTCCTCGGACGAGGTCGGAGGGGTCGGGTCGTGCGAGAACGCGGCGGGCCACTCGGCGTGGACCGACAGGGAAAGGCCCGAGGCGGCCGCGGCCTCCAGCACTTCGGGGAGGTGGGCCGGGTCGAATCCGTCGTCGACCTCGGTCGTGGGACTGAGGTAGAGCTTCAACCCGCCCGCGACCGGCGCGAGGGAGCGGATCGACCGCGCGCTCCGGGCGGAACCGAACAGGACGACGTCGACGGCGAGCCGTCCGTGGGCGAGGGACGCCTTCGCTTCGCAGCGCTCCCGGTCCGTGACGGGGGGCACCGTGTTGGGCATGTCGACGACGGTCCCGACTCCTCCAAGCGCGGCGCCCTCCGTCCCGGTGGCGAACGATTCGGCGGCCTCCGGTCCTCCGGGGTCGCGGAAGTGGGCATGGAGGTCGGTCGCGGCAGGAAGCACGACCATTTCGCCCAAGTCCACCCGGTCGCCACTCGACCGGAGGTCCTTCGCGATGCGCCGGATCCGGCCGTCCTGGTCAATCCCGATCTCGACGTTCTGGAGCGTTCCCCGCATCCAGCTTCGTCCAACGACGACCCGCTCGAAGTCGCCCGGCATCGACGGCCGGAGGACGCGGGAGATTAAGCCTCGCGCCGCCCGCGACGCCAAGGCTCTTAGGCGACCCACCGCTCGACCGTCGAGTACGATGGCCCGCGGACGCCGCTGGACCTACGCACGTTCCGGCGTCGACCGGGGTTCGGTCTCCGAATCCCTGCGGGCGCTTCTCGCCGGGACGAAGTACCGGCCGCCGGCGACGTCCGGCCGCCTTCTCGACCTCCCCGGTCACTACGCCGGCCTCGTTCGGATCGGACGCGAGACGCTCGCCATCACCACGGACACGGTCGGGACGAAAGTCCGACTCGCCGAGGAGCTCGGGGACTGGGAGGGGGTGGGCGAGGACATCGTCCAGGTGAACGTCAACGACCTCGCGGCCGTTGGCGCCCGCCCCTCGGTGCTCGTCGACTGCGTCCTCTGCGAAACGCCCAACCCCACGGCGTTCGCGGCCATCGGCCGCGGCCTCGGCCGCGGACTCCGGGCCGGCCGAATCGCGCTCGCCGGAGGCGAAACGGCCGTGGTTCCGGAGATCGTGAAGGGAATCGACCTCGGCGGCACCGCCGTGGGGTTCTTCCCTCGAGGCCGCCGACCGGTGACGGGTCGGCGGGTCCGACCGGGCGATGTCGTTCTCGGTCTCCCGGCCGCCGGGTTCCACGCGAACGGCTTCACCTTGGTCCGTCGTCTCCTGAGAGAACGCTCGATCGACCTCCAGCGCCCCCGTCCTGGGGCGCGCCTCCCGGTCGGCCGTGAGCTGCTCCGTCCCGGTCGAATCTACGTCTCGGCCTCGGAAGCGGTCGCCTCGGCGGCCTCGACCCACGGCCTCGCCCACATCTCGGGCGGCGGCGTGCGCAATCTCGTCCGGCTTCGCCCGGACGTCCGCTTCGAGCTCGACCGGTGGCCCGCCCCCTCCGGAATCTACCGGTGGGTGCAGGAGCTGGGCGCGATCGCGCCTGAGGAGATGTACCAGACGTTCAACATGGGCATCGGCTTCGTCATCGTCGTCGCTCCCGGCGCGGTGGACGCCACCCGCCGGGTTCTCCTCCGTGCCCGTGCGGGACGTGCCCAGGTGCTCGGTCGGGTCGTGCGGGGGAGCGGTGTCTCCCTCCCCCACCTCGGCCTCGAGTACGCGGGCTACAGCTGAGTCCGCCCCTCCCCGCGAACCGTTATCGCACCGACCTTCGTCGGCGGCGCGTGGACGCCGACCTCCGACGCCGGTTGCTGGCGGTCGGGCTGTCCCTGATCTCCGCGTTCCTTTGGGCCGCCTACTACGCCTTCGTCCTCGGCCTTTCCCCCGGGATCCCCCCATCCGGCCTGCTGTTCTGGCCGTTCGCCTTCGGGGGCCTCGGCTACCTCACGTGGGTCATCGCCGGGAAGCATGGCGCGGCGTTTCGGCAGCTGTTCCGTTCGCCCTCGGCCTGGGCGCGTGTCGCTCTGCTCCTCACCATGCAGCTCGCCGTCCTCGCCGAGACGTTTCTCGCCGGGCCGGTCGACACCTCGCTCCTGTCGCTCCTCGGCGACGTCGTGATCACCCCGTTCCTGGTGATGGTCGCCCTGAACGAGGGGCGGCACCGCGCCCGGGACCCGTGGTTCCTCGGCGGCGTGGTCGCGGCGACCCTGGGTGCGACCTTGACGATTGTCGCAAGCGGGACCGTACGGCCCCTCACGGACGCGGCCGCCGCCGTGGCGGTCCTCGTGCCGTTCGTTGTCGCCGTGTACTTCCTCTCGGCGGCGCAGGAGAATCGCCGGCTCCCGACCTCCGCCGTGGTCGCGCACGCCACCGTGTTCGCGGCGTTGGCCGCGCTCCTCGTCCTGCCCTTCGTTCCCGGGGGCCTGCCCGGTCTGGGAATCCCGTCGGTCACGGCCGGTCTCCTCCTGGCTGCCCTCGGGTTGACAAGTTTCTTCGTGGCGCCGGCTCTCTACTTCCGGGCGATCGAGGAAGCCGGGATCGTTCTCCCGGCGGTCCTGATGGCGACGATCCCGGTCTTTACGCTCCTCCTGTCGGCGGCGTTGTTCCGGGAGGTGCCGCCGCTGCTCGCCCTGGTCGGGATCCCGCTGGCCGTGGTGGGGGCGATCCTCGCCCTGCAAGGCGCCCATCCTGCCTGGACCCGGACCTACGGGACGGCAACGGCGGTGGAGCCGCCCGCCGGGCCGGCTTAGCCGAAGTCGGCGAGCGACGTGGGGCGGCGGCGCTTCGGCGCCTTCGCCGCATCCCCGACCGGCGTGTCGAGGGTCGCCGCCTCCGGACTCGCCGGGGCGGCCGGAGTCTCCTCCACGAGCCGGCGCTGATGGCTCCCCCGGAGCAAGGCGGCGGCGTCCCAGTCGAAGACCTCCGTCACCCGGGCAAGAGTCTGCGCGACTCGTTCGGCGTAGTAGGCGTAGTCCGGAGGCTTGAGGGAGGGCCGACCAGCGCGCCAGGGCTCGATCTCCTGGGGGCTGCGCCGGGCGTCGGTGACGATCCACGCCACCTTCATCCCCGGGATCACGTCGTACCCCTCTTGCTTCAGCTGCTTGAACACCCGGAGGAACGGGAGGGCGTCCTTCGTCCCCTCGTTGTATTCGGACTCCGCGCGCACCGAGCGCGCGATAACGAGCCGCTCCGGAGGGACTTCACCCCGGGCGCACTGCTGGACGAGCTCCCGCGAGCGCTGCACGGCCTTCTCGGTGTTCCCCGCGAGGACGAGGTCGAACACCTCGAGGAGCGCCTCGGACTGGAAGTCGAACGCATCGGTCCGCCGGGTCTCGTAGCCGCGGATGACCATCTCCTCCTTCGGCCAGGCGGTCCGTCCGACGTACCGCTTCTTCGCCCCGTGCGAGAAGAACGCCTCGAACACCGACTGGAACTCGAAGGTGACCCCCGAGCGGGTGAACCGCTTCGAGATCGACTCGCCGAAGGCCCGGGACGCCTCCAACCCCGGCGTCGGGGACCGGACGAACACCGAGTCGGTGTCGGAGTAGACGACCTCGCTGCCGTCCGCCTCGAGCGCGCGGATGATCGAGGTAATCTCCTCGCGGGCGAACGACGTAATCGCCGCGCCGATCTCCTTGTCCGTGAACCGGTAGAAGCTCGAGGCGAGGACGCCGTAGAACGAGTTCATCAGGATCTTGACCGCGTTCTGGAGACCGTCGAAGTAGAGCTTCCCGTCCGGGGTGGTCGCCTCCGCCAACTGGCGGCGGAATCGGTCCCGGTCGGCGAGCAGCTCGCGAAGGATCTCCGGAACAAGGCCGACACGGACGTCCGCGGAGACGAACCGGGCCCCCGAGGGGCTGATGGAGGTCCCCTGCGGATTGAGGGTCGTGAAGCAGATGTTCCGGTCGATGATGATCGACGGGTACATCGACTTGAAATCGAGCACGACGACCCAGGCGTAGATCCCGGGCCGGATCGCATGCACGTAGCCCCCCTCGATCGGGTTGTCGCGGCGCATCCGTTGCGTGGGCGGCACGCCGACGTGACGGCGGTCGGCGCGCGGGATCAGCATCGCGTCGATGAACTGGGAGGTTCGGCCGTTGAGGCCCTCCTCGAGGGGCAGGTGGGCCACCGTGGCCATGTCCGCCGCCTTGTCGACGGAGCGGAGCTTCTGCACGATCCGGAGGGCGAGGTCCGCGTCGTGTTCGCAGTACTCGATGACCTTCTCCCGGTCTGCCGCCCACGCCGCGTCGATGTTGCGGCGGTCGACGTCGAGCTTCTTGTCGCCGAGGAGGAGCTTGCTGACGAATTCCAGGGACTCCTGCTTCGGTCGCAGCTCACGACGGGCCGACCACCACGCGTCCGCCACGACCCGGCCTGGGATTCTCCAGAGCCGCTCGCCGGCCTCGCGCGGGACGGAGCCGTCCCGGCCGAACGCCAGCGGAAGGTGGCCGAGCACCCCGGCCCGTTCCAGCATCAGCGGCAGGTCGTAGCCGCCGATGTTGTAGCCGGTAATGACATCCGGGTCCTCTTCGCGAACGACGCGGACGAATCCCTCGAGGATCTTCCGTTCGTCCGGGTCGGCGAGCCGGAACGTCCCTCGGGTCCCGTCCGCGCGCTGGACGACGCCGCAGATCGTGAAGATCGTCCGGGTCCGGATCGAGTTCTCGATGTCGAAGGAGAGGGTCGTCATCGGCGGTCGGAACGGGTCGACGGGCCGGATGTCCGGCCGACCCTCCGGGTCGGGGACGACGCGGACGACGGTTGGCACCGTGTAGCCGCGGCGGACGTCCTCCGCGACGGGTTCGGCCTCGAACCCGATGGTCAGTCCGAGCCCCTTGTCGTAGAGGAACCGGTGGACGAACGGGATGTCGCAGGCGAGGACACTCGACTCGTCGTTCGGCTTCCGGTACCGCTCGCGGTATTCCGGGACCGTCCAGGGCGAGTGGATCGTGACTCGGACCGCCCGACGGTCGGCGCCGGCGACCCAGCTCGTCTCCTCTGTCAGGGAGACGACGTGCCGGTCTGCGCGGAGCCGCTCGAGCGTCTCGGCCGTGGGGTCTGTGAGCACGAAGTAGGGGAGGAATCCCTCGTACCGGGCAACGACCGGCTCGCCGGTACGACTCCGTCCGAACAACTCGATGACGGGGTCGTCGCCGACCCGCTGGTACGAACCCCCGAGGAGGAACAGCTCGTACTGGGTCACGGCGTCCCGGACCGGGACGCGGGTATTAGCCGTTTCATCCGCCGGCGAGAATCGAACCGAGCGCGGCGAGGTCGTGCGTCCACCGTTCGAGGTTCCGACGCGACCGGAACGTCGCGGCAGGGTGCAGGAGAGGCACGAGTGTCCACCCGCCCCCGGAGCGGGGGACCCCCGCCGCGTCGGTGATCCGGGGGGCCCCCGGGTCGAGCTGGCGAAGCGCGTGGGCTCCGAGCGCGACGATGAACGGCGGGGCGAGGAGGGCCAATTGGCGGTCGAGGTACGGCCGGCAGGTGACGGACGAAGTTCGGGAGAAGACGTTCTTCGGCGGCCGGCACTTCAGCAGGTTCACGATGCCAAATTCCTCGGGGGACAAGCCGAGGGTCGCGATCCCTTCGTCGAGTCGGTGCCCGGATCGGCCGACGAACGGTTCCCCCCGCCGGTCCTCCTCCGCCCCCGGCGCCTCCCCCACAAAGACGACCCGAGGATGCGCCCCGCCCCGGTACACCACGGCCTGCGTCCGGGTCCGGTGGAGTTCGCACAGCGTGCAACCACGGATCTCCGCGGAGAGTCGGGCCCATTCCGGTGTCGAGGTCCCGACCGAAGTCGGACGCGCCGCTGCCCCCATCCCGAGCTCCTCCGAATCGCGCCCCGCGCTGCCCTGATCGGGCCCCGGAGGGGGCCGAAACGAGCGGCGCCGGCCGTCGGCGGCCACGACGGGGCGATTCTTAAATACCGAGGCCCGGTGGCACCGAACCTCCGACCGATGGCGCCTCCGTCCGGCCTCTACACAGCGGGTAGACTCTCTGCCCTCCGCCAGCGCCGGCGCTGGTCGGATCGCTACTACAAGCGGCGGACGCTCCACCTCAAGGAACGCTCGGATCCCCTCGAAGGAGCTCCCCAGGGCCGCGGCATCGTCCTCGAGAAGGTCGGGGTCGAGGCGAAGCAGCCAAACTCCGCCATTCGCAAGTGCATCAAGGTCCAATTGATCAAGAATGGCCGCCAGATCACCGCCTTCGCCGTCGGCGACGGCGCCATCAACTTCATCGATGAGCACGACGAGGTCCTCGTCGAGGGGATCGGGGGGCGCATGGGTCGGTCGTACGGCGACATTCCCGGTGTCCGGTACAAGGTGATCCAGGTCAACGGCACGTCGCTTGACGAGCTCGTGCGCGGACGCAAGGAGAAGCCGCAGCGATGAGCGGGAACCGGGAATCCATGCTGCCGCCCGCCGAATCGCCGATGGACGCGGGTCCGATCGTGCAGCGCCCAGCGGCCCCGCCGCCGCCTCCGTTCCCGTTGCCCCCTCTGTTCGGCAAATACTCGTTCGAGGGGATCGAGGTCCACGACCCCGGCCTCCTCCCGTACCTCTACCTGCACCCGATCTACGCGCCGCACTCCGAGGGGAAACTCTCCGGGCGGCCGTTCATGAAGAGCCACATGCACGTGGTCGAGCGCCTCGCGAACCACTTGATGAAGGGTGGCAAGTTCACAGGAAAGAAGTCGAAGGCGCTCCAGACCGTGCGCCTCGCGTTCGACGAGCTCGCCGAGCGCGAGAAGAAGAACCCTCTCCAGCTCCTGGTCAACGCCATCGAAAATGCGGCCCCGCGCGAGGAGGTCACCCGACTCCAGTTCGGAGGGATTTCGGTCCCGCGGGCCGTGGACGCCTCCCCGGCCCGCCGGGCCGGCGTGGCGATCCGGAACCTCGCCCAGGGAGCCATCACGGCGTCGCACAAGTCGACGAAGTCGATCCACTCCTGTCTCGCCACCGAGATCGGTCTCGCGGCGAAGGGCGACCTGACGAGCTACGCCGTCGGTCGGAAGGAAGAGGTCGAGCGGGTCGCGCAGTCGGCCCGGTAGGCCCCCCGCCTGAGAGGATTCCATGACCCACGTCCGCGCAGAACTGGCGGCCGCCATCCCGGGCATGATGAAGAACCTCGACAAGGTTCGGAACATCGGGATCGTCGCCCACATCCACCACGGGAAGACCACCCTCTCCGACAACCTCCTCGCCGCCGCCGGAATGATCTCGAACGACCTCGCGGGGAAGCAGCTCTACCTCAACTTCGACGAGCAGGAGCAGGCCCGGCTCCTCACCATCAACAACGCCGACGTGACGATCGTCCACGAGTACGAGGGCCAGCAGTTCCTGATCAACCTCATCGACACCCCGGGCCACGTCGACTTCGGCGGCGACGTCACCCGGGCGATGCGGGCCGTCGACGGGGCCGTCGTCGTCGTCTGCGCGGTGGAGGGCGTCATGGCCCAGACCGAGACCGTGCTCCGGCAGGCGCTCCGCGAGAAGGTCAAGCCGGTCCTCTTCATCAACAAGGTCGACCGGGCGATCAAGGAACTCAAGCTCACCGCCGAATCGATGCAGAAGCGGTTCACCACGATCATCAGTGAGGTGAACGAACTGATCCGGCGCATGGCACCGGAGGAGTTCGTCGAGCACTGGTTGGTCGACCCGCGGAACGGGTCGGTCGCCTTCGGGTCCGGCTACGAGAATTGGGCGATCAGCGTCCCGTACATGCAGAAGACGGGCGTGAAGTTCCCCGACATCTTCGACTTCGTCTCCACGGGCCGGTCGAAGGAGATCGCGCAACGCGCCCGCATCAACGACGTCGTGTTCGACATGGTCGTCAAGCACCTGCCGACCCCGGCGACCGCCCAGAAGTACCGGATCCCGAACATCTGGCGGGGCGACCCGGCCTCCGCGGTCGGCCAGGCGATGGTCGCCACGAACCCCGAGGCCGCCACCACGTTCATGGTCACCGACATTACGATGGACCCGAACGCGGGGGAGATCGCGACGGGCCGGGTGTTCTCGGGTCGGCTCCAGAAAGGGATGGAGCTCCAGATCGCGGGGACGAAGATCAAGAACCGGATCCAGCACGTGTCGCTCTACATGGGCCCCGAGCGGCTGATGGTCGAGGAGGTCCAGGCTGGCAACATCGCCGCCGTCATCGGCCTCTCCGACGCCTTCGCCGGGACCACGATGTCGAACGTCCCGGACATGGTGCCGTTCGAGGAGATCCGCCACGTCTCCGAACCCGTCGTCACCGTCGCCATCGAGCCGAAGCACATGGGCGACCTCCCGAAGCTCATCGAGACGATGCGGAAGGTCGGGAAGGAGGACGCGAGCCTCAAGGTCGAGATCAACCAGGAGACCGGCGAGCACCTGCTCTCGGGCATGGGCGAGCTCCACCTGGAGATCACCCAGTACCGGATCATCAACGACTACAAGGTCGAAATCCAATCCTCGAAGCCGATCGTCGTCTACCGGGAGACCGTCAAGGGCCCCGGCGGTCCCTTCGAGGGAAAGTCCCCCAACAAGCACAACAAGTTCTACTTCGAGGTCGAGGGGCTCCCCGTCGGGGTCGTCCGCGCCCTCAAGGAAGGCGAGATCCCGCAGGGGAAGTCGTTCAAGGACACGAAGACCCTCGTCGCGAAGCTGGTCGAGCTCGGGATCTCCCGGGATGAGGCGAAGGGGATCACGGCCGTCGAGGGGACGAACATCCTGTTCGACGTCACGAAGGGGATCCAGAACCTCAACGAGACGATGGACCTCGTCGTCGACG
>JAKIVS010000009.1 GCA_022750435.1 Thermoplasmata archaeon | reverse complement strand
CGCTTCTCCTCGGTCAGCTCGAGACCGTGGAGGGTCTGGGTCGCCTTCTCGACCAGCTCGCTGAGGCCGTACTCGTCGGTGTACCCGACGTCGAACAGTGGCTGGACCACCTTCTGCTGCAGCTCGTAGTGGAGGTAATTTTCCTTGTAGAAGTACTCCTTCGTCGCCCCCGGACCGCCCAGCAGGATCCCCTTCAGGACGTCCTTCTTCGGGAGGAACAGCTCGTTGGACATCTCCCCGCACCGCACGAAGAACTCGTGGGCGGCGTGCTCGATCATCCGCTCGAACCGATGGGCGGACTGTCCTCCCCGCCCGTGCTTGCTGGGGACCTGGGACTGGCGGTTGCGGAGGACCTCGATCCGCTTCCCCTTCAGGACGCCGATCGTCACCTCGGCCCGGTCCATGACGACGAGGCCCCAGAGGTCCGGTTCGTGGACCATCGCGACCAACGGGTCGAGGAAGAACGTCGAGTCGCACCGGTACAGGTAGGTGTTGAGCGGCTCCGGCGGCTCGACGATGTACGTCACCGGCTCGGACTTGTCCGCGCCGACGGCCTTGCTGCCGACGAAGAAGGCGACTCCGTGGGCCGGCGGCTCCTTGTACTGGCGCACGCGCCCCATGAGCGACTCGATCGCCCACATCACGTTCTTGCGGGTCGTGCGGCTCTTGATGTTCGAGCTCTGCGCGTACTCGTTCCGCAGGTAGCCCATCACGTCGGAGATCTGCTTGTTCGGCGAGACGTAGAGGCTGATCAGCTCGGTCGCCCGGCCGCGCGAGGCCGCGATCTCGTCCAGCTTGCGGCGGAACGAGTACCGCGAAAGCTGGATCTCCGCGCTCTCGCTCATGCGGGAGCCCCCGCCGAGTCCGCACCGTGCGGGGCCCTTCGGCCCGCCGATTCCCACGAAGAAAGGCGCGCGACCGGCTCGCTCCCCGGGCGGACCAGTCAGAGGAGCTTACGGATGTGCTCCTCGATGACTTCTTCCGGATAGGCGCCGACGATCCGGTCGACGAGCTTGCCTTCCTTGTAGAAGAGGAGCGTCGGTATGCTCATGATGCCGAGCTGACCGGCCTTCTCGCCGTGGTCGTCGCTGTTCAGCTTCCCGAAGGCGACCTTGCCGTTGTACCGGTCGGCGAGCCGCTCGACGATCGGCGAGACCATCCGGCACGGTCCGCACCAGGGGGCCCACACGTCGACCACGGCGACGGGGGTACCGGAGGAGAACTTGTCAAACCCGGCGCCATCGAGTTCCTGAACCGACATTGGTGCTACGCCCACTCTTTGAATGTGCGCGGGCTACAAAACCTGCTAGGGTCCGAATCACCGCCGCGTTGCCCGGACTTCACCATGCCGGACCGTCGAGCATGGGTCTTTGTACGCGGCAGGCCGTGGGGACCCCATGCATCGAACGACGGCGTCGTCGTTGACCGAGGGCCTCCCTCCCGCCCCGAGTTCTCCGCCGGGGAGCAGCGTCCCCACCCGGGACCTGGGGACCCGGACCCCATTCCTCCTCACGCCCGCCGCCCGCAAGGACCTGCGGAACCGGATGCTCCTGTTCCGGCAGACCGGCCTCGACCGGATCGCCGCCCTCACCGGCGCCGGTGAGAACGAGCTGCGCCGCTACCGCCGGGAACTCTCGGACAGCGACCTCTCGGACCGGCTCCTGCAGCGGGGGGCGTCGCTCGCCTACACGCGCGAGCTTCCGCAGGCCGCCCTGCTCTACCTCCTCGTCCGGGCCGCGCGCCCGCAGCGCGTCGTCGAGACCGGCGTCGGACCCGGATACTCCTCGACGTGGATCCTCGCGGGGCTCGAGGCGAACGGGAAGGGCGAATTGTTCTCACTGGGGCCTGGCTCGCCGAACGGCCGGTCGCGCGGTCTCGGGGCGATCCCCGTCGGCTCGTTCGTTCCGCTCTCCCTCCGACCCCGGTGGACCCTCGTGCTCGGCAACACCGAGGAGAGGCTCGCCGACATCGTGCGACCGGAGCACGCGACCGACCTGTTCTTCTCCGACAACGGTCCGGACCCGGACCGGGCCCGGTTCGAGCTGCACCACGCGTGGGACGCCCTCGCGCCCAACGGGCTTCTGTTGGCGCACCACATCGATTCCAACCCGGCGTGGGGCGACTTCTGCCGGGCGCAGGGACTTCCCCTGCAGGTCCTCGACCCCGGACCCCCCGCCCTCGGGGCCCTCTCGGTGCGGACGGCGAAGCGGGCCACGCCGGCGTAGGACGCGTCGGGCCGCGACGCTCAGCGCTCGAGTTCTTCCACCAGGTGCTGGACGGACGGTACGACCAATCGTTCGAGGGCCGTCCGGACGGCGCGCTCGGAGCCCGGAAGGGCGAACACCGGTTTCAGTTTCACGACGAACAAGGTCGCCCGGCTGAGGAGCGCGAGCGGGCCGACCTCGGCGAAGCTCAGGGACCGGTACAACTCCCCGAACCCCGGAAGCACGCGCCCCCCCATGGTCTCCAGCGCGTTCACCGTGAGGTCGCGCGAGCTCGCGCCGGTTCCGCCGATCGTCAGAATCGCCTCGACGTCGCGGCCGTCGAGCCACGGCTGGAGCGCGTCCCGGACATCGGCGACGGAGTTCGCCACGAGGTGGTAGGCGGCGACCGGGTGGCCCGAGGCGGTCAGGAGGGTCTTGGCGAGTTCGCCGGAGACGTCGTCGTCCTCCGTGTGCGTGTCGGAGACGGAGAGGATCCCGAATCGGATCGCGCGGGTTCCGCCGAGATGGTGCCGCCCGGAGGTCGGGGGGGAGGTGGGATCGCTCATCGTTTCGCTCCCCGGTGCTTCTCCTTGCGGACGACGGTGACCGGCCCGAGTCGCGTCGTCGGATACCCGCCGCGGCGGTCCTTCTCCAGGTATTTGACCATGTCCCAAACGGTCAGCAGCGCGATGGTGGCGCCGACGAGCGCCTCCATCTCTACCCCCGTCCGGTAGACCGCTTCGGCCTCGGCCAGGACGCGCACCTTTCCCCCCGCCAGGCGGAGCTCGACGCGCGTCCCGGTCAACGGAACCGGATGGCAGTGCGGAATGAGCTCGGGCGTCCGCTTCATCGCGAGGATCCCCGCGAGTTCGCCGGCGGCGAACGGGTCCCCCTTCTTCACGCGCCCCGCGCGGATCGCCTTCGCCGTCGCCGGGCGGACGGAGAGGGAGCCCTCGACTAGCGCGCGGCGGAAGAGGAGCGGCTTCGTGTGGATCCGGCGCTGCTGCGTCATCCGGTGCGTCCGCTCGGCGGAGCCCGGAGCAGCGCGAGTCGGGCGAGAACGCTCTCGAGCTGCACGCGCTCCGAGGCTCCCTGCGCGAGCCGGAAGTCGACCTCGCCAAGATGGTCGACGAGGGCGATCTTCTCCCGGGTCGCGATCGTCGTCTCGGGGAGGTCGGGGAGGTACCGGTGCACGGCGCGCAGGATGTCCTCGCCGCTCGCGCCGCGGTCGACGAACAGCCGGTAGAGACGCTCCCGCGCGTCGAAGAACCTCCCCTCGATCGCGAGCACGACCATCGCCTCGACCTCGGGGCGGATCGGCTGGGTGGTCGCTCCCTCGACGGAGGAGCGGGCGACCGGGCCGCCCGAAGCGGCGGCCAGCTGCAGCAGATTCGTGGCCCGGCGGAGGTCCCCGTCCGCCTGCTCGAAGATCGCCGTGTAGGCGTCCTCGCTGACGGTCAGCTTCTCGCCCTCGGCGACGCGCCCGAGCTGGCGGCGCATCTCGGGGGCCGAGAGTCCCCGGAATCGGAACACCGCGCATCGGGATTGGATCGGCTCGATGATCCGGCTGGAGTAGTTGCAGGAGAGGATGAACCGGCACGCGGAGGAGTACCGTTCCATCATGCGGCGGAGCGACCCCTGCGCCTCGCTCGTCAGGTTGTCCGCCTCATCGAGGAACAGCAGCTTGAACCCGACGCCGCCGATCGGGGCGGAGCGGGCGTACCCCTTGATCGTCGTTCGCACGGTGTCGATTCCCCGCTCGTCCGAGGCGTTGAGCTCGAGGAAGTTCTGTCGCCACTCTTCGCCCAGCAGGTCGTGGGCCAGCGCGAGCGCCGCGGTCGTCTTGCCGGTGCCGGGGGCTCCCGCGAACAGGAGGTGGGGGAGCGAGCGTCGGCTGGCGTACGCCCGAAGCAGCGGAACGACCCCTTCCTGCCCGACCATGTCGGCGAGCGAGTGGGGTCGGTACTTCTCGACCCAGATCGCGTCCGACGTCGCGTCCGCCATCCGATTTCGACCGTCCGGGTTCGGGGACGGCCGAGCGTAGATAGGGTTTCCCGACGAGCCATTCGGAACGGCGGCGCGCCGCGGCTCCCAGGAGGTCGTGGCAGGCCCGCCGCGAGCTCCCTACGAGCCCTCACTCCTCGTGAGTCCCCTCCGTGCGCCCGGGGGATGGGTCGGCGGACCCATGGGTGGTTTCATGAGCGGCTGGAACGACTGGGCAAGCCGAGACCGGACGACCGAATTTGCGCGCCGTACCTACGAGGTTCCTCGGAGGCCAGAACCGCACCCGGCCCGCCAGGTCGGACGGACCACCGTAGCGGCGGGCAGCGGAGACCGACGGACCCCGTGGGTCCGGCTCCTCGCCGAGGTCGGACTCAGCCGGTAGGCAATTTGACCCGCCGCTCGGGGAAGCAGTGGATCGAGCTCGTCCCCGGTCGGAATCGGAAGCTGTGAGGGACACCCGCCGGGATCTGGTGCGTGCTCCCGGCGCCATGTCGTTCCACCCGACCGTCGATCGTCATCTCAATCTCGCCCTCGACGACGACGCCCCACTCGATCCCGTGGGTGTGGGTGGCCACGTTGGCCTCGGGTCGGACCTTCGGGAGCTCCATGAACAGGACCTGGCTCGTCCCATTGTCCTGCACGTAGACGTCGATCCCGGCAAGCTCAGTCTTCGGAAGGCGCGTGACGGGGTCCCCGAACGGCATGGTCGGGCCAGCCGACCTCCCCCTAAATCGACAGGCCACCCTCAGGGGGGCACCGAGCCGCCCTTCAGTTGACTCCAGACGCGGCGTTCCTCGGCGGCCGTCCGGAGCCGTCGAATGGGCCCCGGGAGGAGGAGGACTCCGACTACCCCGAGGACCGGCGCGGCCCAACCGAAGGGGGATCCGATGGTCAGCGCCGCGCGCTCGAGGACAAGCCAGACGACGCCGCCGACGGATACGATACCGAGCGGGAGGACCGCGACGACGGCGACCAGTGCCACTCCGAGGACGAGGGCGAGGATGCCTCCCCAGAACAAGGCGAGGTAGCCACCGACCGCACCGTGGGTCCCGGCCCAGAGGAGCCCTGCGCCGACGATCAGAAAAACCCCGAGGAGCCCCGGGAGGAGGACCTGACGGTCGAGATAGTCGGCCGCGTCGGGCGGCGCTTTCGGGGAGACGGCCACTGCCTTCCGGAGGCCGCTTCGAGGGCGATAACTCCTCCGACGCGCCCTTTCCCCACCGTCAGCGAGTCGTTAATGCCCGTACGGGCCTCGACGGGACGAGGTCGAACGATGCGCGAGCTTCTGGCCCACGTGCAGTTCCGAGGGACGATTCGGGAGCGGTCGGTGGAGCCGTACCTTCGGATCCTTCGGGCCCTGCGGGACAAGAAGCGGGTTCGCGGGGTCTTGTTCGACATCTCATCGGGCGGCGGCGGGGACATCCCGTCGACCGACCTGTACCTCGCGGTCAAGCGGCTCGATGCTGTCAAGCCCGTCGTCGCGACGATCGGTTCCATCGGCGCCTCGGGCGCCTATATGGCGGCGATTGGGGCGCGCACGGTGTTCGCGTATCCCGATAGTGGCGTCGGGTCCATCGGCGTGATCTTTCCTCACATCGCCGTCCGGCGACTGCTCGAACGGGTCGGTATCGACGTCGAGCTCCTCCACGAGGGACGCCACAAGGACGCCTACCAGGGACTGCGCCCCCTCTCCGACGAGGAACGTACGAAGCTCCAGGCCGTGGCGAACGACTCCTACGAGTCGTTCGTCGCCATGGTCGCCCGGGAGCGGAAGCGCCCGGTCGAGGAGGTCCGACTGCTCGCGACGGGCGAGTTCTGGAGCGGCCGCCGGGCGAAGGAGCTCGGCCTCGTCGACCAGTTGGGCGACCGCGAGGACGCGTTGGCCGAACTCAGCCGGCTCACCGGCGTGCCGGTCGCGAAGGCGGTGCGGGTCGTCCCGCCGCGCCCGTTCCTCGAGCGGTTCTTTTCCGGCGGCATGGCCGCCCTCGGTCCGGGCCTCTCGACCGGACTCCGCGACATGGTCGAAGACGTCGTCTGGGACGGGATCGTCGGCCCCCGGTGATCCCCGGCGCCCGGCACAGCGATATATACCGCGGCCCGGTGGAACCGAACGATGCCAGCCGACAACCGCAAGACCGGGTTCCACTCGGCGGCGGGTCTCATCCAGTACTACGACATGGAGGAGACGCGGGCGCTCAAGATCGACCCGTACCTCGTCGTCGTGTTCGGCATCGGCGCCGCGATCGTCGTCGAGATCCTGAACTGGAAATTGACGTAACCCCCGAGGGAATCCTCGGGGACGCGTCTCGTGTTCGGTGGACCGGGTCCACCGACCTCCGGGGTGGTTCGGGCCGGCGGGAATCCGCCTCGGTCCAGGTCGAGGTCTCGGACCGTGCAGGCTAGTACATCACCCAGTTGAGGTTCGCCCGGTCCGAAAGGACGGGGTCGTAGAACAGGACGTCCACGAACGCGCTGCTCTGCGGACCGATCGTGTCGACCGTCGTGACGATTTCGAGCGAGGTGTTGAACTGGTAGAGGTGGGTCGACGAAAGGCTCAGGTTGAAGAACAACTCGGCCGGCGCCGCCGTGATGTGGTTGAGCGAGGTCCCGTTCACGTCGGAGATCGTCACTCCCGTCGAGTAGGCGTTGGTGGGGAGGTACGTCGTACCGGTCGTCGTGTCGTAGATCGTCGCGAGCACGTCGACCGTGAACGACGAGTAGGTCGTCTGGGACGAGTTCCCGAGCGTCGCGCCCATGTACCAGTTGTAGGTCAGCCCCCAATGGACCTTCACGTGGGCCAACGCGACCGTGGTGGCCGGGCTGAACGTCGTGCTGTTGAGGCCGGTGTCCGTGTTCGTCTGGACGATGGTGAGGACGTTCTTCGTCGACTTGCACATCTTCGCGTTCGACTCCTGGTTCAGGTGCGCCCGGCCGGTGCTCGCGGAGAAGAGCAGGTCGTGGACGACAAGATTGGACCCGCATCCCTGGTGGTAGTAGGAAATCGTCTGGAACGGAGTCCCGGAAAACGGGGCGGCCAATGTGACGACGGGCGCCGACTCGGCGAGCGGCGCGGCCACGACGAGGGCGGTGACAAGCCCGAGCAGCGCCATCGGGTAGAGCGCGAACCGAGCGGGGAGGCGAGAGCTTCGACGGACCCGAAGCGCGGTGCCGGACGTCGTCGGCGTCATTCGAACCCCGATTGCGCTGCGGCGTAAGTACCTTGGCGTGGGGACGGCGCTGGGCCGAGGGATCGGGGCCGTTCAGGCCAGGGCCGCGGCCTCGGCGTCCGCCGGGCCGAGTCCCGGGAGGAATCGTTCGGCGCCGCCCGGCGAACCGAGGAGCACCACTTTGGATTCGGGGGATTCGTCGAGGCAGCGGTACCCAGTACGCAGCGCGAGCGACGTCGCGAACGAGCGGATCTCTCCGTGCGACGGGACGTGCGAGCGGCCGAGGCGCTGGCGCGACCGGCCCATGTAGACGTATCCCTTCGGTTCGACAAAATCCGGTCGGGCGATCAGGTCGAGCTCGGCGTATTGGTCGACCCAGCCCAAGTTCCACCCGCGCACGAGGGTGTGGCGGACGACCCGGCGGGTCCGGAGCCCGCGGACGATCTCGAGCGATTCGAGCAATCGGTCCCACGCGTGAACGTCGCTCGGAGCCGTGAGGCGCCGGAACACTTCGGGGTTCGGCGCCGTGACGCTGACGTATAGCTGGGTCGGGAGCGGGTCCATCGCGCGCAGTGCATCCGGATTCGTTCCGTTCGTCACCAGGAAGGTCGTGATCCCCTTCTCGGCGCACAGCTCGAGGAACCGGTTCATCTTCGGATACAGGGTCGGCTCGCCCGTCAGGGAGATCGCCACGTGGCGCGGCGATTGGGACTCCGCCCACCGCTCGGGGTCGACCGACGCCTCGCCCTTGAAGCCGGAGAGGATCCTGCGCTGCGCCTCGATCGACCGGTCGAGCAGCACCTCGGGGTCGTCGTACTCCGTCATCGTCTCGTCGTTCTCCCACCCCTGGCTCCGCCAGCAGAACCGGCAGTGGAGATTGCACGAGTCGATCGCCGGCGACATCTGCAGGCACCGGTGGCTCTCGATGCCGTAGAACCGGCCCTTGTAGCAATCCCGCCCCTGCGTGAGCGACTGGCGCGTCCAGTAGCAGAGCTTGACCGCGCTGTGGCGCCCGGTCAACTGGTACCCTTGGCCGGCCAGGTCGCCCGCCAAGTCCTGGTCGCCCATGGAGGGTTCCCGACGAGCCCGGCGCGGCTTAAGTGTTCCATGGCCGACGGTGCCCCGGCGACCGGAGGCCCACGATGGCGAGCGTCCCCGACACCGCGACCGTGCGGCTCGGGCTCACCCCGAATCTCCGACGGATCACGGTCGGCGCGGGTCTCCGGGCGTTGGGCCTCTCCCTCATCGGACCGTTCCTCGCCCTCTACCTCCACGACGTCCTCCTCGTCGGGTACGTCGAGATCGGGCTGATCGTCGCCGCGATCGGCGTCCCGCCTCTGTTCATCGGCGGGGTCGGGGGTCTCCTCGCCGACCGGGTGGGACGCCGGAGACTGTTCCTGGTCGCCTTCGCCGTCGAAGGGAGTTCGATCTTTGCGGCCGGGTTCGCGATGGCCGCTCACTCCTTCCCCGGCGTGCTCGCGGCGTTCGCCGCCTCGGGGGTCGCCGGCAACCTCGGCGGCCCGGCGATCGCCGCCTACGTGAGCGACTTCACCTCGGGATCGATGCGCACCCGCGCCTTCACATGGCAACGCGTCGGCTGGAACGTTGGATTCGCTCTCGGGGTCTCGACGGGCGGCCTCCTGCTCGTCGTTCTCGGGTTTGCGCCGGTCGCATGGGGCGCCGGGGCGGCGACGCTTGTCGGGACCGCATACCTGACGGCGACGCTCGAACCCTCGCCGTACGACATCGGCCTTCGAGCCGCGCGACCCCCCGACGCCGCTCCGTCGAGCCGGCCCGGCTCGGTCCGCGACAGCCTGAGGGTCCTGCGGCACGACCGCGCGTTCCTTCTGTTCTGCATCGCGGCCGCCCTGGCCTATGTCACCCTCAACCAGTGGAGCGTGACCTTCTCCCTGTTCGTCGTCGGACCGCTCGGCCTCCCGTACTCCCTGCTGGGGCTCGGGTTCGCGACGAACGGCCTCGTGGTCGTGTTCGGCCAGGTCCCGACGACGCAGATGGCGATCGGTCGCCAGCACACTGCCCTGGCCGTGGCGGGCGTCGGCGCCTACATGATCGCGTTTCTCGCCCTCGGCGTCGCGGCCCTCCTCGCCGTCGGCGCGATCGCGGTGTTCTTCGCGGCGGTGATCGTCCTCACCTTGGGCGAGAACCTGACCTCGATTCCGTTCTCGACTCTCCCCTCGAACGTCGCCCCGCGCTCCGAGGTCGGGGCGTACAACGGGGCCTTCTCCACGATCGCCGGGATCGGGAGCCTCCTCGCGATCGTCGTCGGGGGGGTGGCCCTCGCCACAATCCACAACCCGGTCGAGCTCTGGGCCGTGCTGTGCGCCCCCGGGCTGCCCGCGATCGGCCTGCTCCTCTCCGCGGGACGCCGGCTCCCTAGGCGGTCGAACCGGGCGTGAGTGCCGGGAGGGCGCGGGCGAGGCGCAGACCGCGCAACGACAACGAATTGAGGACCACCGACGTCGAGGAGAACGCCATCGCGAGCGCGCCCACGAGCGGCAGAACCGTATAGATTCCGAATCCGAGCCACGGGATCAGAAGCCCCGCGGCGACGGGCAGAAGAACCGCGTTGTACCCGAACGCCCACCCGAGATTCTGACGGACCTTCCCGACGGTGGCGCGCGCCACCCGGATCGCGTCCGGAACTCCGGAGAAGTCGGAGCGAACAAGGAGGACCCCCCCGGCCTCGCGAGCAACGTTGGTCCCCGAACCGATCGCGATGCCCACGTCCGCCTCGGTGAGGGCGCCAGCATCGTTCACGCCGTCGCCGACGAACGCGACGACGTGGCCCTCCGAGCGGCGCTGCCGGACGAGGGCGGCCTTCCCCCCCGGAGAGACGCCGGCGTACACCGTCCGAATCCCAAGGGAGCCTGCGACCCGCGCGGCCGGCGCCGGCCGGTCGCCGGTGACGAGTTCGACCGGCACGCCGAGGGCGGAGAGAGCCTGGACAGCGTCCGCCACGCCGGGCGCTAGCTCATCCTCAAAGGTGACCAGCCCAATCGCCGTCCCATTCCACCGAACGACGGACGCGCTCTCTCCCGCCGCGTCCGCGCGGGCCAACGCGCGTCCGAGCCACGGCTCCGGCGGGGAACCGTCGCCCGCCCGGCCGAACGATGCGGCTCGGCCGTCGACGGTCCCTTCCACGCCCACCCCCGGAACCACGCGCAGCTGGGACGGGGTGGAGACGGGGAGGCCCTGCCGAACCCGCTCGGCGGTGACGGCGCGGGCCAGTGGATGGTCGGCGCCGGTGGAGAGAGTGGCCGCGATGGCCAGGACGCGCGACTCCGCGGCGGCGTCCTTCGCCACGACCTGGGCCACCCGAGGTCGTCCGAGCGTCAGCGTGCCGGTCTTGTCGGCCAGGACAAGGTCGGCACGGGCAAGTCGCTCGATCGTCTCCTCGCCCCGGAACAGGATCCCCGCCTCGGCCGCCCGTCCGGCGCCGACGGCGATCGCGGCCGGGGTGGCGATCCCGAACGCGCAGGGGCAGGCGGTAATCGCGACGGTTACGAAGATCAGGACGCACGTGCCGAGCGGGGCGTGTCCGACAAGGCCCCACGCGACGGCCGCCAGCACGGCCAGTCCGAGGACGAGCGGCGCGAACCACGTCGCGACCCGGTCCGCAAGCCGCCGGAGCGGCATCCGGTTCGACTCCGCCTCGGTCACGAGTCGACCGACTTCCCCGAGGAAGGAGCCGGAGCCGACCGCGGTCACTTCGACGTCGAGAAGCCCGTCGCCGTTGCGGCTTCCGCCGACCACGCGGTCGCCGGGGCCCTTCGGGACCGGACCGCTCTCACCGGTCACCACCGATTCGTCGTTCCACGAACGACCGGTCCGCACGACCCCATCGCACGGGACCCGTTCGTTGGGTCGGATGCGGACGAGTTCTCCCTCCGAGAGGAGGTCGAGCGACACCCGATCCTCCCCGAGCCCCGTCACGCGGGTGGCCTCCGCAGGTAGGAGCTCCCAGAGGGCGCGCAGGACGGAGGTCGACCGTTCGCGGGTCCGTTGCTCGAGAAAGTTCCCGGTGAGGATGAGCGCCAGGATGAGGGAGGACGCGTCGAAGTACAACGCCGGCGGAAGGTGACCCGGAAGCACCACGACCGCGACGCTGTAGCCGAACGCCGCCGACGTCGCCACGGCGATCAGGACGTCCATGTTGCCGGTCCGGCTCCGGATCGCGTCCCACAGCCCCCGGTAGAACGGCCGGCCGGCGTAGGTCTGCACGACGGAAGCGGCGAGGAGCGCGACCCACGGCCACAGCGGGAACGGCGTGGTGTAGGTCAGGACCGCGACGACCACCGCGAGGGGCCAGGCGACCGTGAGCTGTCGGGCGAGCCGCGCCCGATGGAGCTCGGGCCGCGCGAACGACTCGAGGCACGCCTCGGCGCAGAAGTAGTAGGTCCGGTTTTCGCGCTCCAGCCGGAGGGTCGCCGTGCGCGGGTCGACGTACATCCCGCAGACAGGGTCGGTCGCCATGGCGCCTGCGGGACGACGGCGCGCTAGTGCGCCTTCGCGGCGCCCGCAGCGTGCTCGCGCTCGTACTTCCGCTGGCACGCCACGGCGCAGAAGTAGACGGTCTGGCCGCCGTACGTTCCGTTTGCTGCCGCCTTCTCCGCCTCGATCGTCATGCCGCACACCGGGTCGCGGACCTTCACGTGGAGCACCTCCTCCCTACCGAGCCGGGGGGCCTACATGAAGCGGCGCTGGCCCCGTCGCCCGCGACGCGCCCGGCGTTCTCCGCAAGCTCTATCCACGTCGGCCGTTCCGGACGGTCGTGGTCGCCACCGTCCGGCCGGAAGAGCTCGCCGAGCTGCTCCGCGCCCGTCCCAACGACGCGGTCCTCCTCGACGTCCGGGAGCCGGACGAGCGCGAGGTCGCCCGGATCGAACCCTCGCTGCACATCCCGATGAACGAGGTGCCGGCGCGGCTCGCCGAGCTGCCGAAGGACAAGCGGGTCATCGTGTACTGCCACCATGGTGGGCGGTCGCTGATGGTCGCGAGCTACCTGGAAGGGCAAGGGTACAAGGAGCTCGGGAACCTCGACGGCGGCATCGACGCGTGGTCCCGGAAGGTCGACCCGTCGATCCCGCGCTACTCGTGAGCCTCCGGCGCTCACCGGTCGTGCGCTCCCCCATTATCTCCCGCGGACGTCGACCGGCACGGTGAGCGCTTCCTCGGTTCCGGGTCCCGCTCGCGGGGTCCCCGTCCTTCTCGCCAAGGGGGTCTGCAAACGCTACCGGCGCCGCGGGCCGGTCGGCGGCGAGATCCTCGCGAACGACGCTCTCGACCTCACGGTCTCCTCCGGTGAGGTCGTCGCCCTCCTCGGTCCGAACGGGGCCGGAAAGAGTACGTTCCTTCGCCAACTCGCCGGCCAGCTCCTCCCGACCGAGGGGTCGATCCACGTCGCCGGCGTCGACATCGTCGCGGACCCCGTCCGGGCGAAACGGTTCTTGTCGGTCATCCCGCAGGAGTGCGAGCCGATCTCCGAGTTGACGGTCGAGGAGCACGTGCGCTGCTTCGGCCGGCTCAAAGGGATGGAGCTCGCCACGCTCGACCGGGAGGTCGATGGAATCCTGCGGGCGGTTGGGCTCACCGAGCAGCGGAGCCAAATCGTCCGGGAACTCTCCGGGGGACTGAAGCGGCGGGTCCTCGTCGCGGTCGCCATGGCCGCGGCGACGCCGCGGCTGATGCTCCTCGACGAGCCGACCACGGGACTCGACCCCGGGGCCCGGCGCCAGGTGTGGACGCTGATCCGGACCCTCCGGGACCGCGGACTCGGCATCCTCCTCACGACGCACTACATCGAGGAGGCCGAAGTCCTCGCCGACCGCGTCGTCGTCATCGCCGGGGGACGATTCGTCGTGAGCGGCACGGTCGACGAGATCCGGGGCCGACTCCCGTACCGGGGCCGGCTCATCGTCCACCACGCCGACCGGCTGACCTCCGCGGGCACCGAGGCCGTCCGCGCCCTCGAAGCTCGGTGGAAGGTCAGCCTCCGCGAGGCGACGACGGTCTGGTTCGAGGTCCCCGACCCGTTCGAGCGCGAGACGGTCGACGAACTCGCCCGTCTCACGTCGCTCGGGGTGATGGCCTCCCTCCGCCCCGTGTCGCTCGAGGATGCGTACCTCAGGGTGGTCGCGCCGTCGGAGGCGCTCGCATGATCTCCACGGTTCGGCAGATCGGCGTCGCGACCGTCGCGGCGCTGCGTACCTACCTCCGGGAGCTCGGCCTGATCCTCGGCTTCGTGGTCCTGTTCCCGCTGGGGTTCCTGTTTTTTCTCGGCGCGATCGTCCAGCCGGGGCTGCGCACCCAGGTCGTCGTGGGCGCGGTGATGATGGAGATGGCCCTCCTGAACGTCAACGTCGTCGCCCAGAGCATCGGGAACGACAAGCAGAGCAAAGTGTACGACCTGTGGGTCTCCCTTCCGGTCTCGCCGATCGTCTACGTCAGCTCGCTCGCCCTCTCCCTCCTCCCGTTCTCGCTCCTCTCCGCCGCGGTGACGATCGCGGCCGGCGTGCTGGCGTTCGGGGTGGTCCTCCCGCTCTCAATTGTACCGGTCCTGTTCGTCGGATTCCTCCTCGTCTGGGCGTCCACGCTCGGCATCGGCTTCGCCATCGGGGTGTTCGGCCGCACCCCGCGACAGATCAATCAGATCGCGCAGTTCGTCGGGATCGTCATGACGTTCTTCGCCCCCGTATTCTATCCGGTGACGTTCCTCCCCGAGCCGCTGCGGATCATCGCCTACCTCTGGCCGATCACGTGGGGAACGGTGCTGTTGACCGGACTTCTCGCCGCCAACGCAACGACGGTCCTCGAGGCGACGATCGTCCTCAGTGCCTTCGCGCTCGGCTCCGTCGTGATGATCGCGCGGGGCCTGCGGTGGCGCCAGGTCTAGCCGACGCGGACCGGGACTCCCGGGAGACCAGGGACGCGCGCGTTTACCGGTGGTGCGGTTCGGGCGGCGTCCGCGCTTCCAGCAGCTCGGTGAACCCTCGCATCTTCCAGTAGGTGTCGAGGAACTCCTGACCACGGGCGGTGATGTCGTAGGTGACGTAGCCTTCCTGCGGGGTCGTCTTCACGAGCCCGAGGGAGACCAAGCGCTCCACCGACGACCGAAGGCGGTCGACCGGCATCCCCGCGCCGTAGGAGATCCGCGTGATCCGCCCGTCGCCCTCGTAGCGCTTGACGACCTCAAGGATCGTCGCGAACAGGTCGGTCCGCTCGCGCCGGCGCCCGGCGCCGGGCCTTTGGCGGTCCATCGAGGCGAACGCCGGCACGGCTACACCGGCGGCGCCGGACGGCTCGCGATCTGGACGGGCGGCTCATCGGTCCGCGCGGTTCGGTCCATCTTGAGCGACCGGACGTACTCCACGCGGCCGACCGAGGCGCCCGAACCGATGTCGACCTCGTCGGCCACGATCCGTCCGACCCGGGCATCGGAGCCGACGTCGACCTTGCCGCCGAACACGAGCTCGGCTTCCGAACCCCGACCGAGGACGACCCGGTCGGCGACGAGCGGCCCCCGGACCTGCGACTTCTTCCGAATCTCGATGGAGGCGGCCCGGAGCCCGAGCTCGGTACGGATCGACCCGGAGACCTCGGCGCGGCCCGAGAAGATGGCCTTGCGGGCGCGGAATTCGCCCCCGACCTCGAGGTCGCGGGCCGCCACATCGCCCCCGACCGTCCCGCGGCCCCCCACCTCGATGCCGTCCGTGAGCGTCAAGTTCCCGTCGACCCGGAACTGTCCCCCGACCTCCACCCCGCGACCGGCGGCGTTCCCGGCGATCTCGGCGATGCCCCCGACCTCGAGGCCGTCGAACGTCAGGTCGCCCGCGACCCGGATCACGCCCCCGACCTCGATCGATCCTCCCTTGGAGCCACCGGCGAGGGCCACGCTGCCGCCGACCTCGAGACGTCCGAACGTGAGCGGTGCGGTCGAAGAGAATTTCCCGCCGACCTCGACGTGGTCGCGGATCGTCCCGCCCCCGACGACGCCGACGCCGCCGACCTCGAACCGCGCGAGACGGACCTCGCCCAGCTCGGCCCGGCCCCCGACGCTGACCTCCTCGGCGGTCGTCCGTCCGGCGATCCGGACCCGGCCCCCGATGTGAAGACGCTCCCCTTCGACCGCGCCGTCCGCCTCCAGGGTCCCTCCGACGTCCAGCCGGCCGACCTTCGAGTCCGCGTGCAGATTCAGCTCCCGCTCGACCTCCACGCGGGGCGACTCGAGCGGTCCGCGGACCTCCACGACCGAATCGTCGGCCGTGAACTCCTCGCTGGCGCGGACCGCCCCGTCGGCCTGGATTCGTCCGCCCTTCGCCTTGAACCGCCGGCACCGGAAGTCGCCGATGAGGGTGGCGTCTCCCTCGAACTTCGCATCTCCGGAGACGACCACGCCCGTGCCGGGAGCCCCCTCGATCCGCACGGATTTGCCCGCGGTGAGGTTCCCGTCCACCGCGCCGAGCACGACCCGGCCACCCTTCGGTACTTCGACGTCCGTCATCGAGAGAGCGACGGTTCCGGCTTCTAATAGGATAGGTCACTTCCGGTGACCGCGTCGAGCGACGTTCCCGATGGCCGACGATACGTTGCAGCGGTTGCGGGAGGAGGTGGTCGGCTGCCGGAGGTGCCCGCGACTCGTCGCGTACCGCGAGCGGGTCGCGAAGGAGCGCAAGCGCGAGTTTCGGGCGGAAGAGTACTGGGGTCGTCCCGTGCCCGGGTTCGGAGATCCCTCGGCCCGCCTGGTCGCGGTCGGGCTCGCGCCGGCCGCCCACGGGTCGAACCGCACGGGCCGCGTCTTCACGGGGGACCGGTCCGCCGCGTTCCTCGTGAGGGCCCTCTACGACGCGGGGTTCGCGAGCCAGCCGACGTCGGTGCGCCGCGGCGACGGACTGTCCTACCGGGACCTCTACCTCACCGCGGCCGTTCGCTGCGTCCCGCCCGACAACCGGCCGCGACCGGAGGAGACGTCCGCGTGCCGCCCATTCCTCGACCGGGAGCTCTCCCTCCTCACGAACGCCCGCGCCTACCTCGCGCTCGGTGGGTTTGCCTGGGAGGCGACGCTCGATGCCGCGGCGGCCCACTTCCAGGTCCCACGACCGACGACGGCGTTCGCCCACGGAGCGGCGGCGACGCTCGGGCCGGGTCGGCCAATCGTCTGGGCGTCGTTCCACCCGAGCCCGCAGAACACCAACACGCGGAAGCTGACGCTCCCGATGCTCGTCGACCTTCTCCGCCGGATCCGGGCGTCGTGGGACGACGGACGTTCGGCGGCGCGCCAACGTTAACCGAACCCGCCCGTCGGCGGCGAGAATGGGGGAGTTCGAGCTCCTCGCGCGGGACGGTCTCGCGCGGATCGGGCGGTTCTCTACTCCCCACGGACCGATCGAGACGCCGGCGCTGTTGCCGGTGGTCCACCCCGACCTCGCACGGCAGCCGGTCCATCCGAAGGAGCTCCGCAGCCGCTTCGGCCTCGGCGCGGTGATCACGTCGTCGTACATCATCTGGCGAACGCCGCCGCTCCGGGAGATCGCCGAGGAGAAGGGCGTGCACGGATTGATCGACTTCGACGGGCCGGTGATGACCGACTCCGGGGCCTTTCAGCAGCACGCGTACGGCCACGTCGAGGTCACCCACGAGCAGATCCTCCACTTCCAGGGCCGCATCGGCACCGACATCGCGACGGTGCTCGACATCTTCGTCGAACCCGACGCCCCCCGGGAGGACGCGGCCCGGGGCGTCGCCGAGACGACGGCGCGCGCGACCAAGGCCCGGGCGGACCGGGCGGGGCTCCTCGCGGTCCCGGTCCAGGGTGGTCTCGACCCGGAGCTTCGCCGCGAGTCCGCCGCCGCGGCGTCGATGACCGGCGACGTGCTCGCCGTCGGCGGCGTCGTGCCGCTGATGGAGCGCTACCGGTTCGCCGACCTCGCCCGGGTGCTCATTGCGGCGCGGCCCGGGCTCGCGCCGGAGGGCGTTGTCCACCTGTTCGGGACCGGTCATCCGATGACGTTCGCCTTCGCTTCGCTGTTCGGTGTCGACTTGTTCGACTCCTCGGCGTACCTCAAGTTCGCACGTCGCGGGACGCTCATGTTTCCCGAGGGGAGCATCTCCATCGATTCGATCCAGGAACGGGTCTGTCGGTGCATGCTGTGCGCGGAGGTACCGCTCACCGAAGTCGCGGGGCTCCCCGGAAGTGAACGGGAACGACGGATCGCCGAGCACAACCTGCTCGTTTGCTCCGAGGAGATGGGCCGGGTGCGGCAGGCGATCCGCGACGGAACCCTCTGGGAGCTCGCCGAGCGCCGCTCCACCGGACACCCCGCCCTCGCCGCCGGCCTCCGCGCGGCGATCCGGGGGACCCGGATCTTCTTGCCTACCGAGCCGGAGAGCCGGCGGACGCTCCGGTCGACGGTGGCGACGACCGGCCTGCGGCCGTCCGTGATTCGATTCCTCGCCCGCCTCGATGGATTCAAGCAGGGTCGCGGACCGTACCGGACGCTCCCCTTCGTTCCCCTCACGACGGTCGCGCTCAGGACCCTGCCGGCCCAGACCCGGGATGGGGCGACCCTCGACTGGGAGGTGCTCCGTCCCGTCGGGGCGGTTCCGATCGAGCTCGCGGACGTCTATCCCGCCGGCTGCTACCTCGCGCCGGACGAGTTCGACGCCCGACCCCGCGCGGGTGGGTTCGGGGAAGCGCTCGAGGGGCTCGCCGTCGACCGGGAGCGCGACTGGTCGCCCGAGTGGACCCGCCGGCAAGTCGACGCGCTGATTGCCTGGCGGTACGGGCCCGCCGCGGCGACCGCGCTGCGGGCCGCGAACCTCCTCGGCCGGCGCTCGCCGAAGACCGGGCGTCTTCGCCGGGTCGAGCGGGACGGCGTCATCCTCTTCCACGTGGGCACCGACGGGCTTGTGCGACCGACGTGGCGCGGGGCGCAGCTCCTTCACGCCACGCTCCCGTCCCCGGCGAGCCGGGTGGTCGTCGACGCCGACGCGGTGCCGTTCGTCCGTGAGGGCCGTAGCCTGTTCTCCCGATTCGTGATCGGCGGGGACCTCACGCTCGTTCCCGGCGCGAGCGCCCTCCTGGTGGACAAGGACGACACGCTGCTGGCCGTCGGTCGCCTCCTCCTCGCGCCGGGCGAGATGGGACGCCTGAAGCGCGGCGTCGCCGTGCGGGTCATCGGCCACGAGCGGGGCGAAGAAGCCGAGGAGCCGGACGAGGACGTGGCCGCCGACCCCGGCGCTCTTTAAGCCCCCGGCGCCGGTCCGGTCGATGATGCGGACGTTCCTCCTCCTCCAGCTCGACAGCGAGGGGGCGCCGTTCTCGGAGATCGCCGACCTCCTCGAGGACGCCGGGTTCCGGCCGCACGAGGGGGGCTACGATTTCGTCTACGACTGGAACCGGACGCCGGGGGTCCGCGAGTCGCTCGAGCTCGCCGACCGCGTGCAGGCGACGCTGAAGGGGAAGGGCGTCTTCTTCCGGCTCGAATCTGCCGACGATTAGCGCGGGTCGGTTCTTTTGAGGCCGTCGGCCTCCCACCGCCTGTGGTGCTCCTAGGGATCGAGTCGACGGCCCACACGGCCAGCGTCGGGATCGTCACCGAACGCGCCGAGGTGCTGTCGCTCGCCACGGACATGTTCAAACCGCTGCACGGCGGGATCCATCCTCGGGAGGCGGCGAACCACCATGTCGAGGTCCTCCCGGGCCTGGTCGCGAAGGCGCTCGACGACGCCCACATCCGGCCGAGCGAGCTCGACGCCGTCGCGTTCGCGCAAGGACCGGGCCTCGGGCCGTGCCTGCGGGCCGGGGCGACGGTGGCCCGCATGCTCGCGCTCACGTGGAACAAGCCGCTCGTTCCGGTCAACCACTGCGTCGCCCACGTGGAGATCGCGCGCGTGCTGAGCGGCATCGACGACCCGATGCTCCTCTACGCCTCCGGCGGGAACACGCAGGTCGTCGCGTACGGCTCCGGTCGGTACCGGGTGCTCGGCGAGACGCTCGACGTCGGGATCGGGAACTTCCTCGACAAGCTCTGGATCTCGATGGGCGGAACGTTCCCCGGGGGACCGGCGATCGAGGCCGAGGCGCTCCGCGGCTCCGAGCTGCTGTCGCTCCCCTATTCGGTCCACGGGATGGACGTCGCGTTCTCCGGCATGCTCACCGCCACGCTCGCCTTGCGGGCGAAGGGCGCCGGGAAACCCGACCTCGCCTTCTCGGTCGAGAACACGGCGTACTCGATGCTCACGGAGATCACCGAACGCGCGCTCGCCCATCGACGGCGCACCGACGTCGTCCTCGGGGGAGGGGTCGCCTGCAATGAGCGCCTGCGGGGTATGGTCCGCGCCATGGCCGAGGGCCGGGGGGGCACCTCGTTCGCCCCTCCCAAGTCGCTCTGCGTCGACAACGGGGCGATGATCGCCTGGACGGGCCACTTGGCCTTGGGCGCGGGGCTCTCGGTTCCCGTCGAGCGTTCGGCCGTGCAACCGCGCCAGCGGACGGACCTCGTGCCGACTCCCTGGCGATAGACAGACGGCGCAGGCGGCCGTCCCTAGGCCGCGTGCCGACCCACGAGCCAGGAGAGGCTGCCGAGGGAGAGCTTGGCGAAGGCGGTCCGGTCGGCTGCCCCGAATCCGAGGTGCGGCATCGGGGAGTCGAAGAGGAGTCCGTCCCAGCCAAGCACAGCGGGCCCGGTCGCGAGTAACCCTGGAGGTCCTCGCACACCGAGCGCCGCCGGACTCGCGGCCGTGTACGTGAGCAGGATCTTGTGGCCCGTTCCGTACTTCTCCGCGATGCAGCTCGGGTACGGGTTCGGCCCGTAGTCGAGGGTGTCGATTCCGAGGGCGGGGCCTGCGGACGACGGCGTTCCGTCCACGAACAGGTGAATCGAATGGGTCGCGTCCGAGCTGAATCCCAACAGGTCGTTCGACTGGTAAACGATCGGCTGCGAGGCGTGGGTCGAATTGACGAAGACGTTCGCGTAGGACTGGGACCAGACGGAGAAGAACGTCGAGAGATTGTAGTCGAATGCCCACGGGCTTTCCACGTAGATTGTTCCGGACGGGTATCCGGAAACGGACGCGCGCGTCAGGACCGGGAGGTCGCACTCGACCCCGCCGGGGTAGCTCGTGTTCCGCCCCACCGACGACGGGATCGTCACGCTCGTCCCCTGGATCGACACGGTGAGGAGCGGGAACGAGGCGAGGACGGTGGTGACGCCCTGCGGGCACCAGGACTTCGAGAAATCGGTGGTGTTGTGTGGCGGGAACGCAGGCACGCCCGAGGTTTGCACGGGCACTCCGGACAACTGGAGGCAGGGGATGGAGTTCGCGTTGGTCAGGGTGATCAGGACGACGACCACGGCCACGACCACCACGACGGGGACCCCGATGTAGGCGGCCCGCCGCCACTTGCTGGAGGAGGCGGTCTTGCCCGCCTTGCGGGAGGCGCGGTCTTTTTTCCGCTGCTTGCGGCGCTCTTCCGGCGTCCGGGCGACCGTTGTCCCCTCGTCGGTCTCGGCGGAGGAGATGCGGCGCTTTGCCACGTCGCGGCGAGAAGGGACGCTTGCTTAAGGACGACGTCGAGGGAACCCCGGCCGTTATGAGGCGGCCCCCGCTCCTCTCCTCGATGGAGACGGTCGACGTTCTCGTCGTCGGCGCCGGACCGGCCGGATCCACCGTCGCCCGCGAGCTCGCGGCCCGGGGCCACGACGTGCTCGTGGTGGAGGAACACGCGCGCGTTGGTCACCCAGTCCAGTGCGCGGGGCTCGTGAGCCAGCGGGTCCTCGACCTCGCCGGCGCGAATTCGTTGGTCGTCGCGGCCGTCGCTGGGGCGAGCGTCTTTGGCCCCTCCCTCGGTTCCGTCTCGTTCGCCGCCGACGGACCGCGGGCGTTCGTCATCGACCGGGCCGGTCTCGACGTCCACCTCGCCGACCGGGCGGCCAATGCGGGGGCACGGTTCCGTACCGGGCTTCGGTTCGACCGCGCCGACGCGAGTGCGGAGGGGCCGATCGTGTGCGAACTCTCGGGGGCCGACGGTGTTCGTCACGCAATCCTGGCGAAACTCGTCGTCGGCGCCGACGGGGTCGCGAGCGCGGTCGCGCGGGCGTTCCGGTTGCGCCGCCCTGTGGAGGTTCTGCCCGCCTTCGAGGCGGAGATCCCGCACTCGCCCGGCGATGCCGGCCAGGTGGAGGTCTACCTCGGCAACTCGATCTCCCCCGGCCTGTTCGGCTGGTGGATCCCCGATGGCGCCGGGGGCGCCCGCATCGGCGTCGCGGTGACGGCCGGACCGGTGACGGCGCGGGAGTACTACGACCGCCTCGTGCGCCAGGTCGAGCGGCGGTTCTCGACGAAGCTCGGGTCGCCGACCGCCTTGCTCGTCTCCGGGATCCCCATCGGGACCCTCCCGAGGACGTCGACCGACCGGGTGCTCCTCGTCGGGGACGCGGCGGCCCAGGTGAAACCCCTCTCCGGCGGGGGGATCTTCACCGGGATGCGGTGCGCGGAGATCGCCGCCGAGGTCGCGGACCGGGCGCTCCGTTCGGGCGACCTCTCCGCCGCCGCGCTCGCCGAGTACGATCGGGCGTGGCGCACGGAGCTCGGCGACGAATTCCAGAAGGCGCTCTACCTCCGGAAGTTGTTCCTCCGGCTCTCGGACCGGGACCTCGACCAGTTGATCGAGGCGCTGCAGGGGACCGAGCTGAAGGCGTCGATCGTCGCGTTCGGGGACATCGACTTCCCCTCGCACGTGGCCAGGCAGTTGCTCCTTCAGTCCCCGTCGTTGCTCCGGTTGTTCCCGAAAGCGGTCTCCGCCTGGTTGGGCGGCGGACCGGCGTTGGCACCGGATTTGGAGCGAGGCCCCCGCCGAACCGCCCAGTAGCCCCCGAGCGCGGCGAGGACGACCGCGCCGGCGAGCACGAGCGAGAGGGCGACCGGGAACGGGTTCGACCGGACGAGGAGTCCGGTTTCGGGAAGGACACCGGAGACACCGAGCCGGCTGACGTTCAGCGTCGACGGCGCGCCGGGCGGAGCCGTGGCGTTCGCCCACTCCGAGGCGGAGAAGAATCCACGGGATTCGAGGAGGTAGGCGCTCCCGCCGGCGAGGAACGAAACGGAGGTACGGATCGCGTAGGTCCCTTGGGGGGCTCCGGCGGGGGCGGCCACGATCAGGGAGATGCTCCCGGGAGAGGAGAAGGCGGTCCCGTTCGGCGTCAGGTTGCCCACGCCGATGGTCACCGAGCTACCGGCCCCGACGCCATTGCCCGAGAACACAGGGCCGCCGCCGGGCACGGCTCCGGTGGCATTGCCCGGGTAGGCGTTGAACGCGTAGACCCCGAAGGTCAGCAGGATGCCGCTCATCGGCACTCCGAGCGGGTCTTGCAAGGTGAACGCGACGACTTCGGAGGCTCCGGGGGCGACGGCCGGGACGGAGATCCCTGTCAGGAAGCGCCCCCAGGACGCGATCGGCGCCGTCGGGGGGGAAGGCGCGGCCGCCGCGATCCAGCCCGGCGCGAGAAGGAGGACGGCCAGCAGAAGTGGGAGGACGATGCGTCCCCTACGCACCGTCCACCTCGGCGAAGGCGCCCGACTCCTCCATCGCCACGAGCCGGCGGATCCGCTCGAGCGCCTCGGTCCGTCCTCGCTCCCCGGCACCTCCGAGGAACGCGTCGCCTCCCAACGGGAAGGGCGGCGGCGTACCGCTCATCGCCTTGTACAACGCGCGGGCCAGGGCGAGTGGACGGCGGGTGAGCCGCGCGGCTTCGGCGTCGGCGCGAAACTCCTCCCGGCGCGTGAGCGTGTAGGCAAGGTACGCGAGGAGGGGGTCCCACCGCATCATGCGCGACAGCGTCCGCAGGAACGTCAGGTAGCGGCTGTCGAGGCCCCGGATGTGGCCGAGCTCGTGGGCGACGACCGCCTCGACCTCCTCGACCGTCAGCCGGCGTTCCAGCCCCTCGGACATCAGGATGACCTCGCGCCGGTGGACCCCGAACCGGCCCCCCAGCTCGAGGAGGGTGAAGGAGAACGCCTCGGGTCGCTCGGAGGGGAACACGAGGAACGAGGTCGGGTCGCGCGGGGCCGGAAGCCGCGGCGGCCACGGCCGCTCGGACGGATGGAGAAGGTGGAGGAATCCCCGTCCCACCAGCTGGTTCAACAGGAACGCGACGGTGAAGACGAGGGACGCTCCGACGGCCCCCTCGACCCAGAGGATCGCGGCGCTGGGGCGGAACAAGAGGAGCGGATGCTGCACCAGCGTGACGATCGCGCTCCAGCCGCCCCGCGTCAGGACCCAGGCGAGGGTCGTCGTCGCGAGAAGGGCCCACAACGCCAGAAACGTTGCCGCGAGGCGGAGTACGACGGGCGGCGCCGACCGTCGGAAGGCGTAGAGCAGGCCGAGCCCGGTGGCCGCCCAGACGACGACCGGAATGTACAACGCCACGAAGAGAGGCGAGGGCATCCCGAGCGCCTCAGCGTGGCTACAGCTTCAGTCGGCGGCGGAGCTCTCGCTCCTCGGCCGGGTGGAGCTTGGCGAGCTCCTGGTTCAGGTGGACGACCCCGGAGGGACCGAACAGGGTGACGACCCCGCGCAGCACGTCGCGGAGATACTCGCGCTCGAAGTTCACGCTCCGGTACAAGTACCGCTCCCCGCCGCGACACGTCTCGCGCCGCCGCCGGACCAGCCCCTTGTCGAACAACCGGCCGAGGCTCGTCGCCACGGTCGTGTACGCCACGCGGACCCCCCGGAGCTTGAGGCGAGCCTGCACGTTCCGGGCCGGAGCCTCGTCGAGCTCCCGCAGGGCGCGCAGGACCTCAGCTTCGAGCGAACCGATCATCGGGGAGGTGGGGAAGGACGGGGAGTCGCTCGGGCGCTTTAACTTTCCCACACGTTCTGTCCGAACACGTCTTTATTCCGCCCCCCGCTTGCCCGCGCGTGGCGGACCGTTCTAACCCGTCGACCATCCTCGACCTGATCGGGGAGACGCCCGTCCTCCCCCTCCATCGCGTCGGCAAGGATCTGCCGTACCGGATCCTGGCGAAGTTGGAGTATCTCAACCCGGGCGGGTCGGTCAAGGACCGGATCGGCGCCCGGATGATCGACGAGGCCGAGGTGAAGGGGTGGCTCAAGCCGGGGGGAACGATCGTCGAAGCGACGAGCGGGAACACGGGAGTGGGCTTGGCTCTCGTCGCCGCGGTCCGCGGATACCGCTCCGTCTTCGTCCTACCGGACAAGATGAGCGCCGAGAAGATTCGGCTCCTGCGCGCGTACGGCGCCCGGGTCGTCGTGACCCCGAGCCAGCTGCCCCCCGACCACCCGATGAGCCACTACTCGGTGGCACAGCGGCTCGCGAAGGAGATTCCGGGCGCCTACCACCCGAACCAGTACGAGAACGCGGGCAACCCCGACGCGCACTACCACACGACAGGGCCGGAGATTTCCCGCCAGGGCGGGGAGACCCTCGGGGCCGTGGTGGCGACGATCGGCACCGGTGGGACCATCAGCGGGATCGGCCGGTACTTCAAGGAGCACCGACCCGACGTCCGGATTGTGGCGGTCGACCCGAAGGGCTCGGTCCTCGGTCACTACTTCCGGACGCACGAGCTCACGAAGGTGACCCCGTACCTCGTCGAGGGGATCGGGGAGGACATGGTCCCGAAGACCGTCCACTTCCAGTACATCGATGAGTTCGTCGAAGTCGACGACCGCGAGTCGTTCTCCTATGCGCGTCGACTGGTGCGCGAGGAGGGGCTGTTCGTCGGCGGCTCCTCCGGAGCCGCCGTGGCGGGGGTGCTCCGCTGGTTGGCCACGCGGCCCCTCCCGACCGGGTCGACCGTCGTTGTCCTCTTGCCCGACTCCGGCGACCGGTACCTCTCGAAATTCTACTCGGACGAGTGGATGCGGGAGAAGGGGCTCCTCGACGACCAGGGCCGCGCGGCGGACCTCTTGGCGGCGAAAGAGGGCGTCCCTGCGTTGGTCAGCGTGGAACCGACGACGGTCGTGCGGGAGGCGCTCGAACTTCTCCGCCGTCACGAGGTCTCCCAACTTCCGGTCCTCTCGGGCGCCGAGAACGTCGGCAGCCTCACCGAGGAGGAGATCCTGCAACGGGCCCTCGCCGACGAGACGGTGCTCGAGCGCACCGTGTCGGCCGTCCTCGGGCCTCCGTTCCCCGAGGTCGACGCGGACGCACCGCTCGGGGAGCTCCTCGTCCGGCTGAAGGAGTCGCGCGCGATCCTCGTGCGCTCCGCCCCGGGACACCGTCCGGTCGGGCTCCTTACCCGTCGGGATGTGTTCGCCTTCCTGTCCCACCCGGGGGGCAGCCATGCGGTTTGATACGAAGCTGATCCACGCGGCCCAGCCGCCCGACCCGTTGACCGGGGCCGTGAACGTCCCCGTCTACCTCTCCAGCACCTTTGCCCAGTCCGCCCCGAACCGGAACAAGGGGTACGTCTACAGCCGCTCGGCGAACCCGACTCGGACCGTCCTCGAGTCGGCACTGGCGACCCTCGAGGAAGGATCGGTCGGGCTCGCGTTCTCGAGTGGCCTCGGGGCACTCGCGACCCTCCTGGAATCGATCCCCTCGCAGGCCCGGATCGTCGCGGACACCGACCTGTACGGCGGTACGTGGCGCCTCCTTGAGCATCACCGGCGCACCTTCGGCGTCCGCACCGACTACGTCGACCTGACCGACCTCGACGCCCTCCGGGCCTCGGTGGCCGGAGGGACCGCACCCACGATGGTCTACGCCGAATCGCCGACGAACCCGCTCCTGCGCGTCATCGACCTCGCCGCCGTGGCGAAGGTCGCCCACGCCCGACGCGCGACGTTCGTCGTCGACAACACCTTCGCGTCGCCCGCCCTCCAGCGCCCGATCCCCCTCGGGGCGGACATCGTCCTGCATTCCACCACCAAGTACCTTGGCGGCCACTCCGACGTCATCGGCGGCGCGCTCGTGGTCAAATCGAAGTCGCGCGGCGAGCGGCTCCGGTGGCTGCAGAACGCCGTCGGGGCGGTGCCGAGTCCCTTCGACTCGTTCCTCGTGCTCCGGGGGATGCACACGCTCGGGCTCCGGATGCGGGCCCACGGAGCCGGCGCGCGCGCCGCCACCGAGGTGTTGGTCCCATCCCGTAAGGTCCGGGCGGTCCACTACCCCGGCCTTGCCTCCCACCCCCAGCACCGCGTCGCGGCGCGCCAGATGTCCGGCTACGGCGGGATGGTCTCCTTCGAGCTCACGGGCGGACTCCCTGCCGCGCGGAGGTTTCTCCGCTCGCTCCGGGTGTTCACCCTCGCCGAGAGCCTCGGCGGGGTCGAATCGCTGGTCGACCACCCGGCGTCGATGACCCACGCCTCCGTCCCGCGCGCCGAGCGGGAGGCGCACGGGGTCACCGACGGGCTGGTCCGGCTCAGCTGCGGGATCGAGGACCCCGCGGACCTCGCCGACGACCTTCGGACCGCCCTCGGGAGCGTGTGACGTCGTGCGCCGGTTCGAGTTGTACGACACGCTCAGCCGCGAAACGCGGATGTTCGTGCCGATCACCCCGCCGAAGGTGGGCCTGTTCGTCTGCGGCCTGACCCCGTACTCCGACGCCCACATTGGCCACGCGAAGGGACCGGTCACGTTCGACGTGGTCGCCCGCGCCCTCCGACGTTGGGGCTACCGGGTGTTCTCCGTCCAGAACGTGACGAACCTCGACGACCGGTTGATCGCGCGCGGCGGGGAGTCGGGAACCGACCCGATGGCGCTCGCCGACCGGCACATGGCGGTCTGGTACGGCGACATGGCCCGGCTCGGCATCCGGTCGGTGAACTACTACCCCCATGCCACCGACTACATCCCGGAGATCCTCGCCCAGATCCAGCAGCTCGTCGACCGCGGGTTCGCGTACGAGGCCCGGGGATCGGTCTACTACGACATCGCGAAGTTTCCCCGGTACGGCGCCCTGTCCGGGCAGAAACTCGATGCGCTCCGGCCCGGCGCCAGGGTCGACCCCGAGCCGGGCAAGCGCTCTCCGGGGGACTTCGTCCTCTGGAAGGCGGCCACGCCGGGCGAACCGAACTGGGAGTCCCCCTGGGGCCCGGGACGCCCCGGCTGGCACATCGAGGACACGGCGATCACCGTCCGATTGTTCGGACCGCGCTACGACATCCACGGCGGCGGCGCCGACCTGAAGTTCCCGCACCACGAGGCGGAGATCGCCCAGGCCGAGGCCGCGACCGGCGAGTCCCCGCTCGTGAACTTCTGGATGCACGTCGGTCTCCTCACCCTGAAGGGGGAGAAGATGTCGAAGTCGTTGGGGAACGTCGTCGGGCTCTCCGAATCGATCGACACCTTCAGCCCTCAGGTGGTCCGCTTCTACTACCTCAACGCCCACTACCGCTCCCCCCTCGACTTCGTGCCGGGACGAAGCCTCGAGGAAGCGGCCGAGGCGTATCGGGCGCTCGACTCCGTCGCGGTGCGATTGCGCGCCGCGCGGACCGCGGCCGGCCCGGACCGCGAGGGGGAAGAGCTCTCCCCGGAACTTGAGTCGTCGGCCGTGAGCACCGTCGAAGAGCTGGACGAACTCCTCAGCCACGATTTCAACACCCGCGAGACCATCGCGCTCCTGTTTCGGTGGACGAAGACCCTCACCGAACTCCTCCCGAAGCTCGACGGCCTCTCGACGACCGCGCTCGATACGCTTCTTGGCCCCCACGACTGGGCCGGCGAGGTCCTCGGATTGTTGGGGGCGAGCGAAAGCTCCGCCGGCGACGGCACGCTCTCGGGCGTCATCCGCCTCGCCCTCGACGCCCGGGCCCGGGCCCGCGCACGGAGTGACTTCACCGAGGCCGACCGGATCCGGGACGAGCTGATCGCCGCCGGGGTCCGGGTCGAAGACGACGGGTCCTCGACCCGGTGGCGCCTCGCGGGGCCTTCCGTATGAGAGGGCTCGGCTTCGCCGAGCACGGAGACCGGAGCCGCGTCGCCTTCGTGGATATTCCCGAACCGCAACCCGGCCCCGGAGAGGTCCGCATCCGCGTCCGGGCCGCCGCCTTCAACCGGCTCGACCGGCACGTCCTTACCGGGATCCCCGGCGTTCCCATCGAGCGGCCGCACGTGCTCGGCTCCGACGCCGCCGGGGAGGTCGACTTGGTGGGGTTGGGAGTCACCGAGGTCCGACCCGGGGACCCGGTGCTCGTCAACCCGGGACTCTGGGACGGCACGTGCGAGTCCTGTCTCGCCCACGAGGAATCGATGTGCCGGTCGTACCGGATCCTCGGGGAGCATACCCAAGGGAGTGCGACCGAGTTCGTCGTGGTGCCCGAGCGGAATGTACGCCCCGTCCCGACCGGTTGGACGTTCGGGCAGGCGGCCGCGGTCCCGTTGGTCTTCCAGACGGCGTGGCGGGCGATCCGGACGATCGGGATGACCCGGCCCGGCACGACCGTCGCCATCGTTGGTGCCGGCGGGGGCGTCGCCTCGGCCGCGGTGCAGGTCGCGAAATCCCTGGGGGCGACGGTCGCCGTGACGACCCGGAGCGAGGCGAAGGGGGACGCCGCGCGCTCGCTCGGGGCGGATGCGGTCCTCGCGACCGGGCCGGACCGCCCGCTCGACCGGGTGCTCTGGGAATGGTCGGGGAAGCGGGGCGTGGACGTGATCTTCGACTCCGTCGGCCGCGAGACGATCCCCCGGTCCGTGAAGGCGCTCGCCCGGGGCGGTCGCGTGGTCGTGATCGGGGCGACGACCGGCCCGATCGCGGAGGTCGACCTCCGGACCCTGTTCTGGCGGCAGGGCTCCATTCGGGGGAGCACGATGGGGAACGCGCGGGAGTTCGACGAAGTGCTCGCGGAGCTTGCGGCGGGACGTCTCCGCCCGGTGATCGACCGGGAGTTCGGCTTCGAGCAGGGGCCGGAGGCGTTCGCGCGCCTCGATGCCCCGGACCTCTTCGGCAAGGTCGTCCTGCGAGGCCCCTGACCCGGCCGGGACGGGCTCGCGTTATACGACGCGCCGACGAGAATTTCCGGGCGTGCCGGCGCGCCGGGATTGTTTTTATACCGGGAGTTTCACTTAATTTCGGTCGTGGACCGTTTTCTAGTCCCCCCTCCACTTGGGAGAGGGACGGCGCTCGCCCGTCGCCGACCGTCCGGACGTTGGGTTCTCGGCTTCCTGCTCCTGCTGCTCGTGGCGAGCCTTTTGGCCGTCCCGGCGTCCCCGGCCGGAGCCTCCGCCGCGTTCCCGGTGCGCTCGAGCGCCCCGAGCCTCGCCCACGCGGCCGTCCAGCCCGCCGCGGTCACCCATGGAGACCTCGTCGTGGGCCCGTCCAACTCCCCGTACGTCATCGCGCCCGGCTCCTCGTCTCACCAGACCTACTACCAGGGCGGCAACGTGACCGTCCTTCCCGGCGGCCAGCTGTACATCAAGCAGACCACGTTCGAGTTCGTCCAGTACATCGGCACGACTGGCACAATTGGGAACCGGCTCGGCCACCTCTACACGTTCAACGACCAAGGCAGCGTCTGGGTCCAGTCCTCGACGATCACCGCCGATCTGGCGGTGCTCAACGCCTATGCGAAGGTCTCGATCAATGTGACGGCGCCCGGGCAGATGTACGTCAACTCGAGCGGCCTCCAGTTCGCCGGGGCCGTGAGCGTCTACGGGTTGGGTGCGGCCCTCTGGGTCAACAGCTCGACCCTCGGCCGGAACCCGGACAACCTCGAGCTCCCCAACGCCACCAACCCTGCCAACACAGCAACGACGAACGACAGCTTGTACGGTCCGACTCTCGCGGTGACCGGTGGCGGCCGCCTCACCTTGGGTGCGTCGACCGAGAGCGCGACGTACGCGGACAACTGGAGCCTGTCTGGCAGCCCGCAGCCGAACCCGCTCACCGACTCCTTCGCGGCGTCAATCTCCTCCAGCCAGAGCGGGACGTTCTCGGCGTTCACGACGGCCAGCGACCCGACCTCGCTTTTGCAGGACACCCTGTACCGGACCGTGACGGCTGGCTCGATCACGATCGGCTACAACGCCACGGTCGATGAGCAAGCAACGACCAACTCGATCACCTACACGGGGACGACGAGCCTCGGCACCATCGTCTACGGAGCGGCCGATACCCAGGTGACGGTGGCCCTCCCGGCCGCCGCGATTAGCGAGATCAACGCCCTCGGCGTGCCGGCGTTCTTCGCCGCCGCCTCCTCGGGAGGGGTCTCCGTCTCCCTCGGGACGACGAACTCCGCAACGCCCGTCGCGCTCACGCTGATCCAGGTCAACCTCGTCGCAGGCACCTCGTTCAACATCACGGTCTCCGGCTCCGGGAGCACCCTCACGGCGGTCGATTCGACCCTCGGGATCAACTGGTACCCGGTCGCCCCGTTCCCCCGCCCCCCGACGGCGCCCCCGGTGTCCCAGCCGTGGCTGTCGAACAAGGTCATTGTCTCGAACGGCGCCCACGCGTTCCTCGGCGACCTCACGACCGTGGTCGCCCCGAACCCACAGAATGTGACCGACATCTCGGCCGTCCTTCCGGATGCCTCGAGCCAGGCGTACTTCTACCGCTGGATGGACATCCCCGTCTACGGCGCGGGCAACCAGCCCGTCGCGGGCGGATCTGCGGTCGCGTACTACGCGTACGACAACAACCAGGCGAACAATGCGACCGCGACGGCGCTCAACAACCTAGCGACCGCGGACCCCGACCTCGCCGGGTATGTCGCCGCCTGGGACGCCCAGAACGACGTCAGCACCTACGGCGGAACGAACCCGCTCACGGGCACCGCCTCGCTCTTGCTCCTCGCGGGCAATCTCTCCTACAGCACCCTCCAGGACGGCCAGTTTCTCGGGGACTACCATGTCGTGGTGACGGTCGCCGGAGGCCGCGCTGGCCCCCCGACGTGGTTCACCGGCTCGGTCTCCCCGTACCCGACGAACATGAACCCGGCGACGGGCGACGTGCAGGCCCCGACCGTGTTCCCGCTCTACCGACCGGCGCTCGGCGCCAGCGTGGCGAGCGTCACCGTCGGCGCGGCGAATGCGACCCTCAACACCAACAACACCCTCGCCATCGGCGAGTCGACGAACTTCACCGTCACGATCTCGAACATCGGCACGGGCGCGGTCGCACTCTACAACGTCACGCTCGAGGCGACCCCGAGCAAGCCGGGCCAGAACGGAACGGTCCTTGGGGCGAAGAACGGGACGACACCGCTCGCCGTCGGCGCGAACCTCAGCTTCGTCTTCCCCTGGGTCGTCAACGAGACGGTCACCGGGATCCCGCATCCCCCGATCAACCAGACGTTCCTCGCCATCGTGCTGTGGAACCAGGGGATCGCGCCGATCGGCGGCCTCGTCGAAGCTTCGGTCAACAAGACGATCGAGCCGTCGTACATATCCCTCTCGTTCACGGGACCGGTCGGCCAGCTCACCGCCGGAGCGAACTACGTCGGCTCGGTGACCCTCCTGTTCGCCGGCAACCAGTCGGCGTACCTGAACGTCACGGCGATCGGCACGGCGGGCGACTACGCGCTCAGCACGCAGTCGACCGTCTCCGGCACGGGCCTGACCGTCGAGCTGTTCCTGCCGAGCTCGATGGCGAACGGGCAGTACTCCGTCCAGGTGACGGCGTACCACCAGGGACGGACCGCCTCGAAGAACGTCACCGATGAGTTCTCGATCGGGCCTCCGGCCTCAGCGGCCCCGACGTTCTGGAACCAGAAGATCTTCGGCCTGATCCCGCTCTGGCTGCTCCTCGTCATCATCGTGGCGGCAATCGTCGCGGTCATCGGACTCTTGTTCTTCTTCCAGCGCCAGGCGAAGGGGAAGCTCGTCGAGTGCGGCGAGTGCGGGAACCTGATCCCCGAGGACGCCACCACCTGCCCCAAGTGCGGTGCCGAGTTCGAGGTCGACCTCGTCCGGTGCAGCCGGTGCGGCTCCACGATCCCCTCGAAGTCCGAGGTCTGCCCCGAATGCGCGGCCCAGCTGCTCGGCAAGGGCGAGCTCGAGACGAGCGACCCGGAGCGCCAGGGATACTCCGACTACGTCGGTCGGTTCCGCGGCGAGGCGAAGAAGGAGCTCGGCGAGAACTACGGCGAGGGAGCGTTCTGGGACTGGTGGAAGCGCCAGCCGACGTACCTCCCGTACAGCCAGTGGAAGGTCCAGCAATCGCAGGGATCCCGCGCCGGGATGGGCGCGCCCCCCGAGGACGCCGCCACCGAGGCACCGGGGCCCCAGGCCGTCTCCACGCCGACCACCGCGCCGCCCCCGAAGAAGGGCGGCGGGGCGGGCGGCGCGTCGGCCCCGCCCCCGGCGGCCCGCAGCCCAGCCTCGAAGGCGGTCCCCACCGCGGCCGCTCCCGCGCCGACCCCCACGACCGCCTCGGCAAACGCACCCGCCACCCCACCGGCTACGCCCGCCGGTGGCGCGGGTCAGGCCCCGATGAAGGCGTGCTCGAACTGCGGCAAGGAGATCCCGCCCGAGTACCTCGTCTGTCCGTTCTGTGGCGCGGTCACGCAGTAGGGAAACCCCTTCTTTCGACGAATCGTTTTAAGCCGGGGTCCGTGATGGGCCCCCGGGTCGACGGTGGCGGGAGATCTCGAGCGCGGTCGGCTCAAGGTCGCCTGGGCGCGCCGGCACATGCCGGTCCTGGAGGGAATCCGCGCCCGGTTCGAGCGGGAGCGCCCGTTCGAGGGCCTCACCCTCTCCTGCGTCCTCCACGTGGAGTCCAAGACCGCGGCGCTCGGTCTTGCGCTCCAGGCGGGGGGCGCGAAGGTCCACATGGCGGCGGGCAATCCGCTCTCCACGGACGACGACGCGGTCGCGGTCCTGAACGATTCCGGGGTCCGTACGCTCGCGGAGAAGGGGGAGTCGACCGCGGAGTACCACGCGGCGATCCGCGGGATGCTGGACGCCGACCCGGACGTGATCATCGACGACGGAGCGGACCTGGTCGCGCTGGCGCACACGGAGCGGCCGGGCCGGGGGAAAATTCTCGGCTCCACGGAGGAGACCACGACGGGCGTCACGCGCCTCCGCGCGCTGGAACGGTCGGGGAAGATGCGATTTCCGGCCGTCGACGTGAACGACGCCGAGATGAAGCATCTCTTCGACAACCGGTACGGTTGTGGCCAATCCGTGCTCGACGGCCTGTTTGGGGCCACCAACCTGCTCATCGCCGGCCGTACGGCCGTGGTGGCCGGGTACGGGTGGTGCGGCAAGGGAATCGCCTCACGGTTGCGCGGCATCGGGGCGGACGTCGTCGTCACCGAGGTCGACCCGGTCCGGGCGATCGAGGCCCGCCTGGAGGGATTCCGTGTCCTGCCGATGCTCGACGCCGCCGGGGAAGCGGACCTGATCGTCACCGCTACCGGGAATCGGGACGTGGTCCGGGCGGAGCACTTCAAGGTCCTGAAGGACGGCTGCCTCCTCGCGAACGCCGGTCACTTTGACGTCGAAATCTCGAAGGCGGACCTCGAGGGCGTCGCGATCTCCCGGTCCACGGTGCGTCCGGGGGTCGAAGAGTTCCGGTTCGCCGACGGCCGATCCGCCTACCTCCTCGCCGAGGGCCGATTGATCAACCTCGCGACCGGACAGGGCCACCCGGTCGAGATCATGGACCTGAGCTTCGCCCTTCAGGCTCTCTCCGCGGAGCACATCGCCCGTCATGGGAAGACCCTCGCCGCGAAGGTTCACCCCGTCCCACCGGCGATCGACCGAGCCGTCGCAGAGGCGGCCCTGGCTCCGATGGGCGCCGGGCTCGATACGATGACCGACGCACAACGGAAGTACGTGGAGAGCTGGGAGAGCGGCACATGAGCACCGGCGAAGTCCCCCCCGAACTGCGCTACACCAAGAGCCACGAGTGGATCCGCACGGAAGGCGAGGAGCTCGTGATCGGCGTCACGGACCACGCGCAGGCGGAGCTCACCGACATCGTGTTCGTCGACCTCCCGAAACTCGGGGCCGAATTGAAGGAGGGCGCGACCGCGCTCGTCCTCGAGTCGGTGAAGACGGTCGCCGACGTCTACGCGCCGGCGGAGGGCCGCGTGACGGCCGCGAACGAGACTCTGAAGGTCCACCCCGAGCTCGTCAATCGGTCCCCGTACGGCGACGGCTGGCTCTTCCGGTTGAAGCGAAGCGCTGCGACGGGCGGGACGACCACGCTCACGGCGTCGGAGTATCAAGCGTTCGTCGCGTCAGGCGGCCACTGAGCCCGCCGGCAGAGCCCCGAGGGCCGCCAAGAACTGGTCGACCGCCCGTTCGACCGTGGGCGGCGGGCGCGGTGCCGGATCCGGGCCCTCCCGCAGCGCGGCCAGGGCCATGCGGAGTTCGCGGGCGCTCGGACCGCAGCGGATCACGCCCGCACCTTCGGGCCCGTACGCCTCCCCCGCGAGGAGGACGCGACGGCCGAGGGTGAGCGCCTCGAGCGCGATGGTCGAGACTCCCTCGAGAACGGACGGGATGACGACCGCCTCGGCTCCCCGGAGCAACGCCACCTTCTCGACCTCGGTCACGGTCCCGCGATACTCCCAGCTCGCCCTAGGGAACCTACGCGCCGTCGACTGGAGCTCCGCGAGCCCGCCCCGGTCTTGACCGGCGAGGACGAATCGGAACTTCGTCCCGTCGATCGCTTCCAGGAGCCGTCCGAAGTTCTTCCGCGGCTCGATGCGCGACACCGAGCAGACGTACGGGGAGGCGGACGGCGGGACGGGCGCGGAGCGCGCCACCGCATCGAGGAACTCCCGCGAAACGAACAGCCCAACGACGGTCATGCGCTCCGGAGGGATCCCGAACAACGCCTCGATTTCGCGACCCTCCGCCTCGGCGAGGACCAACCACCGGTCGAACCGGCAGAACACGCGGGCACCCAACCACCGGTCGAACCCGAGTCTCGCCCAGAACTGTCGCGGCGGAGTCCAGGCCCCCGAGCGCCGGAGCTCGGTCCGCCGGGACGTCTCCATGAACGACCCGTGGGGAAACAGTGCGAGCCGCGGTCCCCCGCGAAGATGACGGGCGTGCCGAAGGATCGCGAGACGCCGCACGCCGTCGAACACCAGCCAGTCCGCGCCCTCGGCGTCGGCGCGGACGAACTCTTCGGGCCGGACCAGCCGTGCCGAATGGCCGCGCCGCGTCAGCTCGCCGACGAGGCTCGCCGCGTGGCGCTCGATGCCGCCTCGGACGCGGTCGGGCGATTCACTGACGAAGACGAACCGCACGAGGGCCCTCCCGGCGATTCCGACACGGCCCAACGATGATAAGCCGGGCCCGGGTCCTCCCGTCGACGAGGACCGGGCGCGCCCGCCTGGGACCGGACACGTGGCAAGCGCGGACGGAGGACCCGAGAGCTCCGGCACCCCGCCTTCGGTACCGGGCGGACCAACCCGCAGACGGGTGTTCGCCTGGATCGAGCGGGGTCGCCCCTGGGCGGTGCGTCTCCTCCGTTCTCCCTGGTTGTTCGTGCTCCTCGCGGCGCTCGGCCCGATTTACTGGGGACGGCCGTTCGGGGAGCTGCTGTACGGGCAGGACTCCACGCGCCTCTTCCAGGCGTTCAGCTTCAACGATTCGCCGTTGATCCCGTACAGCTACCTCGACTCCTCGACCTTCCCCGTCCCCGACTTCACCCCCTACTTCTACGTCGACCTCACCCTACGGGCCCTGGCGGCCCTTTCCGTCCCGGCGTGGTGGGCGGAGCGGCTCATCCTCGCCCTGTTCGCGGGCCTCGCCGCCGCCGGGGCGGTCGTCCTGCTGCGGACGATCGACCGGGTCCGCGACCGACCGGCGACGTCGCCGGGGTACGTGCTCGGTCTGATCGCGCTCGTCTACGTCTACAACCCGTTCACCCTCTCGGTCACCTTTTGGCACGTCGAGGGGTGGACCTTGTTCCTCGCATTCCTCCCGTGGCTCGCCGCGCTGACGCTTCGGGTCGCCCACGACCGGACCGTCCCGTGGCGATTCGCGATCGTCGTGACGCTCCTCGGAACGTACCTGGCCCCGGGCGCCATCTCATCGTTCGCGGTCCCGGTTTCGATCGTGGTCCTCTGGGGCCTGGTCGCGGTCTGGCTGTCCGACCTGCACCGACCGATGCGGTGGGCGTCCCGCGTGGTGCGGTCGCTCCTGCTCGTCGGGGTCACCCTCGGGATCGAGGGGTGGTCGTTCGTCCCATTCCTCCTCATCCCCAACGTGGCGTACACGTCGAACAACTACGTCACGCCCGCCAACCTCGTGTTCGTCTACAACGAGGTCGCGGCGACCTCGACTCCGTATTCCGTCGTGACCCTCACGGCGTTCTCGTGGCTCGTTCGGACGCCGTCCGCGTACGGGTGGATCGCCCTCTTCCCCGCGATCGCCGCGGCGGCGATCGTCTTCCCGCTCGTGGCGATCCTGGGGGCCGTTCGCCTCCGTCGCAGCCGGGGGGCGCTCCTCGTCTACGCCATGGGCCTGACCACCCTGGCCCTGATGATCGGCGGAGTGGCTCCGCTCACCGGGGTCGACCTCGACCTGCTGCACCTCGGCGGACCGTTCCTTGTGCTCGCCGGCGCGTTCTACTTCCTCGGGACCGTCTATCTCCTCGTTCCGGTCGTCGGACTCCACGAACTGTTCCACGGGGAGGCGTCCCCGAGTCCCGGGTCACCGACCTCGATTGGACCGACCCCCCTCCCCCCGCGATGGCGCCGGGCGGCCCGTGAGCTTCGTCGTCCCTCGGTCGTGCTCTCCATCGTGATCGTGGTACTGCTGGTCGTCTCCGCCCTCCCGTTCGCGCTCGCCGACGTCGACCAATCGACCGGGCCGAACGCGAACGTGATTCCGCTCCCGCCCTCGTACGGGGTCCTGCAGACCTTTCTCGGTACACCCTCGAACGGCCCGGAGTACTACGTCCTCGTCCTCCCAATGAGCGCCCAAAACGGGGCGTATCTGAACATCTCCGGCGAGCAGTACCTCGACACCGGCAATCTGCTGGCCTCGTTCATCCCCTATCCGGTGCTCGAGACCAACAACGGTCCCACCGCCGCGGCTCTCGAGGAACTTCTCGCCGGCGGCGTCCCACCGAACCTCACCGCCGTGCTGGAGAATGCCCACGTGCGGTACGTCGTGGACAACCCGTATGCCAACCGCACGGCACCCAGCATGAACGAGGCGCCGAACGACGCGCCCATCGACTACAACGCCGTCCTCGGCGCGCTTCCCGCCGCCCTGGGTCCTGGGAGCCCCGTCGGTCGATTCGTCGTCTACACCGTGCCGGATCCGGTGCCGCTCGGCTGGTCGACGTCCTCGTTGGTCGCGATCGATACTCCCACGGACGCCGCGGCCCTCGGCTTCGTGGGCGCCGTTACCTCCGGCCCTCCCGCGTGGCTCCGGGGATTGCGGGCGGGGCTGTGGGCCCCCAACTCGAGCCTCCCCGCCTGGCAACTGCGCCCGTCGGCCGTGACGACGCCTACGGCCACGCTCTCGCTCCCTCCGGGAGACCTGGCGGGCGTGGTGAACCGCACGGGCGGCTGGGGCCCTGCCCCGTGCGGACAGGGTACCTGCCTCCAGAACGGGACCGAGTTCGGCTGGGCCGGCACGGAGCTCACCATCCAAGGCGAGAGCGAGCGGAATTCGAGCGTCCCCGGGGAGTACCTCCCCACCCAGCCGGAGTCGCCGAACGGGTACTGCTCCACGACGAGCCAGTCGGTGTACCTCGCCTCCAACGGAACCGTGTCCGGCCCGGCGTACCTCACCGCGAACGTCACACTGGCAGCGCCCGGGACGAACAGTTGGGCCAGCATCGATCTGGCGTCCGGGAACGTCTCGCTCCTTCTCCAAACGTACCAAGACACGCCCGGCCACCTTGTCGCCCTCGCGCTGTCCGCGCTCCACGGGGACGTCGCCTACGCCTGGCACAACAGCGTGGTGCCCCGGTTGCTGCCGACCGGGAGCGCCTGGTCGATGTCTCTTCGCTGGAACGACACGACGGCGAGCGCGATCCTCTCGGCGGGGAACGTCAGCACCTCCACGTCGATCGGGTTCGGCGACGCGAGCGTCGATGCGGTCAACCCCGGGTTCAATCGGTCGGCCGTCCCGAGCGGCCCGGTGGAGATCACCAAGGCTACCGAGACGGTCTCGATGGTCGGGGCGGCGCTCTGCCTCCATGCGACCTCCGTCGCGCAGCTTCCCGACGTCTCGTACCTCGTGGCGGAGTCCCCGGCCGGGCCGTCGTCGAACGGATCGATCGGCACCACGGGTTCCGTCACCGCTTCCGGGGACGTCCTGGTTCCCTCGGGATCGGCCCGATTCGTCGTCCTGGGCTACCCGTACGACCCGCTCTGGACGGCCTCGGTGGCCGGTACCGGCGGGGTGACGAGCGTGGACGGGGCCCCGTTCGACAACGTCTTCGAGGTCGCCGGAGGAGGGAACGGGTCGGTGGTGACCCTGCACTTCCGGACCTGGATCCTGGTGGGCCTCGAAGCCTCCTGGGTCGAGGTCGTGGTCTTGATCGCGCTCGGCGTCGTCCTTACGATCCGGGGCCGGAGGGCGGGGCACCCGGAACCTCCGGAGCCGGCGACCAGTACGATCGGTGGGCCAGACCCGGAGACACTGCCAGGCCACACCCCGTGATCGCCAGGACGAGGTTCATCAGCGGGTCGGCGTAGCCGAGGTACCGGGCCAAGCGGAGCGTCCGTCGGACGGTGAGGGTCCGGTCGGTCTCGCCTTCCCGAAACCCCTCGAGGAGGTCGAGGTACGCCGCGTCCCGGTCGAGCCACGTCCCCAACCACGGCGCCCCGCGACGCCGCGCCATGGCCCGCATCGCCTCGACGGACGCCATGCGCCCGGCGCGCGTCTCTGACGGCTGCACGATGCCGGGGGCGGCCGCTGCCTGGGTGCCTCGAGACCGGTTTCCCGCGTGGATGCGGTACTGGGTCGTCGGGGACGCATCGAATAGGAGGGGCTCGCCGCTCGCCAGTGCGGCGTAGAACATGAACGAATCCGCGAGACGCGCGGTGGACCGGAGCTCGGGCAGGCAGTCGAGCAGGGCCGAGCGACGGATTGCGACGGAGCTGTTGTTGAAGAACGCCCCCCACCGGGCCAGGGCCGACGGGTGCCGCCGGAGGGTCTCCACCCGTACTTCGCGCAACGGTCCGACCGGGGCGCCGGTGTAGCGACGGAGGCGGCGCAGCGACGTGGCGGTATCGAGGGGGCCGCCCTGCCCATCGACGAACGCCTGCCCGTTGTGATAGTAGCCGGCGCCGGGGTGCTGCCCGAGCGCCTCCACGACGCGACGGAGGCGGTCGTCCACCCAAAGGTCGTCGTCGTCCAGAGGGAGGAGGAACTCCGTGGTCAACGCCGTCAGTCCGTCGGCGAGAAACGGTCCCTCGCCGATCGCATCGCTCCGGACAACGGTGCAGGACCAGCCCCGTGTCTCGAGCTCGGTCGGAACCTCGATCGACACGTTGGGGCTCCGCACCACGACGACCTCCACGCGCGGGAGGGGACCGAGCTGCCGGGCGATCGACCGGAGGGCCTCCTGGTAGAAATCCGGCCGCCGGAATACCATGACGACGACGCCGAGCGTCGGTCCCCCGCGAACGTCGTAGGGCGGTGCGCCGGGCGCGACGAGTGTCCCCGTCCCGGTGTCCGCGGTCGAGGTTCGGCTCATCGATCTCCCTCACGGGACCCGGGATTGGAATGGCGAACGGGCGTCATCGCGCGCCCTCGCTGGTCGCTCGCAGCAGGCGTTCCCATCCGAGGCCGCAGGCCGACCAAGGGTACCGCTCGGCCAACGACCGGCACGGACGTCGCCAAGAGTCGTTCGCGCCCAGCAATCCTTCAATCCCTTGCGCCAGCGCGGCCAGATCCCCGTCCCGAACGACGATTCCGGCGTCTCCGGATCCGATGGCCTCGTTGACCCCCGGCACGTCGTACCCCGCGGTGGGGACGCCGGACGCAGCCGCCTCCAAGATCGAATATCCCCATCCTTCGGCGACCGAGCAATTCACGTTCACCCATGCGGAGCGGAGGAGCTCGGCCAGTGCCTCGTCCGGAAGGCGACCGGGGAACGTCACGGATTCCGCCACCCCGAGGTCGGCGGCCAGTTGCCGGAGGTTCGGCAACTCCTCGGAAGTCCCCACGATCGTCAGCCGAACTCGGACACCCTTTCGGTGAAGAATGCCGAGCGCTTTGAGGACATGGTCGGGCCGCTTGTACTCCCGCAATCCGGCAAAGAACACCAGGGAGGGTTCGGGACTGCGGTCCCCGGGTACGAACCGGAGGAGGTCCACTCCCGGGGGAATTCGGGTGATCCGGTCCGGCGCGACCCCGAGCGCGACGAGGTCGGCGGTGGAGCTCGCCGACTCGACGGCGAACCTCCACGACCGGTAGATCCGTGGATACAGGCGTTCGACGGCGGCGAGCGGCGGCACCAACCACGCCGGAACCTGACCGGGCAGCGTCCTTCGGTGGAGGTGTCGGAAGAACGCGACGCCGCGGCTCCGGGTCAGCTGCGGGGACATCCACGGGAGGACGTGACCGAGGTCGTCCACCACGGCATCGGGTCGAACCGAACGGACCATCCCGGGAAGCGCCAGGTGCGGACCTAGGGCGCCCGGGAACCGGTGGATCTGCACCCCGTCGAGCGTCTCCTCGGCCGCGGCCCCCGGCCAGCCGACGGTCAGAAGATCGACCCGGTGGCCGTGCGAGACGAGCCACCCGCCGACCGCCTGGATCGTTCTCTCCGCTCCACCCCCCTTCGGGTTTCGCGCATCGCGGTGGTTGTTCCAGAGAATCCTCATCGTGGCCCCGCGGGGGCGGCTCGGGCGACAGGCCGGGGCCGGTTTGCCCCGAAGGGGAGGGAGACGTCGCGCGACGGAGAACGAGCGGGTGGACCCACGGGAGGAACGACGATCCGAGGCGGTTCTCCGGCGTCCACGTGCCCCCGGGGAGGCGAGCCCTATCCAGCGGCGAATCGGAGCGCGAACCGGTGGATCCAGGCGGGAGTCGGCCGGCGGGAGGTTCCGAGGTTCATGACCCACAGCCCCATCAGCGAGAGGAGCATGATCGGGACCGTTTTGGAAAGGACGAGGTGGCTGTCGAGGTCGTGCGACCACGTGACCGGCATCTCGCGGATCGACCGGTCGTCCTGCCAGAGGTGGTAGAGTAGGCTCACGTCGAACGCCCAGTTCTTGATCGCAACCGCTTCGAGCGCTTCGAGCAGCACCGCGCGACGGAAGAACTTCGCCCCGCACTGGGTGTCGCGGACCGGTAGGAAGAGCGTCGAACGAACGAGGGCACTCCACAGGGCACCCGCCACGCGGCGATTCCACGGCTGACCCTGGAGGGGCCGGCTCCCCGGGACCCGGCGCGACGCCACCACGGCGTCCGCGGTCGCCAGCGCATCCACCATGGCGAGCAGGTCCCCCGGCTCGACCGGTCCGTCGGCGTCGACGTAGCCGACGGAGTCGTACTGAGACGCCTGCACCCCGGCCATGATCGCGCCGCCCTTGCCGAGCCGTTGGGCGAAGCGGAGGAGCCGAACGTTCCGACCTCCGAAGGAGTCGGCGACCTGCGCGGTCCGGTCCTCCACGCCCTCCGTGACGACGATCACTTCGTAGGGCGCTCCTCGGGCTTCGAGTGCCGGGAGGTACCTGGCGAGGGTCCGGGGAAGTCGTGCCTCTTCGTTCCACGCCGGGATGACGAGACTGACGCCCGGACGTGAGGTCAGAGGAGGCTCACCGACCGTTCTAACGCCGGGGGGGTGTATTTTGCCCTTTGGTTGAATTCGGACCGTCTCCGCGCGCACCGGCGGCCCCTCCGGACGAGCCGGGCGTCGATTTCCGTCGCCAAGGAACCGGCACGGTCGGACGAAGGGCGGTCAGAGTTCGGTTTGGAGCGACGCGGCGGCCGCACGGATCTCCTCGACCGTCGCGTCGTCCTCCAGCGTGCTGACGTCGCCGACGTCACCGCCACGCACGACGGCCGCGACGACCCGGCGCATGATCTTCCCCGACCGGGTCTTCGGCAGCTGGCGGACGAACCGCACCGACTTCGGCTCCGCCATCCCTCCGATGGCCTCGCGAATCCGGCCCCGAAGCTCTCGCTCCAGGTCCGGGGAGGGCGATGCGCCGGGGCGGAGGACGACGACCGCGAACGGGAGCTCCCCCTTGATCTCGTCGGGGACCCCCACGACCGCCGCCTCGGCGACCGAGGGATGGCCGACCAGGGCGTTCTCGAGCTCGATCGTGCCCAGCCGATGGCCGGCAACCTTCAACACCTCGTCCGCTCGGCCGAGGAACCACACGTACCCGTCGGCGTCCACGCGGGCAAAGTCCCCGGCCGTGTAGCGCCCCGGAAACCGCTGGAAGTAGACCGAGCGGAAGCGCTCCGGGTCGTTCCAGAGCCCGAGGAACTGGCCGGGCCAGGGGCGGTCGATGACGACGAGCCCGCGCTCGCCGGCCCTCGCCGGCGATCCGTCCGGATGAACGACGCGGAAGTCGACCCCGGGGAGCGGGAGGGTCGCGGACCCGGGGCGTTCCGGGACGAACCGTCCCCCCGCTTGGGCCGAGACCATCGTCGCGCCGGTCTCCGTCTGCCACCACGTGTCGACGATCGGACACCGGTCGCCCCCGATGTGGGTCCGGTACCACTGCCACGCGGCCGGATTGATCGCCTCCCCCACGGAGCCGAGGAGGCGCAGCGACCGAAGGTCGTGGGCGTTCGCCCACCGTTCGCCGGCCCGCATCTGGGCCCGGATCGCGGTCGGCGAAGTATGGAGGATCGAGACCTTGTACCGCTCGACGATCTCCCACCACCGGTCGGGCCCAGGGTGGTCGGGGGCGCCCTCGTAGAGGACCGAGGTCGCGCCGACGAGGAGCGGTCCGTAGACGATGTAGCTGTGCCCGGTCACCCAACCGATGTCGGCAGCGCACCAGAACACGTCCTCCGGCGTCACGCCGAAGACGCGTTGCATCGTGCGGTGGACCCACACCATGTAGCCACCGGTCCCGTGCGTCACGCCCTTCGGCCGTCCCGTCGTACCGGAGGTGTAGAGGATGAAGGTCGGGTCGTCGCCGGCCCGGGGTACCGCGGGCCGCTCGGGCGCAGGGAGGTCGGGACCGTACCAAACGTCTCGGCGCGCGGACATCTCCACCGGGAGACCGGTCCGCCGCACCGTGACCACGCGTTCGACCGTGGGGCAGTTCGTCACGGCGCCGTCGACGATGGCCTTGAGCGGGACGACCTTCCCGCGCCGGTATCCGCCATCGGCCGTGACGACGAGCCGGCTCGCGGAATCCTGGATCCGTCCGGCGAGGGCCGACTCGGAGAATCCGGCAAAGACGACCGAGTGGACCGTCCCGACGCGGGCGCTCGCCAGCATCGCCGCGGGGAGTTCGGGAACCATGGGGAGATAGATCGTGATTCGGTCCCCGGGCCGGAGTCCGGCGCTCCGGTACACTTCGGCCCATCGGTGCACCTCGCGCGCCAGCTCGGCGTACGTGATGGTCCGACGGTCCCCGTTCTCCCCCTCCCAGAAGAACGCCACCTTCTCGCCCAGTCCCCGCGCCAGCTGACGGTCCAAAGCATTCGCCGCAAGATTGGTCGTCCAGCGGGCAAACCAGCGGCCGAATGGCGGTTCGGCGAGCGGCTCGAACACCGGTCCGGTCCGGTCGGACCAGTCGAGATCCCGGGCGGCCTCCCGCCAGTACGCCTCGGGGTCGGCCAGGGCGGCCGCATTCTCCCGCTGGACGTCCTCGAGGGGGGAACCCATCGCGTCCGGGACCACTCGGACGACCTAGATATCCGTGCGGACGGGTCCCCCCGGTCCCGGCAGGGGCCGGGAGGGGGTTCCGGGGTGAACCTCGCGGGTTAATCGCCGACGGCCGGCGTGCGCATGGTGTCGGCCGACGTCGGCGACCGGCCGGTCGTTCCCCCGTTCGGACCGCTCGCGGGCGTCCGGGTCGTCGATTCGGCCCGGTTCGTGGCGGGCCCTTGGGCGGCCACGTACCTCGGAGAGTTCGGGGCGGAGGTTGTCCACGTCGAAGGACCACCGTTCGCTCCCCCGTACGCGGACGCCACCCGTCTCCTCCCTCCGCTCCTGCCCGAAGGAGCCTCCGCGGCGGACGGCGTCTCGGAGTCGTGGGTGCAGTACTCGCGGAACAAGCTCTCCCTCGGTCTCGACCTCCGGCAGCCCGACGGACGCGCCACGTTCCTCGACCTGCTTCGGCGATCCGACATTTGGATCGAATCCTCGCGCCCCGGAACGTACGACCGGCTCGGCCTCAGCGACCGGGAGGCGTGGGAGGCGAACCCGAAGCTCGTGATCGTCCACGTCTCCGGCTTTGGACAGACGGGCGACCCGAGCCGGGTGGCCGGGCCGTCGTTCGACCTGATCGGCCAGGCGTTCAGCGGATACCTCGCCCTCCAGGGACGACCGGATCCCGAGCCTCCGATGCGGGCGGGCACGGCGATGAACGACACCGTCACGGGCCTCGCGGCGGCCGCCGCCGCGCTCATGGCGTACGTCCACGCCGGCCGGACGGGGCGGGGCCAGTCGGTCGACGTGGCGCAATACGAGATGTTTTTCGTCCTTCTCGAGAATCTGGCGCTTGATTACTTCGTCCGGGGCGTCGTCCGGGGGCGCCACGGGACCGGACACTCGCGACTGTTCCCGTACGACGTCCATGCGGCGAAGGACGGATGGGTCGTCGTCGCCGCGCCGACCCAAGCGACGTGGGAGCGCCTCCTCGAAATGATCGGTCCCTTCCCAAGCGAATGGACCCCGCCCGCGTATCGCGCGGACCATCAGGACGAGGTCCGTCGCCGATTGGACCAGTTCTGCTGGGAGCACACGGCCTCCGAACTGGAGGCGCTCGGCCGCCGCCACGACGTGGCCGTGTCGAAGGTGTACGACATCGCGGCGATCGCTGCCGATCCGCACTATCGTGCCCGGGGGATGTTCGAGGAGTGGACCGATCCGGTGGCCGGCCGGGTCAAAGGCGCGGGAATCGCCCCGAAGTTCTCGGCGACCCCTGGGCGGGTGTGGCGCGGCGCCCCGTGGCTCGGCCAGGACAACGACGCGGTCCTCTCCACCGTGCTCGGATACTCCGCCTCGAAGATCCTCGACCTCCGCGGCCGGGGGATTATCGGGGAGTCGCGCCCGCCGACGCGCGATCCGGCCGGTCGGCCTCCCCCGTTCTTCCTGCGCGGAGGGCTGTGACCGCGCGCCCGGAGTCGCCGGTCCCGGTGTCGTCCCTCGCGGCCGAGCTCACCGCCGCCGTCTCCGAGCTCCAGCTTCCCCGCCGCGCGACCGAGATCGACCGGAGCCCCGCGTTCCCAACGGCGGAATTCCGCGCTCTCGGCGAACGGCGGCTCCTCGGCCTACGGACCGCGGCCCGGCACGGCGGACGCGAGCTCGGCCTCCTCGACGCGGCGGCCTCGCTCCACGCCCTCGCGCAGGCCAGCGGGACAACGTTCGCGAAGCTCTCTCTCCAACCGGAATTCTGCAGTCTGCTTGCCGACCACGGGTCGGAGGAGCTCCGAGCGCGGTACTTCCGGCCGTTGATCGAGGGCCGGCTCCTGGTGGGGAACCACGTCACGGAGCCGGGGGCCGGATCCGATGTGGGGAGTCTCGCGGTGAGCGCGACGCGGGAAGGTCCGGAGTACCTCCTGAACGGTACCAAGTCCGAGGCCGCATTCGCCGTCGACGCCGACGCGGCCCTCGTGTACGCGAAGGTCGGGGAGCGGGCGGTCTCCGCCTTCGTCGTTCCTCAGACCCTGGACGGGGTGACGCGGAGCCTCGGAGCTCCGGACCTTGGCGAACGGTGGATGCGCCGCGGCTCGGTCGAGTACGTCAACGTCCGGATCCCCGCTTCGCATCGGCTCGGCTCCGAGGGCGGAGCGTTCGACCTGCTCAAGCACGAACTCACCCGGGAGCGGCTCCTACTGGCCGCGATCTATCTCGGGGTCGGCCTGGCCTCGTTCGAGGAGACGGTCGACTACGTCGGAGTCCGGGAAGCGTTCGGGCGCCCGCTGCGAAGCCACCAGGCGGTGGGCTTTCCCCTCGCCGAGGACTGGGCACGCCTCGACGCCGCCTGGCTGTACGTCGAGCGGGCGCTAGGCCGCCTGGACCGGGGAGGGGAGGTGTTCGCCGAGGCGGCGCTCGCCAAGCGCATGGCGACGGAGGTCGCCCTGACGGCGATCGACCATGCCATTCAGTTCCACGGCGGGAGGGGTTACTCGAGCGCGCTACCGCACGAGCGTCGATGGCGCGACGTCCGGAGCGGCGGGATCGCGCACGGGCCCAACGAGTTGATGCTGCGCACCGCGACGGGGCGGCTTTGGCCCCGCGACCGACCGAGTGCCTCGGGCTAGCGACCCTCGAACTTCGGCTTGCGCCGCTCCAGGAAGGCGTTCATCCCCTCGGTTCGGTCGGCGGTGCCGAAGGTGTGGCCGGCCGATTCCGCCTCCAGGCGGAGGGCGGTGTCGAGGGTCGCGTCGGCCCCCCGGTTGACGACCGCTTTCGCCCACGCCACGGCCAGCGGAGCCCGGTCCGCAATGGACGCCGCGAGCGTCGCGACCTCCTCCCGGATTCGGTCCGGCGGGTAGGTGCGGACGACGAACCCGAGACGGGCCGCCTCCTCGGCGCTGACGGGGGTGCCGGTGAAGATGAGCAGCTTCGTCCGTGCCCGGCCGATGAGCCGCGTGAGTCGGCTGGCGCCGCCGAATCCGGGATGGATCCCCACCGTCGTCTCCGGGAGCCCCAGTTGGGCTCCGTCGGCCGCGAGGATCAGGTCCGCGGCGAGCGCCAATTCGAGCCCCCCCCCAAGGGCATACCCCTCCACGAGCGCGAGGACGGGGGCCCGGAACTCTTCGATCCGCTTGCACACCGCCTGACCGACAAAGCCGAACGCCTGCCCGTCGGCGAGGTCCTTCTTCGCCATCTCGGCGATATCGGCCCCGGCCGCGAAGACCGGGCCGGCGCCCGCGAGGATCACGCAGCGAACCTCGCGGTCGGCGTCGAGGTCCACGAAGGCACGATCGAGCTGGGCCAAGACCTCCGAATTGAGCGAATTGAGGACCTCCGGCCGGTCGAGGAGGACCCAGGCGACGGCGCCGTTCTTTTCGGTTCGGACCAGGCGTTGGGGCCAGGTACGGTCGCCCCGGCGCGCGCGCTCGCTGAGGTCGCGCGAGACGGGGAACGCCTCTCCCCACTGGGCCGCGTACACTTCGACCACGACGAGTCCAGGGCGCAGCCCGAGCTCGTTCAAGATCGCGAACGGACCCCGCTTCCATCGGAGGCCTACGACGGCGCCTCGGTCGGTCGCCTCGGGAGACGCGACGCCTTCCTCCACGAGCCGAGTTGCAATCCCGACGACCAGGCCAAGGAATCGGTCCCGCACGATTCCCTTCTTCTCCGGCTCGACGACGGTGTCCCGCCATCCCCACGGCTGGCCCTTCTCGAATTGGCGGACCAGTCCCTCCGACGGGGCGTAGGCGCGTCCGAACGCCTTCTCGAGCGAGCCCATGGAGTGGTGCGCGATCGGAATTCCGGTGACGTTCATCAGCTCGAACGGGCCGAGCGTGGTTCCAAACACCTCGCGTCCGACCTCCTCGATGGTCGCGAGGGAGGCGGTGCCGTCACCCGCCATCCGGGCGGCCTCGTTGAGGTACGGCACGAAGTAGCGGTTGACCGCGAACCCGGCCGCATCGCGGACCCGGATCGGGACCTTCTTGAGGCGGTAGCCGAACTCCTCGAGGCGGACGAGGGTGCTCTCGTCGGTCTCCGCTCCTCCGATGACCTCCAGGAGCTTGTTGACGGCCGCCGGGAAGAAGAAGTGGAGACCCGCGAAGCGGCTCGGGTCGGGGAACCCCTCCGCAAGCCGCGTCACCGAGAGCGACGACGTGTTGGTCGCGACGATCGCGTCGGGGCGGATGTGCGGGGCCGCCTCCCGGAACAGGTCGCGCTTGACCGACTCCTCCTCGAAGACGGCCTCGATCACGAGCGCGGCGTCGCGCACCGCGTGAGCGACGTCGGTGGTGAATTCGATGCGCGAGAGGACGTCCGCCTTCTTCTGCGGGGTCGACTTCTTGCGTTGGATCGCCCCGTCGAGCGTCTTCTCGATCAAGGACCGGCCCCGGGCGAGAAGTCCGTCGTTCAGGTCGCGCAGGCGGACGCGATACCCGGCCTGGGCCGCCGCCTGGGCGATTCCGCTTCCCATGTTGCCGGCTCCGAGCACCGCGATGACCATCGGCGGCGCGACCATCGGTCTCACCATTCTCGACTCCATCCGGGGAGTTTCCCCCCCGAGGTCGGCGGGAGCTTGCCGCCGATATTAGACGTTCGTCGACGCCGGTCTCCGGTGGGCACCGTGTTTCCTCCCCGGCCCACGACCGTCTCGCCTCGACCGGCGGGCTTCAAACGCTCGGCCACCTCCTTCCGGTCCCGAAGGCGACGATGGGAGCGGTCGAGGCACGTCGTTCCGCCGACGCCCGTGAGCCGGGTGCCTCCGGGGGGCTGGGAACCGCCGACGCCCACGCTACCGATGACGCGCCCTGGACCGAGCCGAGGGCGGACCCATGGGGCGGAAGGGACCTCGGGATGGTCGCGACCATCACCGGCCACCGGTTCGTCCGGGAAGTTCTCCGGTTCGTGGCCCGTCCGCCGCTCGACCGCTTCGCCCGGATTGCGTACGTCCAATCGACCGATGGGAACGAGGCGCTCCGCGCCCTGGTTCCGATGGACGATGCGACTCTCCGGTCGTGGAACAACGAGTACGAACCGCCCGCCGGCTCCCAGGAACCGCCTGTCGCCGGGGGAGTTCCCTCCCGCCAACGGTGGACGGTGGAGGACCTCCACGCGCGGTTGCTGTTCGTGCTCGTTCGACGGCTCCGGCCGGGCACGATGCTGGAGACGGGCGTGCATCACGGACTCTCGACGCGCGCGGTGCTCGCGGCGATGGCACGAAACGGGGCCGGGCGGCTCGTGAGCACCGAGATCGACGCGAACGTGGGTGACCTGGTCGAGCCCTCCCTCCGCGATCGTTGGGACCTGAGGATGATCGCGCCCCGTGCCGCCGCCCTCCGAGCCGTTGTCGATAGCCTCGGGCCGCTCGACGTCTTCCTGCACGACAGCCGTCATACCTACCTGTGGCAGCGTCTCGAGTACCATCTCGCCTGGAAGGCGCTGCGACCCGGAGGGTACCTGCTCTCCGACGACGTCGACTCGTCGTTCGCGTTTCTCGACGCGTGCCGGGAGTGGCACGTCCGCCCGGTGGTCCTGGTCGGGCGGTCGAAGGTGTTCGGCATGCTCCGGAAGCCCGGGGTTCGGCCCTGACCTCGCGGAGACCTGAAGTACCCACCGTCGGCTCAGCCCCCGAATGGACCGCTCGACGCCGGCTCCCGAGTTCGGGGACCGCGCCGCCGCGTTCGACCGGGCGTTCGTGCTCGCCCTCGGCGGGTTTGCGCTGGAGGTCGCCGGCGCCTCCCTCGTCACGCACGAGCGGATTCCGGTCCCACGATTCAACCACGTGCTGGTCGGCGCCGTGGGACCCGACCGCCAGACGGCGTTCTTCGAGCGAGCCCTCGACCACTACTTCCAGCGCGCGCTCCGACCGACGTTCCGGATTCCCGAACCGGTGCCGGACCACCTCGACGCCGGACTGCGACGATTCTCGTTCCGGGCGCGCGCGGCGCCGTACACCGTGCTCTGGGCGCGCCCCCGGGCCACGGAGGCCGCGAGCCGGGGTCTCGTCGTGCGGCAAGCCGGGGAGGACGACTTGGACGCCATCGTCGGGCTGTGGACCGGGGAACGAGAGCACTCGGAGTTTCGCCGGTCCCTCGACGTCGCGTGGAACCACCCGAACCCCGGGGACCGGTTCCTCCCTCTTCTCGCCGAAGACGAGGGGGCCTCCGTCGGCGGAGCCGTCGTGTACGAGCACGACGGCGTGGCCGGACTCCACGGAGTGGCGACGGTCCCCGGGGCGCGGGGCCGCGGCGTGGCGACTTCGCTGGTCGCGTTCGCTTCCGGTGTGCCGGAGGTTCGAACGTCGGGCGCCGTCGTCCTCGCCTCCGACTCCCCGAAGGCGATCCGGCCCCTCGAGGGGCTCGGGTTCACGGTCCTCCGACGCTTCCGGGAGTACGAGCTGCCCCCCGACGCCGCGTTGACCCTTCCCGACCCGGGGCCTCCGCAGCCGCCCCGATGGCGACCGCCTCGCCCGGCCCACTAGCGGGCCCGGCGGGTCCGATTACGCGGCGCCGCGCCGCACGCCGTCGAGCTTCAGGCGCTGCTCGAGCGAGGCGATCGTCCGGATCGTCGACACGACGGTGTCGGCGTTCAGACTGATCGAGTCGATCCCCTGCCGCACGAGGAACTCGGCGAACTCGGGGTAGACGCTCGGCCCCTGACCGCAGATCCCGACCGTGCGCCCCTCGGCGTGGGCGCCCTCGATGAGCAGCTCGATCGCGCGCTTCACCGCCGGGTCGCGCTCGTCGAAGTACCCCATCCGGCCCAGCGTCTCCGAGTCGCGGTCGGCGCCGAGCACGAGCTGGGTCAGGTCGTTCGAGCCGATGGAGAATCCGTCGCAATGCTGCGAGAACTCCCGGGCCAAGAGGACGGTCGAGGGGACCTCGGCCATCAGGTAGAGCTGGAAATCGCGCGAGCGCTTGAGGCCCTTCTCGCGCATCATCCCGGCGATCTCCTCGAGCTCCCAGGTGTTGCGGACGAACGGGAGCATCACCATCGCGTTCTTCAGGCCCTTCTCGACGCGGACCTTCTGGATCGCCTCGAGCTCGCAGAGGAACGCCGGCTTGTAGATCTCGGAAATGTACCGCGAGCAGCCGCGCCACCCGATCATCGGGTTCTCCTCGTGCGGCTCGAACTCTTCGCCGCCCGGCATTCCGCGGTACTCGTTCGTCTTGAAGTCGGACGTACGGATGATCACCGGGCGCGGATGGAACGCCTGGCAGACCTTCGTGATCCCCTCGACGAGGCGTTCGATGAGCTGGTCCCGCTTCCCCTGCTTCAGGAGGGCGAGCGGGTGGTCGCGGACGTGGGCGGTGAAGATGAACTCGATCCGCATCAGGCCGACGCCCTGGACGGGGAGGCGGGCGTACTCGACCGCTTTTTCCGGAACGCCGACGTTGACGTACACCTTCGTCGCGGTGACCGGGACGTGACTGTGGTCGGAGCCGCCCCCGTGACCACCACCCGAGGAGGAGGCCGCGGCACCGGCCGCGGTCGCCGCCGCCTTGGAGAAGGCAAGCCCGCGGTAGACGGCGCCGGCCTTCCCGTCGACGCTGACGGTCTCCCCGTCGGGGATCATCTTGGTGGCCGTTCGGGTCCCGACGACGCACGGCACCCCCAGTTCGCGGGAGACGATCGCGGCGTGGCACGTGATGCCGCCCTCGTCGGTGACGATCCCGGCGGCCTGGGCCATCGCCGGGACCATGTCCGGCGTGGTCATCGTCGTGATCAGGATCTCGCCCGGCTTCAGGCGTTCCATCTCCTGCGAGGTCCGCAAGAGACGCGCGGTGCCGCCGGCGATGCCCGGGCTCGCGCCGAAGCCCCGCACGATCGGCTCCGTGTCGGCGCTGCTGGGCGGCGCACCCCCGAACGGCGCGTTCGACGGCGTCGGAGAGCCCGGGGGCTTCCCCGCATCCAGCGCGGGAATGGTGGTGACGGGGCGGGCTTGCACGATGTAGAGCGACCGGTCGTCCGCGCACCACTCCACGTCCATCGGACGGCGGTAGTGGGATTCGATGACCCGCGCGAGCGAGGCGAGCCGGTGGATCTTCTCATCGGGGAGCTTCTGGCGTTTCCGGTCGACCTCCGGAAGGTCGACCCGTTTGTTCCCGCCTTCCTCCGCGCGGACGATCTGGAACGCCTGGTCGCTGAGCTGCTTGACGACGATCCGGTGCGAGACGCCGTCCACGACGTAGTGGTCCGGCGTGACCTCGCCCCCGACGATCGCCTCGCCGAGGCCGAAGCCCGCCTCGATGATCATGTGGTTCTCGCCGGTGTTCGGGTCCCGGGTGAACAGGATGCCGCTCACCACCGAGTCGACCATCTTCTGGACGAGCACGGCGAGCCGGACCGCCCGGTGGTCGAACCCCTTCTTCGCGCGATAGATCAGGACGCGCGGGGTGAACAGCGAGCCCCAGCAGCGTCGGATCGCGTCGAGGACCGCCTCGGTACCCCGGATGTTCAGGTACGTCTCTTGCAGTCCCGCGAACGACGCTCCTTCCAGGTCCTCCGCGGTCGCGGAAGAGCGAACGGCGACGAACCGGATCCCCTCGTCCGCACTGAACTTCTCGTACGCCGCGACGATCGCCTCCTTGAGCGCGGGCGGGAACGCCGTCGACTCGAACGCTTCCCGGATCCGGCGCGACGCCGCGTCGACGGCCTCCCCCTGGGAGAGGTCGAGCGCCGTCAGCGACTCCTCGAGGATCGTCCCGACCGTCGTCTGCTCGACGAAGGCGCGGTACGCGTCGGTGGTCACGACGATCCCGGGAGGGACCGGGAGACCCTGCCGGACGACCTCGCCGAGTTTGCTCGCCTTCCCCCCGACGAGCGGCAGGTCCGAGTCGGAGACGTCCGCCAGGTTCACGACGAGGGGCATCGGAACTCCTAGGCCCGCTCGAACCGGTAGCCCAGCAGGTCTTCGGCAGGCGAGTAGGGGTGGACTACGTGCCGGTCGGGGACGGTCCAAGGTCCCGAAATCGACGATTCGAGCATCCGCACCAGCTCCTGTTCGCGATGGTCCGGGTCGACCCGGTGGGTCAATTCGTAGAAGTGGAGCGAGCCCCCGCGCGCCACCGTCGCTGCGACCGACGGTAGGTACTTAACCCCTCCGTGAGGAAGATTGAGAATCGCGCGTTCGCACGCTCCGGCCGAGGGTGCGAACGACTCGATCGGGGCGAGTACGGCCCGCGCGCGCCCGCCCGGTCCGGCCCGTGCGAGGTTGACCTGCGCGAGGGCAACGGCCACCGGGTTGGAGTCCACCGCGACGACCTCGCGCGCCCGTCCATCGCGGGCGATGTGCGCGGCGAACGGACCTACCCCGCAGGCGAAATCCAGGACGCGCTCCGAGACCCGGACCTCCTCGGCGACCAGGGCGTGCTCGCGTGCGAGGCGGGGGGAGAAGTACGCGCGCTCCAGGTCGACGTCGAGCGTCAGACCGTTCTCCCGATGCTGAGTCGCCCACGTCCCCTCGCCGGCAAGGGGGAGCAGCCGACGAAGTCGAGCCTCGCCGTGGACCCCGAGGTCGAGTCCGACGAGCCGGGCGCCCGGGACGAACTGGAGAAGCGCCGTGCCGACGGCCGCCCCGTGGGGCCGAAGCTCCTCGGGAAGCCGGATGAGGACCACGTCGCCGACGACGTCGAACGCACGCGGTAGGGCGTTCCGAACGTTCGGAGGAACGTCGACGAGATCCCGGTACGACTGCGCGCCCTCCGGGGCCCGCGACGCGAACTCGCGTTCTTCGACCGTCCCCTCGGCGAGCGATTCCGTCGGGGCGCGCAGAATCGGGAACAGGACCAGCACGCCGTCGTGGCCCACGTCGAGGTCGTCGCGCAGCAGGCCCTCGTCGACCAACCGACGGCGCGTGGTCTCGGCCGCGTGTCGGGGCACGGCGACCGCGAGCGACTTCATCGACCGGCCACCGACCGGCCGAGGAGGAGGTCGACGACCTCCCGGCCGCGGTGACTGCCGAGGGCGCCCCGGGCCGCCAGCGGTTCGCCGAACTTCCCGGAGGGGGGCGCCGCGGGAACGTCCGCTCCGGCGAGGATCAGGGGAACTGGGTCGTCGGAGTGACCCTTGAGGATGCAGGGCGTGGCGTGGTCCGCGGTCACGGCGACGCGCGTGGACCCCCAATCGACCCCGGCGAGGAACGGTCCGAAGAACGACCGGTCGATCGCCTCGACGACGGCTTGCTTGGCCCGGGCATTGCCGTCGTGCCCGGGCTCGTCGGGCCCCTTGAGGTGCAGGTAGACGAACGGTGCCTTCTGGAGAGCGTCGAGGGTGACGCGGGCCCGCTCCGCAAACCCTCCGTCCCGGTCGGCGCCCATCGGGCCAACGAAGGTGTCGCCGAGGCCGAGGCATCGGGCGATCCCGCGTTCCACGGGCATCTCGGTGACGGCGATCCCGGCACGTCCGTGGAGCGCCTCGAACGACTTCGGGGGCTTCGCCGGCACACCGCCCGCGTTCCGGACGAGGAGCGCGTTCGCCACCTTCTGGCCCGCCATGGCCCGCCGGGCGTTCACCGTATGACCCGCGAGGACCGCCCCGGCGCGGTCGAGGAACGCCTGGAGGACCTGCGCCGTTCGCGCGGCGGACTCGCTCGCGTCGAGGGGATGGATCGGCAGCGAACGGGGTTCGGTGACCGTCCGGGCTTGGCCCATCCCACCGACCTTCTCGTAGAACGGGTCGGAGTTCGAGATCTCGAAGGACAACGCCCGCCCGTCCGTCGGATGGAGCCAGAGCACCCCCCGGTGCCCGACCGTCGCCCGGACCTCCGCGTGGACGTTCTGGTCGGCCACCAGGTCGGCCCGCGTCAGGCTGTCGGCCAGCGCCCGGGACTGCTCGGTCGTCAGCGTTCGCCCGACCCTCGAATCGAGGATCGCCCCGGCGCCGTCGGACGTGGCGAAATTGAGGCGAAGGGCCACGTCACCGGCGGCGAGCGTGATTCCGACGCCGAGCGCCTCGAGGACGCCCCGGCCCGGCGAGTCGGTGACCGGGTCGTAGCCAAGCAACGCGAACACGCCGGCGTCGGACTCCGGCGCGATCCCGGGTCCCACGACGGTGACCAGGCCGATCGCCCCGCGCGCCACGAGCGCGTCGAGGTTGGGGGTCGCCGCCGCCTCGATGGGGCTGCGGCCCCCGGTGTCGGGGTGCGGCCGGTCGCCCAAGCCGTCGAGGACGATGAGCGCGAAGCGCGTCGCCGCCATCGACGTTGGCGACCCGGGGTTTCCTTATATGGAGCGCCCCGCTCGACCGCCGAATCGTGCAGCGCGGGACGGGACTGCGGGCGTTCGTGGCCACGCGGTACGGGAAGATTGCCCTCGGCGGATTGGCGCTTCTGACCCTCGCGCTCTCGTTCTACTACCTCGGTCCGTACTTCGCCATCCCCACGTTCCTGCTCTTCGGGCTCGGGGTCCCGATCTATCTCGGCTGGAAGTCCCCGCGCCAGCTGGCGGTCCTCGGAATCGTCGTGATCCTCGCCGCCGGACCGCTAATCAATTGGGGGCTGACCTCGCAAGCGATGATCCCGAGCGGCCTCGCCTCGTCCGCGACGGACGCGCTCAACACCTCGAACGGCCAACCGGTCCTGACGAACGCCACCGTGTCCCCCTACAACGCCGCCGGGGGCACGATGTTCGACTTCTCGGTCGACATGTACCCAGCGCGGCTTCCGGCCAATACCACCCCCTACTCGCTCGAGCTGTTCGTCAGCACCTGTCCCGGCGCCACCGGGAACTCCTCCCCCTTCTGCGGCAACGGATACCCGTTCTACCCCGTCAACCAGTCCGTCATCAACACCACCGAGTCCCCGGCGCACCTCGACTTCCACCTCGCGCTGCCTGGGCCGAACATCTGGTGGTGGCAGATGGGCCTCCTCGCGAGGACGGTCACCTTCAACGCGTCCACGAACTCGACCAACACGACCTACCAGTGGATCTTCCTGTCCGTCTCGAACGCGTACGGGGCCGTCCAGGGCCCGGTGACTGGGACGTGGCTCTCAACCTACGACCTCTTGCTGCCCCAAACCATCCTGGACGTGCTGTTCTACCCCGGGATCGTGTTCTACGTGGGCCTGCTGGTCTACGTCTTCCTGAAGAACCGCGAGGCCCGGAAGAAGGCGGCGCGGGCCGGCGCCGGCTCGGGCACGATCCCCCCGACCTCGGGAAATCCCCCACCGCTCACCCCGCTCGGACTTCCTCCGGGGGGAACCCCCTCCCCGAGCGGCACCGGGACCAAGACCGAGGCGGCCTGTCCGAGCTGCGGGGCCGTCGTCTATCCCAACGAGACGAACTGCTGGAAGTGCGGGGCCAAGCTCCCGACCGCAGCCAGCAAACCGCTCTCCAGCGACTCCGTCTGATCCCCCCGGGGCCTCCAGGCGCGGCGCCCTCGACCGGGCGACTTACGTGAACGTCGTGGGGTTGTTGTAGTACGAGAGCGGCAGCAGGTTGTTGGCGAGGTACATGTCCGTGTTCTCGCTCGTCAGCCCGAGGCTCAGCGCGTAGGTGCCCGCGGCGGGGGCCGTCCAGTTGAGGACGATCCACGACCACGCGCCGTTGCTCGTCAGGGTGACCTGGCCCGTCACGAGCGCGCCGCCGAAGTACGCCGGAGCGCCCCCGACGTAGAGCGTCGCGAAGACGGCGCCGCCGATCGGCCCATTCGCCCGCACGGCGACGAAGAACTCGGACGGGAGCCCATGCTTCAGGGGGAACTGGGTACTGCCCGCGATCCCATAGTCCGGGAGCCCGCGACCGGGGTTCGAGGTGGTCGAGAGACCGCACAGGAAGTTGACCGCGTTGTAGACGACCGCGGCGGAGGCGCCGGATGCGGTGCCGTCGACGAGGCCACCCGGGATCGGCGAGGTGATCAGGGCCGGGTCGGTCGCGAGGGCGAGCTGCTGGTGGTCCGTCGTCGTGTTGGTGTAGAGGCCGATGATGTGGCTGCCCGAGTCCTTCAGCCACGTCTTGCCCGACGCCTGGGCCGTCAGCGCGAAGTACGGCTGGAACGCCGCGGAACCGGCGAACGTCTGGTTCACGGTCAGGGCGAGCGTGCCCGGAAGGCCGTCCGCGCGGAGGTCGGGGGCCGTCCCGGAGGCCGTGTACGTCGCCGTGGAGCTCGTCGTGTGCGACGTGGTGCAGGTGCCGCTCGTCATGAGGCCGAACTGGGTCTGGAACGCGGCGGAGTAGCTCGTGCAGGCGGTGGCCGTGAACGCGTTCGAGCCGACCAGCCAGAAGTTGGTGGTCGTCGCGGCGCCGGTGATCTTGGTCTGCTCGCTCGCGCCCGGCGGGACCTGGCTGCAGGTGAGTCCCGTCGCGCTGCCGAAGTCGATGATGACCACCGCGTAGGCCGACATCGTCGCCGTGGACGGCAGGGCCGTGCCGCAGGCGACGGCCATCTCGGTGAAGGGGAACCCGTCGGCGGTCAGCTTCTGGGCGAGGTCCGCCGAGGTGTTCGACACCGGGAAGGAACCGGCGGGGTAGGCGTGGGCGATGAACAGGATCTTCGGGAAGACGGTGATCGAGAACCCGCCCTCGGCCGAGGCTCCGGTCGTCGTTGCGAGCGCCTGGATGGGCGTCGCCCCGACGGTCGCGGGGGTCCAGGATTGGGTGTAGACCGCGGTCCCGCCGGCGGTGAGGCCCTGGGATTGGACCGAGCCGACGGTGTTGCCGCCCGCGTAGAACTGGACGAGCACCGTGCTGGCCGTCCCGCCGTTGTTGGTGACGCTCGCCTCGAGCTGGATGGCCGTCCCCTTGACGGGGGCCGTGTTGTCGGCGGTGACCTGGATCTGGAGGACCGAGGCGCTCCCACCGGTGTTGGTGATCGTCACCGGGATGGCGATTGAGTTCTGGAGGCCCGATCCATCGGTCGCGTTGACGAAGACGTAGAACGTACCGGCGGAATTCGAGCCGCCGGCGAGGGTAAACACCCACAAGCCCGACGTCGGGAGGAACGACATCTGGTCCAGACCCGAACCGGTCACGCCGGGGACCTGCGAGACGTTGACGAACACCGAGCCGGTATTCAGGTTCGGGTCGGAGATCGCGACGTACGTCGTGAACGGCCCGCTGACCGACGGGGAGGCAGGGTTGACCCCGGCCTGGGTGAAGATCGGGGGGGTGTTCGGGCTGGAACCAGGGAGGGTGATCCGGAACAGGAGCTGCGACTGCGAGATGATCGAGATCGTGACGTTGTCGGGGACCTTGAGGAGGTAGCTCGTGATGTTCCCCGTCCAGGTTTGGCCGAGCGACCAGGTCGACGAACCGTTGAGCCCGAATCCGAGCGTAAACGGTGCCGCGAAGGCGGACGGCTTCGCCTGGGACTGGAGATAGACCGCAACCTGCGAGGTCGTCGGGCCCGCGATGGTGGGGCCGGCGAGGTGGAGGACGTTGACGTCGAGGATCGGGATCTTCCCGCCGCTCAGCTGGCCGTAGGTCAGCGTCGCCGAGAACTGGTTTGCCGGCTGCGGCGGGGGCCGCGGGAACGTGTTGATGAAGAAGAACACGGACGCGAACAGCGTCACCGTCAGGGCGAGGAGCAGGATCGTCGCGACGACGTCGCTGACCCCGCGGTGGTTGCGGCGCGCGGAGGCGCGGCGCCAGCGGGACGTTCGGGTGCGGCGGCCAAGCGAAACAACTGCGGTCACGGACCTCGCGGGGAGGGCGCCCCGGCTATTACTGGCGAGGTCACGTATTTGAATATTATCGACGCGGCTCGTCGGAGCGACCCACAGAGAGCCGGAGGGCGCATCCGTGCGGATTGTCCCGGAACGCGGGAACCGGGCCCCGGGCTCCACCGTGGGCTCGCCCGGCGGGGGGAGGCGCCCCCGCGGGGCGCCGCCGCGTCACGCGACGACGAGAAGATGGACCAGTCCACCCTGCTGGTATTCGACGGCTTCGTGGCCGTTCGGCGACACCCACATTTCCCAGGACGGGGGCCCGATCTGCGGCGGGCCGTCGGAGAACGAGTACGAGTGGGCGACTCCGTCCGATCCCGTCGCGTTTCCGCACAGGGTCCCGGCGGCTGGCGTGGTCTCACACCAGAGGTGAAATCCGAACGTCACGCCGCGGTAGGAGTAGTTCTCCCACCCGTTGTTCGCCCCGAACAGCTCCTCGCTCTCGTACGAGTAGAGCCGAGGGCCGACCATCGTGTACCCCGAGGACTCCTGCTGCACGGGGAGGAAAAGGACGAGGAGAACGAGTCCCGTGACTGCGACGAGGGTGATCGCGGCGATGAGGAGGTAAAGCCTCCGAGGCCGACGGAACGCCACGGTGCACCGAGCGAACCGGAAGCCAAGAACCTGCCGGTCTCGGACGTCGAGCGGCCGGCGGGGCTGGGGAGGACCCTTCGCCTCCCCGCGGGGGGGACCTACGGCCCCTCGAAACTCTCAGCATTTCCACCCCCGCTCCCTCGACGATGGCATGGGTGTCCACGGTGGGGAAATCCGCCACCCTCGCGCCGAAGGGTCCGCCCCCGCGCAGCTCGAGAACTGGGTCGGGACCGCGCCGCGCGACGACACCGCCGACGGCAACCAGGTCGGGAATCCCCTCCGAACGGCCATGAGCCAATTTCCGGTGAATTTCGAGCCGGTTATACGCACGGTTTTCGAGTTCGGAGCCCCCTTCGCGTCGGCCCGGAATTGTTCGACAACGTCGGCCGGTGTCGACACCGTCCTACCGGTCATTTTTCGTCGCGGGGATGGCCGATAATTTAAGTAGAATGATTTTGCATAGCTCGCGTCAGCCGTGTTCGACAAACCCCCGCGCCGTGTTTCGGAGGAGCCGCACGCTCCGGCCGTAGCACGGATCGGTCCCGAGGACGAGCGCATTGCGCTCCGGTGCCACCGCAAGGAGCTCCAGCTGGTCGACTCGTTTGTCGCCAGCGGGGAGTTCCGCAACCGGTCGGCTCTGGTGCGCGAGGCGCTGCGCGAGTTCCTGCGGGCGCGGGCCCTCACGGCCGTCGAAAGCGTACCCACCCGTTCGGTCCGGGACCTGGTCGAGGTGCCGGTCCGGCTCCGGTCGGACGAGGTGGAGACGCTGCGCGCCTACGGCGAGCTGAACGGGAACGGCCGCGATCTCGCGGACGTCCTCGCAGAGCTGGTCCGTCGCGGCGAGCTCGAGGCGAAGGTCGGCGAGCTCGTCGAGCGGTCCCGCTCGGCCGTCCGGAGCGCGAACGCCAGCCGGGAGAGGCTGCGCGAGCTCCGCGACACGTCGGAGGAGCTCGAGCGAAAGGGGGTCCTGGGCCGGTAGCCCAGGGGGGATTCGGACGATTCACGGCGGGGGTGGTGGCGATGCGCGAGGCCAACGGACGACGGGAGAACGACCGGGACGGAACGAACACGCGGACGAGTGAGGTCGACGTGGGGCTCTGGGAGCCCACCGTACGGCTGGGACACGACGTCCGGTTCCTGCTCGCCGCCGTCGGCGGTGGAGGCATCCGGATCGGCCGGGAGATCGCGCGCCGCCATCTCCGCTTCGTCGAGACCGTCGCCATCAACTGCGACCCGAGGGTCGCCGACTCGGAGGAGTTCGACCGGCGGATCTGCCTCGGCTCCGACAACGGCCCGGCCTTCGGCGTCCCCGCCACCGCGGGCGCTGCCGGCCAGATCGCCCGCGCCGCCGAGCCCGCGCTCGAGCGCGTGTTCGACGGGGCCACCTTCGTCACGGTCGTCGCTTCTCTGGGCGGTGCCAGCGGGACCGGGATCCTCCCGGTCGTCCTGGAGGCCGCCAGCCGCTCGGCCGAGGTGCTGAGCGTCTTCGTCGTCAAGCCGTTCGCCGTCGAGGCGGAACGCCGCGCCGTCGCGGAACGCGCGATCGCGGGCCTCCACTTCCTCGACGCCTTCGTCGAGAAGCACCAGCGCCGCCAGGCGACGCTCACGGTCCTCGACAACGAGGAACTTCTGCGGCAGGACCGGCGGATGCCGGTCCGACATGTGCCCGTCGTCTGGGCGAGCCGGATCGCGGACCACATCGAGGAGTCGATGCTCACCCCGGTCGAGACGCTGCTCGATTCCCAGCGGATCCCGCAGATCGCGCTCGAGGAGAGTTTCCCGAGGGTCCCGCCGACGGTTCCGAGCTCGCTCGGGCCCGAGCCGCCGGAGGAGATGCCCCCGCTCTACCCGCGCATGGCGGGCGGGGCTCCCTCGCCTCCGGCCGACGTCGAGCTCACCTTCGAGGTCATCGCTTCGGGCCCCCGTGGCCCGGAAGCGCTCTGAACTCGCCGACGTTCGCGAAGCCGCCGGCGCTCACCGAGGGGTCTCGAACCCCGCGAACCGCACGATGTCGTCGTGCGCCCGGGCGTACCGCTCCCGGGGGAGCGACCGAGGGTCCTCGAACGTGAGACGTTTCCAGGCCGGGGCCGCCAGCGGGACGCCGCGGGGCCAGGTCGTGCGGTACAGGAAGTGGAGGTCCCAGTGTTGCCCCGTCGCGTCCGGGCGGCCGTAGGCATCGGAGACGACCTGCGGACCGCTCAGCACCAGGTCGGTCCGTCCCAGCTGTTCGTCCTCCACTCGGCGGGCGGCGGCATCCGGAGACTCGTACTCGACGAGATGGCACGAGGGCAGCATCAACCGGTCCCCGATCCGGCTAAGGCGCGCTTCGTCCAGCGCGCCGATCCGGGACCAGGGGGCCGAGGGATCCGGCGTTCCCAAGGCGATCCGCCCGGGGTCCGTCGGGTCTTGGACGAGAAGGAATACCGAGAGGCACCCACCATCGGCCGGGATCGGCCAGTAGCCGGGCGCGGGGTCGGATTCTCGGCGCCACCGGGCGAAGACTCGAGAATCGTCAGTGGCCACGGGCGACCTCCGAAGTGGATCCCGGTGCCCGGACGCTGGGAATCTTTATCTCCCGAGGGCGCTCGGAGCGTCGGTCCATGGACGGCCGCATCCTGACCGTGCTGTTCACCTTCGTGGTGCCCGCGATTCTCATCGGAGTCACGATCTGGCAGTTCTCGGACAACCCGCTCGCCATACTCGCCCTCGTGATGGTCATGCTCGGGGGCGCCCTGTACCTGCTGACCTACACCGACTCGTTCGGTACCCCGAGCTCCTCGTAGCTGAGTTCTCGAGGTCGGCTCAGCCGTAGATCGTCGGCTGGCCCTGCTCCGGGGGCGCCTCAGGGACAGAACGTGCCCGTGCCTTCATCGCGGCGCGCAGAGCCTTCTCGATCACTTCCGCCTGCGTCCGCAGCGGACCCGTGTCGATCTTCAGTTCGGGAAGCATCCGGTCGAGCGTTTCGATGAGCGCCGCCCCGGCGCGGTGGTCCGGGAATCCCTCCGCACCGGTGCTGGCGCTGACCAGGAGGACCGCGACCGGCGTCGGACGGGTGATCCCCTCGATGAGGAGACCTCCGGAGAGCCCGCCGATGACCCCGTCCTCGAGCCGCCGCGCGTTGGCCCGTTTCAGCTCCGCCGAAAGCCCCGCCTCCTCCCGAGCGCAGGTGGCCCACACGGTCTCGTCGTTGGGGGCCGGCGGGTCGGTTGGTGCGCCCGGCGCCTCCGACGGGTGCGGCATCACGCCCTCGAGGCCGATCACGAGACGCGCCTTCCGCTGCTCGGCCCCGGTGAGGATCGCCTGGGCCAAGGGGAACGCCAGGTCCGGTGGAACTGGGAGCTCGGAGAGCACGACCGCCAGATCCGGTCGGCCGTAGACGCGGATCGGCGGGTGCACCTGACCGTTCTGGACGACCGCGATGGGTTGCGAGTCGGTCCCATCGAAGACGCCGATCCTCGGCAGTTTGAGGGTCTTGACAATGTAGTGGCCCGCCACGGTCGCGGCGAGGCCGGCCGAAGGGAAGCTCGACACGACGATCCCGCCGGGGGCGAACGGGGGCGCCGAAGCGTCGGTGCTGCGCCACTCGAGCGGCATGGTCGTCCCCGTCGTTCGGACGGCGCGGGCATTCATGTACCTTCGGACCGGGTTCGTCGGCTCCCCAAGGGCCAAGTACTTCCCGCCGCTCGACGGAGTACGTGGGGCTCCCGTTCCGCGACCTCGTCACCCCGGAGGAGCTTCCGTGGGAGGCCCTCGCCGGTCGTTCGGTCGCCGTGGACGGCTACAATGCGGTCTACCAGTTCCTCGCCACGATCCGGCAGCGCGACGGCCAGCCGTTCAGCGACCCCGACGGGCGAACGACGAGCCACCTGATCGGGCTTCTGTACCGCACGACCTCCCTCCTTGGCCAGGGCGTTCTCCCGGCCTGGGTCTTTGACGGCAAACCCCCGGACCTGAAGGCCGGGACCCTTCGGGAGCGGTTCCTCGCGAAGGAGCGGGCCGAAGCCGAGTGGAAGCAGGCGCTCGAGGCGGGCGACCTGGAGACGGCGCGACGGAAGGCGTCCCAGACCAGCCGGTTCAGCCGGTCGATGGCCGAGGAGTCGATGGAGCTGCTCACGGCGCTCGGGGTCCCCGCCATCCAGGCCCCCTCGGAAGGCGAGGCCCAGGCCGCCGCGATGGCCGCCCGTGGGACCGTATGGGCCGCCGCCTCCGAGGATTACGATAGCCTGTTGTTCCATGCTCCGCGCCTGGTCCGGGGGCTCGCCGCCCGCCTTCCGAAGGGGAAGGCCCCGGCCGCGCAGATCATCGACCGGGAGAAGACGCTCGCCCAACTCGGCATCTCGGACGAGGAGCTCCTCCTCATCGGACTCCTCGTGGGCACGGACTTCTCCGACGGTGTGCGCGGCTACGGACCGAAGAAGGCGCTCAAGCTGGTCCGGGAGCACCTCGGCTGGGACGCGACGCTCCAGAAGGCCGGGCTCGACCCGACCGAGGCCGCGGCCGTCGCCGAGCTGTTCCGGCACCCGGAGACGATCGAGGTCGAACCCGTGACGCTCCGGCCCCTCGACCGCGACGCCGTCCATCGGATCCTGGTCGACCGTCATCGGTTCTCGCCCGACCGGGTCGACGCGGCGCTGCAGCGGGCCAAGCGGCATACGACCGGTCCGGCGCCGGCCGTTACCGAACGGGGACGGCAGACCAGTCTGGAGACGTTCGGCCCGGAGGATTCGTGAAGCTGTTCGAGTCGGTCCCGAACTTCTCCGAGGGCCGGGACGCGGCGAAGATCGAGGCGATCGCCGCCGCCGCCCGGACCGTCCCGGGGGTTCGGCTCCTCGACGTGGAGAGCAACGCCGACCACAACCGGTCCGTGATCTCCCTGGTCGGGGAGGGGGACTCCCTCGTGGAGGCCGTCTTCCGCATGATGCAGGTCGCCGTCGCGACCCTCGACCTCCGGACCCACGTGGGAGAGCACCCCCGTATGGGCGCCACGGACGTGGTCCCGTTCATCCCGCTGGGCGAGGCGACGGTGGCCGAAGCGGTCCGGCTCTCCGAACGGCTCGGAGAGAGGGTCGCCCGCGAACTGGGTGTGCCGGTGTACCTGTACGCGCAGAGCGCGCGGGTCCCGGAGCGTTCCGACCTCGCCGTCGTTCGCAAGGGCCAATTCGAGGGACTCCGGGAGACGATCGCTTCGGACCCGGCGCGGAAACCGGATTTCGGAGAGTCCAAGGTCCATCCGACGGGCGGGGCGGTCGCCATCGGCGCCCGGCCGGTCCTGATCGCGTACAATGTCTATCTCGACACGCCCGATGTGAGCGTCGCGAAGAAGATCGCGAAGGCGGTCCGGGCGCGGGACGGCGGGCTCCCCGAAGTGAAGGCGCTCGGGTTCGAGATCACGGAGCGACATCAGGCCCAGGTGTCGATGAACCTCACCGACTACCACACCACGCCAATCCCACGGATCGTCGAGGCGGTCCGGGGCGAGGCGGCCAAGCTCGGGGCGCGGTCGGTCGAATCCGAGATCGTCGGGCTCGTGCCGAACGACGCCCTGCTCGATGCCGCGGAAAGCTACCTCCAGCTCACCCACTTCGACCGGCGCCAGATCCTCGAGCAACGGCTCCAGGAGGACGCTCCGTCGATTTCGAGGCCCCTGGCCGCGGGGAGCATCACCGAATTCGCTCGTCGGCTCTCCGAGCGTACCCCCACGCCCGGGGGAGGCAGCGCCGCCGCAGCGGCCGCCGCGATGGGCGCCGCCCTAGGCGCGATGGTGCTCCGCTATTCCCAACCCAAGGACGGCCCGGACCCGGCTCTGGACGCGGCGATCGGGGCGCTGTCCGCCGACCGCGACGCGCTCCTGGCGGCGATCGACGACGACACCGAGGCGTACGAGGGCCTCCGAACGGCCCGGCGAGCCCAGAAGAGCGCCCCGGATTCCTCGGCGGCGGCCGAGGCGTACCGCGCCGCGGTCCGGCGGGCGACCGAGGTTCCTCTCGTGACGGCGCGGACGGCGGCGACCGCCGCCCGCCGGCTCGAGTCGCTCCGTGCGACCGTGAAGCGCTCCATCGAGAGCGACCTCACGACGGCCCTCGCCCTGCTGAACGCGGGGTGCGTCGGCGCCCTCTCCAACGTCGCGATCAATCTCCCGGACCTCGAGTCCGCCGGGGGAGACGGGGGAGCGATCCGCGCCGAGGCGCGGGCGCTCGGGATGCCGTAGCGTCCGCATGCCGATGCTGGATCGCCCCGAGATTCTCGTCAACTGCGCCGTTTCCGCCGACGGTCGCCTCGCCTACGCGGGGGGTCGGCGAGCCCGGCTCTCCGGACCGGCCGACTTGGCCCGCGTCCAGTGGATCCGCGCGGACGTGGACGGCATCCTCGTCGGCGTGGGGACCGTGCTCGCCGACGACCCGTCGCTGCGGGTCCACTGGGAGGCGATCGACCGACCGAAGGGGCGCTCTCCGAAGCGGATCGTGGTCGACTCGAACGGACGGACCCCGCCCGGAGCGCGCGTCCTTGATGGGTCGATACCCACGATCGTTGCCGTCTCGGAGCGGTGCACGCGCGCCTTTCCTCCCGAAATCCAAGTCGTCCGAGCGGGGACCGACCGGGTTGACCTGGCGCGCCTCTTCGCCGAGCTCCGTCGGCAGGGGATGCGGAAGCTTCTCGTCGAAGGCGGCGGGGAGATCCTCGCCTCCGTCCTCGCCGGCGGACTCGTCGACCGGATGACCGTGTTCGTGGCGCCCGTGGTCATCGGGGGTGCCAGCGCTCCCCCCATGGTGCGGGGGGTCGACCTCGCGGCAGGCCGACCGTCCGTTCCGCTGACGTTCGTGACGGCGGAACCGATCGACGACGGCGTCGTGCTGACCTACGTTCCGGCGCGGCCCTCGGAGGCCCCGGCGCGACCGTTATCTGGCAGTACCCATCCCGACGCCTCGAAGGGTCCCGAATGAAGCTCGTCCACTTCGTGCTGGCCGACCAGTTCCACTTCGGGATGGTCACGGACCAGAACGAGTACATCGACCTCGACACCGCCTGCCGGGACTACTTCGGCGTCAACCCCGTGAAGGGGGCGGACCCGAGCCGGTTCCGCGACATGCGGGCGTTCTTCGCCGGAGGGGCCGACTCCGTCGACATCACGAAGAAGATCGTCGAGTACATCGAGCGGCGCCGTCGGGCCGGCTGGACCCCAAGGGCCGCCACGGGGGCGCGGCTCCTGTTCAAGGCCGAGGAGGGCGTCCGGCTCCTCGCCCCCGTCGCCAACGGGGCGAAGATCTACTGCCTCGCCGCGAACTCGAAGAGCCATCTCGCCGAGCAGAATCGGCCCATCCCGAAGCAGCCGTACCTGTTCACCCGCTTCTTCAACAGCCTGGTCGGCCCGAGCGAGCCGTTGATCCTGCACGCCGCCGGAACGTTCCCCGACGTCGAGGTGGAACTCGCCGCCATCATCGGGAAGCGGGGAAAACACATCTCCGCGGCGCACGCGATCGAACACGTGGCCGGCTACACCATCGCTCTCGACATGGGATACCGGGACCTCCAATACCCGGCGGAAGGGCCGGTCGACTGGGTGATGGGCAAGGGATTCGACGGTACCATGGCCGTCGGGCCGTGGGTCGTTCCGAAGGAAGAGGTCGGCGAGGTCTACCCGCTCCGGATGGAGCTCAAGGTCGGCGGCACCGTGCGCCAATCCGGTGCGACCGACGACTACGTGTTCCGGCTTCCCCAGATCCTCGAGCACCTTTCGCGCGGCGTGACCCTCGAGCCAGGGGACGTCATCTCGCTCGGGACGCTCGGCGGCACCCCCGGGTTCGAGTTCGGCAACGAGAGCCGCCGGCTGAAGAGCGGCGACAAGGTCGAGGCGTCGATCGAGAAGATCGGACGGCTGGTCATCCCGGTGCAGGCGGAAGCGCCGCCTCCCCCCTGAGCACCAGGAACAGCGCGACCGGGCTCGGCAGTTCGAGCTCGGTTCCGGCGGCGGCGTGCACCGGTTCGACCGGGAAGGGATATTCCACGTCCTTCGACGTCACCACGGTGGTCCGGTCGTCGCGGGTCGAACCGACGAGGGCGTCGGCGAACGGGTCGAAGGCGCCGAGGGCGTCGAAGGCGATCGGCGTGACCCGGAAGCCGGTGCCTCCATGGAGCGAGCCCGGCAAGCGGATCAGCCGGTGGATGTCGGTCGTCACGGGGGCGTCGGTCTCCCCCTGCACCTCGACCGCCGCCCGGGCGACGACGGCGTCGAGGAATTCCGGGGGCAGGTCCTTTTCGCGCACTTCGAGACTGAGGGAGTCGCGGATCTTCCGTCCGACCCCATCGTCGACGAGCGTCTTTGCCAGGTGGCGCGCCTTCGACTTGCTGAGCCCCGCGGCGATGAGGTCCGAGGTCGCGGCGGGGGTACCGGCGACCGACCAGCGGTCGAGCATCGCCACCACAGCGCGGCTCGTCCGGCCCGACCAACCGGGCGCGTCCGTCGGGGGAAGACGCGAGAAGGCCCGTCCGGGTCGGTGCGAGTGGCCGTCGCCGTCGTCCTCGGGCGCGTTCGATGCCGCCCCTCGGTCGGCCGAGATGACCCGGCGCGCATCGAATCCCGACCCCGTGACGTAGTCGACCAGCTCCCGCCGCTCCGGGCTCGACAGGGTCCAGAACGATTCGTCCTGGATGTGGACGTGGTAGCCCCGTCCCCCGGAGAACACGAGGCGGGTCTTCGAGGGGTCGATGCCAAAGTCCCCGAACAGGAAGTCGTCGAGCAGGTCGCGGACCCGTTGGCGAACGAGAGTGAGCTGGCCGGCGTAGTCGAGCTTCTCTGCGCCCCGCAGGTGGTCCGCGTCGAGGTCGAACACCACGTCCGCGCCCAGCCACTCCTTGCCCGGCATCGTGGGGTGGTCCGGGACCCGGTAGTACGCGGAGGAGTAGTACACGTGCCGCGGCGCCTCCCGCCGGAGGTACGCCTGGAACTCCTCCGCCGTCCGAAATGCGGCGTGCCGACGCATCATCGTCTCGGTCGTGAACGGGAACGCCGCGAACTCCCGCCGGGCGAACCGGAGCGGCGGCGGCACGACCGCGGTGGCGTAGTAGCGGGCGAACCGGTCCTTCGCCCACGCGAGGTCGCGGCCCTCGAGTCGGACGGTCGCGCCCATCCTACTCGCTGTACGGGACCTCGAGGGTCGCCGTGGCGTCGTCGAGGGCGTCCTCGCGCCGCAGTCGGGCGAGGAGGTGGAAAACGGAGGAGTGTTCGCTGCCGTGCAACAGGAGCTCGATCGCCCGCGTCGCCCCTTCGAGCTGCCGTTCTTGACCGATCAGGGCGACCGTGGAGCCGTACACGCTCATCGAACAGCCCGAGAGCTCCTCGATCCGCGCCCGCGCGCGGCCCTCGAGCCCGATCAGCCGGGACCGGATGCGCCAGAGCGACGCCTTGTCGTGTTTTCCCGTGACCTGCTTGATGTCGATGACGCCGAGATAGGTGTCGTCCCGCAGGAGACGCTCGGCCCGCGGTGGGGAGAAGCCCCGTCCGATGGCGAGCGCGACGTCACGAGCCTTCATCAGGCCGATCGGGTCCCCGGTGTCGGGGGCCGTGATCTCGACGGTCCCGTCCTCGCGGTCCACGGTGACCGATGTGCCGGTGCGGGACTCGATCCGCTTCTTGGTGGCGCCCCCGGTTCCGATCAGGACACCAATTCGGTCGTCCGGGATCCGGACGTAGAGCACCGCCATCGCTCAGTCTCCCTTCGGGCCGAGCGAGATTGGGCCGACGGCGGCGAGGAACGATTCGGTGGACGTCGTGACGCCGAGCTTCTGGAAGTACTTCACGAAGTTCGCCACGTCCCGTTCGAGCAGCGCCCTCGCCTGCGGGTGCTCCGCCTCGATCGACTGGGCCACATCAATCACGACCGGTCGCCCGTCGCAGAACAGGACGTTGTACGGCGAGAGATCCCCGTGGACCAGCCGCGCCTTCTTCACCATCCTTCGCACTTGGATCACGAGGTCATCGTGGACGGCCTGCGGGTCGTCCAAGGCGATCGTCTGGAGGCGAGGGGCAGGGAGTCCTTCGTTGCCGACGAAATCCATCACGAGGACGTTGCGGAGGTATCCGTACGGCTGGGGGCATCGGACCCCGGCCTCGTACAATCGCAGGAGAACGCTGTGCTCTCGCCGGGTCCAGCCCGTGACGAGGCGTCCGTAGTTGGACGTGCTCGCCTCCCTCTTCAGCGCCTCGAGCGCGTAGGCGGGAAGTCGCTTGAACACGGCGTTGCCGATCCGGTAAACCTTGACCGCCCGGAAGTTCTCACCAGAGGACGCCCGGAACACTCCGCCTTCCTTGCCGGTGGAGATCGGATAGTCGAGTTGGTCGAACTGACCCTGGGTCATCAGTCGGGAGATCGCCACGAGCGTGGCGTGGTCGAAGAACTCGTCGAGCAGCTTGCGGTGGTCCTGCTCGTGTCGGCGGTCCTCGAACCGTTCCTTCCGTCGAGGGAACAGCTGCTCTTCGACGTCGGCCATGTCGCTGAGTCCCGGCTAGCCGCCCGACATGATAGGGTCGCGGGCTCTGGCGGGATATGACGGCCGCCTCGTTCCCTACTGGCGCGGTCGTAACCTCGGGTATATCTTGGCCGACTGGCTTGTTCGTTCGATGAACGCAGTCTCCCTGCTGTCCCCCCTCCTGCCGGGATCGACACCCCCCCGCGACGCGTCGGTCCCGCCGGCCGTCCCGAGCACGGTGTCGAACGACCTCGGGACACGACTCGCACGCACGCAGGACTACGACGGAGTCTTTGCCATCGTTCGCGAGGCCGTTCGCCGGACCCTCCATCTCGACCGGCCCGGACTTGGGCTCGGGCTGTCGCACCTGCCTTCGAGCGTGGGAGCGTACTGGCCGGTGACCGGGAACCTGATCGTGCTCAACGAAGGACTCGTGAGCGCGATGCGGTCGCACGCGAAGTCGACCCTCGAGTTCAACGCGTTTGTGTACGTCGTGCTCGCCCACGAGTACCTCCACTCGCTCGGGTACCTCGGAGAACCCGAGGTCCGAAGGGCGACGGCGTGGGTCACGCGGGCGGCGTTCGGCGCGGACCATCTGGCGACGTCGCTCGCCGAGGGCGATCTGTGGAAGCTGTACCCTTTCCTTCAGGAAGCTCCGGGCGGGGACGGACGGTCGGTCCGGGTCGTCCGGGGCTTCGACCGCGAGAGCACTGCATCGTACATTCGCTGACGTCCCGGCCCGAGGCGGGCCGAATCCTTATCCGTCGCCCGCGAGTACGCCGGCCGTCGGACCATGGTCGATTCCGGACTCGTCGTAGGAGTCCCCCTCCTCATCATCGGCGCGGCGCTGTTCATCATTGAGGCCATCCACCCGGGCGTCTTCCTGCTCATCCCCGGCTCCGTCTTCCTCGCCGCCGGATTCTTGTATCTCCTTCTCCCCAACCCGCTGACCGGGTCGGTCTTCGGCCCCGCCATCATCGCCATCGCGGCGCTGCTGGCCACCGTCATCACGGTCCCCTACTACAAGCGACTCGCCCCGGTGCACCGGCCGATGTCGTCGATCCCGATGTCGCTCGAAGGAGAGACCGGCGTCGTCACGACGACGGTCGAGCCCGACAACATGCATGGGAAGGTTCGGATCCACTCCGAGATCTGGTCCGCCCGCTCGGACCGGCGGATCCCCGAGGGGACCAGGGTGCGGATTCTCGGCGGCGAGGGCGTCAGCGTTCAAGTCACTCCCCTTGAGAATCAGGGAACCCCGTAGTCCCAACGGGACCGAATCGGCTTCCGGAAGGCGGAGAAAACCATGGCCGATAGCGCGACGGTTGTGGGAGCCTCCGTCGTCGTCTTCGTCGTCGTTCTCGTCTTGGTCATTCTCCTGCTCCGAGCGACCCGCGCCGTCGCGCCGTACCAGCAAGGGGTCGTCACCATGTTCGGCTCGTACCGGGGGACCATCAATCCGGGACTCCATTTCGTCAGCCCCCTCGCCGTCGTGCTCCGGGTCGACCTCCGAAGCCAGTCGATGTCCGTACGCCCGCAGACCCTCACGACGAAGGACCAGCGGGTCGTCACGGTGGGGGCCGAGCTGCGATACCGTGTCGTCGATCCCCCGAAGTCGGTTTTCCAATCGGTGGACTACCGAGCGTCCCTGATGCAGGAGACCGACCTCGCCCTGCAGGCGGAACTCCGAAACAACGACCTCACCGCCTTGATTTCCGACCCGCTGCCGGTCGGCGTTCGACTGGCGGCGGCCATTACGACCCCGGCCACGGCCTGGGGCGTGAAGGTCGAGGCCGTGACGCTCCGGATCGGCGAAGCGAACTCGGGTGCGGCCGCACCGCTTGGCGTCCGGCTCGCGACCAGCTCACCCACCCCCGCGCGCTCGTACGAGAGTACCTCGTCCCGACGCGTCGGCGGATAGATTCACAGTCCAACGGAGGAGAAACGGAACCATGGTCGACCCGGTTACAGAAGGATTCGCCATCGCGGTCCTCGTCTTCATCGCCATCGTCCTGCTGCTGCTATCCGCGCGGTCGGTCCAACCGTACCAGCAAGGGATCGTCACCCGATTCGGGTCGTACCGGGGACTGTTGAATCCGGGCTTGCACTTCATCAGCCCCGTTTCCACCGTCGTTCGAATGGACCTGCGGACGCAGGTACTCGAGGTCCCCCGCCAGGAGGTCATCACCAAGGACAACTCCCCGACGAACGTCGACGCGATCATTTACATCAAGGTCGTCGACGCCCCGAAGGCGATCTTCCAGGTCCAGGACTACCACGTCGCAACGGTGGCGCTGGCCCAGACCACCCTCCGGTCGATCATCGGAGACATGGAGCTCGACGAGGTGCTCTACAACCGCGAGCGGATCAACACCCGCCTCCGGGATATTCTCGATGAGGCGACCGACCGGTGGGGCGTCCGCGTCGAGGCGGTCGAGATCAAGGAGGTCGACCCCGTCGGACCGGTCAAGGCCGCGATGGAGGAGCAGACCTCCGCCGAGCGGCAACGCCGCGCGGCCGTCCTTCGCGCCGACGGCGAGAAGCGCTCCGCGATCCTGGTCGCGGAGGGCCAAAAGCGCTCTCGGATCCTGCAGGCCGAGGGACTTCGGCAGTCGAAGATCCTGGAGGCCGAGGGCGGCCGGATGGCGACGATCCTCGAGGCGCAGGGAGAGTCCCAGCGCCTGCGCATCCTCTCGCTCGGGGCGGGAACGCTCGACGCGAAGGCGCTCACGGTCCTCTCGCTGGACACCGTCTCGAACCTCGGCGACGGACAGGCGACGAAGATCCTGTTCCCGTTCGAGTTCTCCCGGCTGATGGAAGGGGCGAGCGAGTACCTCGG
>JAKIVS010000008.1 GCA_022750435.1 Thermoplasmata archaeon | reverse complement strand
CACTAATTGCACTTGACAAGCGTCCAGAACGCGTGTGATTGGCGTCATCGGTCCGCCGCCAGGGGCGGCGGTGCCCTCGCCCTTCCCCGGCAAGGCATGGCCTTGGCGGGTGCACGGTGCCCGCTATCCGAGCGAGCGGGAGGTTCGGACCAACCTCGATTATTTAACGGCTCCACCGTCCGATTCTTGACGCTCCCGGTCTCGGCCCGGGGCGAGCCCGGAATCGGCCCTCTCGGGGGCCCGGGCCGTCGCATTCCTTCGACCGTTGTACCATCACCGTTTTGTAGCCTAAGCCGGGTCTTTGCCCGTGGTGTACTCGTACGACCGTCGCTCCCCGGACCTTCAGGGCCTCACCCCTCGCCCGCCCTCCTCCCCGGGCGCCGCCCGCTAAGTCCGCCCCCCTTGGAACGGCGAGTTTTGCCTGGTACGGTGCCCCATGACCCCCCCGCTCCATCTCCGGCACGAGCGTCCCCATGAGGGCCGCCGCCTCCTGCTGATCTCCCCCTACCCACCCTCCCGCACCGGACCGGCCGAGTACGCGGCCGTGTTTGCGGCCCAGTGCGCCGCCCGTGGCTTCCAGATTCGAGTCTTGACCGAACAGGTTCCGGGGGCTCCCGCTCCGCCGGCCCCGCCTCCCGGGGTCACCATCGACCCGGTGTGGACCCCCGACCAGAACGGGATGCGACGGTTGTACGCGGCGGCTCGACAGGACTCGACCGACGTCGTGCACGTCAACTACTCGTTCACGATGTACGGCGGGGGGTTCACGGGCCTCCTCGCGCTGTTCCAGTTCGCCCGCCTTTCCCGACGGCGCCCGCTCGTCGTGACCCTGTTCGATGTCCTCCCCAAGCGGGAACTGACGGCGGAGACCCTCGCCCTCTACCACGTCCGCGCTCCCCCCCGGGTCGCGCGATTCGCGGTCGGTTCGATCCTGAAGTTCCTCGCTCGCGTCGCCGACCGTCTCGTCGTCCAAAGCCAGTCCACCCAACGGATCCTGGAGCTGGACTACGGCATCCCCCCGAGCAAGGTCGCCATCACCGAACTCCCGGGCTACCCGAGCGGCCCTCGGCCGGCCGAAGGTCGGACCGCCGTCGCTGCCCCCCCCGCGGCGAAGGTGATCCTGTACTACGGCTTCCTCGCGCCCTACAAGGGCATTGAAGTCCTCCTGACGGCGTTCGCCCGGGTCCGGGCGACCGACCCCCACCGCCCCGTGCGACTGGTGATCGCCGGCACCAACCACCCCCGCCTCACGGTCGACTACGCGGCCGAGCTCCTGTCCAAGGCGGAGAAGCTCGGCCTCGGGCCGGAGGAGGTCGAATTCCCCGGATACGTCGACGAGGCGACGACGACTCGCCTGTTCGCCCGCAGCTCACTGGTCGTGCTTCCGTACTTGAAGACCACCGGGGCGAGCGGAACGCTCGCCTCCGCCATGGGCTTCGAGCGCCCGGTGGTCGTCTCGGACCTGGCCCCCCTCATCGCCCAACTGAACGGCTACCCGCACAGCCAGGTCGTCCCCCCGGGGGACGTGGGGGCCCTCACGGAGAGCCTTCGATCGGTCGCGGAGGGCCGGTTCGTCCCCCGACCCCCGGTCGCCCAGGTCCCCGGCGCCGTTCGACACTGGGCCGAGTTGGTCGACCGGACCGCCGACGTCTATTCGTCGGCGATCGCCGCCCGGCGCCGCGGGTTCTCGCCGTTCGGCTCCGAGCTGGCGGCCGACAGCGAAGCGCCCACGTAACCCGCCTGAAGTGCCCTCGGCGTGGTGACCGACATCCCGACCGGCCGACTTCCAAAGACCGCGGGACGCCGGGCCCTGCCAACCCGAGCATTCGGACCCCCATCGAGCCGCACGCCCGGCCCCCGGCTTCCCCTCGACCGCGCGGTTAATTCGGTCGGCCCAGGTCGTTCGCTCGGGACGCCCGCGCGATGGAGGAAGGTCTGACCATGCTGTGGGCCCGCTGGACGTCGTCATGGGAGTGGCTCCGGCGATCCCCCCGCGCGAGCCGCGCTCTCCCGCCCGCACTGTTCCTGGCGGGCGCCGTCCTTGCGTTCCATGCGCTCCTCCTCCCGTACGGCGGACGGTTCTACGATGGCGACTTCGTCACGCCGACCACCCCAGCCGACCTGCACTACTATCTCGTGGCCTTCACAGGCCCCTGGAACCCCGAATCGATCGTCTCGGGGTTCAATCCGTTCTTCACGAACGACCTGCTCCTGCTCTCCGCCGTGGCGGCGGCCTCGGCCGTGGTCGGCTCTCTGGGCACCGGCGTGCTCGTGGTCCTTATCGTGGTCGAGGCCGGCCTCGGCCTCTCGCTCTACCTGTCGTCCCGGCGGATGGGCGTGGACCGCCGGTGGGCCCTGGTCGCCGCCCTCGCCTGGGCCGGGAGCCCGGTCGTGTTCGACCGGACGGTCGCCGGGCACGAACTCATCGTCGCCGCCGCGGTGTTCGTTCCGCCGTTCCTGGTTCTCCTCTGCGAGGCGGCCGCCCGACCCGTCGGGGCGCGTCACATCGCTGTCCTCGGCCTGCTCTGGGGAGCCATCGGACTTCTCGAGTACCACATGTTCTACCTGGTGGGACTCGTGTGGGCGACCGCCGTCCTCGCCGTCCTGCTCCGGGCCGTCTCGGCGCGCGAAGGGATGCGGTGGTCGCAGCGGCTCCGGACGGGACTCCGCCCGTTGGTGGCGCTCGTCGCCACCCTCGCGATAGCCCTCGGCGTGAACCTGGTCTGGCTCGTCCCCGCGGTGCGGACGGGCAGCGGGTCGGCCGCTCTCGGCACGAGCTCCGGGACCGCGCTCGGGATCCTCACCTACACCCAGGGGGCGATCAAGCCGGCGACGGTGTTCGCCTCGAACGTCTACTGGGGCCAGCAGTGGACCACCTCGTGGGGCTCCTTCCACGGCGTCTCGATCGGCATCGAGGTGAGCGCGCTCCTCTCGATCCTGTTCATCGCGGTGTTGGCCTGGACCGCCTCCCACCGGACGCGCGAGACCGACACCCTCCTCCTCGTCGCGCTGGTCTTCGTGATCCTCTCGACGGGCACGATTCTCCCGGGGAACCTCTACGTCTCGCTGCTGCACGACGTTCCGTTCTTCGGGGTGAACGACGACCCCGCCAAGTTCGACGTGCTCCTCACCCCGTCCCTCTGCCTGCTGCTCGGCGTCGCCCTCCAGCACTGGTCGGCCTGGGCGCAGGCCCGGACGATCGCGCCGCCCCGCCGGTTCGGTCCCCGGTGGCGGCGCGTCGAGCGCGGGGCCCGGAGGGCCGCGGTCCCCGCGACGGTCGCCATCGTGGTCCTCGTCGCCCTCCCGTTCGCAACCGGAAATTTCGGGGGACGGATCGCCCACGTGCCCGACTCCCCGGGGGCGCTCGCGACCGCCCAGACCCTCGACGCCTCCGTTCCGCCCCTCGGGCGCGTCGCCCTGTTCCCCCCGGACCCGACCGAGTACCTGGGGCACGGTCAATTCCCGACCAATCCGCTCGTGGTGTACCCGCCCGGGGGCGCCCTCTACCTGGCGAGCCCGCCGGGGCTCGAACCGCTCAACCTCGCCACTCGCTCGGTGGCCTGGTCGTACACCGCCGTGTACAACAACGAGACCTCCCACGTGGCGAACCTGTTTGGCCTCCTCGGCACCACCAGCCTGGTCGTCGACCGGGCCGCCCCCCAATCCACCCCGGGGGGCCCGTTCGACTGGGACAACCCGTACGAGCTCTCCGACGTTCTCGAGACTCAGAGCGACCTCGGCCCGAGCCTCACGAACCAGCAAACCCGCGTGTACTCGCTCGCCAACGCCTCCGTCGGCCCCCTCACGCTGCAGGGGCCGAGCGTGCTCGCGCTCGCCGACCGGGAGCTCCTGCTCGACGGGGCGTACCTGCCGAACGGCGACGCGTGGGTCCGCTCCACCCCGTTCGCCCTCGACCCGGGGACCCTCTCCGGCCCGAACGTCGCGGCGAACGCCACCGCGCCGTTCGTGGAGACCCCCGACGGGGCGCTCGATACCGTCTTTGCGAATCTCCCCGCCGGGACCGTCGTCCCCGTGGAACCGATCGTCTGGGCGGCGCTCGCCGCGGGCGGGCTACCGTCCGGTGCCCTCTGGATGCCGTGGGAGGAGCAGTACGGCCTCGAACAGGGCCGACCGTTGGGGGCGCTCGTCGGATACGGGACCACCGCCAGCGACAAGGTTCCCCTCACCGTGCCGTTGCCAGTCACCGGGGGTCCCAGCTCCGAGGTCTGGGTCAACCTGTTCTACGGACCGTCGGAGGGGCTTGTCCAAGCCACGGTGGGGGAGGCTCCGCCGCTCGCCATCAACGCCTTCGCGTCGTTCCCTGACGGGTTCCACTGGACTCCCGTGGGCCCCCTCGGGAACGCCTCCTCGGTCTCGTTCAGCCACGTCGCCTCCGGCTGGAGCACGATCTCCCAAGTGGCCGTCGTCCCACCCAGCGCCTTCCCCGAGGCGGTCAACGACACGAGCGCCTGGCTGAGCGCCAACGGCGCCGCAGCGACGAACCCTCCGGTCCTCTGGGTGAAGGGCGACCAGGGGACCGCGTACGGCACCTGGATCGCCGTGGGCACCGGATCCCGGGACGCCCAGGGGTGGGGAAGCGTGGTCGACACCAACGGGGCGTTCACCACGACGTTCCTGCTCCCGGAGGCGACGACCCTGGGCGTGATTGCCCGCGCCTCCGGCTCGGGCGCGATCTACGTGTCGGCGTGCCCCGGAGGGTTGCTCACCGACCGGTCACTCGCTCCGTGCCCGCAACACGCCGAACTGTCGTTCGACTCCGTCGCCCCGACCTGGGAGGCCGGAACCTCGAACCTCACGGCGGGTCCCGGAGTCGTGAAGGTCACGGTCTATGGAGCGCGCAGCTCCGTCCTGCTGGACCAGGTGTTGCTGACGCCGTCGGCGGCCTCCCTGCTCGGCCCGTGCCAGGGGGCCCCCGCGTCCGACTGGGTCTGCCAAGGGACGGCCCGGGCGCCGACCTCGGTGGAGGGCAACGTCGCGGGCCCGACGGTCAGCGCCTCGTTCCCCGCGATCGGCGAGCCGTCGAACCTCGTGAACCTCGTCAGCTGCGACTCCGACTGGCAGGCGCAGGGCGCCGGGGTTACCGCCCAACCGTACCTCGTCGACGGGTGGGCCTGCGGCTATCCGGTCGCTCCGGGGGTTGGCCATGTCCAGGTCGCCCTCCCGACGCTGATCTCCGCAACGCAGGTCGGGTTCGCCGGGACGCTCCTCGTGGCCGTGCCCGTAGGATTCGTCGCCGTGTTCGGCGTGCGGCCGGCGTTCCTCCGGCGCCGCCGGACTCCGCCCCCCTCCTGAGGGAGCGCCCCGGAGCGCCCGCTATCCCGGGCCGGACGTCAGCGGCGTCGACCAGAGGGAAAGGAACGTCGGGAGCGCCGGGGTTGTGACGAGCGCCACGAGGCCGTTCGTAACCGCGTACGAAGGGACGCTGAGACTGACCGTGAGCGACTCCCGGGGGGTCAAGTGGAGGTTGAGGTAGGCCGACGGACCGAAGGTCGGAACGTACCCCGTGGCGAGCAGGAGCGCGAGATCGTCGGCGAGTGCAAAGTTCGCCACCGGGACATCCGTGGGAGGCTGCCTCGAGCCCCAGACGGATCCCCCGAAGAAGAACACGCCGCCTCGTCCGACTGGTTGGTATACGAGGGAGCTGCGAGCCGGGTGTCCCGCGGCTCCCGACGGCCCAATCAGACCCAGGTCGACCCCCCCATTCCCCCCGACGGCGCTCGTGTCGGCCCCCGCCGGGGTCCCGTTGTACGTCGTCCCGAACGCGGCGGCGATGGGGCTTGCGTTCCAACTGAGGAGCGGGCCGGGTCTCCCCACATCGCTCATCGGATAGTGGACCAGGTCGAGTTGCCCCTGCCAACCGAGTGGATCCGAGACAAACCCTCCCGGGGTTGGATGGCCCTCGGACCATCCGAGCGGACCCCCGGCCCACATCAGCGTCCCCCCGCCCGTCACCCAGGCCGCGAGGGTCGTGCTCGAGTTCGACAGCACCGTGTCCGGCACGAGACCTCCGAGAACGACGAGGGTGCCCACCGGTCCGGCGGCGAGGAGCGCCGGCAGGGCACCGCCGTTCACAGTGTCGATCGGGACGCTGTCCCCGGACCCAGACAAGGCGAGCGCGACCCGTTCGGCGACCTCCTCTGTGGTAGTGAACGACCCGTTCGGTTCCGGATACGACGGGTCGGCGAACACATGGATCGGTCCCGGAAACCGCTCCGTCCCAGGGAGGATTCCGACGTGGACCGCCAGGGCGATGGTGCCCGCGGTCAGCCGGATCGTCGTGACGACGTTCGAGAACCCGTTGACCACGGAGAGGACGGAGACCTGCAGGACCGACCGTGGCGAACCGGCCACCGCCGACGTGACTCCGACCTCCAACGTCAGGAGCGCGATGACGACCACGGCTGCGACGGTCGCTGGGGCCGACGACCGGGAGGTCCGACCCGGGATCTGCCACGGATGGGCCCGAGGGGCCTGCTCCGGGGTCGCGGAGTCCGCCGGGCGGCTCGTCAGGAGCCTCCACGTCCGTGCCGCGGAGACGGCCCAGACGGTGATGAGGGCCAATCCACCGAGAACACCGAGCACGATCCAGAAGACACCGGCCGCGACAGGCGTCTCGTCGAGCGCGTACGATAGGACGATCCCGTTCGACCACTGGACCGCCCCCGGCCCGAGGAGCTCGAAGAGGGGGTAGAAGAACGCGAGGGGCGTCAACAAGGCGAGATATTCGCCGAAGGCGGTGAGGGAGAGCCACCAGTACAGCCCCGACCACGACTGTCCGAGCCACGGGGCGGCGAGGAGGAGGAGGGGGAGGACGGCGACGACGTTCTCGGCCTGGGTGGTGACGATCGCGAGCAGGCTGCCGGAAACCGCAGCGAGGGCGAGCAGGGCGAGCCATGGGACCTCCGGAACCGGGGTCCCGGGTCCGCGATAGAACCGATAGACGATGGCGGCGACCCCGCCGACCACCCCGACCACGAGCGTCGCCTCGAACGCCCCGACGACGACCGCCGAGGTCCCGGGGGGCCAGAGCCCGGCAATCGACGTGATGTTGGGGTTGAAGACTATGAGGAGGCTGAAGCCGCCGAAGTTGACGTTCCCGGCCTGGTGGGCCAGGACGACCGAAAGGCCAGCGAGCAAGGGAAGGAACGGGAGCACGGTCGCGGCCAAGCCGGCCAGGAATTTCCCGACCGGGACGAGTCGGACGCGGATGCCCGCCCCGCGCGCCGCGTCGCAGGCGAGGAACGCGGCGGCAAGCGGGACGAGCAAGATGGGGTAGACCTTCGCGAACGTCCCCAGGCCGAGCAAAACCCCGGCCACGAACGCCAGGCGTCGCTCGATGGCAAGAATCGCCGCGAGGACGAACATCGCCGCGAACGTGTCGACCTCGCCGTGGACCGCCGACACCCAGAAGACGAGCGGGTTCAGGAACCACGCCGCGGCGGCCACCGTCCCCATCCGTTCGCCGCCGTGGAGCCGAACGGCGTGGTAGAGGAGGACCGCCACGACCGCGTCCCCGGCAATCATCGGGAGCTTGAGGACGAGGAGGGCGCCCGGGGTCGGCAGGTAGGGAATGACGATCTGGGAGTGGATCGCAACGGGGAGGAGCGCCGGCGCGTACTGGACCCAAGAACTCGGCGAACCGAACAGGGTCGCGAGGGCAAACCCCGGGAGTTCGGCGACCGGCCCGAACGGGCCGTTGAAGAACGTGTACCCGCCGTAGGGGCTCCCGGTCTGGAGCATTCTCGCCGCGCTGAGCGTGAAGTACGGCGTGTCGATCCCCCACGATGTCAGCGGGGCGAGGAAGAGCCGAAGCGCCAGGCCCACGAGCAGGATCCACCGGAGGCGCCGGTACCGCGGCTCGGTGGCCAGCGCCCGTCCCTTCGCCCCGAGCCATCCGACCCCGTCGCGGAAGGCACCCGCGAGCTCGCGCGGAGCGGCCCACGCCAGCGGCGTGGACGTGGCCCCCGGCGCGCTCATCGTCCGGACCTGTTCGCGTTCCGGCGCGTGAGCAGCTCGCGCACCGGCGCCGTCATCGCCGCGAGGCGCGGCTCCCATCGGAGCGACGGCGCGATTGTTCGGGCCCCTTCGGAGAGCGACGCCCGCCACGCCGGGTCCGTGGCGAGGCGCCCGAGAACCGTCTGCATCGCGTCCGCCCGCGCGGGGTCGAACACCGCCGCCGCCCCGGCCCGTCCGAGGAGGTCGCCGACGGAGACGTTCGCGCTCACGACGACCGGGCACCCGTACTGCACCGCCTCCACGGCGACCGACCCGAATCCCTCGGTCGAATCGGGGGCGGGCATCACCAGCGCCCGGGCCCCCGCCATCCGCTCGGCCACCTGGGCGTCGTCGAGCCGTCCAAGAAAGTGTACTCGGCCCGTGAGGCCGAGCGACGCGCTCTGGGCCTCGAACTCCGGTCTCCGGTCGCCGTCCCCTATCACCTCGAGCGAGGACGTCACGTTGGCTCGGCCGAGCGCCGCCATCGCCTCGAGGAGCAGGTCGAGCCTCTTGTACCCGTGCGCCGCGTCGAGCGCGCCGACAAAGAGGAACGGCGCGTCGGTTCGCCCGCCGGTCCCGGCGTTCGTCGCGGTAGGGAGCACGCCATCGCCGATGTAGGGTCCGGGGGGTGCGACGACGATCCGGTCGGAGCGGATCCCCCGGTGCACGAGGATGTCTCGGTACCGGTCGCTCGTGACGAGTACCCAGCGGGCCCGGCGGAGCAGCCACATCTCCCACGCGAGGTACCGCCGGTTCCGCCAGCGATCCGTGGAGACGTCGGCGTGGTAGGTGGCGACCCACGGTCGGCGCGTCAGGAGCGCGTAGATCGCGCCGACGTCGGCCGTTGGGGAGGGATGGTTCGCCCAGAGGACGTCCGGCCGAAACCGGCGCAACGCCCGCCAGAGCGCTCCGACGCGGACGAACCGTTCGGCGTCCAGCTTCCGGGACGGGAGGTAGTGGACCCCAACCGCCCCGAGCGCGACCCGCTCCGGGGGAGCGGGCGAGCCCGGAGGGAGGTTCCGGTCGGAGGTGAACACCTCGACCTCGGCACTTTCGGCAACGGCCCGGGCGGTGAACAGGTGGTAGCGTTCGCTGCCGCCGACGGTCGGGAAGAACCCGTGGGAGACGATGGCGACCCGACCTCGTCCGGCGTTCGGCGAACCCACGGCGGATTGGCTCCGGCGCTCGAGGGCGCCCCCCTATTTCTCCCGAGCGCGCGACTTACGATCGGGTCAGACCCCGGTGGCGGCCCGCAGCGACGGGTCGTAGTGCGTCGCCGCGTAGTGGCAGCGGCCCTCTTTGTTCGGTTCGCAACCGGCACAGTTGCGTTCGGCCGGCACCGGGGCGCGGACCCGGTCGGTCCGGATCTGCGTCAACGCGGCGCGCAGCCAATGCTCTTCGCTCTCGCCGTACGCGACCTCGACCCATCCCTCGCGGCGCCCGTCGCCTGCGCTGTCGCCGTACAGGACGACGCCATGGGACGGTCGGTGGCCGGTCGCCGCGTGGACGAGGCGGCACTCCGCGATCGCCTGGATCGTGTCGAACGTGCGTCCGTGGAACCCGTGGACGTCGTGGAACAGATGCGTCGCCTTGTACTCGACGGGGACGAGGTCGCCGTCGACGCGCCGGACTACGAGGTCCGGGCGCCCGGCGAACCCAAGCTCCTCGTCGACGATCGTGCCGTTGGAGTCTCCGAGTCGGGAATCGAGCGTCGTCTGCTCGGGGGAGAAGAGGACCGGGATCCCGGTTTCGCCCCGGTCGAGGTAGATGAGGCGGTCGAGGGGTCCGAAGTCGATCCGGCCCTCGAACACCTGGACGCCGTGCATCGGCGGGGAGAACAGCGGGGAGTGCCGTTCGGGGGAGGTCCCCGGCGGGGTCTTCGGAGCGATGTCGCTCCCGGTCCGGGCCGACGCTTGCCGGGCGCGGTGAAGCTCCATCTCGTGGGGGCAGCGGGAGTAGGTCACGAGGTCGTGCGGGGTCATGTGCTCGAGTGCGGAGAGCGCGACGGCGGCCATCGGAATCGGGCCGGTCGGCTTCGGCTATCTACCTAAGCATTCACGGGCAACGTCGGGGCGCGCCGGGGCCGTCAGATCCGGGCCACGAGCGCATTCCGGGCCGCTTCGGGCAACCCCGACCCCTCCGCGAGCGTTCGGAGGAGCCGGCGGTCGATGCCGGCGGTGGGGAGCCACGGGGCGAGCGTGGCGAGTCGATCGTGGCGTTCCGCGAGCGCCCACCGGACCAGGGTGAACTCGGGTCGCCCGACCGGGAGAGTCCGCCCCTTCCACTCCACCTGGTCGGGCACGCTTCCGTGCACCAGGGCCGTCCATTCCGACGTCGTTGAGTCCGGAACGGCGTCGAGGGGAAACCCCCATTCGACCCGCAACCCGTTGCGAACCGTGCCGACGAACGCCCGCGCCGCCAGCATCCGCGTCTCGCCCCAGGCCGTCGGGGCGGCCGGCTCCGTCACGTAGTCCTTCAGCGCCTCCGCGATCCGGGAGACCGCTTCCGGCGTCGTGCCGAGGTCCCCGTCGCGCGGCGTGACCGGGGCGCCTCGAAGGTACAGGCCAAGGGACCCGCCGACGAACCAGGGGATCGGCTCGGGAGCGGCACGGAGGCGCTCGTCGAGCTCCACCACCGCGGCGTCCACGGGCGTCGGGACCCCGCGGTACTCGTGGCCGAGCATCGCCTCCATGACGAACCGGGTGCGGTTGTACGCGGTTCGGACCTTCAGCGACTCCTCGATCGGGAGCGTGAACGCGCGGTGCCAGCACTGTCGGCCGCCGATCGGGCACATCGAGGGGCTGACCTGCCAGCCGAACGGCGCGAGGGTGCCGATGGGTGGGCCGTTCGCGTCCGGCCCGCCGTCCTGCGCGTGGTAGAGGAACCGGTTCACTCCGGAGAACCGCTCGACCGTCAACTGGTGGAGATATCCGCCGCCGAGGTCGGGGCCGCTGAGGAGCTCGAAGCCGGAGCCCCCCGAGGACGCCATCGGGGGGCGGCGCCGCCTACGCGGCCGGTCCGGCGGGTGCGACCGAGACCGAGTGGATCGAGGGGAACCGGTACGGTACCTCGTTCCAGCTCTTCGCCCCGTTGGGGGAGATCAGGAGCTGGCCGGTCGTCGTCCCGACGTAGATCCCGGCCGGGTCGAGCCAGTCGGAGTCCATTCCGTCCCGGTGGGTGCCGAGGTCGCCCGGGAACGGTCGGCCCTTCACGGTCGGAGAGAACTTCCGCGTCCGCTCGCTCCACCGGTAGACCTGCAACTGACCTCCCGGCGCGAGTCGCGACATCCCCTCGACGGGCGCGAAGAACGCCTCGCCCGGCATCGACTTCGGCGCCGTCACGACGAAGCCAAAGTCGGTGTCGAGCACCTTGCCGACCCTCGTCCAGCTGTCGGCGGAGTCCCGGCTCACGTGGATCCCGTCGTGGTCCTGGCGGTAGACGACGGACGGGTTCGCCGGGTCGAGCGCGATCTTGTGGACGCACTGACCCACTTCCGGGCGCTTCTCGGGCTGGAAGCTGACGACGACGCCCGTGTTCTTCGGGGTCCAGTGCTCCCCGCCGTCGTCGCTCCGGAAGACGCCGGCGGCGGAGATCCCGGCGTACATCCGCTTCGGCCGCGTTGGGTCGAGGACGATCGAGTGGAGGCACATGCCGCCGGCCCCCGGATTCCACTTTGGGCGGGTCCGGTGCTGGTTGAGCCCGTTCATGGGAGTCCAGCTCTCGCCCCGGTCGTCGGACCGGTACAGCGAGGCCGGGTCGACGCCGAGGAAGAGGGTGCTGGGTTCGTTCTCCGGCCCCATGGTGAGATGCCAGAGGTTGACGATCGGCCCGGGCTTGGTCCCCCCCATCTCGTCGTGCTCCCGGTCCTTGGCGAGCGCCATCATCGGTGGGGCGACTTCGGCCCACTTTCGTCCCCCGTCCTTCGAGCGGAACACGCGGGGGCCGAACCAGCCGGAGTTGGCGAGCGCGTACACGTACCTCGGGTCTCGCGCGTCCGCCGTGACGTGGAAGACGTCGGTGCCCGCGTGGAACGGTCCCCGGACCGACCAGGTGCGACGCCGGGCGTCGCTCGTCAGCCCGTAGGCCCCTTTCCGCGTCCCCAGCCAGACCGCCACCTTCGCCTTCGCCATGGTTTCGTTACCCTCCTTGGATGGAATGCAAGATATCGACCGTGTCGTCCGCCGCGAGGCGGGTCGACAGGCCGGACTGGTGGTCGAGCTCGTCGCCGTTGACGAACACCTTCACGTACCGGCGCAGCGCGCCGGTCTCGTCGCGCAAACGCCACCGGATCCGTGGGTAGTTCGTCTCGAGCTCCTCGATCATCGCGCGCACGGTCGTCGCCGAGGTCGTGACCGTGCGGCGCGGCACGAACTCCTTCAGCATGGCGTCGAGGCGGACGGAGACCATCGCAGCCACCCCCGGACGCTTGGAGAGCCCATAAAGACGTGATGGGGCGCTACCGCCGGGTCGCGGGCGGAACGACCGCCGCGGGGACGGCGCCGGTGCGGACGGCGACGAGCCCGTGCGACGATTGGGCGCAGAGGTACTCCCCGTTTGAGAGCGCCCGCCAGTCACTCCGCGTGCTGTCGAACGGCTCGCTCCCGACCACGAGCTGCTTCGCGTCGGACAGGTAGGCCATCTGGTAGTACGGGCGATTCCGGTCGAGCAGCCCGGGCCCGTGTTCCCCGAGGTACTGGCAGAACGCCCAGAGCTCGTTCGGACCGCGCGAGAACACCACGTTGAGGCCGGAGTACGGTCCCTCCGAGGGCGAGCCCTGCTCGGTCCAGACCCACAGCAGGTCGGCCACGGCCCGTGAGTAGGCTTGCACGGGGTCGGCGGAGCTGTCGAGGTGCTTCGCGAGCAGCCAGAACAGCACCTCGCTGTCGTTGACGCCCTGCACCATCGACTCGTACTTGCCGAGCAGCGGTCGGGTCTCGCGCGGGAACGGGATCATCCCGTTGTGGGCGAACAGCGTGCTGCCGTGGGAGAAGGGCTGCGTGTTCTCCCGCCCCAGCAGCCGCTCTGGAGGGAGGCCCATCGGGTTGCTCGCCTTCCGGAGGTGGCCGACGGCGAGCGGGCCGTGGGCCGAGCGCGCCGCCGCCCGGAATTGGGCGATCTCTCCCGGCGTGGAGGCGCCCCCGGACCCCTTCTCGAGGTGGACCGTCCGGCGCTCCGTGAACCAGCCGATCCCCCAGCCGTCGGACTGCCGTTCGACCTCGGAAACGTCCGCCTGGCGGAGCAGGGAGCGGTCCGTGTCGACGAGCCACGGCTCGGCCGGGGTCACCCCGTTTCCGAGCAGGCCGAACAGCCGGCACATGGACGACGGGAGACCGACCCCCCGATGATAAGCCTCCGCAATCGGTGGTTGCCTCGACGCCAGTCGACCCGGCAAGGCTTTTACGGCAACGTCCGGTAAATAGTCTGGAGGAACCACCGATGGTGCAGGTTGAGGTGACGGCGGCCGCTGAGGAGCAGGTCCGCAAGATCATGCAGCGCCAGGGCAAGGACGGACAAGCGCTCCGCCTCTACGTCCAGGGCGGCGGTTGCTCCGGCCTGACCTACGGCATGACGTTCGACCACGAGGAGACGGGCGACGAGGTCGCATTCCGCCACGACGGGGTGACGGTCGTCGTCGACCGCTCCAGCGCACCGCTCCTGGAGGGACTGAAGGTCGACTACCTGCTCGGTCTCGAGCAGTCGGGGTTCAAGATCTTCAACCCGAATGCCAAGGAGACGTGCTCCTGCGGCAAGTCGTTCTCGGCGTGAGAACGTCGCCTTCGCCACTGGGTTAAATACGGCCCAACCCCTCGTACTCTCGGGGTTGCCAAGGAGGGCCCCAAGAATGCAGCTGAAGTTGGAAGTCACAGAGGAAGCGAGATCCCAGGTTCGGGAACTCATCAAGTCGCAGAAGCCCGGCACCGCGGTCCGTGTCTTCGTCCAAGCGGGCGGAGGCGGGGGTTGCTGCGGTGGCGGCGGAGCCGGCGGCGGATGCGGGTGCGGCGAAGGGGGCGGGGGAGAACCCTCCGGTCCGTCGTTCGGCCTCGCGTTCGACCGACCTCGCTCCGGCGACGTCGTGGTCCCGGTCGACGGGTTCCAGGTCGTGGTCGACCCTGCGGGCGTTCCCCTCCTCGAGGGGGCGAAGATCGACTTCGTCCAGGAGCTCGACTCGAGCGGCTTCACGATCGTTCCCGCCGGTGCCGTGCCCGCTCCCAGCCACTCGGAAGGTGGCGGGGGATGCGGCTGCGGCGCGGGCGGTGGCGGCGGCTGCTGCTGAGCCCCCGACCAACCCTTTCCACCCTCCATGGGTGGCGATCCCGTCCCCGGCGGGCGACGCCTCCGCCGACCCTCTCGAAAGCTTGATAGACTTTGACATGGCCTTTCACTAGCTGGGCCGCCCCGGAGGGGGCGTTCGTCGCATGAGCTCCGCGGTCCGCCTTCCGCTCGAACTTCGACAGTTCCTCCAGCTCCCCGGACCCCAGTCCCTGATCGTGCGGGGACCACCGGGATCGGGAAAAACAACCCTCGGTCTAGCGTTGCTCGAGGCCTCCGCCGGCCAGAGGATTTTGGTCACCAATCGCGTCGCGGCCACCGAGCTCTCACGCGAGTTCCCCTGGCTCGGGGCGAACGGCAGCTCCACCATCCAAGTCGTCGATTCCAGCGATCGGGGCCCCTCCCTCCACGGGATTGCGAACGCGGTGGCAGACGCCTCCCTCGTCCACGAGCCCAACTCCGACGAGAGGGAGCGTCTGATCGAGTTTCTCCGATTGCCGCCTCCCGTCCAGGAGGCCTGGAGTCGACTCTCCGCGGACTCTCCGTCGACCGTCGTGGTCGATTCGTGGGACGCGTTGGTCGAACACTTCCTCGGACGCAGCACGCCCCGACCGGAGCAGCCCCTGGACCGCGCGGAACTCGAGCGCGTGCTCCTTCACTGGATGGGACGATCCCCGGCGCACCTCGTCCTGGTGCTCGAGACGGACCAGCAGTCGCAACTCGATTACCTCGTGAACGGAGTCGTGGTCACCCGCCGCGAGATGGTCAACGATCGCCTGGAGCGGTGGCTCCACCTTCCCAAGTTGCGGGGCATCCGAATCGCCAACGCCAGCTACCCCTACACCGTCGAAGGGGCGAGGTTTCAGTGCATCGAGCCTCTCCGCGCGTACGCGGAGATCCGGCATGGCGACGCCGACCCGGAGCCCGATGCCCTGCCGGGATTCATCTGGCCGGGATCGAGGAGTTTCGCGGAGGCGTTCGGGCGCCTCGCCATCGGTCGGATGACGCTGATCGAGATCGAGGACGACGTCCCGGACTACGTGGTGCAACACATGCTGACCCCGGCAAAGGTGCACGCGGTCCGGAACGGCGGACGCGTCCTGGTGATCCCTTCCCCCGGACTTTCGCCCGATGAGATTTGGGGACCGGTGGAATCCGCCCGCCCGCCCGGACACCTCGCGGAGTCCTTTCGAGTCCTCGACGTGAGCGGCCAGCTCGAACGCGCGCTCAAGGGGGGAAAGAAGGACCGGATCGCCAGCCTGATTCCGATCAAGGCCCTCCCCACGCCGTCGCCGGGTCAGGACCCGGACGACAACGAGATTACCCGTTGGCTCCGGGGGGGCGTCACCGGAGGGCATCCCGGTTTGCTGACGATGTACGGCGCCGGGCTGGAGTCCCTGGCGGCCACCATGAAGCTTCCGTTGACCTCCGAGGCCGCGGCCGGCCTACCGGCCGCGATCCAGAACACCCTCGGCACCGGGCTCCACCTGATCGCCGTAGGCAGGGCGGACACTCCGCTCTTTCGCCCGATCAAGTCCCTCGCGACCATCCATCTGCGGCTGCTCAACCGGCAGGGTCGGGTCCTGGTCTACGGACTGAAACCGTGGACCACCGGGTTCGTACTCGCGGAACCCTCGAACGCGGGGCCGTACGACCTGCTCCGGATCGTGTAGCTAGACCGAGCGGAGGACCTGCCCCGGAGGGGCCGGGGGAGCGCGCGGAGCCCGCCGACCTCCTCGTTGAGTTCGCCCACCGATTCGACGAGCTTGCCGACCGCCGACTTTGGCTCGCCGGCGAGCCTCCGCGCCGGGCCCTCGGAGACCGGGTCGTTCTCGATCCCGGCAATCCCCATCCCTTGGCATCGCTCGAGTCCGGCGACATCGTGCCCCGTGTGACGTCAGGGATCGGGGTCCGCGGCCCCAGGCTCTTGGCGCCCATCGTGCCGCGGGCGCCTCCGTGAATCCCTCTTGACCATTCAATTATAGCCCCCTCCCTCGGCTGGCTCGTCGAGTTGAATGACCGCAGCCGGCGCACCCACTCCGGAGCCCGCGACGCGTCCGAACGAGGCCTGGGGCCCGGGTCACGCGATCGACGTCCTTCGGATCGGGGTCGGGATCGTCTGGCTCGTGAACCTCCTGTTCATCGTCAACCCGGCCAACCAGTACTGGACGACGTTCTCGAGCACGGCGCGCTCGTTTGCCCCTACCACCATCGGCGGTCCCGGTCTCGCCGAGTACGTCGCCGCGCATCCGCTCTTCTTCTCGTGGACGATCGCCCTCGTGACCACGTACCTTGCGATCGCGCTGATTCTCGGGCTCACCACCCGGCTGGCCTGTTTCGTGGGGAGCTGCTTTTCCGCCGTCCTCCTCGCGACGCAATTCGGCACGACGTTCCTGTTCCCGGGAGGGACCGACGTCGGCGCCCACCCGCTGTATATCCTCGTCTATGCGGTGCTCCTGGTGGGCGGAGCGGGCCGGTGGCTCTCCCTCGACGTGTGGCTCCGAAACGCCCTCGCCGCCCGTCGACGAGCCCACGCGGTTCCCTCGGTCCTCACGCCCCGCCCGTGGGCCGCCGCGATGCCGTCCCGGGAACTTGTCACCCTGTTCGTCGTCGGCACCCTGGTCTCCCTGGGGTTCGGTTTCGGGCTGGTCCTCGCGATCCCCGTACCGGCATCCAACTCGACGGCCGCCCCACCGGGCCCCACCAGCTACGTGAACCTCACCGTGTCGATCAATCCGTTGAACGGCTGGCCCCAGTACTCGCCGGCGAACTTCACGATCCCCGCGGGGACGGTCGTGTTCACCATCGTCGACAACGACTCTCCGATGAACTGGACCGCCTGTCCGTGTCCCGTCCGGGGAACGGTCGGGGGCACCGAGCTCCTGAACGGAACCCCGATGACGTCGATCCCGAGCGCGAACGTGGCCCACACGTTCAACATCCCCGCCCTTGGGGTCCAGGTCCTCAGCCCGGGTCAAAGCACCGTTCAATTCTCGGTGGCCGTGAGCCAACCGGGCGAGTACATCTGGTATTGTTTCGCCCCGTGCGGAACGGGGATGGACCCGTACAACTCGCCACCGATGGACGTCGCCGGCTACATGACCGGGACGATGACCGCGACCTAGCGGGCGAGAGGGGTCCCGGAGGCCGGCGGAGCGGCGGGGCCGGCCTCTATTCCTTCATCGCCTTCAGCGACTGAATCAGCTGGCCGACGGTCGCCTGTGCGTCTCCGTACAGCATCCGCGCGTTGTCCTTGTAGAAGAGATCGTTCTCGATCCCGGCGAACCCCTTCCCCTGGCCGCGCTTCAGCACGATGACGTTCTTCGCCTGGTCGACGTCGAGGATGGGCATTCCTTGCAACGGGCTTCCCGCCCGGCGGGCCGCCGGGTTGACGACGTCGTTCGCACCGATCACGAGGACCACGTCGGCGGTGGGGAACTCCGGGTTGATCTCGTCGCGGTCGAACAACCGGTCGTAGGGGACCCCTGCTTCCGCTAGGAGCACGTTCATGTGGCCGGGCATCCGGCCGGCGACCGGGTGGATCGCGAACTTCACGGCCACTCCCCGCGCCTCGAGCAGGTCCGCCAGTTCCTTGACCTTCCCCTGGGCCTGGGCAACGGCCATCCCGTACCCCGGGGCGATGACGACCTTCTGGGCGTACGCCATCATCACCGCGACGTCGTCCGCCTCGATCGGCTTCATCGCGCCGGCGATGGTCGTCCCGGTCTCCTCGGTCGCCCCAAACGCCGAGAACAGGACGTTGGAGATCGAACGGTTCATCGCCTTCGCCATCACGAGCGTGAGCAACGAGCCCGCCGCGCCCACCAAAGTGCCAGCGACGACCATCGCGTAGTTGCCGAGGGCGAAGCCGTCCATCGCCACCGCGATGCCCGTGAGCGCGTTGTAGAGCGAGATGACCACCGGCATGTCCGCGCCCCCGATGGGGAGCGTCATGAGGAGCCCGAACCCGAGCGCGAGGAGGACGAACGGCAGCAGGAACATCCCGGAGTAGCTCACGACGAGGGCACCGGCGACGATCGCGGCGCCGAGCACAATCAGATTCGTGGGCTGCTGGAGCGGGTAGGTGATCGGCCGCTGGCGCATCCAGCCCTGCAGCTTGAGGAATGCGATGACGCTCCCCGAGAAGGAGACCGCGCCGATGAGGCCGCCCGCGACGGAGAGGCCGCCGGTCGTCGAGAAATTCGGGCCGGTCAGGAGCTCGACGATCGCGATCCCCGCGGCCGCGCCGCCGCCCATCCCGTTGTAGATAGCGACCATCTGCGGCATGTCGGTCATCGCGACCTTCTTCGCCGCGACGAAGCCGAGCGAGCCGCCGATGGCGATGCCGGCGGCGATCCAGAGGAGGTTGGAGAGCCCCGGGGTGAGGAACGTGACGAGGGTGGCGATCAGCATCGCGACGCCGGCGGCGACGATCCCGGAGCGCGCCGTCGCCGGCGAGCTCATCCGTTGCAGTCCGAGGACGAAGAAGACGACCGTGAGGAGGTAGACCCCCTCGATCGCGTCCGTGATCGAGAACGAGATCACGGCGGCCCCTTCTTCGCCTTCGACCGGTCGAAGATCTCGAGGATCCGCTCCGTCACGACGTAGCCGCCGGTGACGTTCATCGCACCCATCACGACCGCGACGAAGCCGAGGATCTGTTCCGGAAGCGTCGTCGCCGTGCCAAGGGCGAACATCGCCCCGACGAGCACAATCCCGTGGATGAAATTCGAGCCGCTCATCAGCGGCGTGTGAAGGAGAACCGGCACGCGCCGGATTACCTCATAGCCCGCGAACGCGGCAAGGACCGCGACGTACAGGACGGCCCAGGTGGTGCTGATCACGCGGGGGCTCCCAAGGCGACCCGGGTCGCCTCGTGCTTGACCTCGCCGGCCACGACGAGACCGCTCGCCTTCAGGATCTCATCGTCGAACGACGCGACGAGCTCGCCCGTCGGGCCGACCAGCAGGCCGAGGAACGAGGCGAGGTTCTTCGCGTACATCGAGCTCGCATGGAAGGCGAGGTCGCTCGCGAGGTTGAGCGGTCCGACGACCTCGACCCCGTTCGCGCGGACGGACTTCCCCGCTTGCGTGAGCTCGCAGTTGCCCCCGGTCTCGGCCGCGAGGTCGACGATCACGGAGCCGGGGCGCATCCGGGCCACCATCTCCTTCGTGACGAGGCGGGGCGCCTTCTTGCCCGGGATGTTGGCGGTCGTGATCACGATGTCCGCCTCGGAGACCGCCTTCGCGACCATCTCCGCCTCCTGCGCCTTCTCCGCGTCCGTGAGCTCGCGGGCGTAGCCGCCCTGACCCTCGGCGTTGATTTGGAGCTCCAGGAACTTCGCCCCCAGACTTCTCACCTGTTCCCCGGCGGCGCGGCGAACGTCGTACCCCTCCACCACGGCGCCCAAGCGCCGCGCGGTGGCGATGGCCATCAGGCCGGCCACGCCGGCACCGAGGATCAGGACCTTCGAGGGCCGGATCGTGCCGGCGGCGGTGGTGAGCATGGGAAGAAACTTGGGGGAGTGGTCCGCGCCGATTAGGGCGGCCCGATAGCCCGCGACCGTCGCCTGCGAGCTGAGAGCGTCCATGCTCTGGGCCCGACTGATCCGGGGGATCAGCTCGACCGAGAACCCCGTCAGCTTCGCATCGCGCATCGCCGCGGCCGCCTCGAGATTGCGCCCGGGGCTGAGGAAGCCGACCACGATCGCCCCCTTCGGGAGCTTCGCCAGGTCGGCCGCGGGCGGGGGGAGGACCGTAAGGAGGATTCCGGCGCTGGCCAGCAGAGTCCCGCGGTCGACGACGGAGGCGCCCGCGGCGACGAACGCCTCGTCCGGATAGTTGGAGGCGACCCCCGCCCCCTGCTCCACGCGGACGGTGACCCCCGACTTCACGAGCTTCTGGACGACCTCGGGGACGGCGGAGACCCTCCGCTCCCCCGGGGCCACTTCCTTCGGCACCGCGACGATGACCGGCATCGAGAATCCTCGGGGTCGAGCGGACCGAGATTATACCGTTGGCACCTGCGAGGGAGTCCGCGGGCGCCCCCGACCGCCCCGGCGGGGCCCCGGGCTCCGCCGGGGAAGGTCAGATACCCCGGGGGATTCGCGCCCTACCGTGGACCCCGCGTGGCTCCTCTGGCCGATTGCGGCGCTGATGGCGTTCGTCATCGCCTGGCTCGTCCGCTACAGCACGCACAGCCGCACCGTGCTCGGTGCGGCGTTCGTCGTGTTCCTCCTCGCCATGATGGCCGCCATGTTCCTCGGGGCGCTGGTGGCCGTCTCCTGGCCAGGCCCGGGCGCCGACGTCCTTGGGCTCTGGGCCGGGGCTCTCGCGATGTCGGCGAGCGTGTTCCCGATCGCGGCCATCGCGCTCCGAGAGGCCCGCATCCAGATGGAGGCCGGGCCCAGCTACGTCCCGCGACACCTTCCCTCCCCCATCGTTCTCGCCCTCTGGGTGACCGCCCTCGTCCTGGTCGGCGAGCTCTGGATGGGGCGAACGTTCGACGTCGCGTCGGGCGCTGTCACGGCCCCCGCCGTCCGCTCCCTGAGCGACGTTCTGACCTGGTTCGGGACCACGGTCACCTCGTCGTGGTTCCTCTTCCCCATGGCGCTCGAGATGTCGCTCGCGACGCTCTGGGTTCGCCCCCGTCTCTCCCGACCGATGGTCGGCATCCTCCTGGCCCAGAGTGCGGTCATGTTCGCGTCGCCGCCGGCCATTGCCGGCACCGCTTGGCTCGTAGGAAGCTCGATTGCCTCGAGCACCGTCATGGCCGCCCTGGTGGGTTACCTCCTCCTCCTCGTCTACCGGGGAGCGCGGCTCCCCCGACCGGTGGCCTCCTACTCGGCCCGAGTCCTCGCGGCGTTCGCGTTCATGGCGGCCGCCGTCTTCGTATGGGCGATCACGGGCTCCGCGCTGGTGTTCGCCCTCGCCGTCATCGTTCAGAGCGCGGTGTTCTTCACCGCCATCGTCGTCCCCGAAGCGTACGGGACCTCGACGACTTCGGAGGAGTCCGACCGGCCCACGACCACGACGCCGTCCGGCGCCTCATCGTAAGCGACCCGCCGATGATCCGCCGCGAGCGGTTCTCCTACGACGCCCGTAGTTCGTACCGTGGTAGGATGAGGGGAACGGCGCTCGACGGCCGCTCGGGGAATCCGTGAGGGGAACTCGGTGAACGGGACGGACCTGGTCCTCGGGCTGGTGGCCCTCCTTATGGCGGTCCCGACCGCCTACCTCGTGAAGCTCTCGGTGGAGGCCCGCCGACGGCCACAGGCGTGGATCACCCTGTTCCTACTCGCGATGATGGCCGAGATGTGGGTCGGGGCCGCGGTGTACGCCCGCGCACCGTCGGTCGGCTCGCTGGTCGCCGCGCTCGCGGCCATGGGCGCGATGATGGCGGCGACGGTGGTCGTCGTCTTCGTCGCGTTGCTCCGAGCGCGGCCGTCCGGCCCCGAGACGACACCGCGCGAGAGCCCGTTGGAGCCGCCAGCATGGTACCGCGCCGTCGCGGTCGCCATCGTCCTGCTGAGCGAGGGGTTGATGGCGTTCGCGTTCGCGACCGTCTCGGCCACCCCCCTTCTGGCCCCCAGCGGCGGTGGAGCTCTCGGGGGCGTCGCCGCGATTGTCGTCTCGCCGTGGTTCGTCTTCCCGATGGGGGCCGAGATGGCGATTGCCACGGCGCTCCTCTGGGGCCGCCTCTCCCGACCGATGCGGGTCATCCTGCCACTCCAGGCCTCGATCATGGCGCTGACGCCGACCGCCGTGGCCTCCTCGACGTGGCTCGAGGCGTCGATCCTCCTCGGAAGCGCCGGGATGATCGCGCTCATCGTCTACGCGATGGAGCACATCTACCGCCACCGGGAGATCCCGACGGCGCTCGGCGGCTACCTCCTCCAGATCTTGGCCGCCTACGCCCTGATGATGGTCGGCCTTCTCCTCTGGCTCCTCGACGGCAGCCCCGTCGTCCTGGCGAGCTCGGTCGTGCTCGAGATGATCGTATACTTCGCCGCGGTCCTGCGCCCGGACCAGTTCCAGTCCTCCGAGCGATTCTCCTGGCAGCTCCGCCCTGCCTGGGCGTTCTCCCTACTCGGCCTCGTCCTCGTCGGCGAGCTGTTCATGGGGGCGGTCCTCGACCTGCAACTGCAGCCCGGACAGTTCGCGGGGACCTTCTTCGCCCTACCACTCGCCGGAGCCCCACTCGTCGTCCTCCAGAACGCCCTCCTCAACGGGTTCTGGTTCTTTGCCGACGTCGCCGGCTCGACCTGGTTCCTCGCGATGATGGGGACCGAGATGGGGATCCTCGTCCTGTTCAAGTTCCGGGAAACGAAGAGCCTGGAGACCCGGGTCCGGCTCGGACTCATGATGGGGTCGTACGCGGCGTTCGCGGTGTTCTTCCCAAGCATCTACTATGCGGCGCTGTTCCCGAACGCCCCGAACGGGACGGCGGTTCCGGTGCTCGGATGGAGCATGGGGATCGGTTCGGCGCCGCTCGGGCCCTCGGTGTTCCTGGTCGTGTTCGTGACCTACGCGATCACGGGCGTGCTCGTCGTCCTGTTTGGTCGACGCGTCGTGTGCTCGACGTTCTGCACGGCGGCGCTGATGTACCAAGGAACGACCATCGACGCGATGAAGTCGTTCAATCGGTCCGGACCGGTCGGACGAAAGTACCTCGGCAGCCGGTTCTCGCAGGCGTACTCGGTCACGACCGCCGTGACGATGGGCTCGCTCGTGGGGGCATCGTTCCTCTCGTACTTCGACCAGGTCGGCGTGTTGCACGTGACGATTGCGGGGGCCGACCCGACGGCCTTCCTGTTCGCGCTCTACTTCGGGGTTCTCTGGTACGTGATGTTCGTCACGATCCCGTACACGGGGAATTACAACTGCGTCACGATGGGCTGGTGCTACACCGGCACGGTCGCCCAGGCGTTCCAAAACGTCAGTTTCTTCAAGTTGAAGGTGCGCAGCAAGGACGTCTGCAAGGCGTGCACGACGCTGGACTGTGCGAAGAGCTGCCCGGTCGGACTCGTCGACATGCCGGGACACTTCCGCACCAAGGGGGAGTTCCGAAGCACCAAGTGCTGCGGCGTCGGGAACTGCGTGGGCGCGTGTCCGTACGGCAATCTCTACGTCCACGATGTCCGGCACTGGATTCGCCGCCGCCTCGGTCGCCCGGACGTCCCCAATCGCGGCGTAGCCCTTCCGATGGTGCGCGCGCCCCCCAGTGTTTCGGTGTCATCGACCCTCGCGCCCTCCGTGTCACCGCCGGCCGGTTCGTCGTAAGTCGGGACGGGCAGGGCAGGGTCGGCCTCCGCCTCCCTCGAGCTTGCCCACAGTGTGGGGCGTTTGGAGGCGGAGCGGCCTGACGGCACGGCAGGAGCGGTCGCCGTCCTCACTAAGTTTATAGCCTAGATTTCCTTCGAAGGCCCCGTTCGAAGGAACGCGGTGATGGGCGAGTTCTCCCGACCGGTACGTCGGATCCCGCACCTCCGCGGCGGGCGCCGGGGCTCGTTCGGGATCGGCTGGGCCTTGGTGGCCCTGACCGCCGTCTTGGTACTTTCTGGCGGATCCTTCCCGTCCGCGATCGGCGTTTCCCCAGTTTCGGCCCCATTCGAAGCCGGCTCGGCGGGAGTCCACGTCCTTGACGTGGCGGCCGCCCCGCGACCTGCCACCTCGCCCCCCTTGACCGACGGCCCGCTCGTGCTCTCCCTCTCGACGTCGAGCCCCTCCATCTGTGCGTTTGGCTTTTCGACCTGCGCCACCGCGCCGAGCACCGTCCGCGTCAATCTCACCGTCTCCGCGCCCGAGCGGCCGACGGGGAACGCGACCCCGGTGGACATCCTCTATCTCCTCGACGTCTCCGAGTTCACGGTCTACGCCTCCTCGAACCAATCCCCCCCCCTGCCCGGCTCCTCTCCGATTGACTGGACGTTCCTTTCCTCCGCGGGAACGATCGCCTCGACCTTGGCGCACCGTCACCCCGGGACCAACCTCTCCTTCGGGCTGGCCGTGACCGACGCGACGTACGGGCCGTTCGATGACGACGATGGGTCCATGCTTGCCGTCCCAATCGGCAATTTCACGAACTCCTCGCAGTTTGGGACGGTGGTGAATCGAACGCTCCCGGAGCCGCCGGGGGACATCGATTTCGCGGACAATCCGCTCCAGACAGGGGATATCGCGGCGCTGTACGGCCTCTTCACGGGTCAGGCGGGTGTCTCCGCCGACGTCGCGGGGGGCCCGGCCAATTGGACCCCGGGGTCGGACCGGGTCGTCGTCTGGGTGGGCGCTTCTGCGCCGGTCGACTCGAACTATTCCGAGGACGTCTGTCCGCTCACCGACAGCCCCTGGGGTTGCCCGGGCGGCAACGGCACTCTGCCGACGTGCGAGGTCCAAACGAACTTCTCCGGCGGGGCGGTCCCCACCTGCGAGGGGTGGGTCTCGTCCCAGAACGGGAACCCCCTCGATTCCGTGGCCTCCTTGGCCTATACCGGGGCCGCGTGTCTCAACTCGAGCTTGGGCCACTGCACCGTCGATACGATCGTCGCGAACGCCACCCCGAGCGACCCGGGATCGCCCGGGTGGGCTCCCAAGAACGTCTCCGCGTACCGGCTTTCCGACGTGCGGAACGACACCGGGCACGTGGTGGCGGCCGGATGCGACATCGCGGCCGCCACGGGCGGCTCGTGGGACGGCCCCCGCAATTCGACCTGCGGGAACGCGTCCGGGACCCTCGGGTACTCCGGGAACACGACCAACCCCGAATTGCTGAGCGCGCTCGCCAACATCTCCTTCGGAACCCCATCCAGGACCGGCGTCGCGGCCGCCCCACCGACAGGGACCCCGATGTTCCGGTTCGTCACCACCCCGGGCTTCGCCGCCGCTCCCTCCCTCCAAGCGACCGTGACCTGCTCCTCACCGGAGGGCCCGGTCCCGGGATGCCTCTCCGTCCCCTCCCGAGAGGAGGCGAACGGGAGCACGGTCCTCGCCTGGAACTGGTCGAACGCGACCGGTCACTCGGCCCTGCAGTTTGGGGACTCGTGGTCGGCCTCCTTCAACCTGGTCGCGGCCGAGGGCCCGTCGAACGCGACCGCCCTCGACGAGTGCGCGACCCCGGAGTGTCTCGCGGCGGAGAACGGCTCCGTCCCCGACCTCCTGAGCGCGGTGTCCTTTGCCGTCGACGGCGGCGCCCTCGTGGTCGCCGAGTCGTTCCCCCTGCGAAACCTCTCCATCGCGGCTCCCGCCAACCTCTCCGCGGCCATCCACGTCCCCGACGCCACGGGGGATGCCCCGGCCCTGGTCGGATTCGGGGTCTCGACCGCCGGGGGGTATCCCCCGTACGTCGCCCGCTGGCAGTTTGGCGACGGCACGCTCGCCAACAGTTCCGGGTCCCTCAACATCTCGCACGCGTATCCGGATCCGGGCCTGTACCAGGTCGAAGTTACGGTGGGCGATTCGGCCGGTGCGACCGTCCGACTGCACGCGTGGGTCACGATTTTCCCGGCGATCGAGGCGACCGTCTCGCCGACGAATGCCTCCGGCGGGGCCCCGTTGTTCGTTACCTTCTCCGCGACCCCCTCCGGAGGAGAGGGGCCGTACTCGGTGCTCTGGAACTTCGGAAACGGCAGCACGGCGGCCGGCTCGTTGACCTACTTCACCTTCGTCCAGCCCGGATCCTACGACGTCCAGGTCGAGGTGAGTGACGCAGTCGGGGGGACACTGAACGCGACGGTCCCGGTGAACGTCACTCCGGCCGCCACGGCCCAGACCCCATCGAATCTCTCCGTGACCGCGACCGCCGCGTACGACGGCACCAACGACTGCGGGGTCACTTCGGCGAAGATCCTCTTCTCCGCCCGGGGGGCGGGCGGGACGGCGCCGTACTCCTACTACTGGAACTTCGGGGATGGGGCGTTCGCCTCCGGTCCGTTCGTCAACCACACGTATGCGACGCTGACGGGCGGGTGGGTCGCCCGCCTGGTCGTGACCGATTCGGCGGGGGCCCTCACGTACGCGAACCTTACCACGGCGAGCGGCCCGACCCCCGTCGTGCGGGCCTGCCCCGCGGCCGAAATCGCCTCGCGCCTCTCTCCGATGGATCTGGCGCTCGGCTCCGTGGGACTGATGGCCGGGGCCGCCGTCGCCCTCGTCGTGCTGTGGCGACGAGAACGGTGAGCTCCTGAACTTGGTGCGCGCGCCCCGCCGCCCGGCGGATCCGGGGTCCCCCTGCATTCGACCGGGGCTTGTGTCGGCATCGGTAAGTCCACCGGCGGTTCCTGCCTCTCGGGTCCAGCGGTGCCGAACTCTATCGCGGAGGGACCGGGGACGATGAGAGCCTGGATTCTCCGACGGTACGGATCCGTGGACGACCTCGAGCTTCGCGACGTCCCAATGCCAACGTTTCGGGACGAGCACGAACTCCTCGTACGGGTCCGGCACTCTTCCGTCAATCCGGCCGACCGTCACAACCTCCGGCCGCCCGTGTTCCTCCGCGGCGGCCAAGGGTTCCTCCGGCCCAAGGAGGGTCGGATCGGTCTCGACCTCGCCGGACGTGTGGAGGGTGTTGGGACGGCAGTTCGGGGGATTCAGGTCGGGGACGAAGTGTTTGGCGTCGGCCGGGGGGCCTTCGGCGAATTCGCCGTCGCCGATGAGACCCAAGTGGCGACCCCGCCGGCCCGACTTTCCTCCGAGCAGGCCGCGGCCGTGCCGATCGCCGCGACCACCGCGCTGCAGGCGCTCCGCGACCACGCGAACGTCGGCCCCGGCCAGAGGGTGTTGGTCAACGGCGCCGCGGGCGGCGTGGGGACGTTCGCCGTGCAGATTGCTCGCGCCCTTGGGGCCGAGGTCAGTGCGGTGTGCAGCACCCGCAACGTCGCGCTTGTTCAATCGTTGGGGGCGATTCGAGTGTTCGATTACACTCGGGAGGACTTCACACGGAGCGGCGAGCGCTACGACGTCATCCTCGACATGCAGGTCAACCACTCCCTCCGCGCCTTCCGACGGGCGCTGAAGCCGGGCGGCCTCTTGTTGGTCGTCGGGGCGGGCCAGGGCAGCATCACCCGGATCCTGCTCGGCCTCATTGGGAGGACGATCGCCTCGAAGTTCGTCGGTCCCCGAACCAAGTTCTTCATTGCCAAGGTCCGGCGGGACGACCTGGTCGTCCTCGCGGAGATGCTCCAGGATGGCCGGGTGACACCGGTCATCGACCACCGCTATCCGCTCGACCACGTCCCCGATGCCTTGCGGGAACTGATCGGCGGGCACGCCCGGGGAAAGATCGTCGTGACCGTCTGAGGCCGGACACGCCCCCATTGGCCGACTTGCGACTCAATCACTCGGGGCCTTCCGTCCGCCCCTGCGAGTGGAGGGGGTCCGACAATCCCTCCGAGGGTCGACCGGATCACTGACGAGCGGGGACGAATTCACCGTCTTGGAGAACGGGTGTACCGTCGACGGCAAGGGTGGCCTTGCGAATCGAGGAGTACGCCACGAACCGGGAGCCGCGGTTGTGCCCTCCCATCTCCGAGTTCCGCCCGATGGAGACGGAGAGCACGCCACGCTCCTGGTCGAAGAGGAGGGGGATCGAGGTCGTCGTGGGGTTCAGGCCGACGGAGATCATCCCTGGGCGATCCTTGCCCGGCCCGGCGGCCTTGAACGCTCGACGGAACTCGGCGCCCCCTCGATCGTACGAGTACTCCGTTAGCTTCCCGTTCCGGAAGCTCCACCGGCCGCCGCCGAGCGGGATCTGGCTCCGGAAGGTCGAGGAGAAGGCCACGTCCCCGGCCCCCTCGCCAAAGAACGTCCCTTCCGCATACTGCTCGTCCACTGTGACGACGGTCACGCCGCTGGGGAGGACCGAGACGACGTTCCCGGCCCGAACGTCCTCGGCATCGATGACTCCATCGTCGACCCGCGGACGTCGCCCCGCGAGCCGAAGGGTCAGGTCGGTACCGTTCTTGTGCGTGATTCGGATGGACTTGCCGGTCCGGAGCCGCTCGGCCAAGCCCCGGCCCTCCCGTCGCATCGGACCCGGGTCGACCGTGGCCCCCTCGATGAGTTCGGATCTCCATTTCGCCAAGTCGACGCCGTACCGCTCGGCCCACACCTCGTTGCTGCGCCCGAGATCCCACCGGATCGATCGGATGCCGGATCGTCCCACCAGCCGGAACCACTCGTGGTCGTTGGCCATGATCCGGTGCCGGATCGACGCCGGGAGCGCTTCCTCCCGGGCGGTGTCGTACGGGCCCCAGAGGTAGACGTGAGCGTCCGACGCCTTCAGGGCCGCCCACTCGTGGGCTCCAATCTGTCCGAGGTTGGAAGCGGGAGCCTCCTCGACGCCCTTCCAATAGGTGGCCTCGTCTTCGACGAACAGCACCGGTCGCGCACCCACGAGGCGAGCTTCCAGAACGAGGCTCTCGGCCCAGGGCATCGTCCCACTCCACGTCTCGACGAGCAGGTTCTCCCCGCGCCGCAGGAGCAGCGAGTTCCGAAGGACGTTCCGGGCGAACGCCCGTCGGACGGGCTCCGGATACTCCGGCAGCATGGGAATCCCCAAGGGTTCGGTCGTCTATATAGTCCGAAGGATTTTTAGTACCCTAATTGGATGGCGGCAATGCGGGCACCCATGCGGGCGAGGAAAGTCGTCAACCGGGTCTACGAGGGCCGGACCTACTACCGATGGCTTCTCTCCATCTCCCCCAAGGAAATCCAACAGCTCGGCTGGGTGGACGGCCAGCCGTTGAAGGCGTACGTCCGGGGCTCCACGCTGACGATCGAGCCAGGGGTGGTCAATGGACCGGCCCGGCGGGGGTCCCGCTCGTCAGACTTGGAAGGAAGCGTGCGTCGACGGTCCCTCGGTCCCCCGAGAGATGCGCTCGATCGTTCGCGCCGCCCGGACTAGCGGCCGCCCGCCGACGGAAGGGACGTGCCGAGCTTGGCCGCGTCGACCGGACCTGCGCCCGTCGGCCTGCGGAGTCCCGAAACCCGCCATGTTTTAGTACTCTAACGCCGGTACATTTGACTAAATTAGGCACCTAAAAATAGCCCGCGTTAAGTAGGGGTTCGGCCTTCGTCCTCTTCGAGTGAGCCCTCATGCAGCTTCGTGGAAAAAGTGCAGTCGTCTACGGCGCGAACAGCCCGGCCGGAGCCTTCGTCGCGCGTGCGTTCGCCACGGCGGGAGCGACGGTCTACCTGGCCGGTCGTTCCCCCTGCCGTCTCGAACCGCTCGCCCACGAAATCGTGAGCGCGGGAGGGGCAGCCGTGGTCGCCCGGGTGGACCCTCTGGATCCGAAGTCGGTCTCGGAGCACCTGCACGACGTCTATGTCCAGCACGGGTCGGTCGACGTCAGTCTCAACATGGCCTTTCAGGGAGTCCTGGGGCCGGCGCGCCTCTGCAACCTGACCGACCAGCAGTTCGATGCGGCGACGTTCACCCGGGTGCGCACGAACTTCGTTACGGCCGCCGCCGCGGCGAGAAAAATGGCGTACCAAGGTCGAGGGATCATTCTGGCGATGGCCGTTCCGGAGGCGGGCTATCCGGGAGGGGACCTGGCTGGCCAGAGGATTGCGAGCGCCGCGATCGAGTCGCTCTGCGAGCAGCTGCGCGATGACGTGGGATCCTTCGGCGTTCGGGTTTCGTACATTGCCGACCCACCTTCCTCAGGCGAGGAGCTCGTCCAGAAGCTCTTCCAACTGCTGGCGGCGGTTCCCCCGTCCAGCCGGGCGGTGACCCGGGAGACGGACGCATCGTCCGTCTCACCCCGGGGCGAAGCATCGGTGGTGGCCGCGACGAGCTAGACGCCCCGCCCCCAGGGATCGGGGCGGGATCGAACCCGAACGCCCAAGGAATCCGGGCCCGGGCACTCACGCCTGGCCTGGGCCCGGACCGGTTCGGACTCTTCGCGGTGCGAAACCGTGCGAATTTCCCGCTAAAATGGGCCTCTGCGCCCTCGGCCCCGGACGGCTTAATAGCCGCCATTGCCATAGCGGCTATTGCCATGAGTGCTTCCACCGCGACGACGATCACGGTCAGCCAAGCGACCCGGAAGAGACTCGGTTCGCTCAAGGAGGGCGATCAGACGTACGACGAAGTCATCGAGTCCCTCCTCGCCGCCCACCCGAACCGCCTCACCTGGGCTGAGCTGGGACGTCGTCTCCGGAGCGGAGAGGACATTCCTATCGAACACGTGATTGCCGAATCTCAGGCGTTGCGAGCCCGAGGGCGGTAGAGTGGTCTACACCCTCACCATGCGCCGCGAGGCGCGTCCCGAGTTCCTAGCTCTCCCGCCCGATGTCCGGGAGGTGTATGAAGAGGCATTCGCACGAATGCGTGTCCAGCCGCTCTCTCCCGGGCCCGGGTATTCCGTGGACCAACTTCAACCGCCCCGAGGCTGGAAGCAGGAGGTATGGTCGGTTCACGTCGGAAATTATCGTGCCTGGTTCGTGGTCGATGGCCAGACCGTCCGATTCGGGGCCTTCGGACTCAGACCGGGGTTCTACCGGAAACTCAGCCGCCTCCGATCCCGACTCGTGGACTAGGGGCGGAGCGACCTCGTCGTGAACCCGAAGCGTAGAGTGGGCCGTGATCCAACTCGGCAACGTCCGTGGGACAGTGTTCCGACCTCTGGGCCCGAACCCTCAAGGGTTCAAGCCGGGTCCTGGGCCCGGACGGATTCGAACCTCGAAGGGTTCAAAACCCACCGATTCTCGGCCTTCCAACCCCTTCCGGACGAGGGCGTAGTCTATACAATCGGCCCCCCCGGGGCCTCAGGAAGGAACCCATCCTCTGAGTTGGAACCGACTGAGCCGAACGTTCTCGGGGTCGGTGGGTAGCTCCTCCAAGGATTGGGACTGTCCGTGGAGCTACATACACCGCGGAACCTCCACCGACGGTCGTGGGTAGGGCACCGTGACGGCACGGATGACGGGTTGGTCGCCGCGATTCGGAACCTCCCACCGCCGGACCAGACCGCGGGCGACGAAGATTCCGGTCGATCCAGACCGAACCCCGGGTAGACGCTTCCCGCGCCCCGCCTCCCGGTTCTCGCTCTTGATGCTGATTGCGATCCTCATCCTGTCGACACTCGCGTCCACCATGGGGGCCGCGACGGGGTCGGTCGGGCTCGGCGTCCGCTCCGCGGTCGACGCTTCTCGGCCGCTCATTGCCACATTCTCGCTTTCGGCCACGTCCGGGACCGTTGGGGACCGCGTCAACGCGACGGGGAGCGGGTTTGCCGCGAACGCCTCGATTACCGTCTCGTTCGCGAGTCTCGCAGTGAACTGGACCTGCTCCTCGGACTCGAACGGCAGCTTCCCGGGAAGTACGGGCACGGCCTGCGCATTGACGATACCGGCGACTCCGAGGGGAGCGCAGGTCGTCGTGGCCTCCGATGGAGTGACGAACGCGACGACCGCCTTCACGGTGAATTCGAGTTTGTCTCTTGTTCCCATGAGCGGCGTCGTGGGGTCGGGGGCGCGCGCGACGGGAACGGGCTTTGCCGCGAGCTCCCCCATCGCCTTCGGGTTTGCGGGTGGGGCCATGATCTCCGGGTGTTCCTCCGATTCGAGCGGTACGGTCCCTGGGACGACGGGAACGGCGTGCTCCTTCACCGTCCCCGCGGCCCCCGGGGGGGTCGAGCCAGTCGCGGCTTCGGACGGAGCCAGGATTGTCGGCGGAACCGACGTCGGGATCTCCCCGTTCGGCATCGCCTACGACCCGGTCAAGAACGAGGTGTTCGTCGCGGACTCGGGGACGACGCTCTGCGGTACCCACAACGTGAGCGTGGTTTCGGACTCCAACAACTCCGTGGTGGCGACGGTGAGGGTCGGATGCTCCCCGGCCACCCTCGCCTACGATTCCGGCGCCGGTGAGGTGTTTGTCGCGAACTACGACGGGAGCAACGTGAGCGTGATCTCCGATACCAACAACACCGTCGTCGCCACCATTGCCGTCGGAGGGGACCCGTTTGGGATCGCCTACGATCCGGCCTTGGGGGAGGTGTTCGTCGCGAACTCCAACTCGCACAACGTCAGCGTGATCGCCGACTCGAACAACACCGTGGTCGCAAGCATCCCCGTCGGAGACTATCCCGCGAGCGTCGCGTACGACCCCGACCGAGGAGAGGTGTTCGTCGGGAACCTCCTCTCGGATAATGTCAGTGTAATCTCCGGCACGAACAACACCGTGGTCGCGAGCGTCCAGGTCGGCGGGTACCCCTACGGTCTCGCCTACGACCCCGCCCGGGACGAGATGTTCGTGGCGGACTACAACTCCTCGAACTTGACGGTGATCGCGGACCGGACGGACAACGCGGTCGCCTCAATCCCCGTCGGAGTCGAACCCGTCGGGCTCGCCTACGACAGCCGCCTCGGCGAGATTTTCGTCGCTGACCTCGGAGGGAACAACATCAGTGTGGTCTCGGACGCCACCGACGCGGTGGTTGCCACGGTCGGCGTGGGACCCTCCCCGGCGGGCGTCGCCTACGATGCCGGTCAGAGCGAGGTGTTCGTCGCGAACTCGGGAGGGAACACCACGACCGTCCTCTCCGATGGGGTGGAGGCCTCGGACTCGTTCACGGTCAACTCCACGGTCGCCGTCCCCGCCGCCACGGGGAGCGTAGACTCGGGAGAGAACGTCAGCGTGACGGCAAGCGGGTTTGGGGATTCGGTGGCCGTCGGTACGTTCACGCTCGGTTCGATCTCGCTCAACTGCACCTCCGCGACCGTCGGCACGTGCGTAGGAGGCACGATGCACACCAACTCTTCGGGATCGGTCGTCGCAAGGTTCACGGCGCCCACCGAGCCCTCGTCCGGGCCGTTCCAGCTCCGACTTCTCGATTCGGCGGGCAACACCGGCACGACGGTGATCACGGTGAACACCGACCCCACGGCGGAGACGCCGAGGGCTTCTCCCTCCTCGATCGACCTTGGCCAGCCCGTCACGTTCTCCCCGATGGCGACGTCCGGTAGCGGGAACTACTCGTTCGCATGGTCGGGCCTCCCAACCCCGTGCCGCAGCGCTCCCGGTTCGGTTCGCTGTACGCCGAACGCGACCGGCACCTTCGCCATCTCGGTGAGGGCCACCGATTCCAACGGACTCTCCACCACCAGCGGCGACCTGAATTTCACGGTGGACTCGGACGCGGAGGCCGCGGTTCCGACGAGCGACCACGTCTCGGGGCGGGTGGACGCGGGTGCCAATGCGACGTTCACGACGACGGCGAGTCTCGGGACCGGCACCTACGAAGAGTACACTTGGACCGGCCTTCCGGGGGGCTGCGCGGGGACCGGCGCCTCGGTCACCTGCGCGGGGCCTGTCCTTCCCGCCGGTACGTTCTCGATCTCGGTGACCGTCACGGACTCGAACAATTTCACGTCGCCGGCGAGTGGATTCCTCTCGTTCCTGGTTCTGGATGACCCCGTCGTCACGACGCCGTCCCTCTCCCCGGCGTCGGCCGATGTCGGCCAGAAGGCGACGGTTGCCGCGGTCGTCACGTTGGGGTCGGGGGGGTACTCGTACGCCTGGATCGGCCTCCCCGGCGGCTGCGCCACCACGACCGACCCTGTGATCTGCCCTCTCTCGGCACCGGGTCACTACGCCATTCAATTGCGGGTGACCGACTCGAACCTACTCAGCGTCACGAGCCCAGCGTCGACCCTCACCGTGTATCCGGCCCCTACAGTGAACCTCACGGAGGACCGGATCGCGCTCGACGTGGGCCAAACGGTCCATCTCCGCGCCGACCCTGCGCTCGGTTCGGGTGGGTACGCCTACGCCTGGACCGGGCTCCCGAGCGGCTGCGGGCGGGCGCTCGCGCTCCTAGACTGCGCTCCCAGCCAGCCCGGCACCTACCAGGTCACCGTGGAGGTGATGGATTCGAACGGCGGAACGGCCCTCTCCTCCCCGGTATCGTTCGTCGTCGCGGACGCCCTCACCGCCGGATTCTCGTCGTCTCCGTCCTCTCCCGCTTCCGGCCAACAGATTGTGTTTACCGCCAACGCCACCGGCGGCTCCGGTGGCCTCCAGTTCGCGTGGGTGTTCGGCGATGGGTCGACGGGTTCGGGGGCCACCGCCCATCATTCGTTTGGGCGGGCGGCCACGTACACCGTTGCTCTATGGGTCAACGACAGCGCCAACGGGTCGGTGGAAACGGTGCTCAACCTGACCGTGGGGGCGGCGACCACGGCTCTGGGAAGGGAGTGGACGGAGTTCGAGCCGGCGCTGCTGGTTCTCGTGGTCGTGCTGGCGGCCGCCGTGGCTCTGCTCTGGCTCTCCCGTCGGCGGGCGAAGGGGGGACCGCCCGCCGAGGGGTTCGACGACCCGGCCCGAGTCGGAGAGTCGAGCGTCGATGCGTCACCGGTCGCGCCCGATGGGACGCCGGTCGACGAATTCGTGCCCTCCATGTCAGAGGACGGAACCTGAACACCTCGAGCTCAGCCGTGGGTCTCGAGGTGCCCGCTCTCGCAACTCCTTCGATGCGTCCCATGCCGCTGGGATCGTCGGAGCGCCAGAACGTGGGACCGATCCGGACCCCACCCCGAATCGGCGGATGGACCAGAGGGCCGCCCCTCGGACCCGAACCCTCACGGGTGCAAGCCCGGACCTGGGCCCGGACGGATTCGAACCGTCGATCGACCGGTTATGAGCCGGACGCTCTAGTCCGCTAAGCTACGGGCCCGCTCCGGCGTTCGCCTCGCTGGAAAGGATGGGGAGGCGCCGCCGAGCGGACTTTCGGGGCGCTCCGGAACGACCGGGCGACCGTTCGAACCGCTGACCATTCGGTTAACAGCCGAGCACTCTACCGCTGAGTTACGGCGGCACCGGCGGCGCCGACGCCGGGTGGCTCTAATAGCCTTTCCGAGCGGCGGAACGGCCCTTGTACTCCGCGGCCCGCTCCTGGAGGTGTTGGATGACCGAAGTCATCCGGCTGAGCGACGCGTCCAGGGCGGCGAAGTACTCCTTCGCACGGTCCGTCACGACGGCGCCATCGGCGGATGGTTGGATGACACCCTCGCGCTCGAGCAGGTGGAGGGAGTAGCGGACCTTGTGGATCGGGAGGTGCATCGCCTCGCTGAGGCGGATGATCCCCATGGGCGGGTTCCCGCCGAGGCGCTCGAGGATGTCGACGTTGCGGGCGAGAAGGTCGAGCTCGCCCGCGATCCGGTCGACCAGTTGGGGCGTATCGCCGGCGCCCGGGAGCTCCGGCTCCGGCGCCGTCGGCGGGCTCTTTGCAAACGGCATGTCACACCGTCTCCGGCACCGGCCCCCGTTACTTCAACGTTGTCGGCGGTCCCCCCGGAGGCTCGGACGCGACCCGCCGGGCGCCCGGGTTCTCGGACGCCTAAATACCGAAGGGCGGTCCGGGGCCAGGTAGGACCCTCGCGTGCGGACGAGTCTCGTGGTGTTCGGTCTCGCAGTGGCGGTCGTCGGCGTGGCGCTCTGGTACGCTCCGTTGGTTTCCTCCTCGACGAGCATCTCGGTCCCGGTCGGGCATGCGTACGACTTCGGCGTGAGCGGGACGTTGATCATCGGGCCAATCCCGTTCACGGCCAGTTGGACCTCGACCGTGGACGCCAACGTCACGGTGTATGCCTGCGGGACGAGTTCGGCGTGCGCCGCCGAAACGAACGGGACCGTTGTCGCCCACGGCTCCGGTATGTCCGGCTCCATCGACTGGTCGAGCAAAGCCGGCCAGTACTACCTGCTCGTCCCATCGCCCGACGCCACGGTGACCGTCAGCTACGTCGAGCCCGTCGCGGGTGGATTCGTAGGCGTCGGCGTTCTCGGTCTCGGGGTCCTGGTCGTCGTCGTCGGCCTCGCTGTGGGGCGCCGGGAGTCCGAGACCAGCTCCCCACCCCGTTCGGAGTAGCCCGCGGCGGGACTCTCACCGAAATCTCTCCGGTCGCCCCGGCGGGCCGAAGTCAAGGGCGCTTCACGCGCGGGGTATGTAGCTCGGGTTCGGTGGGACTCCCATGGACGAACACGCCTACGTCGCGGAAATCATGACCCGGGTCGTCGCCCGGGTCGAGCCGACGGCGAGCGCCCACGAAGCGGCGGTCCTGATGCGGTCGAACCACGTCTCCGGGCTGCCGGTCGTCGACCCCGCCGGTCGGCTCGTCGGGGTTGTCAGCGAGATTGACCTCGTGCGGGGGATCCATCGGGCAACGGGGGCGATGAGCGCCCGGGGCTTCCTCGACATCCTCCTCGACTCGACGCCCCGCTCGGGGGCGGGCCCGTTGGAAGCCTCCCAGGCTCGGCTGAAGAACGCCAGGGTCTCGGAGTTCATGACGTCCCGACCGGTGACGATCGACCCGGAAACGACGATTCGGGAAGCCTCGCGTTTGCTGACCCAGCACGGAATCAGCCGCCTCCCGGTCGTCGATAGTCGCCACCACGTTGTCGGGATCGTTACCCGAACCGACATTGTCCAGGCGATCGAGGGCCGGACGATCGGCCCGAAGGGCAGCTTGACCCCGGCGCCGGCCCCGGAGAGACCGACGAGGTCGTCGAAGGCCCGGCGGGAGCCCCCGGACCCGTACGCGGACGTGTGACCGGCCCCACGCTCCGTGGTCCCCTCCCTAGGGGCCGAAGGGGAACCCTATCCAGGGTTCCGGCACGGACACGTTCCGGCGGGACGGGTAGACGCATCGCCGTGAGCGAGGAGTCAAACGGGCACGTGGGGTCGGGCTGAATGGTGCCGGGACCCGTTCGACCGCTGAGCGAGATCTGCGCGGAACTCGGGGTCGCACCGGACGAGGTCCGGCCCCTCGGGAGGGAGGTCGGCAAGCTCTCGGTCGCGATGATTCGCCGCCGGGCCGAACTCGGCCGCCGAGGGCGACTCATCCTCATCACCGGGATGACTCCAACGTCCCATGGGGAGGGAAAGACGGTCACCACGATCGGCACGGCGATGGGCCTCCGACGGGCCGGCCACACGGTCGTAGCGGTCCTCCGTCAACCATCTCTGGGTCCGGTCTTCGGCGTCAAAGGCGGCGCCACCGGCGGCGGACGGGCGACCGTCGAACCGTCCGATGCGATCAACCTCGGCTTCACGGGCGACCTCCACGCGGTCGCCGCGGCGCACAACCTCCTCTCCGCCCTGTTGGACAACCACCTCTACTTCGGGAACGAACTCGGGATCGACCCGAACCGGATCCGATGGCCGTGGACCGTGGACATGGAGGACCGAGCCCTCCGGCAGGTCACCGCCGCGAGCGGCGGCGTTCGCCGGAGCGTGACACGGGCGAGCCAGTTCGTCATCACAGCGGCCTCCGAAGTGACGGCGGTCCTTGGCCTGGCCCGCGACTACGCGGACCTGAAGGACCGGCTCGGCCGGATCCTCATCGCCACGGACACCCAGGGTCGACCGGTGCGCGCCCGCGACCTTCGGGCCGAGGGCGCCATGGCGGCGCTCCTCCGCGACGCCCTCGAACCGAATCTGGTCCAGTGCGCGGACGGGACCCCTGCTGTGGTCCATGGGGGGCCGTTCGGGAACATCGCGCACGGGACCGCGAGCCGCCTCGCGATCGAATTCGGGCTCGCGGCGGCCGATTACTGCGTCGTGGAGGCCGGGTTCGCGAGCGACCTCGGCGCCGAGAAGTTCGTGGACATCGTCTCCCGCCAGGCGGGGCTCACGGTCGCCGCCGGGGTCCTCGTGACCACCGTGCGCGGCCTCCGGCACCAGGGCGGCGTCGGCGAGGATCGGCTGGGCGAACCGGATCCCGCGGCCGTCACCCGCGGCCTCGACAACCTGCGCGCCCACATCGCCAATCTACGGGCGTATGGGGTGACCCCCGTGGTGGTCCTCAACCGATTTCCGGGCGACACGCCCGAGGAAGTCGACCTGGTACGAACGACGGCCGGAGCGGAGGCTGCGGGATTTGCCCTCTCGACCGCATTCGCCGAGGGGGCCGCCGGAGCCTCCGAAGTCGCCGACCGCGTCGTCGAGGCCACCCAACGAGGAGGGGAGAGCGCTCCCCTCTACCCCGCCGACAGCTCAATCCCCGACGCTCTCGACGAGCTCGTCCGGCGGGTGTATGGCGGTGCGGGAGCCGACTGGTCGGAGCTCGCCCAAGCGCAGCTCGAGGAACTCGCCCGGATTGGGGAGGGTACGGTGCCGATCTGCGTCGCGAAGACGGCGCTCTCCCTCTCGGACGACCCGAAGCGTCTCGGACGACCCACGGGGTTCCGCGTCACCGTCCGGAGGGTCGAACGGTCGGCCGGCGCCGGTTTCACAGTGGTCTACCTCGGCGATGTCGAGACGATGCCAGGGCTCCCGAAGCGGCCGCGGGCCGAGCAGATGGACCTCCTCCCCGACGGGCGGATCGTCGGGGTCGAATAGACGGGCGGGGCGAACTCCGTCGGCGCGGAATTCCCACGGGTGGCGAGTGGACCGAGCGCTCCAGCCGACTTGCGGGGTTTGGAAGCGCGGTTCTCCTCACGGAAACTCTCCCCCTCCCGGCGGCATCCGGCCCCGCCTCGGCCGTCCGGTACAATCCGAGGTTCCGAGGGTCCCGGGACCGCGTTAGGCGCGGAACCCCCGAACGGTCTCGTAATGCAGCATCAGCTCGCCGTCCTCCATCGTCGTCGAGGAGAGGAGCTTGAGCGTCGCTTGCGCCTTCATCGGACCCCAGTACTGAGGGCCCTTTCCGTACACCACGGGTTGCACGACTAGCCAGTAGTCGTCCGCGAGCCCCCGCTGGAGGAACTCATGGATCAGTCGCGGACCCCCTTCCGCGATGATGTTCCCGCCCTTCTCTCGCTTCAGTTTCGCCACGATCTTGGACAAGTCGCCCTTCATGATGCGGGAGTTCTCCCATCCCGGCGTCTTCAGGCGGCTCGACAGGCAGACCTTCTGGACGTGGTCGAGCCACCGGGAGTAATCGATCAAGTACTGCGCGTCCGTCGGTTTGCGCGCCTTCTCGGTCCACACGCGCCGGTGCCCGACGAACGACCGACGGCCCATGATGACGGTCGTGACATCGTCGAACCGGTCCAACCACATCTTCCGCCACATGTCGTTCGCCTCCGTCGTCTCCCGGTCCCAGCCCGGGTACTTCGGGAACGCGCCGCGGCCGTCGAGCGTCATGTACAGACTGGCGGTGATCTTTCGCATGGTGAGGCCCCTCGGGGAGCCGGAAAACTTGCGGCTCTACATATAGGCCAATTTTTTCCCGCCGGTCCGCGCGCCTCCCCCCGGAACCCGTCAAGGAAACTTGATGGACGCTTGATAGCGCCGACGTTGGCTCGGTCCTCTCGGTGAATCCCATGTCCAGTCGGTATGGAGGTCTCAGCGCCCTGTGGCGGTCCAATGCAAACGAGACGGCGTCGGCCACGGCCACGGCCCAGTCGGGGGCCACGAGCCTGCGCCTCGTCTCGGCGGCCCGGATCCTGTTCGGCGCGATCTTCCTCTTCGATGGATGCCTGAAGTGGTACTTGCTCCAGCAGGGACAGCTTCAGGGCGTGGTCCAGGGCTTCGGGATCGACTCCCTGAGCGCGAACTGGCTCCTCGTCGGCGTCGTGGTGGGGATCGGCGAGACCGCCGCCGGCGCGGCGCTGCTGCTTGGGATCTTCCAGCGACCCGCGGCGCTCAGCGCCGCCGCGATCATGGGACTGATCTGGGCGGTCGGCGGCTACGGCGGATGGGGACAGCCCGGCTACACCGACCCGGGCGGGGACCTGATGCTCGCGCTCGTCTTCGTCGTGCTCGCCTTCGCCCCGACGGCGTACGGCGTCGCCTCTCGCCTCGGACTCCGCGAGCGGTGGGGAAGCAGCTCCCTCACCGACCGGGCGCTCCGCCTCCTCGTCGCGTAGGCCACGACCAGCCGAACCCCTTCCGGTCGGGACGGGCGCACGCTCGTCCCGACCGTCAGTCTGCCCGTTGGGCGATGGCCGCGTTGGCGGCCGTCCCGGAGGAGGCGACGGCGTCCCAGGCGGCCAGGAGGCGCAGCGACTGCTCGCCCTCGGGAGTGATCCGGTACTCGTCTCCGACGTGGGCGAGGAGACCCTCCTCGACGAGCCGGTGCATATGGAACGAAAGCTTCGGGGAGTCGTCGAGGCCCGCGGCTTCCAGGGCCTGGCCGAACGTGATCCGACCCGCGCCGCTCCGCCGCAGCACGGCCCGGCGGATGGGGTTCGAGAGCGCCTCGAGGATCGCCCGGGTTCGGAGGCCGACGAGGGCGGCGCGGAGGTCCTGCGCGGTGGACTCCGGGGTTCGGGCTGGGTCGTAGGTCACGAGGACGGGGCCCCGCCCTTCGAGACGGACGCGCAGCGCGCCGACGAAGGCGACCAGGTCGGAGGCACGTGCGCTCTCGAAGAGCCGGTCGACCCCCTCCACGACGACGCCGACTTTCTCTTTGCCGCCCAGGAACGCCGCGACCGCGTCGTTCGCCACCGCGGCGCCGCCCGGGCCGACCCGGACGACGTCGAGGCCCGGCCGCGACCGTACGGGGCGGTCGGTGAGGTGGAGAACCGCGAGTCCGTCCCGGTCGATCCACCGGCGGACGGTCTGGTCGACGGTCGCCGGTGCGGCGCCGCCCCCCTGGAACTTCGCCTCGTCCCGCGCCAGCTCGAGGATCCGGTGGATCTGCTCGATGCGGAACGGCTTGCGGAGGTAGTCGAACGCGCCGAGCTTCATCGCCTCGACGGCGGTCTCGACGGTGGCGAACCCGGTGATCACGACGGTCATCGTCGAGGGCCAGCGTCGACGGACTTCGGCGAGGAGCTCGAGCCCCCCGTGGCGGGGCATCTTGAGGTCGGTGAACACCACATCGACCTCGCCGGCCTCGAGGGCCGCCACCCCGGCGGCCACCGATCCGGCGACCCCGACTTCGTGCCCGTCGTCCCGGAGCAGCTCGGCGAGCTCGTCTCGGAACACCGGGTCGTCGTCCACGACCAGGAGCCGCACGGTGCCGGCAGGCGGGGGTGGGGAGATAGGGATTGCGCGGACCGGGGAGCGCGACTAGGGGCCCGACGCCGAACCGGAGAGCGGTGGCGGAGGCTCGGCCGTGCTCACCGGGAGCACCACCGAGAACGCCGCGCCGCCGTCCCGACCGTTCCGGGCCGTGATGGTCCCATGATGCGCCTGGACGATCCCTGCGCACACGGCGAGGCCGAGACCCGTACCCAGGCCCTCCGGCTTCGTCGTGAAGAACGGCTCAAACAGATGGGGCATGGCGGAAGCGGGGATGCCCGGCCCATTGTCCGAGACCACGACCTCGACGTCCGGGCCCATCCTCCGGGCCTCCACCGTGACGCGGCCGGTTCCGCCGAGCGCCTCGCAGGCGTTGTTGAGGAGATTGGTGAACACCTGCACCAGCTGGCCTCGGTCCCCCCACACGGGGAGAGCTTCGGCCGGCCAGTGCTCGACGAACTCGATGTTCGCCGACTGCTTCCCGCGCAGGAACTCCACCGCCGCGCCGGCGACCTCGGCCAGCTCCACCCTCCGAACCCGCGGTTCGCCGCGTCGCGCGAAATCGAGGAGCCCCCGGACGATGGTGCCGGCGACCTCGACCTGACCGGTGATCCGGTCGAGGCGTTGTTGGACCCAGGCGTCGTGCGTGCGTCGTCGCAGGCTCTCGGTGATGAGCATGACGTTCGCGAGCGGGGTGTTGATCTCGTGCGCGACCCCGGCCGCCATCTGGCCGAGGGAGGCCAGCTTTTCGGAGTGCTCGGCCTTCCTCTCCCAGGTCTTCTGTTCGGCCAAGTTGACCGCCACGCCGACGAAGTGCGTCGGCGTTCCCGACTCGTCCCGGATGGCGGTGATCGTGAGGAAGACGGGGCGTTCCCGGCCCTTCCGGTCCCGGTTCATCAGCTCCCCGGACCAGTGACCGCGCGCTGGGTCGAGCAGGTCGGCCCACATCCGGTCGTAGAGCTCCGGCGGCGTCGTGCGTCCGCGGACGAGGCTCGGCCGGCGCCCGATGCACTCCTCCCGGGTGTACCCGTACGTGGCGACAAAGGCGGGATTGACGTCCGTCATCACGCCGGACCGGTCGGTGACCTCGATGGGGTTGTTCGACGTGAGGAACGAGGTGTAGAACAGCTCCGCCCGACTCCGCTCCTCGACGCGCACGGTGACGTCGGTGGCGATGAGGGCGCCCCGGATCGCTCCGCCGGAGGGCAGCGGAACGAGTTCGATGTCGAGGAACCGCGTCGCGCCCGTTCCCGACCGGTCCGTGGGGACTGAGCGCAGCACCCTCGCCTTCCCGGCCCGGAGGTCCCCGACCAACTGGCGGGTCCCCTCCTCCCCGAGTAGCGGCTCCAGACGGGGGAGGTGAGGTTCGCTTCCAACGTCGCCGACTCCGAACCATTCCCGCAGGGTCTCGTTGGACCAAAGGGCGGCCCCGTCCCCGTCGAGAAGGACGACCCCGAGTCCGCGCGAGGCGACGAGGGCGGCCACGCCGTCGGCCGCGGATGGGAGGTCGGTCATCGACGACCGGAAGCGACGACGGCTCCAAAGCTTTCGGGCCACCCGTGGGCGTCCGTCAACGTCGGTTGACGAGGCCTTCATCCCCCGCCCTGGGGTGAATCCGGCATGCCCGCCCGACGGGTGATCGTGGTCGCCGAGACCCGCAGTCTGGGTGCCGCGGTCTCCGAGCTGCTCGTCAGCGACGGGTTGGACGCCCCGCTCGTCCGCGACCTGGCCGAGGCGGAGCATCAGGCGGCGATGATTCGCGCGAAGCACCGACTCGTCCTTGTCGCCGCGGCGAGCGGCCGGGAGTGCGAGACCGTGGAGCGATGGCCCCACAGCTCGCTCCGGGAGGCCCCGCTCGTCGTCGTCGGCGCCCGCGATCTCGACCCGACGTCCCGGGCTCGACTCCACGTCGTTCCGCTCCCGCTCGACCCGGTCCAGTTCCTCGACCTCGTCCGCTCCCTCTTGGGCATCCCGGTCCGGGGACGGACGGGCGACACGGGCGCGGTTCGGGTCGGTCCCGACGTGACTCCACCGCACCGGGAGGAGGCGACCTCCCCCCACCTTCGCCCGGTCTCCCCCCCGGGCCGGGATCTCGAGCTGGACACGATCCTGGAACCGCGGGCGTCCCCCCCGAGGGCCTAACGCGGCGACGCCCGGGAGGGAGGACGGCCAACCCGTCCCTTGGCGGGCGGCGGTACCTCGGTCGCGCCGGTGCGCGCGGCCCGCCGAGGGACGGAAACGCGCGTCCGGACGGCGCGGTATACTTTCGTGCCGACCCGGTTCATGTACTCCCGCGGCGTGCGACAGGCATGGTCCATATCGAGGATCTCGGAAGTCACTTCGACGCGCCGATCGAAACCGTCTGGAAGTTCATCCAGTCGCCCGTCGACCACGGCGCGTCCCACGCGGACCGCCGGAACGTCCACGCGGAGCCGGACGGGGAGAACGGGATGAAGACCTCCTGGGAGCAGAACATGCAGGGGAACTGGGTCAAGGTCACGAACCGCGTCACGATGTTCGCGCCCGTGGCGATGCTGGTCCACTCGATCGAGGGACCGCTCGCGGGCTCGAAGTTCATGATGGTCTACTCCCCGAAGGGCGACAAGACCGGTGTGAACGTCATCGGCGATTTCCAGTCGAAGATGGTCCCCGCCGACAAGCTGCACGAGACGGTGATGGCGTCGCTCACGCACGCGTTCGAAGAGGACTCGGCCGGCATCCGCAAGATGGCGGGCTCGAAGTAGATCGACCAAGAACGGGCCCGCCCACGGCGGGCCCCAACGGCGGTCGGACCGTTGCCGTCCGACCGCCGGGCCCTTTGCCCTACAGCAACGCTTCGGGGTACGGACGGACCGGCGGACGAGCGACCTCGGAGGTCCACGCGCCCGTCCCGAACCGGGCCTTCACCAAGGAGAGGTGGTCCCGGCAGGCAAAATGCCGGGCCCCGAACGTGTCGAGGACGACGCCGAGCGGAGGACGACCGCAGACGGCGACCGAATCCTGGCGTTCCCCGGTGACGAGCCACTCGCACGTCCGATGTTCCCTCGCGTTCATCTTCGCCCACTCCTCGGCGGCCGCCCGTACGGGGGCCGAGGAAGGATTCGGGACAGGCCCCATAAGGCAGGGGTCAACTGGCTTTGACAGTCGAGGCGGGGGACACTCCCGACACCACCACGGAAGCCCACGGTGTCTTCGGGAATGGACACAGCACGCATGTCGGTCGGGGCGCGAGCCGAGGTCGGGACGATCGCAACGGGCCCGCCGGGATTCGAACCCGGGTTCGAGGCTCCGGAGGCCTCTGTGATGTCCAAGCTATACTACGGGCCCAGTCGCGCGGCCTTAGGGCGACGCTACGTAAGGGTTGCGATGGCGGGCACCGACGACGGTGCCGCCCTCACGCGGCGGGCGCAGCCTTGGCGCCCTTCCCCTTCGGGGGGTGGGCCGCGACCGGGGCCGGGGCGGAGGCGGACTTCGCCTCGGAGTAGCCGCACTTTCCGCACGAGCGCCGGTTCGGGTGCTCGGCGAGGAAGACGCCGGGCCCGCACTTCGGGCACGACTTGTGGGTGCGCGTGAGCTGATCGCCCTTCGTAGTGTACAACCCGACGCGCGCCTTCGCCATGGCCTAGGCTCCCTTTGCGGGAGGCGTGGCCGGGGCCGGGGCGGCGGGGGCTTCGGGCTCGGCGCCCGGGGTCGCGGGCTTCGGCTTCTCTTTGAGCCCGTTGCGGATCAGAATGTGCTCGCGCTCGGTGGCGAGCGCGGCGTCCTTGGACGTGTACGCGGCGGCCTCGCCGACGCTCATGGGGGTTCCGAACTTCGCGTGCATGCGCTCGATGATCACGCGCTCCTTCGGGACCTTCAGCTGGCTCGCGAGCTCCTGGCGGACCTCGTCGCGCTTCGGTGTGGCGGCGGTCGGGTGGCTCATCTCGAAGCGGTATTCCGTGCGCTTCAGGAGCGGGTTCTTCCGCTCCTCAACGATCTTCAGGTCCAAGGTCCAGCCTCCGAAGTTCCATCTGGGCGACGAGTGCCTTTACGTGTTCCTGCGTCGCGGCGTCGACCCCGACGAAGGAGACCCCCGCACCCGGGATGCCGTATATAACGGTCGCTCCGGCGGGGAGCGCCTCGACGAGCGCGAGCGCTCCGAGGTCCTCTTCGCCGTCGACTTCGAGCAGTCCGCCGCCCGAGGCGACCATCTCCCGGACGGTCCGGCGCAGCCGCTCCGTGAGCATCCCCGCCGGGTTGACGACGCGACGCCGGCCGCGGGCGGCCAGCGGGGCGAACACGGTCGGGTCGACCGGCTCGTTCCGCTGCGTTTTGAAATCCACGAGCCCGACGAGCGGAAGGTTGCCGAGCCGGATGGCGAGCTCCGTGACTCGGTCGCCCGCGCTCCCGAAGACGCCGAGCGCCTGGATCCGGCGTTCGGCCTCGGCCCCGGCGTAGACCGGGCCGTACCGTTCCGCGAGCGCGCCGCGCAGCGACTCGGGGACGACCCAGACGCGCTGCTCACTTGACCCGGAGCGCGTACCGCCCGCTCGCATGGATCCCCATCTTCCGAGCGATCTCGGACTTCTCGGGGTCGATGACGATGAGGTACCCCTGCCATTCGCGGGAGGTCTCGCCGCCGCATCGGGTGCACTTGTTGCCGTCGACGATCGATTTGCAGTTCTTGCACGCCTTCAGGTTGATCATGCTCGTTCCCTCCCTAGGCCGCCTTCGCCGCCGGCTTGGCGGCGGGCGCCGCCGCCGGCTTGCCGGCCGGCGCGGCCGCCGGCTTACCGGTCCCCTTGGTCGCCGGGCGCTTCCCCGACTTCTCGTCGGCCTTCTTGTGGGCATCGACGACCCACTCGAGGCGGCCGAGGCCGGGCTGGCGCATCGTGAGTCCGATGCGGCTGTCGCGGGGCGAGATCTCGGAGAGGGAGAGCGACACGACCCGAGCGCGGACCTTGTAGCCGACCTTCAGGTCGCGCTTCGTTTCCACGCCAACGAGCCGCTGGTTGTGCTCGTCGATGTTCACCCGGTCGTCCATGATCTGGCTGACGTGGAGCAGGCCGTCCAACGGCCCGAACCGGACGAACGCGCCGAACTTCCGGATCTCGACGATCGAGCCCTCGACGACCTCTTGGATCTCCGGGCGGAAGATCAGGGAGTCGTACTCGACCTCTTGGTAGACGCCGCCGTCGCCGTGGATGATGTGGCCCTCCCCGATGGGGCGGACCCCTTGGATCAGGACCGTGAGGTTCTGGCCGTCGAACAGTTTCCCCTCGAACTGCTGCTGCGCCAGCTCGGTCAGGACGGTCTCGAGCTTCGGGCCGAGACGCTCCGGGGGGATTCGAACGACGTCCCGCCGGTGGTCGAGATAATACATGCGGGAGCGCGCACCCGGGCCCTCTATAAGATGATTGCCCGGCGACCCGTTTGGGCGGTCCCGGCGGGCCCGAACAACGCCGAAGCCCCCGTCGAACAGCTCAATTCCGCACCCGCCGCCAGGGTGGTCACCCGGGCCTGACGGAACTTCTTTGGGAGTCGTCCCCTTGACGACCGGACGCCGATGGTCCCTGCGCTCGACGTCCGAGAGGCGACGCGGGCCTTGGACACCGTCGAACGACGACTCGCCCGATTCGATCGAGGGATCGGTCTCGCCGATTGGGCGATGTACACCGGCCGGGGGGACGAACGCGTTCTCGTTCGCTGGCAAACCGAACGGGCCGAGTTCCTCCGGGACCCGGCCCAGCCGCGGCTCGTGGAGCGACTCGCGGAGACTGCCGCGTCCGCGACCGTGGCCCGCCGCACCGAACTCCTCCGCCGCTCCGTCCTCGACGCCGCCGTCGAGCAGGCACCGGAGATCGTGCGGCTCCGCTCCCGCCTCCAAGCCCGGATCGTCCGGTACCGCCCACTCTGGAAGGGGAAGCGGGTGGGTCGGGCGGAGGTGTACAACGCCCTGCGCTGCTCGACGGACCGACGGGAGCGGGAGCGAGCCTGGCGGGCTCACGAGCCCCTGCACCGCTCCCTCGAGGCGCCCCTCCGCCGATTGATCGGACTCCGGAACGACCGCGCACGCGCGGTCGGGTTCCGGTCGTTCGCGGAGCTTCGGCTGAGCTACGAGGGAGTTCCTCCGCGGCGTCTGCGCGCCCTGGCCCACGATGCCGCCCGACCGCTCCGTCGATTGGCGCGCGAGCTGCGAATCGAGACCGCGGAGCGAACGGGCGAGGCGGGGTGGGCCCCATGGGACCTCCGGTTCGCCGGCGAGTCTCGCGCCCCCCTCCCCAAGGAGCCGTTCCCGGGAGACCTGATGGTCGAGACGGTCCAGCGGGCTCTGCGACAGTGGGGGATTCCGCCGGCCCGCCTCGATGTCCGGATCGTTCGGTGCGACCTCCCGTTCGGCGGCCTCACGGTGGCTCCGGAGATCCCGGACGACGTCCGGATCCTGGTGCACCCGTCGGGCGGCTGGGAATACTACATGGTCCTCTTCCACGAATACGGTCACGCGGTCCACTTCCGCTCCGTCGACCAGCCCACCCACCTCCTGCGGAATCCGGACCTCGGCTTCGCGGGGTTCGCCGAGGGACTTGCCGGGGTCTTCGAGCAGGTCGCGAGCGACGCCGCCTGGCTGGGGACGGTGCGCGGATTGGACCCCCACGCTGTCGAGGAGTTCTGCCGGCGCCAGTCGGAGGACGCCGTCTTCGCGGCCGCGTCGACGGCGCTCGGAATCGAGTCCGAGCTTCGGCTGTACGAGCACCCCGACGGGGACCCGCGCGCCGCCGTGCAGCGCCTCGCGCGGTCGTGGTTCGGCTACGACGCGTACGCGTCCCGCTCCTGGGCGGACTCGTTCTTCGTCACGCACCCGGTCTACTACCAGAGCTACCTGGTCTCGCACCTGTTCCGCGCCCAGGTGAGTGCGGCGATGCGGAGGGAGACCGACGGCCCGCTCTGGCCGAACCGGCGCGCGGGACCCTGGCTGACCGGAGCGTTCCTCTCGAACGGTGCCCGGTTCGACTGGAACGAGCGCCTCCGCGACGTGACGGGGGCCCCCCTGTCGGCGGAGCCGTTCGTGGCGACGGTGGACGCGGCCCGCTAGGGTGTCGGGATCGACAGCGCCCGGTCGGTCGTCGCGATCGACGCGGCGCCGCTCTCGGCGAGCCCGAACATCGCGCGGATCGCGTCGATGTTCTCCGGGACGACGATCGACTCCTGGTGGATCGCCTGGAAGAAGTACAGGTCGGAGCCGTCGACGCGGACGCCCGCGTCCCACAGGACGTTCTCCATCATGTCGGGCCGTCCGTTCGGGCGGTCGCGGGCATACTCCATCACCTGCGGCGTACCGTCGACGTGCTCCCACGGGGCGAAGAGGTGGAAGCGAGCGGTCTGGCGGAAGCGCGCGATGACCGCGCCCGCGTCGGCGGGCGGACGGGTCAGGATGACGTGGTTGACGTGGACATGCATCAGGGTCGTCGGGACGACGACCGCCGTGGTGGCGATCCGAAGGTCCGGGAAGATCGTCCGCACGTCGGGTCCGTGATGCGACGGCAACTCGAACGTTGGTACGATGCCGTTGATCGGACCGCGATTCGACTCGGCCGGGTCGGCGGCGCGGCGCACGATCGTCGCTTCCCAGGCCGTGACGCCCCAGTGGGGGACGATGACCGACGCGGCCCGGGCGAGGCCCGTGGTGTTGCACGAGACGACGCGTACCGTCTTGCGGTCCCGCGCCCGGTCGAAGTTGGCGAGGGCGTTGAACGACATCTCGGCGATGTCGGCCTTCTCGCCGCCCTGGAAGATGGCGCGCACTCCCGCCGCCAGGTACTTCTTCGCGTTCTCGCGCCCCACCTTTTCCGGGGCGCAGTCGACGACCACGTCGGCCGAGGCGATCATCGCGTCGACGGGCCCGGCGGTGGCGAGGCCCGCCGCATCGAAGTCGGCCTTGGAGCCGTTCCCGGCGATGAAGATCGGGTAGCCCCGCTCCGCGGCCCGGCGCGCCTCGAAGCTCGGGCGGGTCTTGCCGATGCCGACCAGCACCATGTCGGGTTGGAGGGTGACGGCGTCGGCGACGCGCTTGCCGATCGTCCCGTACCCGTTGACCGCGACCTTGACCTTCGCCACGGAGCCGACCGGGGGTCGCGACTCGGCCCCCCCATAAGGGATTTTCGTCGTCGTCGCAGCCGTCCGGACGCGACTCCCACCAACGTTTAGCCCAGCGAGGGTCCCGGACCACCGATGGAGTTCGAGCTCTCCGACGAGGAACGGGCGTTCCAGCAGGCCGTCCGGAAGTTCGGAGACAAGACGCTCCGGGCCAACGAGCGACGCATCGACGCGGAGGGGAGGATCCCCCGCGAAGTCCTCGACGAGATGGCGGCGCTCGGGCTCCTCGCGATGCCGGTGCCCACGGAGTACGGTGGGATGGGTGGCTCGGCGGTGCTCACCGAACTCGCCGCCGAGGAGATCGGCCGCGGCGACTTCTCCATGGCGACGGCGGTCTTCTTCCTTCTCGAGGCCGGCTGGGGCTGGAGCCTCGCGAAGCACGGCACGGAGGAGGCGAAGCGGGAGATCCTCCCGCCGGTCTGCCAGGGCAAGACATTCCTCGGCATCGCCACCACCGAACCGACGGGCGGCAGCGACCTCGCCCGGATGCGGACGAAGTCGAAGCGCGACGGGACCGGCTTCTCCGTGCGCGGGGAGAAGGCGTTCCTCTCCGGCGTCGAGGAGGCCCGGACGATGGGCGGCGGCCACCTGACCCTCACCAAGTCGTCGGACTCGGATGGATTCAATTTCCTCTACGTGCCGACGTCGGCGCCCGGGAACTCGACGCAGAAGTTCACCAACATGGGCCGGATGGGGATCTCCACCGGCGCGATCACCTACGCGGACACCCACGTCGACCGGAAGTACCTTCTCGGGGAGGAGGGCCATGGATTCGAGTACGCCCTCGAGGGGTTCACGGTCGCGCGCACGTTCGTCAGTGCGGCGTGCGTCGGGGCGGCCGAGCGGGCGCTCGAGGTCGGCCTCGCCTACATCAAGGAGCGGCCGGCATTCGGGCAGCCGCTCGCGAAGTTCGAGGGGATCCAGTTCGAGGCGGTCGACCTGTACGCCCAGATCGAGGCCGTCAAGTGGCAGTGCCGGCGCGCCGCCTGGCTGCTGGACCGGTACACCCTGCGCGGGGACGACTCCCACCGCTCGGAGGTCATCAAGGCGGTCGCCTCCGTGAAGCTCACCGCGCCCCCCATCGCCTTCGAGACGGTGAAGCGCGTGATGATGTGGTTCGGCGCCGCCGGGTACACCAAGGACGTCGGGCTCGAGCTCGGCCTTCGGGGCGTCATGTCTTACCTGGTCGGGGCCGAGGGCGGTCTCAACATCATGCGGATCATCATCGGCCGCGAGCTGCTCGGCAAAGAGTTCGCCCCGTACTAGTGACGCGGAAGGCGGGGCCGTCGGCGTTCTCCGAGCGTCGCTTCCACGCCTGGTTGTCGCGGGACGCCCGTCGGTCCTCCCAGATCCCTCTGCCCCTCGGGGACGACGCGGCGGCCGTCCGGCTTCGGTCCGGACGGCTCGGCCTCCTGACGACCGATGCCCTCGTCGAAGGGACCCACTTCCTCGCCGCCTCACCCCCGGCGGCCGTCGGCCGGGCCGCGGCGGCGGTCAGCCTCAGCGACATCGCGGCCAAGGGCGGTCGACCGGTCGCGCTCCTCCTCGACCTCCTCCTCCCCCCACGAACGCCGGTCGGCTGGGCTCGATCGGTCACGGCCGGAGCCCGCGCGGAGGTCCGCCGATGGGGGGGCGAGCTGGTCGGCGGGGACACGAAGCCGTCCGGGACCCGCGCGGTCGTCGGGACGATCCTCGCGGAAGCAGACCCCGGCCGGCTGGCTCCGCGCGGGGCCGGACGCCCGGGGGACCGACTCATCCTGACGGGGTCCGCCGGGCGCGGAGGAGCCGCGGCGAGAGCCCTCGAGCAGGACGGCCCCACCCCCGCCGTTCTGCGGGGGCTCCTTCACGTGGAGCCACGGCTCTTCGAGGGGGCCACGCTCGTCCGGTACGCCCACGCGATGCTCGACACGTCCGACGGCCTCGGGGAGGCCGCGCGGCTGCTCGCCCAGGCGAGCGGAGTGCGGGCGGAGCTCGACCTCGAGAAGGTCCCGGGCCACCCGTCCCTGCGAGCGGTTCCCGCGGGACCGGAGCGGGAGAGGGCGCTATTCTTTGGCGGAGATTATGAGCTCCTGGCCGCCGTGCCTCCGGGACGGGTCGGGCCGGCTCTCGCCGCGGTGACGGCCGTAGGCGGCCGGGCCCAGGAAATCGGGGGGCTCCGAAGGGGGTCCGGAGCGTGGCTCCGCCGACGAGGAATCCCCACCCCGCTTCCCACGGGTGGGTGGGACCCGTTCGGCTGGGCTCTCACCCATGTCGAACCGTCGCAATCGCCCGGTTAGGCTCAAGTAGGCCACCCTGCGTGGCCGCGCCACCCGGGGGGATTTACACATGGCAACCGAGGCATCCACGATCAATCCGTTCGAGACCGCCAAGCGCCAAGTCGACATCGTGGCCGACCTGCTCGGCCTCGACTCCGGCGTCCGCGAGATTCTGAAGCATCCGAAGCGGGAGCTGACCGTCAACTTCCCCGTCCGGATGGACAAGGGCGGGTACAAGGTCTTCACCGGCTACCGCGTCCAGTACAACATGGCCCGGGGCCCCACGAAGGGGGGCATCCGCTACCACCCGCAGGTCACGCTCGACGAGGTCCGCGCGCTCGCGGCCTGGATGACCTGGAAGTGCGCCGTCGTCAACCTCCCGTACGGCGGGGGGAAGGGCGGCGTCATCTGCGACCCGAAGCACATGAGCCAGGACGAGCTCCAGCGGCTCACCCGCCGCTACGCGAGCGAGATCGCCCCGATCATCGGCCCGGAGATGGACATCCCCGCGCCCGACGTCTACACCGACAGCCAGACGATGGCGTGGATCATGGACACCTACTCGATGCAGAAGGGCTACTCCGTGCCGGGCGTCGTCACGGGAAAGCCGATCAGCCTCGGCGGCTCGGAGGGCCGCGGGGAAGCGACCGGGCGCGGCTGCTCCTACGTCATCCGCGAGGCGGCTCCCCACGCCGGGATCCGCGTCAAGGGCGGGACGGTCGCGGTCCAGGGATTCGGCAACGCCGGGTCCATCGCTGCGAAGCTGCTCCACGATGAGCAGGGCGCGGTCATCGTCGCCGTCTCCGACTCGAAGGGCGGGATCTACAACGCGGGCGGCCTGAACCCCCACACCGTCGAGGAGCACAAGCACAAGACCGGCTCCGTCGTCGGGTTCCCCGGCGCGAAGTCGATCACCAACGAAGAGATCCTCGAGACGAAGTGCGACATCCTGATCCCCGCCGCGCTCGAGAACCAGATCTCGAAGAAGAACGCGGACAAGGTCCAGGCGAAGATCGTCGCCGAGGCCGCGAACGGCCCGACGCTCCCGGAGGCCGACACGATCCTCCACGAGCGGAAGGTGACGGTGCTGCCGGACATCCTCGCGAACGCGGGCGGTGTCACGGTGAGCTACTTCGAGTGGGCGCAGGACATCTCCGGCTACTTCTGGCCGCTCGCCGAGGTCAACCAGAAGCTCGAGAACGTCATGGTCCGCTCGTACGCCGACGTCCACAAGGTCGCCGAGGAGCGCCATGTCCACAACCGGACGGCGGCGTACGTCCTCGCCATCCAGCGGGTCGTCGACGCGATCAACATCCGCGGCATCTACCCGTAGAGCGTCGTTCGCCAACCACTTCCGTCGTCGGACGCTTCGGTCCCGATGGCCGACTTCCCCAAGTGCCGTCGGACGACCTGGTCCGAGGCCGACGCGTGGGCCGACCGGATCGCGGAAGCAGTGCGCGCCCGCGGCTCCGTCCCGCAGACGATCGTTGCGCTCACCCGGGGGGGATGGGTTCCGGCCCGGTTGCTCGCCGACCGCCTGGGCGTGAAGCGCCTTGTCTCCATTCGGCTTCAGCACTGGGGCGTGACCGCCCAGCCCAGCCAGAAGGCGGAGCTCACCGAGGGGCTGAGCGGCCCGGTGCAGGGGGAGACGGTCCTCGTCGTCGACGACATCACCGACACGGGCGAGAGCCTCGCCCTCGCGACGAAGGCGGTCCGGGAGGCGGGGGCCGCGCGGGTGGAGTCGGCCGCCTGTCTCCACATCGCCCACTCGAAATTCGTCCCCGACTTTTTCGCCGAGCAGATCCCCCGCGATGCCTGGGTGTGGGTGGTCTTCCCGTGGAACTACTGGGAGGACCTCGACCACTTCGTCCGGCAGGCGCTCCCCGAGGGCCAGGACGCGGCCGGCGTGCAGGGCCTGCTTCGGGTTCGGTGTGGCCTCGATGTCTCGCTCGACGACGTCGCGCGCGCGCTCGCGCGAACGGCCCGGTAGGGTGCGGATCGACGGCCCGGGTCCGGGCTACAGAGCGCCGTGGTCGCCGGTCGGGCTCAGTTCCTCGGCTCCGTCGGGGGACTCGCCCGAGGTCGGGCCCGCGACCCGCACCTTGCGGTACTGGTAGAACGCCCCGGCCCCGATGACGAGGGCGAGACCGACGACGATGAGAGTGACGATGAGCGGGAGCGTGGCCGTCCCGAGGTACCCCCGGAGGACGAGGCCCTCCAGATAGGCGATCGACTCGACGATCCCGAAGCTGACGAACCCGATGCCGATGATCGAGATCGTCGCGACCGGGTAGGAGCGGGGCAGCCGGCCGCGCATCAGGTACTGCCGGATGGCGCGTCCACTCTCCCACGCCTCCGCGCCGAACAGCCACCAGATGAGCCCGGTCGCCGCGAACAGGAGCACCCGGTCGAGCGGGGTGTCCGACGGGTGGCCCACGTAGAGGTTGTAGCCGGTCAGGAACCCGACGCCGACGAGGGCGATCGACACGAGGCCGAACCCGATCGCGACCGCTCCCTGGCGGATGTCCGTGGACGCCGCGCGGATCGATTCGATGACCGCCTCGTCGATGTCGAACGTCCAGAAGATCAGGTAGATCCCGAGCAGGATCGAGAGGCCGATGACCCCCCACCAGATCACGCCGCTCGCCGCGGCGATCCCGAGGATCAGGAGGACGATGGCGAACGGGAGGACCGTCTTCGCGCGGAGCTTGGGGTCCTTGAGGGCCCGCACCACGGTGTAGTACGTCGATTCGAGACTCGCGCTCTGCCGGATGAACACCCGCCGGACGCCGTCGATCCGGATCCGCGAGGCGAGGATCGGGAACAGGTACTCGTCCTCCGCGCCGTCCGAGACGAGATGCGCGGAGGAGGCGGGATGCTCCCGGAGAACCCGGTCGAACTGGTCCGCGACCTTCCGGTCGGAGAGGACGCCGACCTTCGGGGAGCCCGTGAGGATCACGACCTCCGCCTCCTCCCCCGCCTCGCGGAGCTGGTCGAGCAGGTGGAGCGCCGCGAACATCGCGTTCGTGTCCGCGTCCTCGGGGTCGGCCGTGCCGAGCTTCATGGCGGCGTCGAGGACGCTCGCCCGCCCGACGACGGGCCCTACGACTCCGGCCTTCCGGCCGAGGTCGTCGTCCCGGTCGACGCAGACCACAAGCCGCATGGGGCTGAGTACAAGGTTTCGTGGTCGCTTAATTCCTCCGACCCCTCCTGCGTCGTCCCACGGAGAGTGGGGGGTGCGCCGGCCCCCCGAGTCTTCCGGGCGGCCCCGGTCCCCGGGAACTCCCTCCGGGGGTTGGCCGCCCTCGGGGGGTCGCGCGCCCTCGGTGGGCGGCATATCGACCTCCGCGGCCAGGGCCGGGTCGTCGCCCACGCGGCTCCTCCCCCCTCTCCTTCCCGGAGGCGTCAGGTCGAGGAGCGATTCATCACGCACGTCATGCAGTGGGCACCGCCGTAGCCGCCGGTGATCTCCTGGAGGCTCAGGGGGACGACCGTGACCCCCCGGTCCCGGAGGGCCGCAATGTGCGGGAAAAACCCTCTCCCGTCGCGCAGCTCCCCCCGTTCGCGTCGGACCAGAGCCAACAGGGCGCCGTATCGGGCGCGGTCGCGATGCGCCGCGGCCGCCAGTCCGGCCACGACCCCGTCGAGCTCCTGCTCGACCTCCACAGCGAGGATCTTCCGGTCGGAGAGGCAGAGGAAGTTCGAGGCGTAGCTCATCTGCTCGAGGGTAGAGAGCGGAACGATCTCGAACCCCTTCTCGACCAGGAAGTCGCTCAACGAGCGGGTCTTCGGGTCCCGCACCATCGCCCCGCGCGCCCGCCGCCGGTACACCTCGACCCGGGCGGCCTTCAGGAGCACCTCGCACCCGACCGCGATCCCCTCGCCGGGAATGTTGCAGTAGGTGTCGAGGTGCATATCGATCATCGGGTCGGGCGAGCGGCCCGGGACCGCCGGATGCGCCGGCTGGTGGACCACACCGACCTCGTCGAAGCCGATCGGCATGCCGAGGACCTGTCGGACACCGCTCGCGTTGGTCCGGTCCCCCGTTCCCAGGAGGGCGAACGACCCGAGGGGCAGGAAATCCCCCCCCTCGAACGTCCCGGGGGGCTGGACGGCGCCGGCGATCGTGGCGCCGGAGGTTCGGAGGAGGGTCCCCGTCAGCAACGGTTCGTTCCGCCGCTGGGGCTTCGCCATCCGTCCGAGAACGAACCCGCCCGCCGTCAGGGCTTGCTGGTCGCGCAGGAAGTACAGATTCGCCAGCGGACCGTCCAGCGTCACCTTCGGCAGGATCACGCGGGTGCCGGCGTGGCGTTGCAGGTGGACGGACGGGCGCAGCAGGAGGATGTTGAACAGCGTCTCCGCATCGAACGACGGGAGGTTGCGGCGCAGGGCCTGACGGGAGAGGGCGACCATCTCCTTCGGGCCGGTGTACTGGACCAGCCGCTCGGCGTACTCGCGCACCTGCTCGACGAACTCGGGGCGGGTGGACCCGACCTCGACGGCGAATCGCTTGAACCGGTGGACCGCGACGCCCGCATCCGTCAGGGCGTGCTCGAGCGCGGCGTGCTCGTAGATCGCTCCGGTGACGCTGAAGGCGCGCTCGTAGAGGAACGAATACGGCTCCATCAGGCCGAAGAACATCTCGATCCCCGGCCGATGGACCAGCACCTCGCGGAGGCGCTGCCACTCGGCGCGTGCGGTGTTCGTCATGGACCCCCGGCCTCCCTCAGCTCCGTCCGGTCGACGGAGCCGCCTCCGGCAAGGTGGCGCCGCGCGGCATCGTGCCATCGGCCGGGTGGGGCGTCGTACGCGGCAGGGCGGAGAAGTATCCCCAGGCGAACATCCCCAGTCCGAAGACGACCAGGACGACCAAGTCGTACGGGGTGGTCAGGAGCCCCATCGGCTGGAGCGTGATCGGGTAGCTCGGGGGCTGGAGGAAATTGTCGAAGATGAAGAACTGGTCGCCGATGTACGAGATCACGCCGAGGCCGGCAAGGTAGGTGACGATCCAGAGGATCCCCTTCGACTCTTGGTAGGTCGTCCGGCGAAGGAGCAAGGTCACGAAGTACGCCGGAATGCCGACGAACAGAAGCAGCGACCCGAGCAAGGGCGCGGCGGCCACCCCGAGGAGGGTTCCTCCGGCCGGGGCGAGGAACACGAGGGCGAGCCCCACGACGGCGAGGCCACCCGCGGCACCGACGAGCTCGACCACCTTGGCCCATCCCCGGAACTCGGGGAGGGTGAACAGGAAGTACAGCGGCACCCCGACGAGCATCAGGAGGACGCCGACCAGCGTCCACGGCCAGGAGGCCCAGTAGATCAGCACCGTCGCGAACACGAAGGCGAGCGGAGTGAGGATCGTGGCGTACGGCAGGCGGTACGGTCGCTCGGTGGTGGGGTCCGTGCGCCGAAGGACGAGGAGGGCGAGTGCGGCGGCCCCGTAGGGGAGCAAAGTGGTGATCGACGCGACGAGCGCGACCTCCGGGAAGCTCGGGAGGGCGATGAGGACGATCCCGGTCAGGACGCTCGCGAACGTCAGCGCCACGACGGGGGTTCCAAATCGGGGGTGGATCCGGGCCATCGACCGGAAGAACAGGTTGTCGCGCGCCATCGCGTACGGCATCCGGCCCTGCAAGAGCACCCAGTCCCCTCCGGCGCCGAGGGTCGAGAGGATCGCCCCCGCGACCACGATCGTGCCCAGGAGGGGGAGTCCCCAGGCCCCGGCGACGTTGTTCAGCAGGAGCGAACCGGTCGAGCCCCAGTCGCCCGGCGCGATCCCGAGCGAGATCCATCGGATCCCGCCGAGGAAGGCGACGGCGACGAGCGCGTAGATCGCCGTGACGATCCCGACGCTCAGGATGGTCGCGCGGGGCAGGGTCCGCTTCGGGTTGCGGACCTCTTCCGCCGGGATCGTGGCCGCCTCGAAACCGGTGAAGGCGAAGAATCCGAGCGACATCGCGAAGGCGACACCGGTCCAGCCGAACGGCGTGAGACCGAAGGCGGTGAAGTTCCCGACGCGCAGGAACAACAGGCCGATGAGGCCGAACAAGACGAGAGGGATGAGCTTCGAGAACGTCGTCACGATGGCGAAGGCGCTCCCCCACTTGGCTCCGGCAATGTTGAGGAGGGTGTAGCCCGCGAGGAACACGAGGGCGACGCCGACCCCATAGACTGTGAGGACGAGCGCTCCACTCCCCGAGGTGGAGGTCAAGTGGCCGACGTACGTGCCGAGGTACTCGACGAAGACGTCGATGATCGCCGCCGTGCCGATGAAGGCGTAGAGGAAGTATCCCCACCCGATCAGGAACCCGCCGAAGTTCCCGAGGGCGCGCCTCGGGAGGGAGTACGGTCCGCCCGTGATCGGGTAGGCCGCCGACAACTCCGCGTACGGCAGGGCAAGCAGGACGACGATGACGCCGAGGAACAGAAGGGCGATGAGCGCCGCAGGACCGGCAGTGGACCCCATCGTCGCGGCGAGGGCGAAGATCCCGGAACCGATGATGCCCCCGACGGTGATCGAGGTCAGTCCGAGCATGCCGATCTCGCGCTTGAGCTTCGGTGCCCCTGCGGTCATGATGCGTCCAACGTTCGGACGCGTGTGACGCGATATGTACGGGCCGTCAACCGGCGTTGACGGGGGCCGACTCCCCCGGCTCGAACGCGCACTGACCCGTCACCGGGTGGTGCCGGGGGGGGTGTCCGAATGCCCCTCACGGCCGCCGTCCACCCGAAGCGAGACGGCACGCCGCGAGGCAGGTCACGTCACTGTAATCCAGGTCAGCAGGCCTTTATTCTCCCGGCGGCGCCGTGTCCACCGGTGGAACGGGTGGCAGGCACACCGATGGGATCAGTGCCTCACGGGGCGGGAACGCCGCCGACGCCCCGTTCCGACGACCCGGTGGGAGCCCCCGGACTTGCGGACGGGATCGACCTCCGCCGGTTCCGGGACGTCTTCGCCGTCGTGCTGCTCCCGACCCTCAACGAGGAGGCGGGACTTGCGCGCACCCTGAGCGATCTGCCGGCCGAACGATTCCACGACGCCGGTCGGAGGCTGCAGCCGCTGATCATCGACGGGGGTTCGATCGACGGGACGCTCGCGGTGGCGCGCGAGTGGGATGTGCCCGTTCTGTCGCAGACGAGTCGCGGCAAGGGCGGGGCGATGCTCGAGGCGATCGCCTGGGTGCACCGGCGCGGGATCCCCCACGTCGTTGTTCTCGACGCGGACGCCACGTACCCGCCGGACCGCATCCTCCCCGCCGTCGAACTCCTCGCGCACGGCGCCGACCTCGTCGTGGGCGTGCGACGACGGGCCTGGGGTCCACCAGCCGACCTGACCGACCTGGTTCACCGCGTCGGCAATCTCTCCCTGAGCTACGCCGCGAGCGTCCTCAGCCATCGCCCGATCCTGGACCTCTGCAGTGGCTTCTGGGGAGTCTCAACGCCGCGGTTCCTCGAGCTGCAGCTGGACGACACGAGCTTCGCCATCGAGGCGGAACTCGTTCTCAAATCGATCCGCCGGGGCTACTCCGTCCATCAGATCCCCGTCTCGTACCACGAACGACTGGGCGAAGCGAAGCTCCGCGCCTTCCGGGACGGGACCCGCATCCTTCGCACGATCGTCCGCGAGGCGCGCCCCGGGCCTACCGTCACGGGAACCGTTCGGACCCGAAGCTCGTGGGGTCGAGACCTCGTGTCCATCGCCCTGGCGCTCAGTGGACCCGGCCCGCTCGGGGAATGGCCGGTCTCCGGATCGAGCGAGGCCGGGCGGATCGCCGCCCTTCTCGAGCGGACCCTGGCCCCAACGCCGTCCGAACGAACCTCCGCGCAGCGCGTCTCGGTCCGCCCGCCCGTGGGAACCGGACGGCGCTCGCCCCCGGACGCGCCGCGAACGCCCCTTTCGATCTCCCTTCCCATTGAGGGGACAGAGACCGGGGGTCCTCGGTCGGCCATCGTGACGATTCGCACGGCCGGTGGGTCGAGGTCCGTCGAACTTCGACTCGATGCTCGCGACCCGTCGGCGGAGCCGAACCCGCATTTCTGGTCGCGTTCCGGCGGGTGGGCGACGCGGCGGCTCGACCACCGCACGCACGCCTCGTCGTTGACGGTACTGACCTCCCGGCTCGACTTCCGCCCCGGGCATCAGCAGGAAACCCTTCTCGCGGCGAACGGGTTTCACGTCCTCGAGCTCGTCCGGGACATCGACGACCCGGACCTGTTGCCGGTCCTCGAAGCGCTCGCGTCGGACCCGTAGGACGTCGGGCAAAGCCCGGGCCCTGGCCCCCCCACCACCCTTATGGCGGGAGGGTCTCCCCTCCCCGACCGATGCCGACCTTCCCGGACAAGACCTCCAAGTTCATCGACTGGTACCTCGAGGTCCTCGACGCGGCGGAGCTGACGGACAAGCGCTACCCGGTGAAGGGGATGAACGTCTGGACGCCGTACGGCTTCCAGGCGCGGCGGCAGCTCGACGCGGTGATGATCCGCGAGATCGAGAAAACCCGGTCGGTCCCGGTCGAGTTCCCCACCCTCATCCCGCAGACGGAGTTCCAGAAGGAGAAGGAACACATCAAAGGGTTCGACGCGCAGGTGTACTGGGTCACCAAGGGCGGCGCCACCGACCTCGACGTGCCGCTCGTCCTACGGCCGACGAGCGAGACCGCGATGTACCCGGTCTTCGCCCTCTGGATCCGGTCGCACAAGGACCTCCCGCTCAACGTCTACCAGATCGTCAACACCTTCCGGTACGAGACCAAGACGACGCGCCCGTTCCTCCGGGTCCGCGAGATCCACTTCTTCGAGGAGCACACCTGCCAGGTCGACGAGGCGGCGGCGACCGCGCGCGTCGGCTCGAACCTGTCGGCGTTCGGCGCCATGGCGGAGGCGTTCGTGCTCCCGTTCGTGGCCATCCGACGGCCCGAGTGGGACAAGTTCCCGGGCGCGTTCTACTCGATCGCGCTCGACATCCCCGTCGGCGGCGCCCGCACGCTCCAGATCGGCAGCATCCACCACTACCGGGAGAACTTCTCCGGCCCGTACGGGATCCACTACGAGGCGCCGGACGGAAGCTCGAAACTCGTCCACCAGACGACGTTCGGCCTCTCCGAGCGGCTCGTCGGCGCGGTCGTCAGCGTGCACGGCGACGCGAAGGGAGTCGTCTTCCCTTCCTCGCTCGCCCCCTACCAGATCGTGGTCGTCCCGATCCTCTCCGGGGACGGTGCGGCCGGGGTCGCCGACTACGCGGCGCGACTCGCCGAGCGGCTCCTGGCGCGGGGGCTCCGGGTCCACGTCGACGACTCCGAGGAGCGACCGGGCGCGAAGTACTACCGCTGGGAGACGCACGGCGTGCCGGTCCGGCTCGAAATCGGGCGGAGAGAGGCGGCCCAGGGGACCGTCACCGTGGCGGACCGCCTCGGGGAGAAGCGCTCCGTCGGGCCCGAGAACCTGGACGACGCGATCGTGGGGGCGCTCGCCGACTACGACCGCCGTCTCCGGGAGAAGGCCCACGCGGCGTTCGCCAGTTCGTTCTCCGTCGCCCACCGGCTCGACGAGTTGAAGGACAGCACGACGGTCCGCCTTCTCGCGTGGTGCGGGACGGAAGCCTGCGGCCACCGAGTGGAGGAAGCGATCGACGGCGCGCTCCTCGGGACCCCCGAGGGGCCCCTCCCGATCGACCCGGGCGCGCCGGGGGGATGCATCGGCTGCGGCGCGGCGAACAGCCGCTGGGCCCTCGCGGGCCAGCCGCTCTGAGTCCGCCCGGCCGACGTCAGGCGGACTTCGCCTTGTCGTCGGGAACGACGACCGGCGGGTTGGGCAGGACCAGCCACATCCCGGCGAGGCCGAACAGCAGGAGGACGATCACGATCGCGTAGACTCCGTTGTCGACCCAGACCCCGAAGGAGAGTCCCCACCAGAGGTAGAAGGCGATCGCCAGGACGACGAGCGCGGCGAAGGCGAAGAACGAGACCGACCGGGCGGTCGGCATCGTCGACGTCGACCGTTCCTCCGGCATCTCGAGGCGTTCCACCCGGCTCGCGGTTTAACCCTTACGGAGTGGGCCGCCGGCTCGGGGGTGCCGGCCCTCGGACCCACGAGGAGTCACCGCGCCCGACCGCTTCGGTCGAGTGCTCGATGGTGACCCGTCTCCCCGAGCGGAACCACTGGCCGCGCGCCAGGAGCCCGGCGACGATGGTCCGGAACGTCCCGACCGCGACGAGCCGCCGGTCGCCGACCACGATTGCCGGGACCGCCCCGACGAGTTCGCAGGAGCCACCGACGTCGACGGCCGGGCACGTCGGAGGGCGAATTCGATCCTGCATTCCACCGACGGCCCCCCGGACCGAACCCATTTAGCGCCGACCCACGCTCGTTCCGAGGGCCAATGTCCCCCGCGAGCGTGGATGCCCGGACCGACGGGGACGCACGGTTCGCCGTGCTCGACCAGCTGGGACCGGAGCAGCGGCGGATCCTCGCGTACGCGAGCGCCATCGGCCGGGAGTTCGATTTTGCCCTATTGGTCGCCGCAATGGAGGCCGACGAAGAGGCCCTGGCCGAGGATGCCGAACGGTTGGTGCACCTGGGGATCCTGCGGGAGCGGAGCGGGGGCGAGCGGTTCGGCTTCGCCCTCGATGAGGTTCGGACGCAGGTCTACCAATCGCTCACCGCCAGCCGGTTGCGCGTCCTCCACCGCAAGATCGCGGAGGCGATGGAGCGGCTCCACCCGGAGACCCCGGACGAGATCCTCTCCGAGCTCGGCCGCCACTACTTCCTCGGGAAGGTCCCCGCGAAGTCGTACGAGTTCAACCGGCGCGCGGCGGACATCGCGGAGCTGGCCGGCGACCCGGAAGAGGCGGCCCACCACCTCGAGCGGGCACGCATCGACCTGAAGTCTCTCGACGGCGACCACCGGGTCGACGAGGCCGACCTCGCCGAGCGCCTCGGCAACGTGTACTACGCGATGGGCGACACCCGGGCGGCGGACCGCCTCTACCGGGAGGGGCTCGACCTCGTCGGATCGCGACCCTCCCGGACGAAGGCACGGTTGGTCCTCGCCCGGGCCGAGGTCGCCCGCGAGAACCGGGAGGTCCCGGTGGCGCAGCGCGGAGCCCGTCAGGCCCTCGACATGTTCTCGAGCCTCGGGGATCTCCCGGGGGTCGCCTCGGTTCATCGGACCCTCGGGAGGATCGCCTTCCACTCCGGAAAGTACCTCGAGGCGCTCGAGGAGGAGATGGCCGCCCTCGACGTCCTCCAACGGTCGAGCGACCCGCGCGTGCTCGGTCGGCTCTGCACCGACATCGGCAACTCGTTCAGCATGCTCGGCCCGAACGTTCGGGAGGACGCCATCACGTGGTACGAGCGGGCGATCGACCATCTCGTCGAGGTCGGGGACTGGGTCGAGGTCGCCCGGGCGCACCTCAACCTCGGCATCACGCTCGGGGAGGTCGACCCGGCCGGCGGCCTCGAGCAGCTGGTCCGGGCCCGCGAGTATGCCGAGCGGGCGCACGAGCTCCGGCTCGCCGGATGGGCCCTGTTCGCCGGCGTCGAGATGCATCTCGCGCTCGGGCAGCTCGAGGCGGCGGAGTGGGAGAATCAGCAGGCGGGACGCCTCCTGGAGCGCGCCTCCGACCCGCTCGGAAATCAGCAGGTCGCGATGAACGCGGGCCTCATCCACGAACGCCGGGCCCAGTGGGAAGAAGCCGAGACGGCCTACCGGCGCGCCATCGAGAACGCCGTGCGGCTTGAGCTCACCCCCGAGGCGGCCGAGAGCCAGTTCCATCTCGCCCGGCTCCTGTACAAGACCCGGGACTTCCCCGGCGCACGCGCGGCCTACGAGGTGGCGAAGAAGAGCGACCTCCCGGGACTCAAGCCGAGCCTCACGAAGCCGTTCCAGGAACTCGGGCGCCAGCTGACAGCCGCGGAGACGTCGACCGGAGCGGCCGCGCGCTCGTCCGAGAGCGATATTAACCCCGACTCGGCCTAGATACCGTTCGTGGCCTCCGATGCGAAACCGCCCGAAGTGGCGGCGCCGATCTTCGGACGTACCGACACCGTCGAGTCGCTCCACCGCCGTCTGCAGGCGGCCCGGGACGGCCAAGGCGGCCTGGTCGTCCTCGTCGGCGAAGGGGGCGTCGGCAAGTCCGCGATGCTCCGCAACCTCGAGCGGACCGCGGAGAGCCTTGGCTACGCGGTCGTACGGGGACGGGCCCTCCCGACGGACCTTCCGCAGCCGTTCGCGCTCCTGGGGGACGTCGTCCGCTCCGCGGGCGACGTCCGACCGGTCGAGCCCGACGCCGAGCTCGGGACCGACTCCGTCCTCCCGATGTTCCTCGCCCCGTTCGGGGCCTCTCCCCTGGAGGACGGCCCGGCCACCTCGGCCGGCCGCGAGGATCGACGGGAGGCCGAGGAGGCGAACCGTCTCCTCAGCCGGCTCGAGAACCCGGTCGAGCGGGTGCAGGCGAACCGCGCCGCGTTGCACGCCCAGCTCACCGACTTCCTCCTCCAGCTGGGGGAGGATCAGCCGCTGCTCGTCGCCCTCGATGACCTCGCCTTCGCGGACGATTCGTCGCTGGAATTCCTCCAGCAGTTCGGGCCCGTCACCCTCGAGAGCCGCGTGCTCGTCGTCGGTACGACTCTCCCCCTCTCCACCGCCCCGGCCCGTTCTCAGGCCGCCCTGGAGCACCTCGTCGATGCGCCGGAGACGACGCGGATCTCCCTGCGGGCGATGGCCGAGCCGGACGTGGCTCAGTTCGTCCGGTGGATCCTGAACGGACGGGACCCCGGCCGGGACGCGGTCATGCGCTGGTTCACGCAGACCGAAGGGAACCCGCTGTTCGTCGAACACCTGGTCCGCGCCTCGATGGGGTTCGGGAGCCCGAATGCCCCCAGCGGCGGCGCCGGGGCGGACTTCGACGCCGTGCTGAAGGCGCGGATCGACGCGCTCGCCGAGGGGGAGCGTCGCGTGCTCGTGCACGCCGCCGTCCTCGGCAAGGAGTTCGATTTCACCACCCTCGTGCAGGCGTCGGCCCAGGAGGAGGAGCGGCTCAGCGAGAGCCTCGACCGGCTCGTGCAAGGGGGACTCCTCCGCGAGAAGGGCGGCGAGGTGTACGAATTCGTCAGCGAGCGGGCCCGCGCGGACGTGTACGCCGAGCTGACCGAGACCCGGCGGAGGATCCTCCACCGGAAGGCCGCGATCGCCCTCGAGGAGCGGACCGGCACGCCGTCCGCGATCTTCGAGCTTGCCCGCCAATCGTACCTCGGCCACGACGACTCCCGGGCCGTGGAATACAACCGGAGGGCCGCCGACCTCGCGTCGGCGGCGTTCGCGTTCGACTCGGCCATCGTCCACTTGGAACGCGCCCTCGAGAGTGCGCGTCGGCTGGTCCCGCGGGACAGCCCGCTCGAGGTCCGAATGTTGATCGAGCTCGGCGGGGTCCTCTGCGAGTTCGGGGACCTGCGACGGTCCGAGGAGCTGCTCCTCGATGCCGTCACGCGGGCCCGATCCGACCCGGCGCGGGAGGCGGAGCTCGCCCTCGCCCTCCTGGGGCTCGCGCGGACCCGCTCCGACCTGAGCCGCTACGGCTCCTCGCGGGAGCTCGCCACCGAGGCGTTCCAGCTGATGGAGCGGTTGAAGAACGACCGCGGGCTCCTCGTGGCCCATCGGGTCCTCGGCGTCGACTGCTGGCGGTTGGGCGACCTCGATGAGGCCGAGGGGCATCAGCGCGAGGCGATCCGGCTCGCCGAGAAATCCGGCTCCGCGACCGAACGGGGCCACGCGCTGATCGATCTGGCGAATACCCTCGTCGTCCGCGGCGCGGGAAGGCTCACCGAAGCGACCGAGCTGTACGACCAGGCGGTCGACGTCTTCGCCCAGACGCACAATCACTCGGCGCGCGCACGGGTGCTGATGAACCGCGCCCTCCTCTCCCACAACGGCGGGCGAATGAAGGAGGCCGTCCGGGACATGGGCGAAGCGATCGAGGCGGCCGAGCGGAGCCGCTCCCGGATCTGGATCGGCTACTGCCACCTCAACATGGCCCAGTTCCAGGCCGAGCTGAAGAACGTCCCGGCCGCCCGGACCTCCCTGGACCGCGCGGTGGCCCAACTGGCGCCGCTCGGGGATCAGCTCGCCGACCAGCAAGCGACCATGGCCCGCGGGATGATCGCGGAGGTCGAGGAGAAGTTCGACGACGCCGCCTCGGCGTACGCGGAGGCGCTGAAGCTCGCCCGCGACCTCGGGCTCGGCCCGGAGATCGCCGAGATGCAGTTGCGGCTCGGTGGACTCGCCGTGGCCCGGAAGGACCCGGCGGCCGCGCGCGAATGGTTCGCGGGAGCGCGGGAGGCCGGGATCTTGGAACTCCGCGGCGACCTCACCGGTCAGCTCCGCGCTCTCGAGGAGAAGCTCGCCGCCCTCGCCACGCAGGGTTAAGCCCGACCACGGGTCGACGGGGCGTGTCGGCCCCGGGGGCGCACCGGACGGCGGCCGATGGCTCGCCGTATCCCGACCGGACCGACCCGGCGTTCGAGCACGACGTCCGCGCCATGTTCGACGCGATCGCGGACGGCTACGACACCTTCGACCACGTGGCTTCGCTCGGGCAGGACCTCCTGTGGCGTCCCCGCGCCCTCTGGGCCCTCGACCGGTTCCGGACGGGAAAGCCCACGGTCCGCCGGGCGCTCGACGTCGGTTGCGGCACGGGGGACCTCACCCGGCTCACCGCCCGCCATTACCGGGGGGCCGACGTCGTCGGCGCCGACTTCACGGCCCGCATGCTCACGCTCGCGTCCCATCGAAGTCGGGGTCCGGTGGAACGTCGGTCGGTCCGCTACGGACGCGCGAGCGCCCTCGGACTGCCGTTCAAATCGGGAACGTTCGACGTCGTCCTCTCCGCCTTCGTTGTGCGCAACCTCCCACGCCTCGACGACGCGTTCCGGGAACTGCGCCGCGTCCTCACCGACGGCGGGACTCTCCTCACGCTCGAGATCACCGAGCCGTCGAGCCCCGCGGTGGCCCGTCTGTTCCACGCCTACTTCGACGCCGTGGTCCCGTGGCTGGGGGTTGCGGTCGGCCGTAGCGGCCCGTACCGCTACCTCCCCGAATCCCTCCGACACCTGCCTCCGCGCTCGGAGATGCTGGGGCGCCTCCGCGCGGCGGGGTTCGACCCGGTCGTCGCGGTCCCGCAGTCCCAGGGGATCGTCACGACCTACCTCGCCGAAGCCGCATCCCGTCGCTGACGGGCCGTCCGAGCCCGTCCTCGAAGCCCCCGGCTCGCCGTTCAGGTGGGGGAGTCCGGGGGAAGGGGCCGGAACCACGTCTGTGCGATGACCGTCGGGACGATCGCGGAGGCGATCACGACGGTCAGGAGGACGGAGAACTGGAACTGGTCGATGATGCCGGCGTCGAGGCCGTAGATCGACGAGATCGTGCCGAACGTGAGTCCGGTGCTCATCAGGAGGGCGATGTACGTGGCGTCGTGCCCGACGAGGCTCCGCACCGTCGGGAGGAGACCGGCGAGCTTCGCCCCGACTTTCACGCCGAACAGCGCGACGATGAGCACCGCTCCCGTCGCGATCGCCGCGGTCGAGACGTTGAGTCCGGCGTTCAGGAAGAAGAACGGCGTGAGGAGCGCGAGGGTGAGCGACCGCAGCTTCAGCAAGATCGCGCGGTTCTGGTCGAGCACGCTCGCGAGCGCGAGCCCGAGGATGTAGGCGGGGAGGACGGCGGGAACTCCAGAGAGCTGCGCCGTCGCCCCGAGGACGACCACGAGGAAGAACAGCAGTTTCACTTCGGTCTCGCCGGCCCGACCCTTCAGCCCGGCGAACAGCCGGTCGAACAGCTTCGGGACGGTGAGGGTCGCGCCGATGACGGCGGCCAGGAGGAGGAACAGGTACTCGTTGGGGCGGAGGAACAGGACGCTGAGCGCGAGGGCCGTCCCGAGGTCGGTGACGAAGCAGGCGGAGAGGATCAGCTTCCCCGTGGGCGTCCGGCTCGAGCCGCTCTCCACGAGGACGACGTAGACCACGGCGACCGAGGTCGTCGAGAGCGCGACCCCCGCGAGGAGGGACGCCTGCCAGCTCCACGCCAGCACCAGGTAGGTGAACCACCACGCCGCGAGGAACGGAGCGAGGAACGAGACGACCCCGATGCTGAGGGACTCCTTCCAGGTCGCGCGCATGGCGACCGGGTCGATCTCCGCCCCGGCGAGGAACGTCAGCATCACGCTCCCGATGCCCGCGACGAAGGGAAGCCAATCCTGCCCGGCGCTGGAGACACCGAGGTAATTCCCGGCGACGACCCCGAGCAGGATCTCCACGATGGCGACCGAGACTCCGAGGCGGAGAGAAACGAAGGAGGCGAGAACGGCGAGTCCCAGGAGGATCGTCAGCAGCGCCCATTCGACCATCGGTCCGCCCTTCTGGGGTGGCGCGGTTCGGCGAAGTAGAAGCTATCAGCCCGCGCCGGGCGGTCGAAGGGGAGCTTCATCCCCTGGGAATTGAACGACGTTCCCCGCCCCATATGAACCTTGGGCCGGCCGATCGGGGAGCGGAATCGGGACCCGTCGCCGAGGGCCGGACTTTCCGAAGAACGCGGGCCTCGATCGGAGGCGCAGGGGTTAAACTGACCGTCCGGGTCCTCGGATGCCCATGACGAGCGACGGCTTCGACCCGTTCGCGTACGCCCACGCGAACCGACGCGAGATCGTCTGGATGTGCCAGAACACCAACCATCTCGTCCCGCCGGAACCGGCCACGGCGGCGATCCGTCTCGCCCTCGAGGAGCGCCGGTACGAGGGGTACCCCATCGGGTCCGGTCTGCCGGAACTGAAGTCCCTCGTCCTGGCCGACCTGGGCCTCCCGGCCGATATGGGCTGCCTCGTCAGCGCGGGCGGCACCGAGGCGCTGTACATGCTGGCCCGCGCCCTCCTCGGGCCCGGGGACGAAGTCCTCGCGAGCGACCCGAGCTACCTGATCATCCACAAGTTCATCGAGCTCTCCGGGGCGCGCCCCGTGCCCCTCGACATCTACGCGCCTCCCTACCGCCTCACGGCCGACCGGATCCAGGCCGCCATCACCCCGAAGACGAAGATGATCCTCCTGATCGACCCGTTGAACCCGCTCGGTTCCGGGTACCCCCCCGAGGAGGTTCGTGCGATCGCGGAGATCGCGAAGGACCACCACCTCTGGCTCCTGAACGACATCACGTACCGGGACTTCGCCGACCGGCACACCCTCGCCTACCCGTTCCACCCCGAGCAGACGCTCACCGTCTGGTCGGTCTCGAAGAACTGCGGACTCGCGGGCCTCCGCATCGGCGGCCTCGCGGCCCGCCCCGACGTGGCGAAGACCGTCGGCAAGTACAACACGAACGACCTCGGCGTGAACATCCTCGCGCAGGTCGCCGCCGTCGCCGACCTCACGTCAAAGCCGGGGTGGATCGACTCCGTCCGAACCACCACCCGCGCGAACCAGGCGACCATCCGCAGCGCCGTCGAGAGCACCCCCGGGACGTTCCTCCCCGTCTACCCGTCCCAGGCGAACATGTTCGCCATCGACATCTCCGCCACCGGCATCGCCCCGGAACGCCTGCAGGAGACGCTGCTCCGCGACGACGGCGTGTTCGTCCGCGCGGGGAACTACCTCTCCCCGAAGTTCGGCGGCCGGTTCGTCCGCGCCTCGTTCTCGAACCCGCCGAGCGACGTGGCGCGGTTCGCGGCGGCGTTCCCGAAGGCCGTGGACCGTCTTCGGGCGAGCGCCGTCACGCCCCGGGCGGCGTGACCACCGCGTCGACGACGACGTGGGAACGGCCGGGTCCGTACGCCTTCACGAACCGACCCGAGGCGCCCACCAGATGGCCCCCCGCGACCACGACCGCGTGAGAAACCTCCGCGACCCCGTGTCCGACGTCCCCTCGCGCATCGACGACGAGATGGACATGGAGCGTGGCGCCGTCCCGGACCAGCGGAAGAGCGACGGGGATCCACGGGACCGCGGAGGGCAGGAAGCCGAGGAACGCCCGGTCGGCTCCGCGCACGGGAAGCTCGACGGTCCGGTTGTCCCCGAGAAGCACGGTCGCCCGGTCCGCGACGCCGTTCCGCCGGAGATTCTCGAGGAGGTACCGGTACGACGTTGGGTTCTCCTCCACGGCGTAGGCGTGGGCCGCCCCGCCGACCTTCAGCGCCGGGAGCACGAAGTAGCCGATCCCGGCGAACAGGTCCACGACGGTTTCGCCGGGGCGGGTCACCTCGCCGGCCCGGGCGCGCTCGATCTCGTTGCCCCGGCTGAACAGCACGCGGGCGGCGTCGAACCGGTACCGGATCCCGTGCTCGAGGACCTCGGTCTCGGTGCCCGAACCCGCGATCACCTCGACGTCGGGGATCCGCCGGTCCCCCCGGATCGGCCCCCGGTGTGCGAGCACCGTCTCCACTCCCGGAACGGTGCGCCACGCGGCGCCGATCGCCCGGTAGTGGGGGCGGAGCGAAACCGGAAGACGGAGGAGCAGGACGCGGCCGACCCGCTGGAAGCCGACGGGCAACGCGTCCGCGACCGCGTCACCCGAGGATTTCCGGACGAGGGCGCGAACCCGCTCGGCCGGTGGCCCCTTCGCCCGGACCATCGGTGCAGGGACCGACGCCTACGAGGACGGCTCGATGCCGGGGGTCAGGATCACTTCGAGGAACTGCTTCAGGTGCGCCGTCAGGATCGGGTTGTCGGTAAAGCCGCACGCGTCGAGACCGGGGGCCGCCAGGAGGGCGTGCTGCCCGTCGGCGAGTACTTCGGTTGCGATCAGGTTGCCCCGCGGAACGTACTGCACGCCCTCGGGGACCTTCTGGAGGGCCGCGGTGACGTAGGTCACGAGCACCCCGCGCTTCAGCGCGGAGAGGACCTTCTTGCCGAGGTCGTCGCGCAGGTCGGCGACCTGGGGCGTCGTCAGGATGAACGTCTTCGTCGACTGGTCGAGCAGCTCCGCGATCTTCCCGACGACGCGCTCGCGTCCCGAGAGCAGGTAGACCAGCTGCGGTTCGCCGTGCTCGGCGACGGCCCGGTGCAGCGCTTCGAGCTTGTCGAACACCTCCGCGATCGACCCTTTCAGCGACTCGGCGACCTCGAGGGGAGGTTTCGGCCGGAACAGGATCGGCTTCCCCCCGCCGGGGACGGCGTACCCCTTCTCGGCGAGCGACTCGAGCACCTTGTAGGCGGAAGTGCGCGGGATGCGCGCCGTCTGGGCGAGCGTGGAGGCGTCCCCCACACCGCGCGCGACGAGCGCGATGTACGCCCGCGCCTCGTAGACCGTAAGTCCGACCTTCCCGAGGACCTCGACTGCGCGCCGGTACTCCTGGGAGGTGTCGTTCCCGAGCGACGCCGCCACTTCCTCGATCGACGGCATCGATAGCTCCCGACGAGGACGTGGCTCTTAATTTCTCGCCGGAGGCCGGTCGAACGGGCCGCTCACGGGACCGGTTTCGTCAGGGCGAGCAGCGCGGCCTTCCCGAGGAGGCTCTCGACCTCGTCCGGGCGAAGGAGGCCCCGCTCGACCAGGAGCGTCCGGACTGGGGTCCCGGTGCGGGCCGATTCGTGGATCAGCTCCGCGACCTTCGGATAGCCGAAGCGCGGAGTGAGGATCGTGGCGAGCGCCGTCGACTCGAGGAGGTAGCGCTCCATCGCCGGCGCGTTCGATTGGATGCCGTCCACGCAGGTCCGGGCGAAGACGGGGAGGTAGTTCGTGAGGATCTGGGCGGAGAACAGGACCTCGTAGGCGGCGAGCGGCATCATGACGTTGATCTCGAGCTGGCCCGCCTGGATGGCGAGGGAGGTCGCGAGGTCCGCCCCGATCACGTGGAACGCCACCTGGTCGAGGCACTCGGCCGCCGATGGGTTGACCTTCCCCGGCATGATCGAGGAGCCGGGCTGGATCTCCGGAAGGCGGATCTCGTCGAACCCGGTTGCCGGTCCGCTTGAGAGGAGCCGGAGGTCGTTTGCGATGCGGACGAGCTCCTGCGCGAGGCTCCGCAGCCAGGCCGACGCCGCGCCCAGCGGCCAGCGGCTCTGCATCGCCTCGAACGGGTCCCGAGCGACGGTGATGGGGAGGCCGCTCAGCCCGGCGAGCTCTTGGACGGACTTCGAGCGGAACCCGGAAATCGTGTTGATCCCGCTTCCGACCGCGCTGCCGCCCAGCGGAACCTCGCCGAGGCCGTGCTCGACGGGGGGAAGGAGCTCGAGGAGATGCTCGAGGGCCGTGGCGTAGGCCGAGAACTCCGCGCCGAGGCTGACCGGCATCGCGTCCTTCAGGTGGGTGCGGCCGGCCTTCGGGTTCGCCGCGAACTCCCGGCCCTTCGCCCGGAAGCTGTCCGCAAGGATGCGGACGGCCGGAACGAGTTCGCGGAGCGCCAACAGCGTGGCCACCTGCGCGGACGTGGGGAAGGTGTCGTTCGTCGACTGCCCGAGGTTGACGTGGTCGTTCGGGCTCACCGACTCGTAGTGACCCCTAGGCTCGCCGAGGATCTCGAGCGCCCGGTTCGCGAGCACCTCGTTGACGTTCATGTGGTAGGAGGTCCCGGCCCCTGCTTGGAAGACATCGACGACGAACTGGTCCGCGAACCGGCCGGCCGCGAGCTCTTCGGCCGCCTGCTCGATCGCCTTCCCACGTCGGGCGTCGAGGGCACCGAGACCGACGTTGGCCCGGGCGCAGGAGAGCTTGACCAACGCGTAGGCGCGGCGGAGGTGGGGCGAGCCAATCAGTCCGCTGACCGGGAAATTCTCGACCGCCCGCAGGGTCTGGATCCCGTAGTACGCGTCGGCCGGCACCTCGCGCGGGCCGAGGGAGTCCGTTTCGGTGCGCGTCGATGCCATCGGACCGTCGAGTGAGGTCGGCGCATAATCGTTTGCGGCGCGGCAACCGCGCGCCCCGGGGCGGGATATAACCGCCCCCGGCTCTCCGGACCCCACGTCGGCGCCCCCGCGGCGCCTCGGGACGCTCCGTGGTCGATGGCTGGCTGGTCGGGTCGAACGTCGTCCAGACGATCGCCTTCCTCGCCGAGCTCCCGCTCCTGTGGCTGTTCCTCTACCTGTTCGCCTGGAGCGATCCCGAGCGAGCGCGCGAGGCCGGGTTCGGACGACGGACGTTCTGGCTGCTCGTTGTCGGGGGAAGTCTCGGCTACCTCGGCGACCTCCCGTTCGTACCGATCCGTCACGACATCCTCGCCATCAGCGTGGGGGGCGGGGTCATCCCGCTCGTCCTCTCGGGTCTGTTCCTTCGTCGCCTGAGCCCCGGGGATCTCCCGGCCCAGGGGCGTTTCCTGGCCCTGGTCGTTGGCGAGACCGCGGTCGCTCTGCTCGCGGCGATCTTCCTTCCCGACCCCTACGCCACGATCGCCATCGTGACCATCGCCGGCGCGATGACGGTCACCGCGGTCCTCCTCCTCCGGGGCCGTACTCCCGTGCCCGGGATTTCGGACTGGGTGATGACGGGAGCCGTCGGACTCGTCTCGGGCGGGATCGCCGTGACGTTCCTCGCCACCGAATCGCTCCCGGGCCTGGGGATCGTCTCGGCGTTCCCGTACTACCTGCTCACCCCGCTAGGTGTGGGTATCCTCGCCGTCGCCATCGTCGAGCAGCTCAAGCTCCCGCCGATGTCCTCGCTCCCCCTCGCCTACGCGACCGCGACCATCGGGGTCCTGATCGGAGCCGACGTCCTCCGTCAGCCGCCCCTGTATGGCAACGGAACTCCGGCCATCTACGTCATCGGGGGCGCCGGCCCGCTCGACCTCCTCTATCTCTCCGGCCTGATGGCCGTCGTCGGAGCGTGGGCGTTCGATTGGCTCGTGCACCGGCGGCTGCCCCGCTCCGCCTCGACCGCCTCCCCTCCCCCCGCGACCCCCGAATCGCTCCTGCGGAGCTCGGTCCAACTTTCCCTCGACGGCGATTCGGCGGGGGCCGTCCGGATGGCCGGGGCGGCGGCGGACGCCGCCCTCGACCGAACCCGCCGGCTGCTGGACGCTCCCCCCGAGCCGACCGGGAGCCCCTGGAGCGGGCTCCCCGTCCCACCCTGGGTCGACATGGACCACCGGAACCTGCGCGCGCTGGTCGTCTCGAAGGAGCGCCGACCCCGGGACGCGGCGCGCGCGTGGTGGACGGCGCGATGGCTCGTCCGCCTGGCCCGGGACATGTCCCGAAGCCGATTCGCCACTCCGGGACGACGATTCTTTGCCGGGCTCGCCGATTTCCTCCTGATCGCCGTGCCCGCGACCGTCGTCTGGGTCTCCATCGTCCTCCTGACCGGCGGCCCGGTCACCACCGTGCTCACCGGCGTCCCGTTGAACGCCGCCGCCATCGGCTACGCGGCGTGGGGGTTCGGCTACTTCGTCCTCGCCGAGCACTGGTACGGCACGACGTTCGGCAAGCGACTGTTCCACCTCGCCGTCACCGACCGATCGCTCCGCCGTCCGGCCGCCATCCCCGCGCTGCTCCGGAACACCCCCAAGCTGATCCCGCTCACCGTGGCGGGGGTCGTAGGAGCGGAGAGCGTCGTTCTCCTTCTGCGCGGGTTCGGGGGACTCGGCCTCCGAACCGCCGCCTCCCTCCTCCCGGAGGTGACCGTGGTGTTCGCGATCCTGCTGCTGCTGACCCTCGGCGTCGGCATCCCGACGGCGGCCGGCGCCTTCGGGATGTCGTTCAGCTCGGAGAACCAGCGGCTCGGGGACCTGCTGGCGGGGACTTGGGTGCTGAACGACCGCCCGGTGGCGGGGGTGCCACCGGGGGCGGCCGCGGCGGCAACTCCCCGGTCCGCGTGAGGCGGATCGCGATCGACGAGACGTTCGCTTCCCGGCCGTCGCGGTTCACGAGCCGCTCGGTGTCGATCGTCACCGGCCCGACGTCGACCTGCCCGGTCAGGAACCGCCGTCGCACGACCTCGGCGACGTCGACCGCCTTCGCGATCGCATTCCCCCGGGCCTTGACGACGACCGGGCCGGCGCCGGAGTTCAATTCGGCGACGACCTGGAAGACGTAGCTCATCACCGGTTTCGGACCGATGTAGACGGTCGCCCGGTCGCCGATGGGCTCCGCGCGAACCGGTTCGGGCATCGGCGGCCGATGCGGGCGGCCGTACAAGCCTTTTTCTCGCGCCGAACCCATTCGTTCGGTGGGGGAACCAGCCGACCCGCCGGCCTCCGAGCAAAGGTTATGCGCGAGGAGCCATCCGCGGCCGCGGTCGCGCAGGGGTGGCCCAGCTTGGTCAAAGGCGCCAGGTTGAGGTCCTGGTCTCGTAGG
>JAKIVS010000007.1 GCA_022750435.1 Thermoplasmata archaeon | reverse complement strand
CGCCGTTTCCGGGCTTGGCTATCCCCGCGCCGTCAGCGGGCGGGGATCGGCGTCGCGGGTTCCCTTCCGGGCACCTTCGCCGGGGCGCGCTTCAGCGAAACGCGCTTCGGGAAGAACTTGAGGAGCACGACGTCGTTCACGGCCGACACCCACCGGTACGGTACGTTGACGGGCTTCGACTCGTCGACTAACAGCGGGTTCGTCTCGTCGACGTACAGTCCGTCAATCTTGGCGCCTTCGACGTCGACGACCACGTTCTCGACCTCGCCCAGGAGCCGACCCTCAGCGGTGTAGACCTGCCGCCCGAGGAGCTCCGTCATCTCGACCAGCATGAGTACGGCCTCTCGAAGCGTCCGACGGCGGCTACCCCTTTTAGTCCTTTCTGCCGATTGGCACCGCCGGTTCGTCGCCGGGCGCGTCGTCGCCCTCCGTCGCCTCCCGACGAACCTGCGTGCGGTACAGGCGGAGTAGTTCCGCCGCCGTCGTTGCGTCCTCGGGTCCCTTGTCCTCGCGCCAACGACCCGTGAATCGGGGGAACCGCAAGGCGAAGCCGGCGCCCGGCCGGACCAGGCCGACCCCGGCGCGGTGGGTCGGGCTGAGCGACAGCTCGGCCCCGCGCACCTCGAGGACGACGCCCGGCGTGAACCATTGGTCCGGCTCCATCCCGGTGTCGATCCCCGCGGGGCGCTCGGCGACCGCGAACGGGGCGAGCTTCGCGGGCAGCGCCTGGAGCGCCGCGTCGTCGAACCCCGTGCCGACCTTGCAGAACGATTCGTAGACGCCCTTCTCGGGGTTGTACGAGGCGAGGAGCAGCGCGCCGTACATCCCGGCGCGGCGCCCTCGGCCGTGGAACGCTCCGACGACGACACCGTCGATCGAATCGGCGAGGCCCTGCGTGTACTCCCGCTTGTACTTGATCCACCAGAATCCGCGCGCCCCGGCGCGGTAGGCACTCTCCGGGGCGAGGGACTTCGCCATGACGCCCTCGCAACCGTCGGCGATCGATTCGTCGAAGAACGCTTGCGCCGCCTCCACGTCGTGGACGATCCGTTGGGTGGCCAGCCGGATCCGGGGGGAGCCCTGGACGAGGGCTTCGAGCCGTCGCCGACGCTCCGGGAAGGGAAGTTCGATCGTCGTGCCGTCCTTGTCCAGCAGGACGTCGAACAGGAACATCGCGACCCGGATCTCCTCCTGCATCCGTTCGAGGTCGTACTTCCGCCCGCGACGCCGCGAGATCTCCTGGAACGGCCGGATCTCGTCGGTGTCGGCGTCGACCGAGACGCACTCCCCTTCGACGATCGCGGGGCCGGCGCCGAGCGCCTTCGGGAGGTCGGCGAGGAGCTCGGGGAATTGGGCGCTGATCTCTTCGAGACGACGGGAGAACAGTCGGACGGTGCCGTCCGGGGCGAGATGGGCCTGGACGCGAAGTCCGTCGTACTTGTACTCGAGCGCCGCCGTGCCGTCCATCCGCTGGAGGACCTCCGAAAGGTCCTTGGCGCGCTCGGCGAGCATCGGTCGTACGGGGCGTCCGACGGTGAGGGCGATCCCCGACAGCGCCGCGACGCCCCCATCGGCGAGCGTCGTTGCCACGACCCCAAGGTCGCTCGAAACGTTGAACGCGGCCTCGATCGCGAGGCGCGACTCCTTCGTTCCCCCGCCCCAGGCGGCGGCGAAGGCGTCGAGCATCGTCGCCTCGCGGACGCCGAGCCGAAGGGTTCCCATCACGAACCGGACGACGTACTTCCCCTCCACCGGGGACGCGCGGCCGAGGAGGTCGCGCAGGATGCCGATTTTGGCGTCCTGCGAGCCTTCGCCCGAGGTCCGGGCCACCTCGAGAAGCCGGAGGTACGCCTCCGAGACATCGAGCGGGTGGTCCTCGCCGGTGTTGCCTCGTTCGGCGAGGCGCTCGGCGGCCACGTCGCCGAGGTCGCCGACGGCCTTCAGCCGCTCGGCGACGGCCGCGACCTCCGCCCCGGTCGCCTCCGCCACGGCGCGGGTCCCCAGGGAGGTGGCCACTCCCAGCTCCACGCCCTCGTACTCGGGCCGGAGCTGACCCTGCGAGAGGTAGACCACCGAGGCGAGTTCGGAGTGGGGGACCGAGAGGAACAGCTCCGACAGGATGGCGCGCATCTCGAGGCGCTTGGTCGTCGCCTCGAGTCGTTCGTACGCCCGGACGAGCTCAGCGTACCGCACGGCGGGCCCCCTCGTCCACCGCGCGCCGCAGGTTCTTGAGGTTGTCCGAAACCGGCGCGGAATTGAACACCGAGTTGCCGCAGACGAAGAACGTCGCCCCGCACTCGGCGGCGAGCCCGATCGTCTCGACCGTGATCCCTCCATCGACCGACAGGTCGGCGGTCGACCCGATGGCGTCGAGCGCGGCGCGCGCCGCCGAGACCTTCGGCAGGACGTCGGGGAGGAACTTCTGGCCCGAGAATCCAGGGTGGACGCTCATCACGAGCACCTGGTCCAGTTTGCTGAGAAGCGAGACCACATGCTCGAAATTCGTGTCCGGACGGAGGGCCGCCCCGACCTTCGCTCCCGTGGCAAGGATCGCCCGGACGGCCTCGGCCGGCGCGTCGGAGGCTTCAACGTGGAAGACGAGCGTCGTTCCGCCCGCTTTGGCGAAGGCGTCGGCGTACTGGGCCGGTCGCTCGATCATCAGGTGCACGTCGAGCGGCAGGGATGTCCGCGCCCGGACGGCCCGGACGAGGGCCGGACCGAAGCTGATGTTGGGCACGAAATGGCCGTCCATCACGTCGAGATGGAGGGCATCGGCGCCCCCTGCCTCGGCGGCCCGGATCGCCCCCGAAAGGTCGGCGAAATCGGCGCTCAGCAGCGAGGGGGCCAACGTCAGCCGACGGGCCCCCGCCGGCACGTCCGGGCCACTCCGTTGGGGTATATATACGACCTAGGAGGTTGCCGAGCAAGTCTCGGCTGCGGCCGAACTTTGGGTGAAACGAATGGGAGCGGAGAATGCGTCTCCAGTAATGGACGGGCGCTGGCAAGGCAACCGTGGTCTATCCACGCCGACGGCAGCGATCATCATGATCGTCGTCATCGCGCTGGTCGCCGCGACGAGTTTTGCGGCGTTTAACGCGGTCAAGCCACAGACGGCGAGCTCGCGAACCTGCGAACCGGCCTCGAGCTACATTTGCGTGAATTTGCTGCAAGGGCATGACATGACCCTGCTTGTGCCGTTCAAGACGGCCCAAGCCGGAACGAATGTCCCCTTCACAGCTTCTTTTACCAAAGGCGAAACTTCCTCGCAATACGTCTTCAACTTCGGGGATGGCACCAACATGTCCTCGAACGTTCCGACGGTCTCGCACACGTACAGTGCGCCGGGATCCTACATCGCGTCGGTGACGGCGAACGTCGGCGGAGTGACTCACGACAACTACGAGTCTCTCGCGGCGATCACCGTCGCTCCGTCCTACACCTCCTCCCACTCGGGCACGGCCCCAACGGTGTCGGGCGCGGTCGTGTCCAACTCGACCGCGACGACCGCCGCGACCGCCGTCCTGGCCGCCTCCGGCCAGGTGACGATCAGCGGGTCGTACAGCTCGGCCCCCACGAACCCCCTGTTCGTCCCGGCGAGCCCGACGATCACGGCGAGCACGGGCGTCCAGTTGAGCGGCGCCTCCAGCACTACCACGACGGCGACCGCGACGGTCGCGTGGCAGAACCCCGGGATTTACACGGCCGTCTTCGTCGGTGAGGCGGTCTCCGGCACCACCACGGCGTACCAGAACTACACCTGGACCGTGTTCGTGGCCCCGACGGGCGTCCACGCGGCAATCGGCGGCGGTGCGTCCGTCGCGACCAGCTCGCACCCGGGCAGCCTCGACATCTACGAACTCGCTCCGGGCGGGTCGACCTCGGAGGACCCCGCGATCGACTACGAGACGGTCGGCTACGAGCCGATCATCAACGTCTACCAGACGCTGATCCAGTACAACGGGAGCGACTCCGGCCCGGCGTACTCGAACTTCGTCCCGGTGCTCGCGGCGTGCGTCCCGGGCAGCCCCCAGTGCACGGCCCTGTTCAACTCGAACCTCACGAGCGGCACTGACTACACGTTCGTCCTGAACTCGGCGTCCCAGTTCTACGACTCGTCGAACGGGAACCACTGGGGCGTCTACCCCACGGACGTCGTGTTCAGCCTCGCGCGGACGCTGAGCTTCGCGACCCAACCGGCGTTCGGAGCGAACAACGGCTGGATCGTCGCGCAGTCGCTCCTGTCGACGGGGAACCCAACATGGGACGGCGGCGTGCACTACACGCTCAACAATACCCCGATGAGCGTGTTCAACTCGATGTCGGTCAACGAGACCGGCTCGTGCCCCGCGCTCGCGATGACGTCGGCGCTCTACCACGGCTGCGTGACGTTCCACGCGGACGCGAACGGCGTCGACTGGCCGTACTTCCTGGAACTGATCTCCGATGCCCTCGGCTCGGCGATCGTTCCGTGCGGCTGGTTCAGCGCGGCGCCGCAGGACTCTGGCATCCCGGGCTGGACCTACAACGGCACGGCGGCCAACCCGAGCGGCTACATGGCCGACCAGGGAGACCACCCGTGCACGCTCCCCGGCGGGGCGACCTCGAGTTCGTCCCCCGCGTTCCAGCAGGCGATCAGCCCCCAGAACATGTCGCCCACCTTCTGGGACCAGTGGCAGGCCGTCGGATCCGGGACCGCGGTGTCCGGACACTTCTGGGGCAACACCCAGTGGGTCATGGCCGGCAGCGGCCCCTACTACATGGCGGACCTGACGATCGGCCAGAGCTACCTGCTCAAGGCGAACCCCGACTACGTGCAGAACCCCTCGTGCACCTGGACCGGCTGCGAGCCGGCGGCGGGGGGCTACGCGAAGACGGTGAGCGTCGACTGGGAACAGACCCAGCTGCCCGGTGAGGAGGCCTACGCCTCCGGTTCGGCGGACTTGGCCAGCATCCCCGCCACGGATGCCGCGCTCTTGCTCCAGCTGATCCAGCAGGGGAAGATCGGTGCCACGACGTTCCCGTCGCTGAGCATCTACTTCTTCCCGTTCACGCTGGACTTTAACCTGGCGGGCGCGCAGAAGTACACCTCGAACCCGATCACCGTGCCGCAGGACTTCTTCGCGAACGAGGGCGTCCGGAACTTCTTCGTCAACGCGTATCCCTACACGACGACGGAGAATACCATCGGGACCAAGGACGGGATCCAGTACGACTTCAACTACGGAGGCGCGATTCCGCAGTTCATGGGTCAGTACTACCCGACGAACGTGAGCTTCCCGAGCACCGACCCGGTGCAGGGATCCAACACGCCCGGCTCGGCGTCCTGGTGGTGGAACAACCTCGAGAACAACGTGAGCACGCCCTCGAGCCCGTACTACGACCCGGAGCTCGCGAGCTGCACCACGTCGAACCCGTGCCAGGTGCCGTTCTTCGGTGAGACCGGTGCCCCGGACGTCGACCAGCGCCTCGCGCTGTGGGCGGCCGAGGTCAACCTGCTGTCCGGCGGGAAGATCAAGATGAACGTGCTGGACATCGACTTCACCGACCTGGTGCTGAACTCGCTCTACAACGGACCGGGGCAGAACCCGATGCCGTTCTACGAGCTCGGCTGGGCGCCCGACTATCCGGACCCGACGGACTACATGGTTCCGTTGTACCAGCCGGATGGGTCGTACACCCACGCCGATGCGCTCAGCGAGCAGCTCGAGGGAGCGCCGGCCTACGGCAGCAACCCGACGTACAACAACTCCGCCTGCCAGTCCTGGCAAGACTACGGCTACTGGTCCAACATGGCCCAGACGCCGGGCGCCATTGCGAGCGACTGCCAGGGAGCGGCGTACGGTGCGATGGCGCTCGCCATCCACATCGCGGCGTCGACCCCCGCGGGACCCGGGCGGATCCTGCTGTACAACATGATCGAGCACATCGCGAACGCGCTGGCCCTGTACACCTACTGGGGACAGGCGAACGTGGTGCTGACCTACGCGCCGTGGATCAACGGCGCGACGGCCAACTCGAACATCGTCATCGGCGGCGGTGGAGACCAGACCTGGTACACGTTCCAGGGAATGAACGGCGCGCCGGCCTAAGCGAGCGATTCCCGAGTTCGGCGGCCCCTCCGGGGCCGCCGACCAACCCTTTCCCCCCTCTCTTTTCAGGACTCAGGAGCGAGCCGAACGGTTGGTTCCTTGAGAGTTGGAGTCGTGGGCCGGCTCGGGACCGATGCCGTAGCGCCCCGTGGTTGACGCACCGCGACCCGGGCACTCTCCCTCGGGAAAGCGATCTCGGCCCACACGAGCCTCATCGGGTGGCCCCTTGGGTCCACTCGACCGCCTAGAGGAACTCGTGGGGGTCGGGCCCACCCGTCGTCGACGGGAGGTGTCGCCGGTACTGCTCTGGGTGCCACGCTTCGGGGGTCCAGCGCCCGAACCGGACCGGGCGGTACCAGGTCGGCTGGTAGGGGGTCGACCGCTCCTCCTCCGGGCCCGGACGGGTCCAGAGGAGCCGGTAGGCGAGGAATTCGAGGTAGACCGCCACCACGAGGCCGAGCACGAGGCCGAGAAGGTTCCGGAGCTCGGCGAACTCGGCGGCGATCAGGGCGTCGAGGATCAGGAAGCCGAGGCCAATCCAGACCTTCAGGAAGGAGAAGTAGAACCACTCCCGCCAGGGCAGCCCCGGGTGCGCCACCGCCGCCTCCCGCTCGGCCTTGGTCGGCCGGAGACGCGGGCCGGGCGCTTCCTCGGGCTCCGGGGCGGCCATCGTGCGGTCGGCCGCTCAGCCGGCGGTCGTGGGGGTCACGGACTCGGGAGCGGAGGACGGGAGCCGTTCGGCGAGGGAACCGGCGACGCTCCCCGACCCCTCGGCCGGGTTGGGATACAGGTGGCAAGCGACCCAGTGGTCGCCGCGGATCCGGATGAGCGGGGGCTCGACCTTCGAGCAGATCGGCATCACCGCGGGGCACCGTGTGTGGAAATGGCAGCCGGGAGGGGGGGCCGCGGGGCTCGGGACGTCCCCCTTCAGGACGATCCGCTCCCGCTTGACCTTCGGGTCGGGGATCGGGATGGCGGCGAGGAGCGCCTGGGTGTAGGGATGCATCGGCCGGGAGAACAGGTCCTCGGTCGGGGCGCGCTCCACGACCTTGCCGAGGTACATCACGACGACGCGGTGCGACATCGCCCGGACGACGGAGAGGTGGTGGGAGATGAACAGGTAGGCGAGCTGCTGCTCGGACTGAAGGCGCTTCAGGATGTTGAGGATCTGCGCCTGGACGGAGACGTCCAGGGCGCTGGTCGGTTCGTCGAGGACGATGAAGTCCGGGCGGAGGGCGAGCGCCCGCGCGATGCCGATCCGCTGGCGCTGGCCGCCGGAGAACTCGTGGGGAAACCGCCAGAGGTGTTCGGGGTTGAGGCCGACCGACTGGAGGAGCTCGGCGACCCGCTTGTACCGCTGGGCGCGCGTGCCCATGTGGTGGATGGCGAGCGGCTCGCTGACGACGTCCCGGATCAGCATCCGGGGGGAGAGGGAGGAGAACGGGTCCTGGAAGACGATCTGCAGCTTCCCGCGGAGCTGGTGGATCTTCTTCGGCGACATCCGGTAGAGGGAGTACTGCTTCGCGATCCCGTCGAGCTCCGTGAGCGCCGCCTGGGCGCGGGGGGCGAGGTTCTCGGTCCCGCCATCGACCGGGAGCGACTGGTAGAGGGTCTCCAGCCGGTCGGCGACGTTCGACGGAGGGCGGTAGTACGTCTGCCCGCTCGTCGGCTCGATCAGCCGGAGGATCAGCCGCCCGACGGTCGTCTTGCCGCAGCCCGATTCGCCGACGAGGCCGACGGTCTCCCCTTCGTGGACGTCAAAGCTGACCCCGTCGACGGCGCGCACGTCGCCGATGTGGCTCGAGAAGAGCCCGCCGCGGATGGGGAAGTACTTCCGCAGGTTGCGGACCGAGAGCAGTACCGGTGCCTGGTGCCCGTTGTCCATTCGTCCGTCGACTCCCCTGTACGGCCCTCAATCCCCGGACGCCGGCCCGTTGTACAGGTAGCAGGCGACGGTGTGGCCCCCACCCTCGACGGTCATCGGAGGTCGATTCTCCTTGCACACCGGCATCGCGTGGGGGCACCGGGGATGGAACCGGCAGCCCGAGGGGGGATAAATGAGGTTGGGTACGGAGCCCGGGATCGACTCGAGCTTCTTGTCCGGCTCATCCATCCGGGGGATGGAACTGAGCAGCCCCTGGGTGTACGGGTGGAGGGGGCGACGGAACAGCTCTTCGACGGGGGCGATCTCGACCACGTTGCCCGCGTACATCACGCAGACGCGGTCGGCGACCTCGGCGATGACCCCCAGGTCGTGGGTGATCAGGAGGATCGCCGTGCCGACGCGGCCCTTCAGGTCGCGCATCAATTCGAGGATCTGGGCCTGGATGGTCACGTCGAGCGCCGTGGTCGGCTCGTCGGCGACCAAGAGCTCGGGCTCGGCCGAGAGCGCCATGGCGATCATCACCCGCTGCAGCATCCCGCCCGAGAGTTCGTGCGGGTACCCCCGGGCGACCTGAACGGGGTTTGCGATCGAGACCCCTTCGAGCAGGCCGACGACGCCCCAGAACATCTCGTCGGTGAGGGGCTTTCGCGTGTACCGCTTGATCCCCCAGAGGCCCAGGTAGAGGGTGGAGAGGTTCAGAGCCAGCCGACGGGACCGGATCACGCGCCGGTGGTTCCGGTCGATCTTGGAGGTGCGCATCTCCTCCATGTACGAAGCCTTCAGCTCGGCCTCCAGGAGCAGGCGGCGCCGCCGTTGGCTCAGGTAGTTGCGCTGCAGCCCGGAGAACTCGATCCGCTTGAGGGCCTTCCGCATCTGCGGGAGCTTCGATTCAGGGTCGGCGCGGGCGGGTCGGAACAGGTAGTACGCCTGCGTCCCGAAGCTCGGGAGGCCGGTCACCTGGCCGAACGCGTCGCACGCCTCGCGCAGCGCCGCCCCGCTGTCGGACCGGGCCGCGGTCACGACCGCCTGGAGCGCCGCCTCGACCTCCGGGCCCCGCGACTTCGCCTTCAGCAGCCGGTCGATGATCTGGATGCCGCGGTGCAGGAACAGCGCCTCGCTGATCTGGTCTGCGATGGAGAAGATCGGGTTGAGGGCGCTCATCGGCTCCTGGAAGATCATCGAGATGCCGGCGCCGCGGACGGCCGTCATCCGTTCCTGGCCCTGCTTGATCCTCCGGTACCGCCGCTTGACCTTGACCCGGTTCGATTTGGCGATCGGCTTGAACCGCGCTTCCTTCTCGAGGCCGAAGAGGAGGTTCGCGCCCTTGAACCGGATCTGGCCGTCCATGATGCGGCCGGGGGGGTCGGCGATGAGTTTCGTGATGGAGAACGCCGTGACCGACTTGCCGCAGCCTGTCTCCCCGACGAGGCCGAGGGTCTCCCCCCGGTGGATCTGGAAGCTCACCCCGTCGAGCGCCTTCACGACGCCGTCGTAGGTGAAGAAGTAGGTTCGCAGGTTGTGGACGTCGAGGATCACCGGCGAGTCGGACTCGACGCTGCCCGGAGAGACGGTGGTGGCGGCCGACGTCGGGGTCGGTCGGGACGAGGCGTCGGGGAGCGGAGTGGTCGGTAGTCGGGTCGCGGCCGCCGTCCCACTCACCTCCGCAACCGGGGGTCAAACGCGTCGCGGAGTCCGTCGGACAGGAAGTTGACCGAGATTGCGAACAGGAAGACGATCAGCCCGGGGAACAGGAGCTGCCACCAGGGGAAGGCACAGGGGGAGGTCGTCGAGGCGATCTGGCAGGCGGTGAGCTCGCCCGGAAGGATCCCGACCGCCAGCGCCGACATCTGACCCCACTCGGGGAAGTAGAGCGTGGGGAAGATATGGTACCCGAGGAAGGCGATCCCTCCCACCAGGAGGGGGATCGAGCCGACATCGAGGGAAAGCTGGACGAACACGGGGTAGAGACTGTTCGGGACGATGTGCTTCAGCACGATCCGGGGGGCCCGGGCGCCGCTCGCGCGGGACGCCTCGACGTACTTCTGCTCCCGCGTGACGAGGACCTGCCCCCGGACGATGCGGGTGTAGCTCGGCCACCAGACGATGATGAATGCCCCGACGAGAAGGCCCACCCGTTGCGGTAAGGTGGAGAACGACGGCCCTAAGGCGGCCAAGGTGACCAGCACGAGCAGCAGGGCGGGGATGGAGAGGAAGATGTCCGTGACCCGCATGATGAGCTCATCGACGAGCCCACCGAGATAGCCGGCCATGGAGCCCAGCAAGAGCCCGATCAGGGCCCCGGTGACCACGATCGAGACGGAAATGGCCAGCGACCACTGCGCCCCCTCGACGAAACCGTCGTAGATCGAGTAGAACAGGTTGCCGTCCGAGACGATCGTCAGGGAGCCGAGCGGAAGCGGACCACCCGAGAAATGAGCCAAATTCAAGGTCGGCGGGACGTTCCCCGGATTGTACTGGTCGACGGCGTAGCAGTTCGGCGACGGCGGAGGACCGTTCGAGGGGTAGGTGCAAATCAGGTTGCAGGAGCCGCTGAGCGGAACGTAGGTCTGGGTCCCGGGGCCCGCGTATGAGCCGCAGTAGAGGACGAGGTGGTCGTCGGGGAACCCATGGGGCCCCGCTACGAACGACGAGACGGCGACGACCCCAAAGAAGATCAGGATGGCGAGGCCGACGAGGGCGAGGTTGTTGCGGCTGAGGAAGTACCACGTCCGCTTCAGTTGGGCGATCCGAGGGTTCGGGCGTCGTCCCTTGGGGGGTAGGGCGGCGCTGACGGTCGAGCCCGTCGGCTTCCCACTGGGGAGCGTCGGATCGGAGTTCGCGCTCGCCGACGGCATGTTACCCCAACCGGACCCGGGGGTCGAGGTAGGCATAGAGGATGTCGACGATGATGTTCGCGGCGACTACAATGATCGTGAATAACAAAGTCGTGCCGAAGATCAGCCCGAAATCGGGACTCGGCAGAATCGAGTACGCGAGCAGGAGTCCGATACCTCGGAGGTGGAAGACGAGCTCGATGATCGCGAACCCGCCGATGAACCCCGCGAAGGTGAGTCCGAGGACCGTGATCGTCACGTTGAGGGAGTTGCGGCCCGCGTGCTTGCTGACGACCACCGACTCGGGGACGCCCTTCGACCGCGCCGTGCGGATGAAGTCGAGATTCATGACCTCGAGCATGCTGTTCCGGACGAACCGGAGGATCCCCGCCACGGACCCGTAGGCGATGGTCACCGCGGGGAGGATCTGGCGCTTGACCGACTCCCAGGCGAGGAACCAGTTCTGGTGGATGATGGCGTCGACCGTGGGGAACCCCGTGGGGGACGTTTGACCGAAACTACCGACCCAACTCGGTAACTGGCCGCCCGGCAGGCAACCGGACGGGGGCCAGGATCCGTAGAACTCGAAGAATGGGGTCGATTGCCCGTTGCAGACCTGGGCGAACTGGCCGGCGAGCACCGTCGCCCCCAGCAGGAGCAAAATGGCGAGCAGGAACCCCGGTAAGGCGAACCCCGAGAACGACAGCACCCGGGTGGCCTGGTCGAGGGGCCGATTCCGGTAGACGGCCGAGTAATTGCCGAGGGGGATCGCTAAGGCAAGAATCAAAAGTAACGACAGGGCGGCCAGTTCGAGGGTGTAGGGGAGGAAGTACGACAGGACGGTCGTGACCGGGATCGTCGAGCCGCCGATGAGGTTCGTGCTCGCGTAGCTCCCGTGCTCGGTCGACCCCCAATTGAGGGTCAGACTATTTTTCATGTATTGGAGCCATTGAATGTAAATCGGTTGGTCGAGGCCGAGCGCTTTCACCCCCCGGGCGTAGGCCGGGTTGGTGCAATTCGTCCCCGGCAAGCCGAGCTGGGAGCAGGAGACCGTCGGGGCGTAGCCGAACTTCGAGGGTCCGTAGTAGGCGTTCAGCTTGGTGTCGACGGAAAGCGTGCTGACGAGCACGAAGGTGATCGTCATCACCCCGATGATGACCGGGAGGAGGAGCAGCAGCCTCCGTATGATGTAAATCCACATCCGCATCGGACCCGCACCCCGGTCTGTCACCTGACACGGTGACGGAGCGTGCGATTCGGGTCCCAGTATTTATGGATTTATCGAATTTCGGTGGTTTTCCGAGATTGTCGGGCCGCCCGAGGATTCCGTGGGCCGAGAGAATATCGGGGGAAGCCCGGGCACGTTTCCTCTGGGCTCGACCGCTCGGGTCTACGGAGCCTCCGGCCGCGATCCGGCTCCCTCGGGACGGTTGGCTTGGAGGAGAAACTCTCGCATGGCCACCACCACCTCGTCTCGGCAGCGGAAGATCAGGTCGGGGTGGGTCCCCGGCAGGTCGACAATCGTGACGTCGCGCAGCTCCCGTCGGATTCGCTCGGTCGAGGCGAACCGGAAAGGGGCCACGTAGGTGGTTTCCCAGTCGCGGTTCCGGGCACGGAGAGCTCCGTCGCCGTGCTCGAGGCCCCAGAAGCTCGCCGCATAGATCGCCAAGGCAGGCGCGGAGACCATCGTGTAATCCCGACGACTACTCGTGAGGGCAAGATAGACCGCTTCGTTCGCAGCGTCGGTCATCGCCGACCGGACGCTCCCATCGGCCTGAACGACCGCCAAATTCCGAAGGAAGGCCTCGACGCGACCAGAATCCGCGATGCCCGGAAACATCAGGGCCCGTTGGTGTGCGACGAACTCGGCCAGCGAGGAGAGCGGGCATTCCGGCCCCTGGGGCATGGATTCGAGCATGGCCACCGAAGCCGGGTCCGCCCAGTCGTAGGCGGCATCCAGGTAGACGAGACGGTCGACTCGGTCGGGATGGGCGCCCGCCATCGCCGTGACCTCGTTGCCTCCCATCGACCACCCTGCCAGGTGCGCCTTGGAAATGCCGAGGGCGTCCATCAATCCGCAAAGATCGTCGCTCAGCGTGGCGCTGTCGTACGGTTCCGATGCGTCCGATAAGCCGTGTCCCCGGCGCGCGTAGGCGAGCACCCGGAACCGATCGGTGAACGAGGGAGCCAAATCGTCAAAGTAGTGGGGGTTCGCGGTCGCGCCGTGAATGAGGATGAGAACGGGATCCGAGGTGTCCCAGCGGCCCCAGCGAAGGTAGTGGAGCTGGAGGCCGTTCGCTCGTGCGAAGCCGGTCTCGTGTTGGGCGAGGTCAATCCAAGCGCCGTCTTCGTCCGCGGGAGGGCCACCCGGCGGTTGCGCCACCCCCTCGAGAGCCTCTCCCGACATAGGTACCTTACGGGCACCTTACGAGGGCCAGGTCGACGCGGTCGACTCCCGTGGTCAGCCGCTGCCCCGGTACATCGCGGGCACCAAGGGAACCCAAACTGGCCCACCGCGTCTACTTCGGGTCGAGCCGGAGGTCGTTCTCGTCGTCCCGGGGGAGGGCGTGGGGGAAGGGGTTGACAGACGAAGAAGGTCGGGGGGCCCCTCGGGGGAGGCTGGGGTCCGACGGTCTCCTCTTACGGCGGGCTGGCGAGGTGACCCGGCAGGATCCCACCCATGTAGAACCACGCCGCGATGGCCGCGAGCGTGACAAAGATGGGGAACCAGATGGTCAGCAGGTAGACGTACGCCGGCAGCCGGAAGCGAGTCTCCTTCGTCGGCTCCGCGGTCCGCTCGGAGGCCGGCCGAAGACTCAGGGTGATGGGCGTCCATGTGGGGCCCGGATGGTCCAGGAACCAGTCCACGGTCAGCGCCGCGGGAAGGGCGAAGACGCCGGCAGCGGCAAACGCGCCGTAGAGGAGGAACGTCTCCAGGGGGTCCTTCGTCAGGCCCAGAACGTCCGGCGAGACGAGGGTCGTGTAGCCCCAGTACCCGTACCACGCCGTCGTGACTCCGGCAACGAAGCCGAAGAACCCCGCGTACTCGAGCTTGAGCCCCAGGAACGCAACGACGGCATAGACGAGCGCGACCATCGCGAACAGCATCAGCACATCTCCGAAGAAAATGTTGTACGCCCCGAGTCCGTCGCCGGGCAGGAACGGCCAGGTGAACTCGATGTCGAGGCCGACCGCGCCGGCCATGGCGCCGATCACTCCGACGGGGACGGCGGAGCTCTTCAGGAGCCTCCGGAGCTTGGCCGGTTCGTTCTGGACGATGGCCAAGAACCCTCGAACCGAGGTCCAGGCGAGGACCGCGGCTCCGGCCAAGATCAGCGCAACGACAAATCCCAGGTCATCGATGAACGATACGAACGCCATGGTCGGTCCACTCCGGTTCGAAGGAGCCGGCATCTACGCCATAAGCGCTTGCTCAATCGGATTCCACTTCGGTCGACGTCACCCTCCCGGGCCGAATCCAAGGGGCGCTTCGGGAGGCAGCCGATTCTCGGAGTGGAGGCGGGTGCCCGGTCCTGTGGACCGACTTCAGAGCAGGTCGAGGTCGCCCGTGATCGCATCGATCTCGTCTGCGCGGCCCGGCCCGATCCCGAGCACGGTCTTGGTCCCGGCGGGCACCTCGGTGAGCCCCGCGTCCTCGACCATCGCGGTCGTCAGGCCCTTGGCCCGGGCGACCCGCAGGAGCGTCTCCATCTCGTCGAGGTTCGATGCGACGACGGCGATCTTCTTCTGGCCGCCGGCGAACCAGGCGTCGAGGACGACCGCCTGTCGTTTTCGGGCCGCCTCGACGAGCATGACGGCCGCGTGCGCCACTTGAACGGCCGCCTTTCCGGGCGTCAGGCGAAGCTCGCCGCGTACGACGAGGACCATCTTGTAGCCGCCCGGCGACTTAGGAGACATTGAGTTCCGCCTCCCGCCGAGACGCGACGGTGGCCCGTTGCGCGACCACCCGTTCGAGGTCGGCGTTCGTTCGAGCCCGCTCCGGGTCTTGGCTGGGGAGGACCCGGAGCCGGTGGCGAAGTCGGCGCTCCTCGGCGTTGAGACGCTCCAGCTCCCGGATCGTGGAGAACGACCGGTCGTCGGGTTCCTCACTCCTCTGGGCAGGGGCCGGGGGTGGGAGGCGAGAAAAGGCGCCGCGGAGAACGGCGATCACCAAGGCGACCACGGACACCCCGGCGAGGATCTCCCACAGGAGGGGGTTCGACCAGGTCGCCTGGAACCCCACGGGCAAGTTGAGGAGCCCGAATCCGACCACGATCGTGATGGCCACGCTCCCGAACAGGCTGAGGGCGACGGTCTCGATGAGGTGGATGGCTCCGACCGGACCCCGAAAGCGCCACTCGGGAAACGTCGCCCGGGCAAGGCCGAACCCCGGCAGGAAGAACGCGAGGGCAAGGCCGGCGACGGCTTCGGCGGCGTTGACGGACACCATCGCCCCGGACTACGCCGGCGGCCCTCCCCCGTGGAACTGGCGCTCGATCTGCCGCCGGAGCTTCCGGTTCGAGGCGATCCCGTGGGCCGCCTTGCGGGTCGTTTCGACGTACTTCAGGAGGGCCCGGACCTCCGGGACCTTGACCCCGCTCCCGCGGGCGATGCGCTGGATCCGGTCGCCCTTGATGAGGTGGTAGTCGTCGAGCTCGGGGCCGTTGACGGAGTCGAGGATCGACCGGAACCGGCGCAACCGCTTCTGGGTGTCCTCGAGCTGGTTGTCGCTCAGCTTCGCCCCGCCGAACGACGGGAGGAGCGACATCAACTTCGAGAACGGCCCCATCTGGCCGAGGGAGTCGAGCTGCGCGCGCATGTCGCGCAGCGTGAACTTCCCGGTCATCAGGTTCTGGGCCGCCTTCTCGGCCTCCTCCTTGTCCGTCAGCTCCTCGAACCGTTCGAGGAGGGTCTGGATGTCCCCCATCCCGAGGAGGCGCGAGACGAACCGGGTGGGCTCGAAGCGCTCGAGCTCGTCGAGGTGCTCGCCGGTGCCGAGGAACACGATCGGGGCCCCGCTCGTGGCGACCGCCGAGAGGGCGCCGCCGCCCTTCGCGGACCCGTCAATCTTCGTGAGAACGACACCGGTGAGACCGACGGCCTTGTGGAACGCCTCGGCGCTGCGTCCGGCCGACTGGCCCATGGCGGCGTCGAGGACGAGGAGCGTCTCGTCCGGATGGAGGACCTCGCGGATGCGGCCGAGCTCCGCGATCAGGTCGGGGTCGATGCCGCTGCGTCCCGCCGTGTCGACGATGACCGCCAGGTGGGCCGGGAACTTGGCGAGGGCCTCCCGAACGATCACCTCCGCCCGCGTTTCCGACCGGTTCGAGTAGAACTCGCACCCGACTTTCTTCGCCAGCTGCTCGAGCTGGTCGACGGCGGCCGGCCGATGGACGTCCGCGGCGACGAGGCCGACCCGGACCCCCTTCTTCTGGAAGTGGCGGGCGAGCTTGCCCGTGGTGGTCGTCTTCCCCTGGCCGAAGAGACCGACCATCAGGATCTTCCGCGGCTTGACCTCGAACGGGCGGTCGGGGCCGAGAATGCTCCGGATCTCCTCGTAAATGATCCGGACGAGGAAGTCGCGGACGGAGGCGCCGGCGGGGGGCTTCTCCTCCTTCGCCCGCCGCTTGACCCGCTGGGTGAGGTCGAGGGCGAGCTGGACGTTGACGTCGGACTGCAGCAGGGCGCGCTGGATGTCGCGCGAGACCTCCGCGAGGAGCGCGTCGTCGACCGCCGACCCACGGGCGATCTTCTGGAGGACGCCCCGAAGCGACTTCCCGAGCGAGTCGAGGACCATGGAGTACCCGCCGACCCGGCGCTCGCCCCGGTCGACGGTCGCTCGAGGGGGCGGACCCCTCTTTATGTTTGGGGAGTTCGGGCGCTCCGTCCCACGCGCGGACCACGTGCGACAACGGCGCACTCTCCGACAACCGTCTTATCGCGCCGACGAGGTACGACGCTCGGGGTTCGATGCCGGCCGACGCAACCGCGGCTCCGCCAGCGCCTCCCAAGGTCCCTCCGAAGCTGAACCCGGTCCGGGTTCCGATCCATGAGGCGCCGGTGGCGGAGCGGACGCAGAACTTCGAGGAGGTGCTCCACGCCTACTCGAAGGAGGAGGCGATCCTCGAGGCGAAGCGGTGCATCCAGTGCCGGCGCCCCTGGTGCGTCGAGGCGTGCCCGATCTCGCAGGACGCCCGGGAGTACATCCGCTTCATCGCCGACGGCGATTTCGACGGCGCCGCGCGCATCACGGTCCAGGAGGACCCGCTCGCGAGCTGCCTCTGCAAGGTCTGCTACCACTACTGCGAGGACGCCTGCGTCGTCAAGAAGAAGGGCGTCCCCATCGCCATCCGCCACCTCAAGCGCGCCGCGATGGAACTCGGCGACGGCGACCTCGCCTACGTCGCCTCGAAACCGAAGCACCAACGGGTCGCCGTCGTCGGTGCGGGCCCCGCCGGGATCATGGCCGCCTGGGAGCTCGGCCTCCGCGGCTACGCCGTGACCGTGTTCGAGCAGGAGCCGGTGTACGGCGGCCTGATGCAGACGATCCCCGCCTACCGGATGACCGACGCCGACGTGGAGGAGGACCGGGCCCGGTTCCGAGACCTCGATGTGACGTTTGTCAAGGACCGGAGGATCGGGGCGGAGTTCCCCCCCGAACAGCTGCTCGCCGACGGCTACCTCGCCGTGTTCCTCTCGGTGGGTACGAGCGCCCACCGGTCGCTCGGAGTCCCCGGGGAGGGACTCCCGGGCGTCCTTCCGGCCCTCGAACTGCTGAAGCGCGTCAACCGCAATGAACCGGTCACGTTGGGCCGCCAGATCGTCGTCATCGGCGGGGGCGACGTCGCGATGGACTCCATCCGCAGCGCCCTCCGACTCTCTCACGGAGGCAAGGTCACGCTCGTCTACCGCCGGAGCCAGGCCGAGATGCCCGCCGACCCTGAGGAGGTCCACGGCGCGATGACCGAAGGCATCGAGTTCCTCTTCCAGAAGGCACCGGTGTCGATCGTCGGGACCGACCACGCCGAGGGGGTCGTGTTCCAGTCGATGGAGCTCGGCCCGCCGGACGCCGGTGGCCGTCGCTCGCCGGTCCCGATCCCCGGTTCGGAGGAGACGATCCCGTGCGACACCGTCATCGTCGCCGTCGGACAGAAGGCCGACCTTGCCGGGTTCGGAACGGCGCTCGACCTCAAGCTGACGAGTCAGGGCTGGCCGGAGGGGAAGAACGACGGGTTCGCGACCGCCGTGCCGGGCGTTTTCGCCGCCGGCGGCCGGTCCGTCGTCTACGCGATGGGCACCGCGACCAAGGCCGCCGAAGCGATCGACGCCTACCTGGCCGCGAAGCGCGGCGAGACCGCCGAACCCCGCCCCGACCCGTTTGGGAGGGCCCAGAAGTACCACCTCCCCGCCGGGTATACGACGCCGATCCGAAGTTGATCGACCCCACTGCGTCCGGCGGCTCGGGGCAGGCCCCTTCGCCGGTTTCGCAGGCGCCCCCCCCGGCGACAGATTTATCGCGGTCGGGCCCGACTTAGCGGAAGGACGTCGATGGATCGGCGCCTCCGTTCTCTCGGTCAACTGGGCCTCGTACTCGCCGCGGCCGCGCTCGCCTTCGGCGGCGTCCTTGGCCCGGCAGCGGCCGCTCCCACGGGTCCGGACCTCGCGGCGCGCCCCTCCCTCGCGGACGCCTCCGAGCTCCCGTCGGCCCTCCTCGGAAGCCCCGCCTCGAGGCTGGGGTTCGATCCGGCCATGGCCGACGCCACCCTCGATGCCAGCCCGGCAACGGGCACCCTCACCACCGTCGTGACGCTCTGGCCGAGCAGCCCGTCGTTCTACCTGACGCCCGGGCCCGGAACTCCCGCGTTGACCACGACCGAGGTCGCCGCCGACTACGGCCTCTCCCCCGCTCGGTACACGGCGCTCGAGTCGTACTTCACCGACCGCGGCCTGACGGTCCTTCACGCGTGGCCGGACCGACTGTTCCTCACCCTGACCGGACCGGCGGACCGGATGGGGGCGGCGTTCGCTACCACGGAACGGAGCGGCGTCTACGAAGGGCGGCCGGTCGTCTTTGCGAGCTCAATCCCGTCCCTCCCCGCCCCGTATGCGGGCGAGGTCGCGGCGGCCAGCGGACTCACGACCGACCTCGGTCGCTTCACGCTGCCGTTCGCGAGCCTGCCCGACCCATCGCTCCCGCTTTCGGCCGCCGCCTCACCGCTCCAAGGACGTACCACCACCACCGTCACTCCGACGGCAATCCACACGATCTATGGGCTGGATGGGTTGTACAACTACTCCGGCTCCTCCCACTGGGCGACCGGGGTGGGCATCGCCCTCCTGCTCTGGGGCGACGGGTACGCCCCCAACGACCTCGCCTCGTTCTACGCGACCGATTATCCGTCCGAATTCCCCGCGCCGGTACTCCGGTACTTCCCCGTCGACGGCGCTCCGGCTCCCTCGGCGGCCGCGCTCGCCGACCCCTCGACGGGGCCGCAGGAGCTCACCCTCGACCTCGAGTGGGCCGGCAGCGAGGCACCGGGGGCGACCCTGGACGCGGTCTACGCGCCGGACGGCCCCGCCTCGAACGGCTACTCGCCCACCGACCAGTCGATGGAGGACGCGCTCAACGAGGCGGTCTCCTCGGTGAGCGGTGTCCAGGTGCTCTCCATGTCGTTCGGCACCCTCGACGGCACGGACACCGCGTTCCAAGCCGCGTTCTCGACCGCCTTCCACGAGGCGACGCTGAAGGGGATGACGATCCTCGCCGCGAGCGGGGACACCGGTGGCACCGCCACCAAAGGGTGCCAGGGCGACGTGGCCCCGCAGTTCCCGGCGAGCTCCCCGCAGGTCGTCGCCGTGGGGGGGACCGCGCCGGTTCTCTCGGAGAACGCCCTCGGGGTTGTCGACGGTCTCGAGTCGGAGCCGGCCTGGAATCTCTCGGGCGGCGGATTCTCGGCGGATTACCCCGCCCCGTCCTGGCAGCTCGTGGGTTCGGCGGCGTCGCCGATCCGGGCGAGCGGGATGCGGGGCGAGCCGGACGTGGCGGGACCGGCCTCGGACAACGAGTTCTACTTCAACGGGCGCGCGACGTTCGGCGAGGGCACGAGCTTCGCGACGCCGATGTGGGCGGGCCTGGTCGCGGAGATGGACGCGGTCCGGGGAAGCTCGCTCGGCTTCGTGACGCCCCACCTCTACGCCGTCGGGGCCGCCGAGGTGCCGACGGGGAACGCCGGGCTGGTCGACATTACCCAGGGCGGGAACTGCCTCGGACCGGCGGGGCCGGGGTGGGACACCTCGACGGGATGGGGTACTCCACGCGCCCTTCCACTCTTCGAGGAGATTGCGGGAACGTACGTCGTGGTCGATCTCAGCGCCTCGCCGAAGCCGGTCGCCCCCGGCGAAACGCTGACGGCGACGATCCACGCCTTCAACCAGACGAGCAAGCAGGGGCTCGCCTCGCTCTCCGTGTATGTCGAACTCGATGCCCTCTCCTACACCGGGCCGTGCGGCGGCGTCCTGGCGACGGCGACCGGACCGACGGACGCGAACGGCTCGTTCACGGTCGGCGTACCGGTGCCGGGCTGCTACTTCGGAACCCAGGTCTCGCTGTCCGTCACGGTGAGTGCGAACGGGTACTATGGGAGCAACCAAACCACGGTCACCGTCAACCTCGACGGACTCTCCGGCGTCCTCGCGGCCCTTCAGCAGTACCCGTACAACGTGATCGGGTTCGTGGCGATCATGGCCGTCGCGACGTCGATCGGCCTGTTTGCGAGCTCCCGCCACAAGCGCCGCCTCCTGCGGCGCCGTCCGGCGGGCCCTCCCCCGGGGGCGGTGCGGCCGACGGCCCCACCGGCTCCCCCGCCCTCGGCCCCGGCGGCCGGCGCGGCGCCTCCGGACCCGGTGAGGTCGCCTCCGATCCCGGCCGCCCCTCCGCCGTTGGATCCTCCCGCGGAGTCCCTCGCCCCCGACGCGCCGGCCCCACCGACCCTGGAACCCTAACCCGCCCGGCGCGCGCCGACGTCGCCCTGGGCCCGCCGGTCGCCCGTCGCCCTCGCCCTTAAGCGGATTCGACCGGTGGGTCGAGCGTGCGGCGGGCGGTGCGCACCGGACCCTCGGCCGCCGACGCCACGCGCCAGTACATCGACGAGCATCCGAGCGTCCGAGAGGCGCTCCGCGACGACCTCGTGAACTACACGGCCCTCGCCCGGCGCGTCGAGTCCGAGACGGGCACGACCAGCGAGGAGGCGGTGACCGTGGCGGTCCGGCGCTACCAGCGCGGCCTCGCCACCGAGGACCCGTCGATCGAGCGCGTCCGCGCCCTCGTCCGCGAAAGCCGGCTCGAGGTGCATGCCCGCGTGGCGATCGTCCGGCTGCGCGACGACTGGGATGTCGTCGACGCGCTCCTCGCGCTCGGTCGGCGCTTGCTCGACGAGGCCGCCGGTCGTCGGCTGTTCGAGATCATCATCGGAACGCGCGCGATCACGGTGCTGTGCGAGGAGTCCCTCCTCGCGGAGATCCGTCCGGCGATCCCGGCGAAGCTGCTCCTGGGGACCGAGCGCGGCCTCGCCGTGCTCGCCTTCCGGAGCCGGCCCGAGGTCGCCGAGATTCCCGGCGTGCTCGCCTACATGGTCGAGGCGTTGTTCCGCTCGGGCATCAACTGCCTGGAGACCGTGAGCGTCCACACCGACTCCCTCTTCGTCTTCCGGGACAAGGACGCCATCCGGGCCTACCAGGTGCTTTCCACCCTCGTGCCCGCCGGTTCGGGGTCGGAGTCGAGCCGGTAGTCTCGGCCTCCCGGCTCCGTCGGGGAACCACCGGCGCGAGTCGCAAGGGGGACACGCCGGAGAACCCGGCGACCCCCAGAGGACACCAGACTCAAGATTGCGGGGTCGGATGATGGCTCAATCCCGACACCGATGGCGAGTGCGGCGGTGCTCGGCGCGAACGGCTATCTCGGCGGCGAACTGGTGCGACTCCTTTCCTTCCATCCCCAGCTCGAGTTGACGGCCGCGGTCTCTCGCAGCCAGGCCGGCAAGACGATCGGCGAGGTCGCGCCGAACGCCGAGCGGTTCGCCGACCTCGTCCTCCGCGCCGAGCCGGACGGGCTCGACGTCGACGTGGCGTTCCTGGCGCAGGGCGCCGGCGAGGCGATGAAGGTCGTCCCGTCGCTGCTCGACCGCGGCATTCGCGTCGTCGACCTCGGGCCGGACTACCGGCTTCCGCTCGCGTCGGAGTACGCGCGCGTCTACGGCCGCGAGCACACCGACACGGCCCACCTGGCCGAGGCGGCGTACGGATTGCCCGAACTGTTCGCTCCCGCCATCCGCAAGGCGCGCCTCGTCGCGAACCCCGGTTGCTACCCCACGGCCACGCTGCTCGCTGTCGCGCCCCTCGCCGAGGCCGGGGAGATCACCGGCTCGGTGATCGTGGACGCGAAGAGCGGCACGTCCGGTTCGGGGGCCCAGCCGTCGTCCAGCGCTCACCACCCGGAAGCGGCGCTGACGGTGATGCCCTACGGGAGCCCGGAACACCGGCACGCTCCGGAGATGGCGGCCGCGCTCGACCGCCTCGGGGGCACGGCCTCCGTCCCTCTCGTGTTCGTCCCGCATCTGGTCCCGCTCGTGCGGGGAATCCTTTGCTCGATCTACGCCTCTCCCGCCGCCGGTGCGGAGGCCGGCCGGTGGGCGGACCTCTACGCGAAGCGGTACGCTTCCTCCCACTTCGTGCGCGTCGGCGGCGTCCCCCGGCTTCCCTGGGCGCAGGGGACCAACCGCTGCTACCTCTCGGTGCAGTTCGCGGGCGGCACCCCCGTCGTCTTCAGCGCCATCGACAACCTCGGCAAGGGCGGCGCCGCGCAGGCGATCCAGAACGCGAACCTGATGCTCGGGTTCGACGAGACCGCCGGCCTCCTCCAGCCCGGATTCGGAGTCTAACGATGCTGCGCGTGGCGGGCGGCATCACCGCGCCCCGGGGATTCCAGGCGGCCGGCGTGGCGAGCGGCGTCAAACGGAGCGGACGACCGGACCTCGCCATCGTGCTCTCCGACACACCGTGCGCCGCCGCCGGCGTGTTCACGACCAACCGCGTCCAGGCCGCGCCGGTGGTCCTCGGGGCCGAACGGCTGGATGCCTCGCCGTCCGGGATTCGAGGGATTCTCACCGTCTCGGGCGTCGCGAATGCCCTCACGGGGCCGGAGGGGATCGAGGACAATCGTCGCCTCCTGGCCGCCGCCGAGTCCGAGCTCGGGCTCCCCGAGGGCTCGCTCCTCCCGGCGTGCACCGGGGTGATCGGACCGAGGCTCCCGGTCGACCGGGTCGTGGCGGCGCTCCCTCAGCTCAAGACCGCCCTCGCGGGCGCCGGCGACGGAGCGGAGCGCGCCGCCCACGCCATCCTCACGACGGACACTCGTGCGAAGGTCGCCTCCGTCCGGGCCCGACTCGCCGACGGCACCGTCGTCCGCGTCGGCGGCATGGCGAAGGGGAGTGGCATGATCGCGCCGCGCCTCGCGCCGCTGCACGCCACGACGCTCGCGTTCCTCACCACCGACGCGAAGGCTCGCCCCGCTCCGCTCGGCCGCCTGCTCGCCCGCGCGTCGGATGCCACGTTCAACATGCTGAGCGTCGATGGAGACACGAGCACGAACGACACGGTGTACCTGCTCGCGAACGGCGCGGCCGGCGGGGCACCCGCCGACGACGACCCGGCGTTTGCCGTCGCGGTTCATGCTGTCCTTGAGTCGCTCGCGCGCCAGGTCGCCCGCGATGGGGAAGGGGCCACGAAGCTCCTGACCGTCCACGTCACCGGCGCCCGCAATCTCGGCGAGGCCCGCGCGGCCGCCCGTGCGGTCGTTGGCTCGACCCTGGTGAAGGCCGCCCTCTTCGGCGCCGACCCGAACGTCGGACGCATTGCGTGCGCGCTCGGGTACTCCGGCGCCCGTCTCGACCCCGACCGTATGGACGTCTCCATCACCCGGCCGCGCCAGTCCGTCCCGTTGATCGTCCAGGGACGACCCGCGCCGTCCCTCGAGAACGGCGGCGGCGCGCGCGTCCGCGACCTGCTCCGCCAGCTCGATGAGGTCCCGCTCGAGGTCCGGCTCCACGAGGGCCGGGCCAGCGCGACCGCCTGGGGATGCGACCTCTCCTACGCCTACGTGCAGATCAACGCCGCGTACCGGACGTGACCATGGAACGATCGGTACCTCTCCTCGTGAAGATCGGTGGTCGGGAGACCGACCCATCGAAGGGTCTCGCCGAGGTCGTCGCCTTTGTGCTTCGGGCCCAGCGCTCCGGCCGGGAGGTCGTGGTGGTCCATGGAGGCGGGGAAGAAGTCAGCGAACGCGCGACGGCGCTCGGCCTCCCGACCGTCAAGGTCGACGGCCAGCGGGTCACCGACGCCGCCCTGCTCGACGTCGTCGTCGAGGTCCTCGCGGGCCGCGTGAACGGCCGCATCGTGAACGCGCTCACCGATGCGGGAATCCCGGCCGTCGGACTGACGGGCCTCTCGGGCCGGCTCCTCCCGGTCAAGCCGGCGGGGAATCCTCCGGGCTCGCTCGGGCTCGTTGGCGAGCCGACCGGCGCCCGTACCCGGCTTCTGCAGACACTGCTGGACGAAGGGTACACCCCGGTCGTGGCCCCGATCGGCACGGACCACGATGGGGGCGTCTACAACGTCAACGCGGACGTCGCCGCCGCGGCCATCGCTTCGGCGCTCGGTGCGGAGATGCTCCTCATCACCGACGTGCCGGCCGTCCTCGACGCCTCGGGCGCTCCTCTCCGATCCGTCGGCCCGAAGGACGCGGAGGCGTTGCTCCGGACCGGGGCCGTCACGGGCGGTATGATCCCGAAGCTCACGAGTGCGGTGCGGGCGGTCCACGGCGGGGCGCGGTCCGCCTGGATCGGCTCCGTCGCCGGACTCGCCGACGATGGTCCGTCGCCCTCCGCGGGGACTCGGATCTCCCCCGGTCGGCCGGCCTCCGTTCCTCTCCTCCCGGCGAACGCGCGGGAGGTCCGACGATGACGAACGGTTCGACGAAGCGCCACGTGGTCCTTGCCTACTCCGGCGGCCTCGACACCTCGGTCGCGATCCGATGGATCGCCGAGAAGCACGACGCCGAGGTGACCGCCCTGAGCGTCGACGTTGGCCAGGAAGGGGAGCTCACCGGCGCCCTCGACCGGGCGAAGCGGAACGGCGCGCGCGATGCGCAGCTCGTCGACGCGAAGCGGACGTTCGTGGAGGAGTTCTGCTTCCCCGCGCTGCAGGCGAACGCGCTCTACGAGGGAATCTATCCGCTCTCCACTGCGCTCGCGCGACCGCTGATCGCCCGCACGCTCGCCGAGACCGCCCTCGCGCTCGGCGCGGAGGCCGTGGCGCACGGGTGCACGGGGAAGGGGAACGACCAGGTCCGGTTCGATGTGGCGGTGCACACCCTCGCCCCGTCGCTCCACATCATCGCCCCCGTCCGGGAATGGAACATGAACCGCGACGACGAGATCGCCTATGCCCGGACCCACGGGATCGAGATCCGCGCGACGAAGGAATCGCCGTACTCGGTCGACGAGAACCTCTGGGGGCGTTCGATCGAGGGCGGCCGGCTCGAGGACGCGGGCGTGGCGGCACCGGAGGAGGTCTACGACTGGACGGGCCACCCTTCCACGTGGCCAGCCGCCGCTGAGGCCGTCGACCTCGAATTCGTTCGGGGAATCCCGGTCGCCGTGGACGGAGTTCGGCTCGACCCAGTCGAGCTCGTCCGGACGATGAACCAACGCGCCGGCCGTCACGGCATCGGGCGCATCGACCACGTCGAGGACCGCGTGGTCGGGATCAAGTCGCGCGAGACGTACGAATGCCCCGGGTCGGTCGCGCTCGTCTGCGCCCACCAGGCGCTCGAGGCGCTCGTCCTGCCGCGGGACCTTCTTCAGTTCAAGGCGTCCGTCGACCGCCGCTTCTCCGACCTCGTGTACGAGGGCCTCTGGTTCTCGCCGCTTCGGGAGGCGCTGCAGGCGTTCGTGGCCTCGACCCAGACCGTCGTCACGGGTCATGTCACCCTCCGGTTCCACCAGGGAAGCTGCCGGGCCGTCGGACGGAGCTCGGAGTACTCCCTCCTCGCCCACGAACTCGCCACGTACGGGGCGGACAGCCGGTTCCCGCAGGAGCTCGCCGTCGGTTTCATCCACCTCTACGGCCTTCCCAACCAACTGGCCCACGCCCGCGTCGAGGCGGCCCGGGCCGCCACGGAACGGACGCCGGATGCTGCGCGACCGGTTCTCCGCACCGCTTGACCGGGCGGCGGCGGCGCTCTCGAGCTCCGTCGTCGAAGACCGGGCGCTGCTCGGCGTCGACCTGTGGGGCTCGATCGTCCACGCCGAGATGCTCGGCGCGACCGGCATCATCCCGAAGACGAGCTCGCGGCGGATCGTCGCGGGGCTGCGCACCATCGCGCGCGACGCCGCGGCCGGTCGCTTCGAGCTCGACCCGGAGCACGAGGACGTCCATCTGAACGTCGAGACCGAGCTGACCCGCCGGATCGGCGCGGACGGCGAACGCCTCCATACGGCTCGGAGCCGGAACGACCAGGTCGCGACCGACCTCGCCCTGGTGCTCCGCGAATCGTTGCTGGGCCTGGAAGCGGCGTCGGCCCGCGTCGCCGACTCGCTCCTTCGCGCCGCCCGGGGCTCCGAGGGTCGAACGGTCGTCGACGGCTGGACCCATACCCAGCCGGCGCAGCGCCTCTACTGGGGCCAGATCCTCGGCACCCACGCGCTCCGGTTCGTCCGCGACGCCGAACGGTTTCGGAGGATCCGAGAGCGAATCGACTCCTCTCCTCTGGGCAGCGGGGCCATTGCCGGCACGTCGCTCCCCGTGGACCGCCGGGCGACCGCCCGCGCCCTTGGATTCGCCCGCCCGACCGCCTCCTCGCTCGACGCGGTCTCCGACCGCGATGCGGGGAGCGACGCCCTCTACGCGTGTTCGGTCGCGCTCCTTCACGCCAGCAGCCTCGCCGAAGAGTTCGTGCTCGGCTCGCTCCCGGGTGTGGACCGCGTCCGGTTGAGCGACGGATTCGTCACCACGAGTTCGCTGATGCCCCACAAGCGGAACCCCGACCTCGCGGAGCTCGTCCGCGCGGAGAGCGGGCCCGCCATCGGACGCCTCGTGTCGCATCTGACGGTGCTGAAGGCCCTGCCGGTCGGCTACCAGAGGGACCTCCAGCTCGGGAAACCGATCGTGCTGGAGGGCGTGCTCCGGACGCGACTCGCCTTGGAGGTGCTCGCCCGGATGGCGGGGGAAGCGTCCTACCGGGTCCCTCCCGTCGTCGATGCGGCCACCGGATCCGTCGAGGTGGCGGACGCCCTCGTCCGCGCGGGGCTCCCGTTCCGGACGGCCCACCGACGGGTCGGAGCGTGGCTGTCCCAGCGCGAGGGCACGGCCGACCGAGCCGCCCCCGTGCGGAACGACGAGCTCCACCGCGCGTTCCCGGAGCTCCCGTCGGAATTCCTGTTTCCCGGGGCGGTCGAGGAGCCCGAACGAAGAACCAGCGCGGGAGGTTCGGCCTGGCGCTCGGTCCGAAAATTGCTCGCGGAGGTCGACGGCCGGCGCAGGATCGCGGAGCGGGCGCGGCTCCGTGAGACCCTGCGGCTGATGCGGCTCCGCCGGGCGGCGGGAATTCCGGAACGTCTCTTCGAGTAGGCGTCGCGCGAGGCGCTACGCCTCGGCGATCTCTTCCTCGGTGCTCGGCCGCGACGGAAGTCGCGCCACCACCGACGGGGGCAAGACGGTCTGGCCGCTCATGGCGCCCTGGAGCAGCACGGAGCGTTCGCGGGAGGAAAGTCCCGGATGCTGGCCGTACAGGTGGATCTCGAGGCTTGCGCGGGTCGCATACTCGCGGGAGCAGACGGGGCAGAGGAACACCTGGCTGTCGGCGCCGAAGCGGGCGCAGTTGCAGGTGAGGACGTGGCAGGGCATCGGGGTGGTCCGGTCGCGGGGGCGCGCGAAGTGGCGACGGACCCGGCCCTCTTGCGGGGCGAGCAGGTAGTGGCTGGCCCGGAGATGGCCGCACTCGCGGCACGGGAGGAGGCGCAGGTGACGACGCTGGGTTACCACGGTAGGTTCGCTTCCTCCTGAAGGTTGGTGGTTCGTTGGGGTCGGGTCCACCGTCGGCGGTGAACCCTGGGAGTCCCGGACTCCCGTGTGGCCGTTCGTGGCCGGCCCGAATATAGCGAGAGTGTCTCGGGCGCGACAAGTCGTCTCGTTTGACGCTCCATGTGCCGGCACGTCGCACGCGGCGTGCGAGCCCGGCGCATGGCCCGCGCTCGGGATAAGGGCTCCCAAATCAGACGGAAACGTTGATTGCCCTCGCCCGGGTGGGCCTTGTCCGGAGCGACGGTGCCGGGGAAGGAACGCGCGGGCGGCCCGACGGCGGCCGAGGTCACGCGGCGGTACATCGAGGACCACCCGGCGGTCCGCGACTGCCTCTCGTACAACATCCTGAATTTCACCAGCCTGGCGAAGAAGATCCGGCAGGAGACCGGCCTCGCGAACCAGGAGGCGATCGAGGTCGCGTGCCGCCGCTACCAGCGCCAGATGGGCGCGGAGCGGACGCTCGAGAGCCGGGTGCTCGAGGTCGTGAAGGCGAGCCGTCTCGAGGTCCGGACGCGGGTCGCGATCGTCACCGCCCGCTCGGATTGGGAGATGATGGGGCGCGTCCTCGAAACGGGACGCACGCTGCTGGCCGACCGGCGGCACCTGCTGCAGCTCCTGCAGGGTCCGAGCGCCGTGACGATCCTCTGCGAGGAGGACCTCGTCGAGGCGGTGCTCGCGGCGACCGGCAAGCGGGCGACCCTCGGCGTCCATCGGAGACTCTCGGCCGTCACGGTACGCAGCCCGGAGACGATCGTCGACACCCCGGGTGTGCTCGCCTTCCTCGCCGGTGCTCTGTTCCAAGCCGGGATCAACTCGCTCGAGCTGATGAGCGTCTACACGGACTCCACATTCGTCGTCCGGGAGGCCGACGTCCTCCACGCGTTCCAGGTCCTCTCGGGCCTCGTCCACCCCGCAATCACGGAACCGTCCGGCTTCGAGTAGACGCCCCGGCACCGGTCCGGATTCTCGACAGCCGTCTTCGCCGGAGAGGTATATATGGGCCCATCGTTAGGATGCCACCCCGAGTTGAGTAGTTCTCGCTCAGGCGTTGGTGAATCGATGGCAACCCAAATGACCGTGCGACCGCCGCTGGCCGGGCGGACCCGCGGTCTTACGACCGTGACCTCCGCGATTCTGATCGTCGTCGTCCTGGTGGTCGTAGGCGTGGGTGCCTACGCGCTTGAGGGGGGGTTCTCGAAGCCCTCCCCGTTGACGTGCCAGCCCCTCAGCGCTCCTGCCTGCGCGTCGTTCCAGAACCTGCACGACGTCGTCCTCGAACTGCCGCTCAAGTCGATCCAGGAAGGAAGCTCCGTTCCGTTCACCGTCTCGCTCCCCGCGGGAGAATCCGCCAGCACGTTCAACGTGAACTTCGGCGACGGAACACCCGTCGTCTCCTCGAAGTCCCCGTCGATCTCGCACGCCTACTCCAACATCGGTACGTTCCTCGTCTACGTGACCGCGTCCGTCAACGGCGTCCAGCACGACAACCTGTACGGACTCGTGCAGGTCTCCGTGACGTCGTCGTACTCCGCGGCCACGGCCGGCACCGTCCCCGGGATCTCCGGCCTCCTCGTCTCCAACACAACCGCACCTGCGGGGACTCCGCAGGTCACGGCCGCGATCGTGCCCGGCCAATCGGTGACCGTCTCGGCTTCCTACACCACGGCGCCGACCAATCCGGCGTACACGGTCATTCCGCCGACGATGAAGGTCAGTTCGGGCGGAACGATCACCAACCCCACGGGCCCGTCCAACAGCTCCGCGTCGGCCACCGCCACCTTCCAGTCCCCCGGCTCCTACGAGGTCAGCTTCGTCGGTGGGGGAACGAACGGCGTGACCCCCGTCGTGATCTCGTACAACTGGACCGTCTTCGTCGCGCCCGCGGGCCTGCACCCGGGCATCTCCGGGCTCACCAACGTCAAGGACCCTCACCCGGGAACGATCATCAGCTACGAGCTCGCCCCCGGCGGCGGTCTCTCCGAAGACCCGGCCATCGACTACGAGACGGTCGGCACGGAGCCGATCATCAACGTCTACCAGACCCTCCTTACTTACAACGGCACGGTCACGGGCCCAACCCCCGACTCGTTCGTCCCAGTCCTCTCGACCTGCGTCCCCGGGAGCGCGGAGTGCGCGAAGCTCTACGGCGGCAACACGCTGATCTCCGGCTGGAACTACACCTTCGTCATCCAGCCGAACGCGACGTTCTACGACCCGGCGACCCAGACCACCTGGCCCGTCTATCCCACGGACGTGGAGTTCTCCATGATCCGCTCCCTCGGATTCTCGACCCTACCGTTCCCGACCGCGAACCCGGGATGGATCATCGGACAGTCGCTCCTCAGCCCCGGCAACAGCACCTGGGATTCCATCCACGGGCCGTACAACAACACGCCCGAGAACGTCTCCGCGGCGATGACGATCAACGGGACCGACTGCCCGTCCTCCGTCCTGAGCGACCCGAGCGCCCGCGGATGTATCACGTTCTCCGCGCACGGTCACAACGAGAATTGGCCGTACTTCCTCGAGCTCCTCGCGGACCCCCTCGGCGGCTCCGTGGTACCGTGCGGCTGGTTCAGCGCCCCCGCCCAGGCCTCGGGAATCCCCTACTGGAGCCGCGGGAATGTCTCGGGGTCCGGCGACCACCCGTGCCCGATGCCGGGCACCGGGGGCTACGGCGTGCCGTTCAGCCAGATGCCGTCCCAGGGTTGGGACCAGTGGGAGCAGCTCGGCAGCGGATCCTTCGGCGGAAGCTACCTCGGGCACGTTCAGTGGAACCTCGTCGGGAGCGGGCCGTACGCGATCGCCAACTACCAGATCGCGGTCGGCTACACGCTGAAAGCGAACCCCTCGTACTCGCAGAACCCAGACTGCACCTGGACTGGCTGCCCGCCGAGGGCCGGCAGCTACGCCTCGACGGTCGAGGTCACCTGGGAAAGCGCCGCGCAACCCGGCGAGCAGGCCTACATCGCCGGGACCGCGGACCTCGCCAGCATCCCGTCGACGGACTTCTCGCTGTTCATCCAGCTGATCAACCTCGGGAAGATCCAGGCGATCTCCGCGCCGACGATCACGATCGGGTTCTACCCGTACGACCTCGACTTCAACGTCGGGACTGCGCAACGGTACACCACCAGCACGGTGAACGTGCCCTCGACGTGGTTCAGCTACCTCGGCATGCGGGAGTTCTTCTCTCGGGCGTACCCGTACGCGACGATCGAGAACACGATCAACACCAAGGACGGGATCCAACTCGGATTCAACTACGGTGGGGCGATCCCGCAATTCATGGCGAACTACTACCCCACGAACATCCCGTGGCCGAACTCCGACCCCTGTTCGGACGCCTCCAACATGAGTTGCCCGATCTTCTGGTGGAACGCGATGCACAACCCCTCCAGCGGGTACTACGACCCCCAGGTCGCCACCTGCACCTCCTCGAACCCGTGCCAGATGCCGATGTTCGGCACGACGGGGAACCCGGCCGGCGACCAGGTGCTCGCCCTCTGGACGAGCGAGCTGTCGACGCTGACGGGAGGCGCGCTCAAGGTGACGCCGGTCGACATCGACTTCGTCGCCATCATCACGAACGCGCAGGACGAGGGTCCGGGGAACAACCCGATGCCGGTGTACGGCCTCGGCTGGGCCCCCGACTACCCCGACCCCACCGACTACGTGATCCCCCTCTACAGCGCCAACGCGACCTACACCGAGGGGGACTCCGTCGAGCAGTCGCTCTACACCACGGCGTTCACGACCGGGTGCGCGCAGCCCTACACGGACTACTCGTTCTGGGCGAACCAGACGATCACGCAGTCCTGCCAGGGGATCGCTTACAAGGCGATGCTGAAGGCTCTGACCGTCGCCGCGTCGACGCCGGCGGGACCGGCGCGGGTGATGCTCTACGACGAGGCGGAGAAGATCGCGTACGGGCTCTCGCTCTACACCTACTCCACGCAGAGCAACATCGTGGCGAGCGTCGCCGCGTGGCTGAACCCGTCGAGTGTCAACACCAACGTGACGATCGGCGGTGGCGGGGACACGCTGTTCTACGAGCTGACGGGGAACGACCTCGTCGCCTCCAACCGCTCGTAGGCGAAGCCGCACCGCGTGCGCACGGAAACCACTTCCACCTCTTGCGGACCCGAGGCGCCGGCCGCGCTCGGGCGCGCGTCCGTCGGACCGGCGGCTGAGAAAGCCTTAATCGACTGTCCTCGTGCCACGCCCCGTGCCGCCGGAACCGGAGGAACCGGAGGAGGCGGTGGCGCCCCAATCGGTCTCCCTCGGAGCCCCGGAGCGGGCCGTTCTCTCGGCGTTGCGCTCGACGGGGGGCCTCGCCATCGAGGAGGAGGCGCTACCGGCTCGGACGGACCTCCCCCTGGAGGCCGTTCGGGGGGCGCTCCAGCGGTTGCGGTCGAAGGGCCTCGCCGTCGTCGAGGAGGAGCACCGCGAGGAGATCCGGCTCAGCCCGCGCGGAAAGACGGCGCTCGCGACCGGCCTCCCCGAGCGCCGGCTCCTCCAGCTGCTCCTGCGAAACCCGAAGGGCATGGCTCCGGAGGAGATCGAGGCGGAGGGGCTCGTGGGCGAGGAACGTTCCGCCGCCATCGGGCTGCTGCGACGCCGCGGCTACCTCGCCGAGGGCGTCCCGTTCCGCCTGAAGGAGGGGCATCCGGACTCGGTCGACCGGTTCGACGAGGAGCTCGCCCTCCGGACCATCGGGGACGATGCCGCGCCGCCCGACGCGGCGGTCGTGAAGGACCTGCGCCGCCGTGGACTCGTCGAGATCGACCATCGCTCGACCAAGCGCTGGCAACCGTCGGAGGAGGGCAAGCACGCGGTCCTCGCCGACGACGCACACCTGCTCGGCACGGTCACTCCGGCGCTCCTGCGGGACGGCGGTTGGCGCACCGCGGAGTTCCGGCCGTACGACGTCCGTGCGACCGTCCCGTACGTGACGGGCGCCCGCCCGCACCGGTACTCCGCCTGGCTGCGGGAGTTCGAGGAGGTGCTGCTCGGACTCGGCTTCGAGCAGGCGGAGGGTCCGCTCCTCGAGACCGAGTTCTGGAACTGCGATGCGCTGTTCATGCCCCAGCAGCACCCGGCGCGTTCGATCCACGACGCGTTCGCGGTCGAGGGGGTCGAAGGGAAGCTTCCCCCGGCGGAGTTGCTCGAGCGGGTGGCGGCCGTCCACGAGGGGCGGGCGATCCCCGGCGAGCCGTCTCCGATCACGCCCGGCTGGAGGGCGCCGTACGACCGCTCCATCGCGAAGCGACTGGTGCTCCGGTCCCAGACGACCTCCGTCAGCGCGCGGTACCTGGCGGCCCATCCGAAGCCGCCCTTCCGGATGTTCTCCCTCGACCGGAACTTCCGGGTCGAGGCGATCGATGCGACCCACGCGATCGACTTCACCCAGTGCGAAGGGGTCCTCGGTGGCGAGGGGACATCGCTCCGGGACCTCGTCGGCGTGTTCCAGGCGCTCGCCGACGCGATCGGGATCCGGGAGCTCCGGATCCGACCGAGCTACTTCCCGTTCACCGAGCCGTCCGTCGAAGGGTACGTGAAGCATCCCCGGCTCGGATGGATCGAGGTGTTCCCGGGCGGGATGCTCCGCCCCGAGGTCCTCCGTCCGCTCGGCGTCGACGTCCCGGTCGCCGCCTGGGGGATCGGGGTCATGCGGCTCGCCATGGTCGCGCTCGGCGTTTCCGACATCCGGGATCTGTTCCGCGACGACCTCGAGCAACTCACGGGGGGCTCCCGGTAGTCATGCCGCGCGCGGTCCTTCCCCGGAGCCGGCTCATCGAAGCGCTCGGACGCGAGCTCACGGACGAGGAGTTCCACGACCGTCTTTGGGAGACGAAGGCGGAGTTCGACGGGGCGGCGGAGGGTCAGGTCACCATCGAGGCAACCGCCGACCGTCTCGACCTCCTGACGGAGGCGGGTCTTGCGCTCGCGCTCACGCCGAACCTGGGAGGTGCCCACGGGGGCGTGCCTATCCGCCTCGGCGCGTGGCCCGGACCCGCCCCGGTCCTCCGGGCCGACCCGTCCGTCGCCTCGATCCGACCGGCGATCGCGGGGGTCGTCGTCGAGGCGCCCGCGGACCGGCCGCTCACGGCGGGCCTCCTCGATGAGGCGATCCGATTCCAGGAGCTCCTCCACGCGACGTTCGGCGCGGACCGAAAGCGGGCGAGCATCGGCATCTACCCGACCGACCGCTTCCGATTCCCGGTCCGGTACTCCCTCCGACCGATCGAGGAGGTTCGGTTCGTGCCGCTGGACGCGGAGACCGCCCTCGATGGGCGCACGTTCCTCTCCACGCACCCTCTCGCGCTCCGGTATGGGGCGCTCGGTGTCGTGGGCGACCGGATGCTGGCGCTGACGGACGCGGACGGCAAGATCCTGAGCGTCCCTCCCCTCCTGAACAGCCGAGAGTCCGGCGAGGCGCGGCCCGGCGACCGGTCCCTCCTCCTCGAGTCCACCGGAACCAGTCTGGCTCGAGTCCGCGAGAGCCTCGGACTCCTCTCTCTCGTGTTCGTCGCCAACGGATGGTCCGTGATCCCCGTGGCCGTCGAGGGGCCCGAGGGGACCGACACCGGGACCAGCGTGGTCGCCACCCGCCGCATCGAACTGCCCCTCGCCACGCTCGACGCCCTGTCGGGCCGGATCTACACCGTCCCGGAGGCGGAACATCTCCTCTCGGCGAGCCGACTGAACGCCCATCCGATCCCGGGCGGCTTCGCGGTCGATGTGCCGCCGTGGCGGCCGGACGTCCTCGCCGCCGTCGACGTCGCCGAGGACGTGATCCTCGCCCGCGGCGTCCGCGCCGAGGACGGCGTCGTCCCCCCCAGCCTCACCCGCGGACGACGTCGCCCGGAGAGCGTGTTCCGGCGGCAGGTCGCCGACCTTCTCCTCGGACTCGGCTACGCCGAGCTCTACACGCCCATGCTCGTCGGCCGCGACCTCGACCGCCTGCTGGCCCCGTCGGGCGCCATCGCGCTCGCCAATCCGGTCTCGGAGCTGTTCTCCCAGCTCCGGAACCGGATGCTCCCGTCGCTGCTCACGAGCCTCTCCCACAACGTGCGCCACGCCTACCCGCAACGAATGTACGAGGTCGGCCCGGTCGTCGTCGCCGACCCGTCCTCGGAGACCGGCGGACGCACCGGCTACCGGGCCGGGATCCTCCTCGCGGGGGAGGGGGCCGGGTTCGCCGACGGCGCTTCGATGCTCGACTACCTCACCCGGACGTTTGCCGCGGTCGGCGTGCGCGAGCCCGTCGAGATTCCAGGTACGATCCCGGGCCGGGCCGCCCGGCTCCGGCTGGCGGGGGAATCGATCGGGGAGACCGGCGAGATCCACCCCGCGGTGCTGACCAGCCTGCGCGTGCCCGTTCCCGTCGCGTGGGCCGAGCTCGACCTGTCGGCGTTTTGGCCCCTCGTACGACGCGCCGAAGTCGATTAATAGCGTGTCCCGGTCGGACGCCGAATGCCGGCACGTCGACGGACCGGGGCCGATCCGAAGGCGCGCTGGGAGGCGGCGGCGCGGGCCCAAATCGGGGCCAAGGTCGAGGGCGGGGCGATCCCGCTCCTGGTCGGTCCTCCCGACGACCCGGACGCCGTGGCCGTCGACCACCTGGGGTTTCCGGGGGTGCCGCCCTACACCCGCGGCGTCCAGCCGACGATGTACCGGGGGCGACTGTGGACCCTGCGCCAGTACTCCGGATTCGGAAGCGCGCGCGAAACGAACCAACGCTTCCGGTTCCTGCTCGAGCGCGGACAAACCGGGCTCTCGACCGCCTTCGACCTGCCGACCCAGATCGGCTACGATTCGGACCACGAGAAGGCGAAGGGGGAGGTCGGCCGGGTCGGGGTCGCCATCACGAGCCTCGGCGACATGCGCCGGATGTTCGACGGGATCCCGCTCGACCGCGCCACCGTCTCGATGACGATCAACGCCACGGCGCCCATCCTCCTCGCCCTGCTGGTGGCCGTCGGGGAGGAGGCCGAGGTGCCCCGGGCGAAGCTCGGCGGGACGGTGCAGAACGACATCCTGAAGGAGTACATCGCCCGCGGGACGTACATCTACCCGCCCGAGCCGTCGATCCGCCTCACCACCGACGTCATCGAGTTCGCGACGCGCGAGATGCCGCAGTGGAACTACATCTCCGTCTCCGGCTACCACATGCGCGAGGCCGGGTCGACCGCCGCCCAGGAGGTCGCCTTCACCCTCGCGAACGCCATCGCCTACGTGCGCGCCGCCGTGGCCCGCGGGCTCGACCGCGACGAGTTCCTTCCGCGCCTCTCGTTCTTCTTCTCCTCCGACCGGAACTTCCTCGAGGAGATCGCGAAGTTCCGGGCGGCCCGGAGGCTCTGGGCGTCCGTGGCCCAGGAGACTCTCGGGGCCCGAAATCCCCGGAGCTGGGCGATGCGGTTCCACACCCAGACGGCGGGTTCGTCGCTCACCGCGCAGCAGCCCGAGCTCAACGTGGTCCGAACCACCCTGGAGGCGCTCGCGGCGGTCCTCGGCGGGACCCAGTCCCTCCACACCAACGCGCTCGACGAGGCCCGGGGCCTGCCGACCGAGGCGTCGGCTCGACTCGCCCTTCGGACCCAGCAGATCTTGGCAGAGGAGTCCGGCGTTCCGTCCACGATCGACCCGCTCGGTGGGGCGTACGAGATCGAGTACCTCACCGACCGAATCGAAGCCGAGGCGCGCGCGTACCTCGACCGGGTGGAAGCGATGGGCGGGGCCCTGGTCGCCGTCGAGAAGGGATTCTTCCAGGCCGAGATCGCCCGCGAGGCGTACCGGATCGCCCGGGCCCGCGAGGCGAAGGAGGAGCTCGTCGTCGGCGTGAACGCCTTCGCGGAGGGGAACGACGGATTCTCCCTGTTCCCGGACGAGTCCGGCGCCGGCCAGAAGCGCGGTCTCACCATATCACCCGAGCTGGAGCGCGGCCAACGCCGCGACCTCGAGCGATGGCGCCGGGAGCGGGACGCGGCGAAGAGCCGAACGGCCCTAGAGACTCTCGGTCGGGAGACTGAGGCGGGCCACAACGTCATGCCGCCGCTGCTCGCCGCCGTGCGCGCGGGCGCGACGCTCGGCGAGGTCGCCGAGCTGTGGCGGGGCCTGTTCGGAGAGTACCGCCCGCCGAGGACGTTCTGAGGGGAGCGCGCCGATGCAGATCGACCACCTCGGAATTGCGGTCCGGAGCCTTTCGGACGCCTTGGCGAAGTACGAACCGGTCGTGGGCGGTCACGGTTCGCCCCCGGAGAACGTGGAGACCCAGGGGGTCCGCGTCTCGTTCCTCGAAGCCGGGGAATCGCATCTCGAGTTCCTCGAACCTCTCCGGCCGGAGTCGGCCGTCGGAAAGTTCCTCGAGAAACGGGGGGAGGGGATCCACCACCTCGCCTTCCAGGTTCCCGACGTCGGTGAGGCGCTGGCCAACGTGAAGGCCCATGGAGGACGCCTGATCGACGAGACCCCCCGCATCGGGGCGCGCGGCCGGACGGTCGGATTCGCCCACCCCGCGTCGTTCCACGGTGTCCTGGTCGAGTTCGTCGGAGCTCCGCGATGAGCGTCATCACCGACGTCCGATTCCGTCGGATCTTCGATAGCCGCGGCCGCGAGACGCTCGAGGCGACGGTCGAGACCGCGCGGGGATTCCGGGGAACCGCGGGCGGTCCGAGCGGGGAGAGCACCGGGACCCACGAGGTCCAGGCGTTCCCAAAGGGCGGCGTGACCGAGGCGATGGCCACCGCCGCGCGCGACCTTCGGCCGGCACTCGTCGCGCGCGACGTGGCGGACCAAGCGGGGTTCGACGCGAAGCTCCACGAAGTCGACGGGACGGAGAACTTCTCCCGGATCGGCGGCAACACCGCCACCGCGCTCTCCCTCGCCGCGGCCCTCGCGCATGCGGCCGAGGACGGTCGCACCCTCGCCGAGTCCCTCGGGGCCGCGGCGCACCCGTCCCAATGGCCCGCGGTCGTCGGGAACTGCCTCAACGGCGGCCGACACGCGATCGGTGGACCGGACATCCAGGAGTTCCACGCCTACGCTCCCGACGCCACTCCCCTCGAGGAGGTGCGGGCCGCCATCGCGGTCCACCGCGCCGTCGGGGAGGCGATCCACAAAGCGTACCCGACGCTCGCGCTCGGCCGGGGAGACGAAGGCGGCTGGGTCGCTCCGATCGGGAATATCGAGGCGCTCGAGATCCTGACCGCCGCCTGCGCGAGCGTTCGCGACACGACGAAGCTGCCGGTGTATCCGGGCCTCGACCTGGCGGCGAGCGAATTCTACTCTGACGGGAAGTACCGCTACAAGGACCGGACCCTGGACTCGGACGGCCAGGTCGCCTTCGTGGCCGAGCTCGTGGACCGGTACGACCTGCGGTACGTGGAGGACCCGTTCGACCAGGAGGCGTTCGGACCGTTCGCGCAACTCACGGCCGCCGTCGGCTCGAAATGCCTCGTGGTCGGCGACGACATCTACACGACGAAGCGCTCCCGCCTCGGTCGGGGGATCGCCGAAAAGTCGTCGAACGCGATCCTGATCAAGGTCAACCAGGTCGGCACCCTCACCGACACCCTCGCGACGGTCGCGCTCGCGAAGGCGAACGGGATGGCGACCGTGACCTCCCACCGGTCCGGGGACCTCCCGGAAGGGTGGCTCGCCCACGTCGCGGTCGCGTTCGGCTCGGCCGGCCTCAAGTGCGGTTTGCTGGGCGGAGAACGCGTGGCAAAACTAAATGAACTCCTGCGTCTCGGCGGCGCCACCGAGGCCCCACATTGACCCCTGAGGACGCCATGGCCGAGCCGCTCCCCCCGACGGAGAGCGACGGCCAGGACACGCGGCCGGGGGAGCTCCTCATCCCGGAGGAGACCTACCTCACGAGCGGCGTCCACATCGGCACCCAGCAGAAGTCGGCGTCGATGCGCCGATTCGTCTACAAGGTCCGGTTCGACGGCCTCCACGTCCTCGACATCCGCGAGACCGACCGGCGGATTCGGCTCGCCGCGAAGTTCCTCTCCCGCTACCCCGCCGAGAAGATCCTCTCCGTCTCGCAGCGCCAGTACGGACAGAAGCCGGTCCGGGTCTTCGCGAAGACGATCGGGGCGGTCTCCTACTCCGAGCGATTCGTCCCGGGCTGCCTCACCAATCCGAGCCTCGCCGACTATTTCGAGCCCAAGGTCCTCGTCGTGACGGACCCGGCGACCGACCAGCAGGCGCTCAGCGAGGCGGTCTCGATCGGCATCCCCGTCGTCGGCCTCTGCGACGTGAACAACGAGACGCGGAACGTCGACCTGGTGATTCCCGCCAACAACAAGGGACGGGTCGCGCTCGCGACCGTCTACTGGCTGCTCTCGCGCGAAGTGCTGCGGGCGCGGGCGGGCGGGGCCGAAGTCCCGTACCCGCTCACCATCGAAGACTTCCAGGCCGCGCTCTAGATCGTCCCGTCGTCTCGCCGTCCTTTTATCCCGTCGGCGGCCTCGAAGGCCGTGGGGCAGCCGAACGGGGGCCTCCACGGTCTGCTCGTCGAGCACGGGGTCCCGGAACAGGGGGCCCGCCTCTACCTCGCGCTCTGCCGCGAGGGGCCGCAAACTGCGGCCGAACTCGCTCGCCTTTCGGCGCTGAACCGGGCCGAGGCGTACCGGTTCATCCGGCAACTGGAGACGGCCGGTCTCGTCACCTCCTACGGCCAGCGGCCGATGCGCTTCGCCGCCGTCCCCCCCGAGGCCGTGGTCAATCGGTGGATCCGGCGGGCCGGGGACAAGCTCCGCCGCCTCGAAGGCGACCGAGAGCGCGTGCTCGCGGATTGGCGCGAGAGCCTCGAGGCGCCCGCGACCGGCGACGCCCACCGGTTCACGGTCCTCGAGGGGCCGGACACGATCCACAAGTTCCTGAACAAGCGGATCGGTATGGCCCGGGAGGAGATCCGGGTCGCCGTGGGCGGCTTCTCGCTCTCCCGCGCGGTCGACGGCGGCGTCGACCGGGCCCTCCGGGACGCGTCCGAGCGCGGCGTCCGCGTGCGGGTCGTCACCGAGGTCACCTTCGGGAACCTGACCGAGGCGAAGCTGTTCGGTACGTTCAGCGAGCTCCGCCATGCGAGCGGCCCGGTCTCGAACCGCACGGTGGTCATCGACCGGACCGGGGCGCTCATCTACGTGTCCGGCGCGGAGGGCCTGGGCGCTTCCGACACCCACCAGGTGGCGCTCTGGTCGAGCGCGCCGTCGTTCTTCCGGCTCGCGCGGGACTATCACCAACGCCTGTGGAGCAAGAGCTCGAAGGTGGAGCGCCGTTTGGTCGAGCTCGAGACGCCGGTGAGCGCCGGCCTACCGGTCGTCCAGGGACGGGAGGCGGAGTCGGTCGACCGGATCCGGGACGTGACTGCGCTCGGAATGCGGATCGCCGGGGTCTCGGGCATGACCCTCGACATCACGGAGCTGATTGCGACCATCGGCCGCCAGGTCGGCCGCGAGGTCGGCCGGTCGCTCGAGGGGGAGACGCCCGTCGAGGTCGCCCGCTCGCTCCAGACGTACTACGACACCCACGCGATGGGGCGCCTCTCCATGGTCAAGAGTCAGCCGCTCGTGCTGCGGGTGAACGGCTGCTTCGCGTGCGTCGCGCAGTCGCCCGAGGTCGGGCGGATCCTCTGCCCCCAGCTGATCAAGGCCGCCCTGGAGACCCGCCTTGGGAACGGCTACGACGTGTCGCGGCCGGACCCCCGCCGCCACGCGCAGCGCGGCTGCGTCTTCTCGGTCTCGGCGGCGGCGTAGACACCTCCCGCGACGACCGATGCGACGGTCGTCCCGTCGGCGTCTTTGCATAGCTCGGAGACCGTTGCCCACCGACCCCGAACTCCCGCGGAGATGGCGCGGCGTGGGACGCCGACCACGAATCCCGTCGACCGGGACGGCTCGCTTCGGTCCGGCGCTACGGAGTCCACGTCGGGGCGCCGTAGCCCGGCGGCACGACCGGCGGCGGGGTGGTCCCACCGAAGGGGTCGGGGCGGGGCTCCGGCGCGCGGCCGTGTTTTTTCGCGAGGTAGGCGTCGATGGCCGCGGCGGCGCGCTCGCCCGCGCCCATCGCATGGACCACGGACCGGCCGCCGGTGGCGAAGACCCCCTCGACCTCCGTCATCGTGTCGTCGCGGGCGCCCTCCGGCCAGCCCATCGAGGCGAATTTGAACTTGTAGTCGGGCTCGAACCCCGCGACGTCGGCGACCTCGCCGACGGCGATGATGACCATGTCCGCCGGGAGGAGCTCCTCGGAGTTCGGCACCGTGATGAGCGGACGACGGCCCTTCGCGTCCACCGGGCCATGCTCGGTGCGCTCCACCATCAGTCCCTCGACGTGCTGGGAACCGACGATCGACTTGGGCGAGCGGTAGAAGACGAAGCGGATGCCCTCGATCTCCCCGCCGGCTTTCTCTTCCTCCGTGGCTTTCATGTCCTCAGGTCCACGGCGGTAGACGAGGAGGACTTCCCCCCCTCCGGTGAGGCGTCGCGCCGACCGCGCCGCGTCGAGGGCGACGTCCCCGGCGCCGATGACGATCACCCGGCGGCCGGTCCGGCCGAACAGGCCCTCGGGGCGCTTGTTGATCGCGAGCAGGAACGGGAGGGCGTGGTAGACGCCCGGGAGATGTTCCCCCGGCACGTTGAGCTCGCGCGCCTTCGAGGCTCCCACGGTGACGAGTACGGCCTCGTACCCGTCCGTCAGGAGCTTCTTCGGAGAAAGGTCCGGCCCCGCCTTCTCGCCGACGACGAAGGTGACGTCGAGGTTCTTCCAGCGCGCCAGGTCGGTGTCGACGTCGTCCTTCTCGAGGTGGTAGCGGGGGATCGTGTTGACTTGGCCGCCGAGGAACGGCTCCTGCTCGAAGACGGTCACGGGGTGGCCCCGCACGGCGAGGTCCCACGCGGCCATCAGCCCGGCCGGGCCGCCCCCGATGATGGCGACCCGTTCCTCCCGCCGTTTGGAGGGGACGTAGAGGAGGTCGGATTTTCCGAAGTCGAGCGCCGCGCGCTTGAGGTGGCGGATGGCGATGGGAACGCCCCGCCCGGCCATGATGCAATCGTCCTCGCAAAAGTGGTAGCAGGTCTTGCAGAGCACCGTCGAGAGCGGGTTGTCGCGGAGCGTGAGGCGCGCCGCGCCGTCGAAATCTCGCTCCCCGACGAGGATGTTGTACCCCCGGCAATCCTGGGTGATCGGGCACCCTTGGACACAGTAGGGCATCGCGCATTGGAGACACCGCTGCCCCTCGAGCACGGCTTGCTCGAGCGTGTACGGCTCGTCGATCAGCGCGAACTTCCGGACCCGCTCAGCGGGGGGCTGTTCCTCGATCGGCACCCGTTCGTAGCGGTCCATCGTCGTCACCGACCGGGACCCGGCCCGGTCTCGTTCCATCGAGCGGCGCGCTCGCTTAAGAGTACACGGGTCCGCGAGCGGCGGCATCGCACGGCGGCCGGCCCGGGGCGCGCTCGGGAGGGCTCGCCCGACAAGAACGGATGGCCGACGGGAGGGCGCCCGCCGTACAGCGGGGGGACGACCGGCCGCCCGAGTATTCTGCCCGGTCCCAGCAGTACCGGGGTCCCGGTGCGACCAGCTCTCTGCGTTCGAGGCTCCTCCCCGGGTTGGACACGACCTGGCCCCTTCCGAGGCGAATCCTACTCGCTGGACCGGTGGTGAACGGATTCCACCGTGTACAGGTAGGCGGCCGGGGTCCCGATCGCGGCGGCCTTCTTCATGGTGGCCTGCGCGTCCGGGTTCCGACGCATGGCGTCGAGGGCCTCCATAGACTCCCACTGACCGTAGTTGGCGACGTGCTGTCCGTCAAGGCCGCGGTGGATGCTCGCCGAGATGAAGCCCGGAGCCTTCTTCATGAAGTGCTCGGTGACGTCTTCAAGCTCCCGCACGAGGTCGTCCTGTCGGCCCGGCTCCACGGTGAAGACGTTGATCAGCGTCACGATGCGCGCTCCGGTCTCGATGGTGGTTGGCATGGCTTGCTCCAACGAGTATAAGCACGCTGACAACATATAAGCACGCTGATATGACCTTCGAAGAACAGGATGCCCGCATGCGCGTCGGGTACCAGCTGAAACGGGCCCAGCACGAGCTCCACACCATGATGGACCGCTCCCTGCGAAGACTCGGCGTCACTCTGTCTCAGTACGCGACCATGGCGATTCTTGAGCAGTCTCCAGGGCTTTCAAACGCTCAATTGGCCCGTCAAACGTTCGTGACGCCGCAGACGATGTTTCGAATCCTTAGCGGGTTGGAGCGAAGGGGGTGGGCGACCCGACCCGAAACGCCCGACGTGGGTCGCGCGAGGGGGGCCCGACTGACCGCCGAGGGACGTCGGAAGCTCAGTGCTTGCACACGAGCCACCGTCGGGGTCGAGGATCACGTGATGAATCGCCTGAGTCCGGGCGATCGTGCGAACCTTCTGAAGCTACTCCTTTCCTATGGGGCGTGACATGACTCATACCTCGCCGGCTCCAAAGCGGCTCACGCAGCACCGGGGCCGGTAGGCTCCTTTCCCGGATGGAAGGCAGCGTCCTTGCGGTTCGGATTCGCGCGATCGGAGCCGGATCGAGTCTCGGGCGACCACCACCGGGTGAGGTGCGACCAGAGAGGGCAAGAGCGTCGGGCTGCCCGATCTGAGAACCGACCGCAATGGACGTTACGTCTCTGAGGCTGAACTCAGCCGTTCGGACTTACCCTGGGGTCCGCGGAGGGGTTGGAACCGAGGGTCCGACCGCGCGACAATGCCCTCGCTTCTCGAACGGCTTTGGAGTCGCTTCGAGAGGGGGGCGTCACCGTGGGTGGGGGAGGTAGTCTCTGCTCCCTTGTGTTCCCAAAGGTAGCGGCCCGGGCGTTCCCATCCCCCCGTGAGACGCTGTTCTCAGCCAACTTGTGCCCTAGCAGTCGAGGCGTCCGCTGGGAGGTCGAAGGTCGAGTCGTTTCGATTCATGAGCCGGGGTTCGGTTTCAAGAGCCTAGGTTAGTTTCAAAGCCGTGACAGGGCGGCTCACGGTGTCGGAAGTGTACAAACAACCCTGACAGGAGTTGGCCCAGACTATATATACGGGTGGTCCGATGAGCTTAAACGGTCAGTATGAAGGGCCACACCTCGTCCACGGTTCGGTCTTCGACGGCGGCGAACGCGCCGAAGGGGGCTACGAAACCTTCGAAACCGACGGTTTCGGACGAGGCGCCACCCCAAGATGCGTGCCCCGAGTGCGGGTCTTCGCACCTCACCCGCGACGACATGCGCGGGGAGATCGTGTGCGCCGACTGCGGCCTCGTGGTGGACGCCTCCGCCCTCGTCTCGGACCGGGGCCAGCGCGGCTCCAAAGAGGACACGGGCCGTGAGGCCCGCGGTTGGGGTCCCGTCATCTCCCCCCTCATGCCCGACAAGGGGCTCTTCAGCGAGATTGGCGTCCCCACGCGGGACTTTCAGGGCAACTCGCTCTCCCGCCACGCTTCGCTGAAGTTCTACCACCTGCGGAAGCTCAACCACCGCCTGCGCGCGGCCCGCACGCACCAGCGGAACCTGGTCGTCGCGCTCGGCGAGCTCAACCGGCTCGCCGGGGTCCTGGGACTCTCGCGAGAGGTCAAGGAGTCGGCGACGTACATCTACCGCCGCGCGCTCGAGCACAAAGCGACTCGCGGCAAGAAAATCGTCGCGCTCGTCGCCGCCTCCGTCTACGCGGCGTGCCGGCAGTGCCACGTGCCCCGCACGATGAAGGAGATCATCGCGCACTCGAAGGCGACCAAGATCGAGGTCGGCCGGGCCTACACGCTGCTCGCGCGTGAGCTCAAGCTCGGTCTCAAGCCCGTCGAGCCCCGCGACTACCTGGTCCGGTTCACGCAGGACCTTAACCTCTCGAAGGAGGTCCGGCACAAGGTGCTCGACCTGCTCGAGCAAGTGGAGCAGGTCTACTCGACCTCGGGGGTGCTGCCGAACGGGATCTTGGCGACGATCATCTACATCGCCTCGAACCTGATGGGCGAGCCCCGCAGCCAGGACCGGATCGCGGCGGTCGCGAACGTCACACCCGTGACGATCCGCAACCACTACAAGGAGCTCCTCGACCTCCTCGGGCTGCCGAAGAACCTCACCAACCCGCAGGCGCGCGGCACGAACCCGTTGCCGATGCCGTTGCCCCGCCCGTCCTCGGTGCTCGAGGAGAGCTCCGTCGGCGCGCTCAACTGAGCGGGTCCGGCTCGAACCCTTTCCTGCCCTCCCGCCTCCAGGGCGCGCCGGGCCGCAGGGCGGTCCCGAATCATTTTACCCGGCGATGGCTTCCCCCATCGTGAATCGGGGAAGCCCGCTCAGCTACTCGTCGGTCCGGGCCTACCTCGAGTGCCCGCTCCGGTGGAAGTACCTCTACATCGACCGCCTGCCGGAGGCGCCGCGCGGATACTTCTCCTTCGGCCGGGTCATCCATTCCGTCCTCGAAGAGGCGGTCCGCCCTCTGGTGGTCCCGAGCGTCCGGAAGACGCCGAGCGGGCGTTCGCAGCTGACCTTGGAGGACTTCCGCGCCGGAGAGGCGAAGCGCGCGGCCTCGGAGCCGCGGGCGGTCGGGGAAACCGAGGCGGTCCTCGAGATGTACCGCCGGGCGTGGGTGTCGGACGGCTACACCTCCCCCGAGGAGGAGACCCGCTACAAGCGGCTCGGCGAGGAGATCCTCACCGGGTATTGGGAGACCGTCCGTGCGAGCCCCCCGACGCCGGTGGCGATTGAGGAGCATCTCGAGGCGACGTGGGACGGGATTCCGGTCCACGGGTACGTCGACCGGGTGGACCGTACACCAACCGGGGGTCTCGACGTCGTCGACTACAAGACGAGCCGCGAGATCTCGCGCACCGAAGCGAAGGAGTCGGACCAGCTCGCCCTCTACCAGGTGCTCGTTCAGGAGAACTTCTCGGACCCCGTCGAGGGCCTGACGCTGTACCATCTCCGTTCGCTCACGCCGCTCCGGACCTCTCCCCGCGCACCGCCCGTGCTGGAGGAGTTGCACGGCCGCGTCGCTGTGGTCCGCGACGGCATCCGCGCGGCCGAATACCCCCCGACCCCAGGACGTCAGTGCCCGCGGTGCGACTTCCGCTCGATCTGTCCGGAGTTCAAGGAGGTCCCCGACGGGGACCGGGAGCGTCTTGCGCTCCTCGTCGACCGGTTCCGGGAGCTCCGGGAGCGGGAGCTCGCCCTGAGCGGGGAGCTCGAGGCGACGGCCTCGGAGCTTCACAAGGCCGCCGAGGACTTGGGACTCCATCGGATTCCCGGGACGAAGGACGTGGCGATTCGTCGCCGGGAGGAGAGTTGGCGCTACGACGCCTACCGGGTGGGTCAGGTGCTCGCCGAGCACGGCCTCAGCGCGCGGGTCGACCGGTCGGATTCGGAGGCCGTCCGGAAGCTCGCGAAAGACCCCGAGGTCCCCGCGGCGGCTCGGGAAGCGATCGCCTCGGCCGGGAGCCGGCGAACCCGCTGGTACTGGGAGCTCGAGCGTTGACGGCCGGACGTCGACGGGGCGTCCGCGCAAAGGCTATCAGACGAACGCTTGTCCGTTCGATATGGGTATCGAACTTTCCACGCCGGAGCACGTGGCTCCGGTCGCCGCCCGCGCCCCGACCATCACGACCGTCTGCTCCCATTCTTCGTTGCAGATCTTCCACGGCGCCCGCGTGGAGGGATTCAAAAGCCTCGGCGTATGCACGGGAACGCCGCCGAAGTACTACGACGCGTTTCCCCTCGGCCGGCCCGACTCGTTCCTTTCCGTCGAATCCCTCCCGCTCCTCGCGCGGGAAAGCGAGAAGCTGAACGCGGCGAACGCGGTCATCGTCCCGCACGGCTCCTTCGTCGAGTACGTCGGACCGGAGCGGTTCGCCGAGCTGAAGGTCCCGGTGTTCGGGAACCGGGCCGTCATCGCCTGGGAGTCGGACCGGGAGAAGGAGCGCGTCTGGCTCGAATCGGCCGGCGTGCGGATGCCGCGGCGGTACGCGACCCCCGAGGAGGTCGACGGTCCGGCGATCGTGAAGTACTACGGGGCGAAAGGGGGCAAGGGGTTCTTCCTCGCGAAGAACCGCGAGGCGCTCGAGGGATTCCAGCCGACGGGGCCGCACGTCATCCAGGAGTACGTGCTGGGGACCCGCTACTATCTGCATTTCTTCTATTCGCCCCTCTCCACCGACGGCTACCGCGTCGGGTCCGGCTCCTTGGAACTGCTCGGCATGGACCGTCGCGACGAGGCCAACATCGACGAGCTGTACAAGCTCGGGGCGCACGAGGAGCTGCTCCGCGCCGGGATCCGGCCGACGTTCGTCGTGACGGGGAACGTCCCGGTCGTGATGCGCGAGTCCCTGCTGCCGCAGGTGTTCGACGTGGGGGCTAGCATCATCGAACGCTCGATCGAGCTGTTCGGCGGGATGGTCGGACCGTTCTGCGTCGAGGGGATCATGACCGAGGACCTCGTGTTCAAGGTGTTCGAGATCTCCACGCGCATCGTCGCGGGGACGAACGTGTACGTCCACGGCTCCCCGTATTCCGACCTCGTCGCCCCGGACCTGTCGATGGGCCGCCGCATCGCGCTCGAGCTGAAGCGGGCCCGCTCCGAGGGCCGACTCACCGAAGTCCTGAGCTGACGCCGGCGAAACTTCCGAGTTAAGAACCGAGCCTCGCTCGCCGAACGACGATGTCCAACGCCATCGAAGCTCACGGCGTCTCGAAGACGTACACCCACTCCGGCGGGAAGACCGAGGCCCTCGCCGGCGTCGACCTGAACATCCCCGCGGGACGGGTGTACGGGATGATCGGGCGCAACGGCGCTGGGAAGACCACGTTCGTCCGCATCGGCGCGACTCAGCTCGCGCTCACGTCCGGCTCGATGACCGTCCTCGGCCACGATGTGATGACCGAGACCTCGAAGGTCCGGCTCCGCATCGCGGCGGTCCCGCAAGAGTCCCGTCCGCTCTACTTCCTCAACGTCGACGAGCTCGTGTACCTCTACCTGAAGATCCGCGGGGCGGAGGCGCACGATGCGCGCCAGCGGACCGACGCCGTCCTCGCGGAGCTCGGCCTGACGTCGGTGCGGAAGAGCCTCGTCAGCCACCTCTCCGGCGGGATGCGGCGACGCGCGATGGTCGCGATGGTCCTCGCCTCCGACGCCGACGTCCTGTTCCTCGACGAACCGACAACCGGGCTCGACCCGATCGCCCGGAGGGAGGTGTGGACCGCCATCCGGCGGGCGATCCACGACGGCCGTACGGTGCTCCTGACGACCCACTACCTCGACGAGGCGGAGGCGTTGTCGAGCCGGCTCGCCCTTCTCGAGGGTGGCAAGGTCCGGCTCGAGGGGAGCCCGACCGAGATCCGCGACCGGGTCCGCCAGCCGTTCCGGCTGGTGGTGAGCGGCGTTCTCGGCCGCGCGGAACTCGAAACGTTCGGAACCGTCAGTGCGGTCGAGGGCGGCTTCCTCGTCTTCGCCAAGGAGGCCCCGGCGAGGGAGTTGGCGCAACTCGCGCTCTCGAAGGGCGCCCGTGTCTCCCTGGGTCCGGTCACGCTCGAGGACATCTTCCTCCAGGTCGTCGGCAAGGCGATCGACGCGGACGACACGCCGTTGGAGACGGCCGCATGACCGAGCGTCACCGGCTCCGGAGCGTGCTGACCCTCGCCTACATGAACGGCGTCGTCCCGATGCGGACGCAGCCGCTCTACCTGCTCAGCATCCTTGCCTCGCCGCTCTCCTTCCTGTTCTTCGTCACGGTGGCGTCCGGGGGCACCCTGTTCCTCTACGGGATCGCGGGCGGGATGCTCCTCACGGTCCTCTCGGTCGGCACCTCCCTCCAGACCGACATGTCCCACTACCGGACGGACCTGAAGTTCCAGGACGTGATCGTCGCCTCGCCGGTCGAGGCCCCCGTCTACGTCGTCGGGATCGCGTTCTCGGAGCTCGTCTATTCGCTGCCCGGGATCGCCGTGTTCATCCTCCTGGGGGCGTTCGAGGCGCCCGTCACCGTCCTTGCCGCGTTGGAGATCTTCGGCGTCCTCCTGACGGTGTGGGTGCTGGCAACGTGCCTCGGGTTCACGCTCGCCACGTTCTTTGCCGACGTCCGAGAGACGTTCGTGTTCTCCTCCTTGGTCTCTCTCGGGCTGACGGTTCTCCCCCCCGTGTACTACCCGATCACCGCGATCCCGGCGTCGGTCCGGTGGCTGGCCTACCTCTCGCCGACGACGTACGCGGCGTTCCTGATGCAGAGCGCCTTCGGACTCACGCACCTCTCGCTCGGCTCGGCCCTGATCGACTGGACCGTCCTCCTCCTGTCCAGCCTCGCCCTCCTCGCGATCGCGGGGCTGAAGGCGCGGTGGCGCGACCCGTAGGCGCGGCGCAGTCGCCGAACACCCCGAGAACGCCCCGGCCCGGGCGACCGGCCGGCCGAGCGTCGGCCTCGGTCCGGAACTTGGCGACCCAAGCCGAGGGTTGATATCCCAGAGGTTCGCAATTCGATTCGGCGTCTCCCCCCGAACCGAGGATCCGGGTCCTCGCTCGGCGTGAGGGGGCACCACCACCGGGACCCGTGACCGAGGCGAACGCCACGTTCGGCGACCAGCGGGCGCGAGCGCCGTCCGGAGCCGGCCCGTCCGAACCGAGCCGGGATGCGCTCCCATCGGACGGCCCCGCGCGGAACGACCCTCGACCCACGGCCCGGTGGCCGACCCGTGCCGAACGCGAGCTCGAGTACCGGACCGTTCTCGCGGAGCTCGACGCGATTCACCGGATCCTTGGCGTCCCTGCAGAACCCGGAGCCCTCGTTCCGCGCGCCCCGGCTCGGGCGTCGTCTCCTGCTGCCGAGGGTGTCGAAGGGCTCCCGCCCCTCGGGGACGCCCGGGGAGCTCCGAGCCCGTACCTCGACGACCGACTCGCTTCCGCCCGTGAGGCCGCCGCCGGGATCTCGACGGAGTTCGAGGCAATCCAGCGGAGGACCCAGGGCCTCGGGGATTCGGTGGCGACGCTCCGCGCGGAGCTCGACCGGGCGGCCGAAGAGCTCTCCTTCCTCCGCGCCGGTCCCGGCGTCGACTCCCGTTCCGGAAGCGGCCCAGCCGCCGTTCCTCCCAATTCTCTGCCGAAGGGTCGTACCGGGAGCCCAACGACTCCTGGGGCCATCCCGGTCGGGGGCGAACCGACTCCGCCGGCGTACGCCGCCTTCACCGTGGCCCGCTACAACGAGACGGTCGGCGAGGCGCGCGACCGCCGTCCCCGCCTGTTCGGCACAACCCTCCTCCTCGCCGCCGCGATCAGCGCGGTCCTGGTGACGCTCGCGTTCTTCGCGCACGAGGCGATGCCGGTCTGGTGGCTCGCGGGTCTTCCGCTCGTCTGGATGATTCCGGTTCCATTCTTCGTCGTTTCCTTCGTCGGCACCCACCGGATCCTCTCCGCCGGGCCGCTCGACCTTCCGGAGGCGGCGTGAGCGCGCCTACGGTGATCTTCCAGGTCACCGCGATCGGAACGTCCCCGCGGGCCCTCGCCACGACCGTACGCTCGGTCCTCTACTGGGTCCGGAACACCCCGAAGCTCCGATTCCGCTACCTCGTCTGGCTGCTCATCGAACCCGACGGCTATGCGACGGATCCGGACCTGTACGAGGGGCTGCGGACCGAAGGGGTCACCGTGACGGTGATCCCCCGGGCGTACCGAACGAAGCTGGGCACCTCGGGAAAGGCGCGCGCCCTCCAGTTCGCCTCGGAGGAGCGAATCCGCCTGAGGCTCTCCGACCCTCTCATCTGGGTCTACCACCAGGACGAGGAGACGTGCGTCGGCCAAGACACGCTCGAAGGGATTTCCGACTTCGTGGCCCGGGGCGACCGCCTCGTCGGCACCGGCGTGATCCTGTATCCGCTCGACTGGGCGGGCTCCCCGAGCCACGTCCAGGAGCTGACCCGCTCGTACGACGACTTCCGGGTGCTCGACTCGATGACCGCCGCCGGGAACCCGACGTCCGGCTTCCACGGCTCCCACTTCCTCACCCGGGCGGACGTCGAGGACTCCATCGGCTGGGATGCCCGGGGCTACGTCCCTGGCGAGGACCTCCTGTTCGAGATCCGCGTCCGGCGGGAATTCGGCTCGGTGTTCGGGCTGCTGAAGGGGTTCGCCTACGAAAAGGGCGCGTTCTCGATGCGCGACCAACTCCGCCAACGTCGACGGTGGGTCCACGGAGTCCTGCACGCACTCCGACGTTCCGACGAGGTGCCGCTCCGCCGCAAGGCGACGCTCGCGTACTCCGCCCTCTCCTGGTTCTCCGCTCTCCCATCGGTCGCGGTGCTCGTCGCGAGCGTGGCGTTCCACTACGGCCCGCTCCTGATCGTCACCGGCGTCTTCACCGGCTTCATCTGGACGTCGATGGTGTTCGCCTACGTCGAGGGCTACCGGCTGCACCGGCGCTACCTGTACCACCCCGCCTCGTGGCCGCGCCTCGCCCTCCACGGCGTGCTCGGCGCGCTCGTCGACGTCCTCGCCCCGTGGTACGCGCTCGTCACCCGGCCGTCGAAGGGCGACTTCATCCCGAAGGACCGGCCGGCGGAGATTCCCCACCCTCGGCCCGTGGGTCCGACGGTCCCCGTCTGACCCTGATTTCCCCCGTTCCGGAGCCCTCCGGACGGTCGGCCCGGGCCGATTTGGCGAGCGCTTATGTACGGGGACCGTGCTCGCGCGCCTCGCATGCTTTCGTTCGCGGACCACCGCGCGTTTTCGAGTCCCGACGACCGCTTCCAGCACTGCACCTTCTGCGGGAAGGAGCTCGTGGTGCTCCCCAGCGACCGGCGGGGGGGAAGCTGCTTCGATTGCCTCTCGCTGCTCGGTCCCGACCCCGTCCCGTGCCCGGAGTGCGGGCTCGATGTCCCGCTCCCGCAGCGCTCCTCCGGCTGCCCGCGGTGCGGCAGCCTGCTGCTTCCCTGACGTCGGCTTCCCCAGTTTCGATACTGTTATCGCCCTCGACCGGTCCCATCGGACCGGAGGTGCCGAGGTGGCTCAGTCCGGTACGGCGCGAGTCTGGAAAGCTCGTGGCGGAATACGCCTCGGGAGTTCAAACGCCGCCGCCGGACGCTCCGGTGCGGCCGAAATTCTCCCCCTCGGCGCTCTCCCCTCCGGGACGGGCGCGTGACGGTTCCTCCCCGGCAGACGACGCCCGCGCTCCTGCACGTGGGCTCGATCCTCACCCACTTGCAAGGGAAGGACGCGCTGCAGGAGGTCTGCCGTTTCCTCCGCGCCGAGTTCTCCCACTACCGATGGATCGGGGTCTACGCCCTCCGCGGGGAGACCCTCTCCCTCGTGGCGTGGGAGGGAGACCAGCCGACCGAGCATGTCGAGATCCCCCTGGGACGCGGAGTGTGCGGCCGGGCTGCCCGGGAGCGCCGCACCGTCGTCGTGGACGACGTCCAGGTGGACCCGGACTACCTCGCCTGCTTCCTCGAGACCCGCGCCGAGATCGTCGTCCCGGTGATGGACCACGGCGTGGTCCTCGGCGAGATCGACATCGATGGCACGCGGGTCAAGGTGTTCGACGCGAGCGACGCGGGGTTCCTGCAGAAGGTCGCCGAGCGGATCGCGGTGCCGTTGGGGGACGTGCTCCGACCGAGGTCAGACGCCGCGCCATCGTCCTCCGCGCCGCCCTGAGCGCGCCCCGCGCGTCGAACGGCGGGAACTCCCCCACCGTCCTCCGCCGTGACCTCCCCAGCTCGGCCGCGAGCCCTTCGAGGGCCCGCGTCAGCTCGTCGACGATCGGGAGGTCGGCGGTCTCGGAGGTCCGGGAGAGCGGGTTGAGGTCGATGGAGATCACGTGCTTCCCCATCGCCCGGAGCGCTTCGGTCCGGTCCCCGTCCTCCAACGGAACGAGGCAGACGTCGGCCACGAGGATTCCGCGCCGGTCGACCCTCGCCCGGTCGCTGGGCAATCCCGGGATACGCGAGTTCGGCACTACCCCGAGGACGTCGAGGACGCCGGCCGACCGTAGGAGGGTCGCAATCCGGCGGGCGCGGCCGGGGGTGCGGTGGAACAGGTTGACCTCGACCGAGAGACCGGGGCGGGCGCGCTGGAGGCGGGCCACCGCCGGCGCGGCCAGCGCGGCCACGTTCCCGTTGACCGAGACGACCGGGTGGTCGGCGTTCGCGAGCCACACGGCGGCCGCCCGGATGGCGCGCCGCGCCGATGCGGTCGTGCGCTCGCCGAGGAAGTAGTCGAACGCTTCGCCGCGGCCGTGGGCGATGAGACCTTCCGGCGCGACCACGCCCGTGCGGGCGAGCGCACCGAGGTGGGCCCTCGTTCGCAGGCTCCGGTAGCGCGGATGGCGGGGAGAAAGACGGGTCATGCCGGCGGCGGTCCGGGACTACGGTTCGGCCGGGGGCGTCGCGGGCCGCTCGCCGTTGGTCGTCGGCGTTCCGAGCCCCGAATGGGTCTCGAGGGCCGCGACCCGCGCCTCGAGCGGCGAGAGACCGTCCTCGATGGTCTTCTGGACGACGAGCTTGAGGCTCTCCTCGAGAGCCACGATGTCCCGCCCCAGGTCGACGATCCGTCGGGCGTTCTCGTTGAGGAGCAGGCGCGTTTGCGTCGCGACCCGGTAGGTGTCGCTGACGTCCTTCAGGATCTGACGGGAGCCCTGCGCGAACGTCTCGATCGACTCCCCCACCGGCTTCCACTTCGCGTCGAGGTTCTGGCCAAGCCCTTCCTGGAGGGCGGTGGAGAGCTTCTCGTGGCCGTCGGCGAGCCCCTTGTCGACCCGGGCGAGAAGGTTCGTGTCGAGCGAGTCCAATCGGGCACGGACGTCGGCCTCGGTGCTCGCGTCGTGCTCCTCGAGGCGGCCGAGGCGGTCGTCGAGGGCCTGCAGACGCGCGACGAGGTTCGAGTACGCCGTCCCGATGAGGGTGTCGAAGTGCGCAGTCGTGAGTTCCTGGGAGCGGAGCAGGAGATGGAGCACCCAGTGCTCCTTCCCCTTCGCCTCGGCGAGCGGGCTCTTCTCGAGCCGATCCCGGGCCTCGCGGCTGTCAATGAGCTGTTGCAGTTCCTTGAGGACCTCGACCCGGAGCGTCGGAGCCCCGGGAGGAGCGGTCGGGCGCCCGCTCATCCGAGTGTCCGATGGGTTTCCGAGCACTAAATAGGTTAGTACGACGCGAGCGCGGCGTTCGACGAGAGGACGACCGGGACCGGACGGCCAAGCGTGGCGCCGCCGGGACGGACGCGAAGCGTGATGGCGCGAAGTCGGACCCCCGCGTCCCGGGCGCTCTGGAGGGCGACCGAGAACGCCGGGTCGAGCGCGGTGTTGGGACGGAACTCCGTCACGTCGTCCCGCTGGATCGCGAAGACGACGTCGGCCGTCCGACCGTTCCCGACGAATCCGGCCAGGGCCTCCAGGTGGCGGCGCCCTCGCTCCGTCGGCGCGTCGGGAAACAGCGCGGTCGATCCGACCCGAAGGTTGGAGCTCTTCACCTCGAGCAGGGACCGCCACCCCGTTCCGCCGCGGTCCGGAATCCCGAAGTCGAACCGGTGACGACCCTGCCGAACCTCCGGTCGCCACGGGCCCTTCCGGATCCCCACGAGCGCTCCGGCCCCGAGGGCCTGCCCGAGGAGTCGCGTGGCGATCCCGGTGTCCACGGAGACCGGAGTGCGGCCGTGGCGGACGGCGACGAGCGTCGAGTCCGTCGACCGGTTCCGGCCGGCCGGTGCCGGCACGACCCATCCGATGGTCTCCCCCGGGATCAGGAGCTCTTCCATCCGACCAGGGTTTGGGAGGTGGGCGCGCCGAACACGGCCGTTGTCGTCCCGGACGACCACGAGGAAGCGATTCGGCCGCTCGAGGACCCGCACTCGGGTCGGTCGCCCCGGGTAGCGGACGGAGACCGTCACGCGGCGCGGTCGTTCGAGTCGAAGCCCGCGCCGAGGAGCTCGCGGGCGATGAGCAGCCGCCGGATCTCGCTCGTGCCTGCCCCGATCTCGAGGAGCTTCGCATCCCGGGCGAGGCGCTCGACGGGCAGGTCGCGCATGTAGCCGTAGCCGCCGTGGACCTGGATGGCGTCGAGGGCGACGCGGGTCGACGCCTCGCTGGCGAACGTCAGGGCCGCGGAGCTCTGCCGACCGCTCCGCGTGTCGCCCTCCACCGCAGTGAGCGCCGCGAGCATCAGGAGGCGGGAGGACTCGAGCGCGAGGTACATGTTCGCAATCTTCTCCTGGATCAACTGGAAGCGTCCGATCTTCTGGCCGAACTGTTCGCGCTGCCGGGCGTATTCGACCGAGAGCGCGAGGCATTCGGCGAGGATCCCGACCGGGATCGCCGAGAGTACGGCGCGCTCCACGTTCAATCCGCCCATGACGATCCCGACGCCCTCGTTCTCGGCGCCGACGCGCTGGGAGGCGGGCACCCGGACGTCCTGGAAGGCGAGCTCGCCCGTCGGGGAGCCGCGCATCCCCATCTTGTCGTGAGCCCGCGAGACGGAGAATCCGGGCGCGCTGGACTCCACGAGGAACGCGCTGATGCCGCGCGATCCTCGGGCCGGCTCGGTCTTGGCGTAGACGAGGAGCACGTCGGCGACGGGGCCGTTCGTGATGAACTGCTTCGTCCCGGTCAGCACGTAGACGGTGCCGTCGCGACGCGCGGTGGTGGAGAGCGCCACGGCGTCGGAGCCCGCGCCGGGTTCCGTGAGAGCGAGCGCCCCGACCTTCTCCCCGCGGACGAGCCCGGGGAGGAACCGTTGCTTCTGCTCCTCCGACCCGTTCCGGGCGAGGTTGTCCGCGCAGAGATTCGAGTGCGCCCCGACGCTGAGGGCAAGGGCGGGGCTCGAGCGGGCGATCTCCTCGAGCACGACCGCCTGGGCGGTGTACGAGAGCCCGAGCCCTCCGTATGCCTCCGGGACGGTCAGGCCGAGGAAGCCGGCCTCCCCAAGGGCGCGGAAGACGTCCCGGGGGAACCAGTCGTCCCGGTCCATGCGGGCGGCGACCGGCCGGACCTCCTTCTGGACGAACCGGCGCGCGGCCTCCCGAAGGTCGCGGTCCGTCTCGGATTCCGTGAGGTCCATGGTTCGGCGAGGGAGGGGGAAGGATAACCGTTGCACGGCCGGGGGGTTCAGCGGGTTCGAGCACCGACGGCGGAGAGGCCCAGGTGGAACTTCCAGGCGTCGAGCGTCTTGGGGTGGTCGCTCCGCCAGTGCGCCCCGCGGCTCTCCGTCCGGGTAAGCGCGGCGGTGGCGATCAGACGCGCCGTCAGGACCGCGTCGGCGCCGGGCCCTGGTAGTTCGATTCGCTCCGGGGGCTCGAGCCGGTCGCCGACCGCCTGCAGGGTCCGCACCGCCTCGCGGAGCCCGGGCCCGTCTCGAACGATCCCCACCTTCTCCCAGAGGGTCTTGCGGACCTCCTCGAAATCGGCGGTCCCCATCGGCGCCCCCCGACCCGGTCGGAGGCGGACGGTGACCGTCCGACCCGGCGCGGGGGGCGCACCGGCCGTCGGATGGAGCAACTGTCGGGCGACCCGTTCGCCGAACACGAGCCCTTCGAGGAGGGAGTTCGAGGCGAGGCGGTTCGCGCCGTGAACGCCGGTGGAGGCGGCCTCCCCACACCCGAACAGTCCGGGAACCGTGGAGTGACCGTCCAGGTCGGTCGCGACGCCCCCCACGGTGTAGTGGGCCGCCGGGGCCACCGGGATCGGCTCCCGCGACGGGTCGATGCCGTACGAGGCCAAGAACCGGATGATGGTCGGGAACCGGGCGAACAGCCGGTCGCGCGGGATCCCGGTGGCATCGAGCCAGACGCACGGCGCCCCCGTCCTCCGCATCTCGCGGTCGATGGCGCGGCTGACCACGTCGCGGGGGGCGAGCTCGGCGGCCCGGTCGTACTTCGGGAGGAACCGCTCCCCGGCGTCGTTCCGGAGGACCGCGCCCTCGCCGCGGATCGCCTCGGTCATCAGGAACCGGGGCGCGCCATCGTGGTAGAACGTCGTGGGATGGAACTGGACGAACTCGAGGTCGGTGACGGTCGCCCCCGCCCGGAAGGCGAGGCCGATCCCCTCCCCGGTCGTGATCGACGGGTTGGAGCTGTACTGGTAGAGCCCGCCGGCCCCGCCGGTGGCGAGAACGACCGGGCGTCCTTCAACGACCTCGACCGAGCGGCCGTCGTCGCGGGAGAGGGTGGCCGTCACCCCCCCCTTCGTCGCCACGAGGCGGCGGAGGACGGTCCGTTCCCGCGCCTCGATCCCTTCGTGGAGGGCCCGCCGCCGGAGGGTCTCTTCGATCTGGAGACCCGTGGCGTCCCCGCCCGCGTGCAGGATCCGGGACCGGGAGTGCGCCGCTTCCCGTCCGAGCGCGACGCGGCCATCGAAGGTGTCGAACGGCACTCCCATCCGGACCAGGTCGGCGATCCGCTTCGGGGCCTCCTCGGTCAGTTGCCGTGCGGCCCGGCGGTCGACGAGGCCCCCGCCGGCGTTCACCGTATCGGCGAGATGGCGCCCGACCGAGTCGTCCTCCCCGACCGCGGCGGCGATGCCGCCCTGCGCGTAGCGCGTGTTCGACTCCTCGAGGCGCGACTTCGTGATCAGCGTCGGCCGGAGGCCGAGCTCGCGAGCCCGGAGGGCGACGTAGAGCCCGGCGATCCCGCTGCCGACGATCAGGGGACCGTTCGAGGGCATGGCCCTCGGAGGGAGCGGCGGGTTAAAGCGCGCGTTCCGGCCCCCTCGTCCTCTATACTCGCCCGCGCTGGCGGGTTCGATGACGCGCGCCGACGACCCCGCGGAGCTTGCCCCTCTCCTCGCGACCGTCGAGGAAGCGGCCGCGCTCACCGAGGAGCTGCGCACGCGGTACCGGACCCACCGTCCGGTCCGGGGCGTGATGGTGACCGACCTCCTCGACCCTCGGGCGGCGTACTGGCGCTCGGTCCACCCCCTCCCGTCCACTCCGGAGGAGGAGGCCCGGCTTCAGGCCGGCCAAGAGCTGCACGAACGCCTGGGTCGCTTCCTTGTTCCGGCGAGCGCACGCGAGGTGCGGGTCCGGCGGCGCGGGATCGTCGGGCGAATCGACGTCCTCGATGGTCGGCCGGTCGAACTGAAATCGACGGCGAGCCCCCCTCGGGCCGAGGAGGACCTCCGGGCCAGCCGACCGACCTATCTCGAGCAGCTCGCGATGTACGCCGCCCTCGCGGGCCACTCCGAGGGCCGGCTCATTGTCGTTTCGTCGACGGCCGGCGTCACCGACCCGGTCGGAGTCTGGGACGTCGGGTTTGGCCGGGTCGACCGCATCGAGGACGAGATGGCTCGGCGGGCCCAGAACCTCCGGGACGCGAAGGAGCGCGGAGACCCCTCCGGACTCCCCCGCTGTGCGTGGTTCGACCGAGGGTGCTCGTACCGCTCTTCCGGAGTGTGCGGCTGCGCGGGCACGGAGACACCGATCGCCGGAACGATCCTGGACGAGGTGCATCCCCCGGCACCGAACCCCGCTGAGGCGACCCGGATCGCAGAGTGGCTCTCCTCGGCCCCCGTCGACCCGTCGGGCGTCGCCCGGTATCGCGACCTCGCCTACCCCCGCCGCAGGTTCTTCGACGAGCGGTCCGACGCACCGGCCGAGCGCCGAGCCCCGCCTCCGACCGGGGAAGCCGACGAGACGTGGAGCGCGCTCCAAGGGGTATTGGAGGACGGGCCGGAAGGGGAGTATGCATGGAGCCACGCCGAGTCCGGGGAGCCGGCCGAGGGCGTCGCGTGCTTCCGTGGGGAGCCGTGCCTCGTCAAGTCCACGCGCTCCCTCCGGGTGGTCCCGGCCGACCGCGTGGCCCAGGACCGCCCGCATTACCTGCTCGAATTGGCGCTCCGGTGCGTTGGGGTCGGCGTGCCCTCCGGCTACCTGTTCACCGGACTCGAGCGGGTCCCCTCCGACGGCCCGTGGATCGTCGCCCAGCACGTTCGGTTCGGCTCCGCGGACGCGCTCCGCGCCCTGTTCGAGCGCCGCGAGGCGGCCCTCCGGGCCGCCCGCGTTTCGGGCTCCGGAGTGGACCTGCCGGCGTGCCCGCGATGGATGGCCGAGGGGTGTGCTCACGCCGCGGTCTGCGGGTGCGCGGCCGATCCGCCGCCCTCCCGCTCGTAGCGGAAGATCCGCGAGCGGCCGGAGACCGAGAACCCGAGGGAGTCGTAGAGGGCTCGGGCCGGGCGGTTCGCCTCGGTGACCCAGAGGCGCACCGAGCTGTACCCGAGGGCCGTCAGGGCGCGCAGACCCCAGAGGAGGAGGAACCGGCCGATTCCCTTGCGACGCTCCGAGGGCTCGACCAGGAGGTCGAGGACGACGGCGGTCCGCGGGTCGTGCTCGGAGACGAGGATCCCGCCGACGAGCTCCCGTCCGTCTCTCAGGAGGGCGCACGAGGCCTCCTCGAGGAACCGCCCGATGCGGCCGTTCAGGATCTCCTCCAGGCTCTGCCGGTCCTCCTCGACCGTGTCCGCGACCAGCCGTTCGTCGGGCGTCCCCTGGAACGAGCGCCAGTCCAGCTCGGCCAGCGCGGCGACCGGGATCGAGCGGACGGAGGTGCGCTCGAATCCCGGCGGGTCCGCGAGGGGCGGACCCGGCAGTGCGGGGGGAACGAGCCGCTCCATTCGGGCCCTGAGGAGGATGCTGGCTCCCGGAACCCGGAGGAACCGCTCGGCGAGGGTCGACTCGGCCTCCTCCGACAGCCCCGAGACGCCGGATTCGAGGCGTGGGACGAGCGTGCCGAAGTGGGCGATCAGGACGGCGAGGAGCGCCTCGGCGACCTCCACGTCGTCCGAGTCGTCCGCGACATGGACGTGCGCGAACGTCCGCGTCGGCCGGGACGAGGCGAAGGCGAGGCCCCGACCCGGGATCGTCCAGCCGACCTGGCGGCCGGCCTTCAGGTCGTTCGCGGCCTCCTCCACCCAGCTTGAGGTGATGGACTCGCCCCGGGCGACGAGCTCCTTGCGGGCGCTGTGCACGAGCTCGAGGAGGGCGTCGGGGCGGGCCTCGGTGGCCGGCCGGACGTCCGGGACCGGCACGGGGCCCCTAGTGGGACGGTCCTTCGCGCTCGAGGATCTGGGCGATGTCGGGGGCGACCGACGCCTTCTCCGCGGGGTTCACGAGGGTGTCCGTGGAGTAGACGTCGTCGGTGACGGCCTTGATCCGCTCGAAGGCGTCGCGGAGGAACAGGCCGTGCGTGCACGCCGCTGCGATCGCACCGACGCGCCGGCGCTTGAGCAGCTTCGCGGCTTCGACGATGGTGCCGCCCGTCGAGATGACGTCGTCGACGATGATGACGTGCTTTCCCTCGAGCTCGAGCGGAACGTGGGCGGGCAGGGCGAGCTCCACGTGCTCGCTGTCGATCCGCTTCTTCTCGAGCGCGATCCACGGCTTGTCGAGGAGCTCCGACATGCGGCGAACCCGTTCCACCCCGCCCTTGTCGGGGGAGACCAGGAGGTCGACCGGGCGCTCCCGAAGCAGGCGCGCGATCGCCGGGATGCCGCTCGCCTCGTACGCCGGTTTGCCGAACACGCTCCGGGTGGAGGGGGAGTGGAGGTCGACGGTGACGACCGCGTCGGCGTCGAGCTCAATGTGGTGGGCGAGCGACCGGGCGCTGATCGGTTCGCCGGGGAAGAACGACCGGTCCTGCCGGGCGTAGCCGAAGTACGGGACCACGACGATCAGACGCCGCGCCCCGGCCTCCCGGATCGCGTCTTCGAGGAGGAGCAGCTCGATCATGTCCTGGTCGGTGCGGGTCGACTGGACGAGGACGACGTCCTCCCCGGTCAGGCGCCCGCCGATCCGGACGTACAGTTCCCCGTCGGGAAACCGCTTGACGAACGGGATGGCGAACGGCGCGTTGCCGAGCTCGCGCGAGATCCGTTCGGCGAGGGCGGTGGAGGCCGACCCTCCGATGACGTGCATCGAGCGACTCCCTAAGTTGGGGACGGGGCGCCGAGGAAAAGGCTTGTGGCGGAAGGCGGCGACGCCGGGGCAGGAATCCCGCGGGGCCGCTGGTTCGTTAGGTGCGACGTTCGGTCCCGGTCACGCTCGGTGCGAGGCGGTCGGGGGCCGAGCGGGCAGAGGCTGTTCGGGATCCTTGGGAGAGGCCGTCCTGGCCCCGGAACGGCTCCCGCACCGACCGAACGTGCCCGCTGACCGTCGCTCCCGCCCGGTACTCCCGTCCCCGAAGGATGGAGAACACCGCCGCGGCCGACACCAAGGTGCCCGCCACCAGGAACACCGTGTGCATGCCGCCCACGAACACCGAGTCAAGATGGGCCGCCGTGAAGCCGAGGCTCGCGGCGCCCTGGGCGCTGAACGTGCCCCCGAAGATCGCCGCGGACGTCCCCGCGGGGAGCGAGGTCGTCAATGCAACCAGGGCGACGGCGAAGCTGAGGGCCATCGCGGAGTTCCGGAGCGTCATCATCACGCCGGCCGCGACCCCGTACCGCTGCTTCGGCACTCCGGACATGACCGCCGATGTGTTCGCCGGGAAGAACAGTCCGCCGCCGACCCCGAGGGCCGCCTCGTACCCGGCAACGACCCAGAGGGACGTGGACGGCGTGATGGTGGCGAAGGCGAACAGCACCCCCGCCTGGATCACGAGGCCGGCGGTCGAGACGATGCGGGCGCCGTACCGGTCCGAGAAGCGGCCTCCGAGCGGGCCGAAGACGGAGAGGGTGACGGACAGGGGGATCAGGAGGAAGGCGGCAGTAAGGACCGGGACGCCCCGAATTCCCTGGAAGTACACCATCAGCAGGAAGTTCGTGGCGAACAGCGCGATCCCCTGGAGGACCGCCGCCATCAGCGAGGCGCTGAACAACCAGCTCCGGAACAGCTCGAACGGCAGGATCGGGTCCCGGCTGTAGTACCCCTCCCAGACCACGAAGGCGGCGAGCAGGGGGAGGGACCCGAGCAAGGGCCAGACGGTGATGGGGGCCGTCCAGCCGTTGAGGATCCCCTCGGTGATGCCGAGCAGGAACGTCGCCAAGCCGCCGGTGAACAGGATCGCGGCGGGGAGGTCGAACGTGTCCTTTGGGTTCGGCGTGACCGATTCCCGAAGGACGAGGAAGGCGAGCGCCGTCGCCACGATGCCGATCGGGACGTTGATCCAGAAGATCCACCGCCAGTCGGTGACCGTGAGGATCAGGCCCCCGACGCCGATGCCGAAGACGGAGCCGACCCCCCAGACGACGGAGTTCATGCCGAAGGCGCGGCCGCGCTCGTTCGGCGGGAAGACGTCGGAGAGGATCGCGAAGCTGTTCGCGACCAGCATGGCTCCCCCGACCCCTTGGAGGCCGCGGAACAGGACCAGCTGGAGGCCGTCGCTGGCGAGACCGCAAAGGGCGCTCCCCACGACGAAGACGACGAACCCGGCGTTGTACATCCGCTTCCGACCCTTCATGTCGGAGATGCGGCCGAGGGAGAGGACCAGGGCGGTCCCCATCAGGGTGTAGATCATGATCGCCCAGACCATCTCGGCGAGGCTCGCCGAGAGGTCGCGGGCGATGGACGGGAAGGCGATGATCAGCACCGTGCTGTCGATCGCCCCCATGAGGCTCCCGACGCTGACGACGCCGAGGACCTTCCACTTGAACTCCACGGGAGCTCCGGGGCCGCTCAGCGGGGTGCGGCTCCATAACCCTTACGAGCCTCTCCGGCCCGTCGGCCGTGTGCCGGGAACACACGGCGCTCCGGCGAGGCCGATACGTATTGGTGCGTGTCGATATCGAGTTCGTCGATTGCCGATTCAGGTTGCGGAATATTCAAATACCACAACCGGCCCCTCGCGTTCCCCACAGGGAGAGACTCCCTGGAGGAACAAACGAATGCAGATGTGGACGGAGAGCCAACGCCGTTGGAGAAAGAACGGACGGCGCGGAGTGTCGCCGATCATCGCTACGATCTTGCTCGTGGCGATCACGGTCGTGCTGGCTGCCGTGCTGTACATCCTGATCTCGGGGCTGACGAAGGGACCGGGGAACACCCCGCTCGGCACCGCGCTGGCGATGGGATCTCCGCTGGCGGGCGCGAACGGCACCGCGTTCACCTACACGCTGTCGATCACGCCGTCGAGCGGACTGACCCCCGCGAGCCTGAACTTCCAGATTCAGACCTCCACGGGTGCGATCACGGCACTGGCGGGATCCGCCATCCAGCTGATCGGGCCGCAGGGTTGCCTTGAGGACACCTATACCTTCAGTACCAACAGTTGGGCTGTCGGTTCCGCCGGTGCCTCGACCCACGCGTGCGTCCCGCCGGGCACCACGACCACGGTCCTGTCGAGCGGCATGCAATTCTATCTCTCGACCGGCACGACGAACATCCAGGGCGGCGGGGACTCCCTCGTCGCGATTGGCGTGGGGACGTTCTCGGGAACGGTCTCTGAGGCGCTGCCGTAGATCGGACGCAACTCAACAACGAAGGAAGAGGAAAACAGAAATGCAGAACCAAATGGGAACGACCCGCCGGTGGAGACAGAAGGGAAAGCGCGGAGTGTCGCCGATCATCGCTACGATCTTGCTCGTGGCGATCACGGTCGTGCTGGCTGCCGTGCTGTACATCCTGATCTCGGGGCTGACCAAGGGGCCCGGCAACACGCCCCTCGGGACCGCGCTCGCGATCGGGACCCCGCAGTCCAACGGCGGCCTGACGTACACGATGGGCATCACCCCCTCGAGCGGCCTCACCCCGGCCGGGATGACCTTTGAGGTCACCAGCTCGACGGGCACGATCCTCGGCGTGGGCACCACGGTCACCGTCGTCGGTGTCACGGGCTGTTTCGATGCGGTCTACACGTTCGCGACGAACGCGTGGGCGGCCTCGGTGGGCGGCACGGCGTGCGCCGGTGCGAGCACGACTCTGACGCTGACGAGCGGGATGCAACTCTCGCTCGTGGTGACCCCGACCCAGACGGGTCTCAGCGACAAGTTCGTGGCGGTTGGGACGGGCACCTTCTCGGGCCAGGTCACGGCCAGTCTCCCGTAGGGCTCGGGAGCACCCGCGCGACAACCCTTTCCAATCCCCTTTTTTTCTCCTCTCCCTCCTCCAGGGCCAAGCCCAGAACGCCTCGTCCCCCGGCGACGGGCGATACGGGAACGGGTGCCACTGAGCCTTCGAGTCAGCCCGCGGCGTCCCTGCCCCCGGCGGGTTACAAGTAGGTCCCGAGAGTTCGGCCTCGAGCCATGCCGGGAACCCCCACGAAGCTGCAGCGCGAGGCCGCCCGCAACGTCGTGACCAAGTACCTCAAGGTCCGACCGGGAGAGAACGCGATCATCGAATCCTGGGACCACACGATGCCTCTGGCCTCGGCGATGGTCGACGAGGTCCGCCGGGTGGGCGGGAAGGTGCTCCTCGTTCGCAACGACGAGGACGCCTGGTGGCGCGCGATGGACCGGAAGCAGAGCCGGCTCCTCGGGACGTCGAGCGCGCCGGAGTGGGCGGCGCTGAGGGCCGCGGACGTGTACGTGAATTTCTGGGGCCCGGCCGACGGAGACCGCCTCGAGAAGCTTCCCGACAAACCCGGCAACGAAGCCTTCGCCTGGAACTGGCCTTGGTACGCCGTCGCCCGAAAGGCGCGGCTCCGGGGGGTGCGGATGACCACGGGGTTCGTGTCCGAGGGGCGGGCCACGAGGTGGGGCCTGGACCGCGCGCTCTGGGAGGAAAGCGTTCTGCGGGCGAGCCTCGTCGACCCGGGGGAGTTGGCCAAGCGCGGCGCCCGGCTCGTCAAGGCGTTCTCCCGGGGGAACCGGGTGCGGATCTCTCATTCCAACGGGACCCACCTGGAGGTCGCCCTGGCCGGGATCGCGTCCCGGATTCACGACGGGAGACCCCACCCCTACCGGAAGGGAGACTCCCCCTCGGGCATGCTGCAGCAAGTCCCCGCCGGAACCGTCGACGTGGCCCTCGACTCCCAGACCGCGGAGGGGAGCTTCTCGGCCAACCGTCGGACCAATATCTGGTGGAACGTGCACTCCGGTGGAAAGCTCGAATTTGCCGAGGGCAAGCTTACCTCGTCTTCCTTCGAGGAAGGAGGGAACGAAGTTGCCCGCCAATTCAAGAACGGTACGGCGGGCAAGGATCGTACGAGCGTGCTCAAACTCGGGCTGAACCCGGCCGTCCGGGACGTCCCCAACCTGGAGACGGTCGAGGGCGGCTCCGTGTCGCTGCAGATCGGAGGGAACCGATATCTGAAGGGCTCCAACAGATCGAGTTTCTTTACCTGGTTGACGCTCGCCGGCGCCGAGATTGCCGTCGACGGTATGCCGGTCGTCCGGGCAGGAAAGATTCTCTAGGCCGGAGCGACGGCTCGGCCAAGAGGTCGGGCCGACCGCCTCAGAGGCCCGAGGAGTCGTCGTCCTCGTCGTCGTCCTTCGAGGATCGGGAGCTCCGCTTGGCCCGCTTGGGGGCACGGTGGGCATCTCCGCGCCGAACCGACGGTCGGGGCCGGCCCCCGCCCGAGAGCGTGTGGGCCGGCTTCCGCGGTCGACGCGGGGGCAACCGATCCTCCGCCGACTCCGCTTCCTCGTCGGGCTCCTCCGACTCGTCGGCGCGAGAGATCCAGCCTCGGAGCGCCCCCCATCGGGAGGGGTGGGACCGTTCCTCCGCGGCCTCCTCCTCCTCGAGCGCCCGTCGCCGGTCGTCCTCCACGCCCTCCGCCCGGAGACCGTAGTGGATGAGGGCGCCGATGCCGAACAGGGCGATGATGGAGATGCCGAGGAATTGCCAGGACTGCGATGGCACCTCGTTGGCGTCGCCGCTCAGGAGCAGCTTGAGGGAACCGACCCACGGCACCATGCCGCGGGCGACCCCGACGATCCAGCCGGGCTCCACGAGGGTGGAGAGGCCGGGCTGGTCTTCCTCGCCCGTCGCCGTGCCGGAGTTGATGTTGTTGTCCCCCATCGTGAGGAATCCGGAGTGGTCGCCGAGGTCGGCGAACGTCACGTTGACGGTCACCGACTGCCAGCCGATGCCGAAGAGCGTGAAGTTGCCCCGCAGGTCCGTCGTGCCGCATCCGGTCGGCGTGTCGACGTAGTACACTCGGTCGCTGGCGTGCCCGCAGGGCAGTCCGGCGAGGTCGGGAATGTCGTACGACCCGTTGGGGTTGTGCACGAGGTAGGCGAGCGACCGGTGGACGATCGGGGCGGGCCCGAGCACGCCGTTGGCGTGGTACAGGAGGACGTCGCCGTACTCGCCGTACGTCTTGTAGCCGGTTTGCAGGCCGACGACGTACGGCGTGATGGAGGTGGTCGGGACCTGCTGGGCCAACACGAGGTCGCCCGTGTTGATGAGGCCGACGTTGTCGTTGGTGCCGTGCTGCATGCTGGAGGATTCGACCACGTAGAGCGGGGGCCAGTTCTGGGTGTAGGCGAACAGCCCTGCGAGGAGCACGATGATGACCATCAGGGCAACGAGCGGCTCGAACCACCAGGCATCCCGCGCCCGGAAGAACACGGGCCGCCGCGAGCGGTGAAACCATCCCGGACTGTCGTCGTCGGCCTCCTCCTCCGAAGGGTCCGCCGTCTCCCCATCGATCGACCACGCCTTCGGCGGGGCGCGCGTCGTCGTCGACCTACGCACCCGGGGGGGACCGGACGGTTCCACGTCCTCGACGGTGGTCTCGGTCTCCTCCGGCTCGTCTTCCGGATCCGGACGCCGGCGCCGGGGCATCGATTCCTCGGGGCCGTTGGCCCGCTTAACCCTTCGGCTGGACCGGTCGGTCGTACGAGAGGCGGAGGGCGACCGCCCCCCGCACGAGGACGAGAGCGACGAAGAACATCGGGATCAAGATCAAGTCGGACCCGGGCCAACTGAACCCGAGGGCCTCCCCGCCCCAGAAGACGCCGAACGAGAACAGGAGGGAGGTGCCGCCCAACTTCAGGGTCGGGACCTTGATCTTTCGGATCCTCTCGTGGACGATCGCCGCCGCGACGATCAGGACAGCTCCGCCCGCGAGCGCTCCGACGAGCGCGGAGGTCCCCGCGCCGCCGGCCGCGAGTGCCAGGAGGACGATGACGGCCTCGGTCGCTTCGATCGCCCCGACGGTGAAACCGCCCGCGAAGTGCGCGGCGTGCTGGGTCGATGGCGCCGGGGCCGTGGACGGGCGCGCAGCTCGGCGATAGCTCCGCAGCGTGCTTCGGAATAGGAAGACCCCGAACGCGAAGAGGACGATCGCGGAAACGCCGAGGAGGTCGGCGTGGGGGACCGCCTCAAGAGCGGCTCCGGAGACCAGGGCCACGGCAGCGATCGTACCCGTCCCCGCGATGGCACCGAGGGCCCCGGTGCGGATCCGACCGGCTTCCGCGGACAGCGCGAAGACGAGGGCGACGACCTCGGTCATCTCGGTCACCGTGATGACGAAGGCGATCACGAGGGCCGGAACGGAGAACGAGAGGGAGATCATCGACGGCCGATGCGACCGAAGATATTAACCCGAGACCGCCCGGACGTCGAGAACGGGGCCGCGGAGCGGTCCCGGCGCGCATGCGGACGATCGACATTTCGATGCCGGTGCATCCGGCGATGCCGGCGTTTCCGGGCGACCCTCCGGTGACGGTCGAGCCCGTGCAACGGATCGACCGGGGAGACCCGTACAACCTCTCCCGCTGGACGTTCGGGTCACACGCGGGCACCCACCTCGACCCGCCCCTTCACTTCCTCCCGGAGGGTGCCGGCGCCGACGCCTTCGACCTCACGACGTTGAATGGCCCATGCACCGTCGTCGACGTGCCCGCACCGGCTCGCTCGGTCGGGCCAGCGGAGGTCGCGCAGATTCCCCGGGGAACCGACCGGGTCCTGTTCCGGACCACGAACTCGGCCCGGTGGACCCACGCCACGCGATTCTTCCCGGACTACGTGGCAGTCGCCCCCGAGGCCGGAGCGCCCCTCGTCGCGCGAGGCGTCCGGCTGGTCGGGATCGACTCCTTGAGCATCGAGCACGACCCCGCTGGGCGGTTTCCGTTGCACCATGAGCTGCTCGGGGCGGGCGTGGTGATCCTCGAAGGATTGCAGTTGGCCGACGTCGCGCCGGGGCCGTACGAGCTCCGGTGCCTGCCGCTGCGCGTCGTAGGCGGGGACGGGGGGCCGTGCCGCGCCGTCCTCCTCGCCCCGTAGGAGACAGCCATGGGTTGGCCCCCCTCGCCCGGCACCGGCCCGTATCCGGTGAACCTCAACGTCCCGGCGTTCTACGTCCTCGTCGGACTTCTAGGGCTCTTCGTGCTCCTCCTGTGGTGGGTGCACGAGCAGTACCCCGGCCGCAAGAGGATTCTCGAGGGGTTCTTCGAGGCGGCCGGGATCGACCTCGCGTTCCTCGCCTTTGGCGTCGTTCTGGTGGTCGCCCTCGCCTCGCACGACCCGTCGGGCAACCGGACCTCCGTGGCCTTGTACCACGTGGTGCTGAGCGGCTACTGGCTCACATTCTCGATTCCCGTGGTCACGATTGGCAGCTCGGTCGAGAGCCGTTCCCGAGGCGTCGCGGCATGGATGATCCCGTCGCTGGCCGCGTGCGCGCTGCTGTTTCTCCTCCTGTTCGGGTACTACTTCGGCCACCCGTAGGGAGGGCGTACGGCCCCCCCACGGGCGACGGGGACTTAGTCGCGGTCTTCCGGCGGCAGGAGGTTGGGGATGCCGTCGTCGATCGGGAAATCGAGCGCGCACTTCGCACAGCGCAAGTTCCCCTGGAGGATCTCGGTCCCTTCCGTCTTCGTGGAGGTGAGCGTCAGGTCGCCCTTGCAGACCGGGCAGCAGAGGATCTCCATCAGGTCCGGCTTCACTTCGAGCCTCCTTCCACGATCCCGTAGCCAATCAGCCGCCAGGCATTCAGTTTGCGAGAGATCGCGACCCGGCTTCCCGGAAACACCGTCACCGAGCGGCTGAGCGTCAGCTCGACCTCGTCGCCGCGGGCGCTCGTCACCTTGCCCGCCGAGATCGTCGTCCCGACCGTGACGCCGAGGAGCTCGCTCGACCGGATCTTCTCCACCTTGGTCTCGCGGACGGCGCCCAGGACCCGATCGAGGAGGGTGACCTTCAGGCGGATCTTCTGGGTGACGGGAGGAAGCGTGCCCGGAGTCCCGACCAATCGGCCCGTGAGCCCGTCGCCCTTCGCGAGGGCTGGGTCGAGGCTGGTTCCGATGGCGGCGAGGCCGCCCGGCTTGAGCGCGTCGAGCTCGATTCCCCCCGATACCAGGCTCGTGATCTTCGTGCGAAGCGCATCGGCCCGGCCCTCGAGGAGGCCCGCACCTCCCGGCCGGATCTCGATGTCATCGCCAATCTTGAGGTGGCCCTGGACGAGCGAGCCGCCCAACACGGCGCCGCGGAGTTCCTTCGCCCGGGTCCCGGGGCGGTTGACGTCGAACGACCGGGCCACGTACATCAGCGGCGGCTTGGTGGTGTCCCGCGGCGGGGTGGGGATGGTCTTCTCGATGGTCGCGATGAGGGTGTCGATGTTGACGCGGTGGTTGGCGGAAAGAGGCACCACCGGGGCTCCCTCGATCGGCGACCCCTTCAGGAACGTGCGGATCTCTTCGTAGTTCGCGGTCGCCTGCTCGTTGGTGAGCAGGTCGATCTTGTTCTGGACGACGACGACCTTGCGCACGCCGATGATGTCGAGCGCGTAGAGGTGCTCGCGCGTCTGCGGCTGGGGGACGTGCTCGTTCCCGGCGACGAGCAGGAGCGCCCCGTCCATGATCGCGGCGCCGCTCAGCATCGTCGCCATGAGCGTCTCGTGCCCCGGAGCGTCGACGAACGAGACGGCCCGGAGGAACTTGCCCTTCGAGCCGTCGTTCGGGCACTTCGGGTCGGTGGAGTAATTGGTCGGATACGGGCAGGTCGGGCACAGGTAGAACGCCGCGTCGGCGTAGCCGAGCTTGATCGAAATTCCCCGGCGCAACTCCTCGGAGTGCCGGTCGGTCCACTCGCCGGTGAGCGCCTGCGTGAGCGTGGTCTTGCCGTGGTCGACGTGGCCGACTAGGCCGATGTTGACCTCGGGTTGCTTCGGGGCCTTCATGACGCGCCGAGCAGCTCCGGGAGCGGCTTCGGCCCCTTCTGCTCGACGACGAGGTTGACCTGGACGGTGTCCTCGCTGATCGCGTTGCCGCGGAACGTTCGCCGCTTGCGCATCCCCCGCCGCGGGGCGTGGAATCCGAATCCCTCGCTGACGTAGACGCGCGTCTGGCGAGCCCCCGGCAGGTCGGGGCGGAGCGGGAAGCCGCTCTTGTCGGTCCCGCCGCGGATCGTGAACGTGTAGCCGGCGAGCCCGATCAACTCGCCACCGATCGACTCCCCGATGCGCTTCCCGAGGAAGCCGGCGGATTGGGGGTCCCCGACGGTCCGGGCGAACGACTTCGCCTGGTCGGAGATGACGAGCTTGAATTCGACCATGGGTCCTCGACGGTGCGAGCGCCGCAGTTTCACTCGGTTTAAATAGGTAGCGCCACGCTCAATCGTCCACCGGCGGCCCGATGCAGTTCGTCGACGTCTCCGTCGGTGCAACGGTCGTTCTGCTCGCCGGATTCGTCGTGGCCGCCATCGTGGATTGGCGGACCCGCGAGGTCGACGACCGCCTGTGGCTCGCGATCGCGCTGCTCGGGGGTGCGCTGGAAGCTGTCGTCGTCTCTCCGGGCGGCGTCCTCCCGGTCGCGGTCTGGCTCGTCGTCGTAGCGTTCGCCGTGCAACATCTCCTGCCGTGGGACGACGTGGTGTTTGGGAACAACCCGTCCCTCGCCGGCTACGTCGAAATCGGAGCGTACGCCGCCGTCGGCGTGGCGCTCGTTCTGGTCGGCCTCCGCTCCGGGATTGGCCCCTCCGGAGTCCCGGCGGTCGCCGTGGCCGTCTACGTCAGCGTTCTCCTCGCTCGGGGGTTGTTCGAGTCGGGGCTCCTCTACGGGGGAGCCGACGCGAAGGCGCTGATGGTCGCCGCGGTCGCCGTTCCGATTGACGCGAGCCCGTGGCTCGCCCCGCATGGGGTGGCGCTGGGGATCCTCGCGCTCTACCCGTTCGCCCTGACGGTTCTGATGAACGGCGCGTTCGTTGCCATCGTCGTCCCCCTCGCCCTCCTGGTCCGGAACGCTCGTCACCGCGACTGGAACGGGTTGCGGACGTTCACGGGGTACCCTCTCGACGTGGAACTCCTCCCCCATCGGTATGTCTGGGTCGCCGACCCGACGTTCCGTCGCGACGACGCCGAAACCAGCGAGGACGACCAGCACGAGCGCGAGCGACTCCGCGACGAGCTCCGGGCGAAGGGGGTCCAGGCGGTGTGGGTGACGCCCCAGATTCCGTTCATCGTCCTGCTCGCAGCCGGGGCGGTCCTGGGCGTCCTCGTGGGCAATGTCATCCTCGACCTTCTGTCGCTCCTCTGACGGAGTGCGGAGGAATCCTTTTCCCGCCGGCCCTTCTCGTTGACTCCGATGCCGAAGGCCGCGACTCCGCCCCCGATCCGGGTCCTCATCGCGAAACCCGGACTTGACGGCCACGACCGCGGCGCGAAGGTCGTCGCGCGGGCGCTCCGCGACGCGGGGATGGAAGTGATCTACGCGGGGCTCCGCCAGACGCCGGAGGAGATCGTCGAGTCCGCCATTGAGGAGGATGTCGACCTGATCGGTCTCTCCTGCCTCTCCGGCGCCCACATGGCCCTCTTCCCGCGGGTCCTCAAACTCCTCCAGGCCCGCAAAGTCCGCGACGTGCCGGTGTTCGCCGGCGGGATCATCCCCGACGACGACGCGAAGAAGCTCCGCCGAATCGGCATCAAGGCCGTGTTCGGGCCCGGGACCACCCTCGAGGAGATTGTCCGAACCGCCCGAGGGATCGCCCGACGCCCCGCATGACCGGCGGCGCTCGTCTGCCCGCCGCCGCGCGGGCGCTCCTTTCGGGAGACCGGCGCGCCCTGGCGCGCCTGATGACGCAGGTGGAGAACCACGACCCGGCGGTGCTTCCCGTACTCCGCGCGCTCTACCCCAAGACGGGTCGAGCCCACGTCATCGGTCTCGCGGGACCCCTCGGCGTTGGGAAGTCCAGCGTCGTCAACGCGCTCCTCGCCCATCTTCGCAAACTCGGCACGACGGTCGCCGTCGTGGCCGTCGACCCGTCGAGCCCGTTCTCGGGTGGTTCGGTGCTTGGCGACCGGATCCGTCTCGAGCGAGACCCGGGGGATGCGGGCGTCTTCATCCGGTCGATGGCCAGCCGCGGTCGGGCGGGCGGCGTCTCCGCCGCCACACGGGAAGTCGTCCGCCTCCTGGACGCCGCCGGCTTCTCCGTCATCCTGGTCGAGACCGTCGGGAGCGGCCAGGTGGACATCGAGATCCGGGACATCGCGTCGACGAGCGTTGTCGTGCTCGTGCCTCACCTCGGCGACGAGGTGCAGACGCTCAAAGCCGGCCTGTTCGAGATCGCCGACGTCTTCTGCGTGAACAAGGCGGACCTGGCCGGCGCCGACCTGGCGGCCCGGGACCTCTCCGAGCTCGTGGGGCTGGGCGCCCCGCGGGACGGCTGGCGGCCGGCCGTGGTCGTCGCGAGCGCGCGGGACGGGACCGGCATCTCGGAACTCTGGACCGCGATCGCCGCGCACGAGAAGTTCCTCGACGCCGACCCGAAACGACGCGCGGCGGCCGAACGAACGAGACTCGCGACGGAACTCGTGGAGCTCGTCCGGGAGCGGTACACCGAGTCGGCGCGGGAGGAACTCAGCGAGGCCTCACGGAGCCACTGGCTCGACGACGTGGCGGCCCGAAGGACGGACCCTCGGACAGCGGCGGACGGGATCTTTGAGCGCCAGCACGCGCCGAAGGCCCGCCGGCGCCGCCCATGAGCCTCCTCCTCCTGATCGCGGGCGCGTTCGGGATCCTCGCCGTCGCGCTCGTCTACTTCGTGTTCGCGTCGTTCGCGTTCGGGGCGGGGTACCAACCGGCGCCGCGGCGCGTCGTCACGACCATGCTGGAGAAGGCCGAAGTTGGTCCGAACGACCTCCTCTTCGACCTCGGCGCCGGGACCGGCGCCATCGTGTTCCGGGCCGCCCGGGAACGAGGGGCGCGCGTCGTCGGCGTCGAGGTGGAGCCGCTGCGCGTGGCGATCCTACGACTGCGCCGCCGGTTCGGCGGCCCGAAGGACCGGGTCCAGATCGAGTGGGGGAACCTGTTCGACCTCAATTTCCGGGACGCCACGGTCGTCACCGTCTTCCTCTGGCCCGGGGCGATGGAGCGGTTGCGTCCGATTTTCGAGGCACAGCTGCGCCCGGGCGCCCGCGTCGTCAGCCACTGGCACCCCGTGCCGGGATGGGAGCCGGAATGGTTCGACCGGGAGACCCGGGTCTACCTCTACCGGCGGCCCTGACGCAGCCGGTTCAGTGGTAGTAGAGCCAGAGCGAGGCGGCTCCGGCGAGGACCGCGAGGACGATGGCGCCGCCGGCGATCCAGCCGATATTCGGATTCTCATCGACGCTCATCGACATGGGGATCCTCCGGTCGACCGTCGCGGGGGTTTATTCCCCCGGAGTACGACCTTCTCCGCCACGGCGAGCGAGCCCGAAGGCGGTCCCGCCAAGACCGAGGGCCCCGGTCGTCGAAGCCGGAGCGTGGGTGGCGGCCGCGGAACTCGCGGGGGTGCTGGTGACGTTGAACCAACCCCACATCCCCTGACTGTAGTGACCGGTCATTTCGCAGATGTACTGGTAGGAGCCGACCGCCGTCGCGTTGAAGTGGAACACGAGCGAACTCCCCGGCGCAATCCCCATGAACCGGGCGACGCCGGTGAGCCCGGCCCCGGGGAACGCCGGCGTGGACAGGGCGCTGGAGGCGTTCGAGGCGTTGACGAGAACCCACGAGTGGTTCTGGCCCGCGTCGGCGGCGACGGAGAAGTCGACCGTGATCTGACTTCCCACGACGACCGCTACGCATGGGCCGGGATGGGTGCCATTGAACCAGAAGCCGCCGCCGCCTCCCGCGACGAAGGCGAAGGTGTCGTTTCCGAGTCGGTCCCTCCCCTGACATGAGGCCGGGTTCGGCGGCGCGGTGATCCCCGAGCCGATGTGGGAGCCGGGGATCGTTCCCGGGAACCCGCTGGTGAGTCCGATGTAGAGGACCGTGCCGCCGATGACCGAGGCGAGGACGAATGCCCCGACGATGAACGCCGTGGGTCGAGCGGAAGTGGTCGGCGGGCTCGGCGAGGAGGAGATGGGCGTGGCCGGACTCATGGGCCCGACGACGGCCACGGCCGTTTTTCTGGGTGCGGTACGTTTCCGGCCGCCTCCCACGCCCGCGTCCCCGCGGTGGGGTGGGTCGTCCCGGTGGCAACCACCCACAACAAGGCACAAGTATCTCGCTCGTCCGGTCCGGGGCGGGTCGCCGATGGAGTTCGAGGAGCTGGTCGGATCGGTCGCCCGCTTCGGGCTCACCGACCGGGAGGCCCGCCTCTACCTCGCCCTGCTCCGCAAGGGCCGGGCGAGCGCCCGCGAGCTGGCCCACGAGGCCGGGCTCGACCGGGTCCTCGGGTATCGGATGCTCGACGCGCTCCGGGCCCGAGGGGTCGTCGAGGCGACGGCGGAACGCCCCCGCCGCTACGCCGCGGTGCCTCCGCGGGCGCTCTTCGAGCGGTCGCTGAGGGAGCGAGCCGCGATGCTTGCCCAGGACGAGGCCCTCGCGACCACGCTCGCGGAGACGCTCCCGACCCTGGTTCGCGAAGTGAACGACGAGGCGCCCCGCTTCCAGGTCCTGCAGGGAACCCCGGCGATCTTCGCGTACCTGCGGGAGATGCTTCGCCGCGCGCAGGAGGAGGTGTGCGCGATGGTGACCCACCGCGCGCTCCGCGGGTCGGTCGACTACGGTCTCCCCGTGGAACTCCCCCGGCTGCTCAAGGGAGGCGGTCGGTTCCGCCTCATCGTCGAGTCCGACCCGCGGGTCCGCACGCTCGTCCAGCGGTTCTCGGGCGTCTCGCGCCGACATCCGCTCGCGGAGTTGCGGCAACTGTCGCCGCAGCCCACGCGGCTCACGATCGTCGACCGCGCCGAGGCGATGCTGTTCCTGGTGCCGGAGGCGCGCTCGGGGCAGCTCGAGGAGCTCGCGGTCTGGACCGACAATCCGGCGTTCGTGCTCGGGCAGCTCCACTACTTCAACGTCGTCTGGGAGGGAGCCGGGTCGGCGTCCCTGCGGGCGCCGAAGATGGCCGTCGTCCCCCCTCGACCGGGGGCGCGTTCGGTCCGCGCTCGCAAACTTTAACCCCCAACCTCAATACGCCCGGCGATGGCGTGGACGTCGACGCAGAAGTATCTGGCCGAATTCCTGGGAACGTTCGCCCTGCTCCTGTTCGGAGGGGGCGCCGCTGTGTTCAGCCTGGGGGATCCGGGCAATGCCCGGGTCGTGCTCGTCTCGGCCGCGTTCGGTCTGACGGTCCTCGGGGCGGCGTACGCCTTCGGCGACGTTTCCGGCGGCCACTTCAACCCGGCCGTCACCCTCTCGATGGCCCTGTCGAAGAGGATGCCGATGAAGGACGTTGTCCCGTACCTCGCCGCCCAGATCCTCGGCGGGATCGTCGGGATGGGGGTCGTGTTCGGGATCGTCCACGGCTCGAGCATTCCGTTCACCCTCGCCCAGGGGGCCGCGCTCGGCTCCCAGTGCTACTCCGGCTCCGGCGCCCCCGCCGGCTGCTCGTACGCGATCGGCTCGGTGTTCTTGATCGAGCTGGCGTTGACCTTCATCTTCGTGCTCGTCATCCAGATGGTGACCCGCGCCGAGAGCGGCGCGAAGAACCTCGCCCCCGTCGCGATCGGGATGATGCTCCTCGTCACGAACCTGGTCGCGATCAACGTCGATGGGGCGTCGATCAACCCGGTCCGCAGCTTCTCCCCGGCCCTGATCTCCCTCTACTGGAGCAACGCGAGCTGGGCCATCCAGGAGTCTTGGCTGTTCTGGGTCGCGCCGATCCTCGGCGGGCTCCTCGCCTCGGTCGTCGAAATGTGGTTCCGTCCCTCGGGGGCGGCCACCCCCGCGTAGGACACGGCGGCCAGCGGGGCCGTCCGGGCCTCCACCAAGGCGCACGCCGAGCGTCCCCCTCCGGTGGGTCATGGTCGGCCCCCGGACCTTCCATCGGCCGAGCCGGTGGTGGCAGCGAGCCGCCCGCCGGGGCGGGGTGATCGCTCTCGGTGTGCCCCCGCCGTCGAGGTGCCGATCGCCCTCGTCGCGGTTCCCGTCTCCCACTCGATGGGGTTCGCGACTCCGCCGGTCGCCGACTGCCTCGGGAGCCGGTCCGTCGACGTTCCGCAGTCCCCGGAGGTCACGGGAACGTGGACCCGCGCGGGCGCCGTTCTGGAGCCGGCGGTGATCCTGGACCCGTCCGGCCATGCCGTCTACGACCGGGCCCGGTCGTCCGGGAGCTTTTCGTTTCCCGGCGACGGGGGACGCTACGCGTTCGAGGTGCGACCAGGCGCCGACGTCGCGAGCTGCAGCCTCGTCGAGCCGACGACGTTCACCGTCGTCTGGTTGGCGCCCATCCTCTAGCGGGAGACAGGTCGGCCGACCGATTCGCTTCGGGTCTCGGCGGGGCGAACTGCCCCTGGGCGGGATCGTCCCTTACGGCGCCTTTTCGGCCGGGGTCTCGGCCTTGTGAGCGTGGTCGTGTGCGTGCGTCGTCGACTTTGCGGCCGGCTTCTCGGCGGGCTCGGCCCCTTTGGCCGCGTCCTTCGACGGGGTCGGGGTGACGTACTCCTCGACGACGCGGATCGACTTCGGCTTGAGGTGGCTGCGGATTCGGTCGATGACGCGAGGCTTGGCGGCCATCCACGCGAAATCGAACTTGGAGCGCTCCGGGACCTTGATCGTGACGACCTCGTCCGCGACCTGGACGTCGAACTCCTTCGAGCGGCCGTAGCCGAGCTCGATGAGCGCCGTCGCCTGCTCGGCGGGGTCGTGGACCTTGGAGGCGATCTTGAACTTGCCGTGGATCTTGCGCCCGGCGAACGCGGGGTTGAAGTCGACGCGGACCCGCGCGGCGGTGAGCGAAACGACGCGGCCGCGCCGGCCGCGGATGGTCAGTACGGTGCCGATGTTGAGGTCGGCGTCGTCGCGCCGCATCTCGGGGAGGCGGCCGACCTCGTGCATGCTGAACAGCTCGATCAACTTCGGGTCCTTCTCGCCGAAGGCGTCGGCGGGCTCGAAGTCGCGCTCGACCTCTTCGCCAACCTTCGCGCCGAGGATTGCCTTCTCGATGCCGCTCGGGAAGTCGTCCCCGCCGACCAGGTGGGCCCGAGGCCCGAAGGTGGCGCCGTCGGGGATCGGGATGTTCTCGGCCCGGGCGACGTCCTCGCGCGTGGTGTCGACGAGTTCGGTCCGGCCGCCGGTCTCCGACCACAGCTCGTAGTCGAGCAGCACGAGCTCGCCGTCCTTCGCGGGGCCCTTGTCGTCGGCGCGGCTGGTCATATGGCGCCGCCGAGAGGAGACGCCCTTTAACGTTTGCCCGAGGGCCGTCCGACGGTGGAGCGACGGCCGCTCCAACCGTACGTCAGGAACCCTCGGAAGGCCCCGTACAGGGTCGCCCAGCGGCGGGGGATCTCGAGGGCGCGGAACTTGAGGCCCGGATAGTGGGCCTCCTCGCGGAACCCCGAGACCGTCAGCGCGACCGCGAGCAGGCCCAGTCCGATGACCCCGGCGGCGGCCAGGATCTCCCCCGCCAGACGGGTGACGGAGGGAATCAGGAGGATCAGTCCGAGAACGACGACCGCCGGGAGCGCCACGTACGGGAGGACCCGGCCCCCGGTCGCCTCGTAGGTGGTCCCGCGGCGGCGCCAAACGACGTAGCCACCCTCGGCGTAGATCCGCTGCTTCCGAAGGAGGCGGAGCACCGTCAAGTCGGAGAAGTCGTGCTGCACCCACGCCTCGCGAACATAGCGGCCCGTGTAGCCGGCGCGGAGTACCCGGTCCGCAACCTCCTGGTCCTCGCTCGCGGCTCGGCGGTAGAGGGTCGTGTCGAGAGGCCCGACCCGGTCGAACGCGGCCTTGCGCCACGCCGAGTTCCCCATCGGGAGCGCGTGCGGCCGAAGCCGCGCGACCGTCTCGTAGAACCGTTGCAGATAGCCATCGTAGTAGCGCGCCCCGATCGTCCGGACCGTGCCCGGACGCCCGGGGGTCGGGCCCCCGGTGAACCCGACGCTCGGGTCGTCGAACGGGCGGAGAAGCGCCTCCAGCCAACCGGGAGGCGCCACCTCGTCGGCGTCGAGGAAGGCGAGGAACTCGCCGGTCGCGGCCGCAATCGCGGTGTTCCGGCTCTCCGGGATGTTGCCCGGCGCGGACAGGTAGAGGATTCTGGGGTCTCGGGCGTGGAACCGTTCCGTGATCGTCCGGACGACGTCGGTGACGCCGCCGTCGTCGACGAGCACCTCGTCGGGGAGCCGGCTCTGCTGGAGGAGGCTCTCGAGCGTCTCGGCGACCCGCGGGTCCTTCAGAACCGTGACGATGACCGTCACCCGGCCCCGACGGGGGACCGCGGGGTCAACCGCTGCGGGCACGCAGGAGCTCGGCGATGGTGAAGTCGACCGCTTCGGCCGAAGTCCGCTGGGCGGTCCAACCCGCGGCCCGGATCCGTTCCACGGCAAGGAGCTGCTGGGGAACGTCCCCGACCCAGCCGGTCGTGCCGCCGGTGTACTCGATCCGGGCGCGGCCGCCGTGCGCCTGAACGACCTTCTCGGCGATCTCGCGGACGGAGATCCGGTCCGTGGTGCCGAGGTTGAACACGTTGACGCGCTCGCGGGCCCGTTCGGTGGCGAGCAGCATGGCGTCGACGCACTCCTCGGTGCGGAGGTAGCTCTTCGCCTGGCGTCCGTCGCCGAGGACCTCGAGCCGGTCGGGGGTGGCCTTCAGCTTCTCGAAGAAATCGTAGAGCACGCCGTGCGTCATGCGCGGGCCGATGATGTTCGCGAACCGGAAGACGTGGGTCTCGATCCCGTAGGAGTAGGCGAAGGCGCTCAGGAGCGCCTCGCTCGCGAGCTTGGCGGCGCCGTACTGCGATTGGGGAAGGAGCGGCCCGTACTCCTCTGGGGTCGGGAACACCGTCGGGTAGCCGTACACGACGGAGGAGGAGGAGAATCGGACCTTCGGAACCTCGTACGCCCGCGCCGCTTCGAGGACGCGGAACGTCGACATCGTCCCCTGCTCGAGGTCCACGGACGGCTCGGCGGTGCCGAGACGTATATCCGGGTTCGCCGCGAGGTGCCAGACCGAGGAGGCGCCCCGGAACTGGTCGCGGTAGGTATCCGGTCGTCGGAGGTCGGCCTCGACGACCGAGAGCTTCGGATTCCGTCGGTGGGGGGCGAGATGGTCCCGCCGACCGCTCGAGAAGTTGTCGATGACGCGGACCTTGGCGCCCCGCGCGAGCAACCGGTCGACGAGAATGTGGCCAATCGCCCCGGCGCCTCCGGTGACGACCGTCGGTCCGTCGTTGTTCATGGATGGGGAGACTGGTTCCGTGACGGAAGCATATATAAGAGGACGACCGCCTAAAGACCGTCCGTCCACGAGAGTGGGCGGGTCGTCGATGCGCACCTACGTCCGCATGGTGTTTCACTCCGAGGGGGCGAGCCCGCTCGACGTGCTGAAGCTGATGCGCGAGCTCGGATTCGAGGAGTCGATGGGCATGCACGATTTTGTGTTCAAGTGGAAGGAGAAGGCGTCGCTCGACGACGTGATCCGCCTGGTGGGCGAGATGCACACCCGGATGAAGGGCCTCGACGTGAACTACGAGATCACGACGATCTCCTAAGCCACCGAACCGAACCACCATGGAGCGGGAAGGGCCGAGTCGACTGGAGCGGTCGCTCCTCCTCCATCTCCTCGAGCACCGCGGCCAGCAGGTCCGGTTCGAGGCCGACCAGTGGACCACCGAGTTCGGGATCTTCCGCGCGTTCGCCCACGAGGACCTCGCCGGCCTGAAGAACACGCTCCGGTCGCTCGAAATGACGCGGTACATCTACCGCCGCGTCCAGTACGTCATCGGCTACTCCGAGCCGAAGCTCGTCTACTCGCTCACCCCGAGTGGCCACCGCAAGGCGCTCGACCTCCGCCGGGAGGACTCCGGCGAGGAGACGTCGGGTCCCGAGCTCACCGCCGCCCCGCTCGGCCCGGTGGCCCCGCGGGAATCCGGGACATGAGCGACGTCCCCACCCTGCAGGGGTTCGAGCTCCGCCTCCGCGCGCCGCGACCGGCCGACCTGATGACCCTGTTCGGCTGGTACAACGACCCCGAGACCGTCGCCCCGTTCGACCGGTTCGCGATCGACAGCTTCGACGACTTCGTCCACGCCGTCGAAACCGCACCCGACGACCCGAGGTCCCTCGCACCGCGCTTCGTCGTGGAGCGGACGAACGACCACAAGGTCCTCGGGTTCGTCGGACACTACCAGGCGCACCCGGTGCTGGAGCTCACGGACGTCTGGTACGTGCTTGCGGAGCGCTCCGAACGCCACAAGGGATACGGACGGGAGGCGGTCGGGCTCCTCGTCGACTACCTGTTCCACACGACGGGCCTCGCCCGCGTGGGCGCCACCTGCGACACCGACAACGCCCCGTCGTACAAGCTTCTCGAGCGGCTCGGGTTCCGTCGCGAAGGCACCCTGAAGGTCGCCCTGTTCCACCACGGCCGGTGGCACGACGTGGCGGTCTACGGCGTCACGCGCTCGGAATGGGCCGCCGCCGTCCGCAACGCGAACCCGATGCGGGTCGCGTCCCCGGCCTGAGCGAACGGCTCGAGCGTGAACTCGCCGATCTCCCCGGTCGAGCGCAGGTGGGTTCCCCCGCACGGGCACGTGTCGATCCCGTCGATCTCGATGACCCGGACTGGGTCGACCTGCGGGGGGAGCGGCACGAGGCCGGCGCGGGCGGAGGGGTTCGCCTCCCACTCCGTTCGTGGCAGCCAGCGGATCCGGACCTCGCGGGCGGGGGCGAGGTAGGACGCGAACGCCTCCGCGAGGGTCGAGGCCGTCTCGACCGGGGGCCACGTCCCAACCACGTCGATGACCCCCCGGCCGGCGCCGAACGTCGCCTTCCGCGTCTTCCGGCCGGTCCGTTGGAAGACGACGGCGCTGAGGAGGTGCTGAGCGGTGTGGAGGCGCATGTGCCCGTAGCGCCGGTCCCAGTCCAGCTTCCCTTCCACCGAGTCGCCCACTGCGAGCGACGGCCGGCTCCCCCGACCGAGTCGATGAACGACCACGGAGCCGCTCTTCGTCACGTCCGCGATCGACAACGGACGCCCGTCGGGCCCGGTCACGACGCCCCGGTCGCTCGGTTGACCCCCGCCGGCCGGGTAGAACAGTGTCCGGTCGAGCACGATGCCGCCCGGGGGTAGGGCGAGGACCCGGGCCGTGAAGGTGGTCTCATACCCCGCGCCGGCGCTCTCCAGGTACGCGAGGTCCGTCACCATCCATCCCGAGCGCCGGAGGGAGATGGACCTTTCCGGGGAACTCCGACTACCGCGCACCGACCCTACTCGGGACGCCGACGCCCGGCTCGCAAGGGGATCCCGGGACCGGAACGATGCGGCGAGCGCCCTCCGACGTGCCTGATCGCGATTGAGCCGTCGGTTAAGTACCGAGCCCGACTCGTCCCTGTTGTCCAAACGGAAGGTTGAGAATGTCGATCAAGGCACGAGGAAAGAGTCTGGAGAAGAAGGTCGTTCGCGGATCCGAGACAGTCGGTCGCGACGTGAAGAAGGGAATGGTCCGGGCCGGCAGCACGATCCGGCACGGAGCCCGCACGGTTCGAGTCGACGTCCAACGCGCCAGCCAGCGGGTCAAGACGGCCACCGAGCATGGGATGACTCGGGCCGGCAACCGCTTGAAGCGCGCGCGTCACGCGAAGCCGCGCAGTACGTAGGCGGGCGCATCGACCGTTCGACCATCGGGCCGAACGGTCGGGCGTTGAGACTGGCCCGCCGCGCGATCGTTCGGTCGTCTGCGGAAGCCGGACGCCCCAGAATGGGCGAAATCGGATGGGTCTCGTGCCCCGAAGTTGGGCGTGAGTCTGAGGGCGACCACCCTTCCACGGGGGCGTCGCGCTCGCGTCGCCCGACCCGGGGCCGGCCCCGACCGAGTCGTGGGACCCTCATGGGTTCTGAAGTTGACTTGGCGAAGCTTTTTAGAGACGACTTAGGTAGCCGCCTCCGAGGTTTCGCATGTTCAAAGCCCGCGTCAAGATGGAGGTCCTCCGCGAGATTGTCGAGGTGATCTCCACCCTCGTTTCCGAGGTCAAGTTCACGGTCTCCAAGGACGGCATCGAGGTCAAGGCCGTCGACCCGTCGCACGTCGCCATGCTGGTGCTCCACCTGAACAAGTCGGCGTTCGAGGAGTTCACCGGCGAGCCGACCGAGATCGGCATCGACGTCGAGAAGCTGAAGGAGGTCCTCAGACTCTCCAAGCCCGGCGACATCCTCGACCTGCAGTACGACGGCGGCAAGAACCGCCTGGTCGTCCACGTGGGCAAGGTCACGCGCCACATGTCGGTCGTCGACCCGGCGGGCATCACCGACCCGAAGGTCCCGAACGTCTCGCCCCCCGGCCTCGTCGTCGTGAAGATGGACGAGCTCCGCCAGGGGATCCGCGGCAGCGAGTCGATCTCCGACCACGTCACGATCACGCTGGAGCCCGACAGCTTCACCATGCACAGCGAGGGCGAGACCGACCGGGTCGACATGAAGCTCGAAAAGGCGAGCCTCTCTAAGCTCGAGGTCAAGGAGACGGTCCGGAGCATGTACCCGCTCGATTTCTTCTCGAGCATGGTGAAGTCGATCACCTCCTCCGACGAGGTGACGCTCCACGTCGGGAACGAGTACCCGCTCAAGATCGAATTCTCCGTCGCCGGCGGCAAGGGCGACGGGCGGTTCCTGCTCGCCCCGCGTGTCGAAGAGGACTGAGCGGTAGGATTCGGGCCGAGCGCCCGCTAGCCCTATAATCCGCATCCGGGTCCGACGCGCCGATGGCTCGACCGGCGCGCGTCGCGATCCTCTCGGCGGTCCGCACGCCGATCGGCAAGTTCGGCTCGGCCCTCCGGAACGTCCCGGCCGTCGGGCTGGGGGGGCTTGCGGCGACGGCCGCGCTCGCCCGGGCCCATGTTTCGGCCGCCGACGTCCCCCAGCTCGTGTTCGGTCACTGCATCCAGGCGGGGACCGGCCAGAATCCCGCCCGGCAGGTGCTGCGCGCGGCCCGAATCCCGGACCATGCGGGCGCCGTGACCGTGAACATGGTCTGTGGATCGGGCCTTCAGGCGCTCCTCCTCTCGTCAGCGTTGATCCGGGCGGGCGACTTCCCGCTCGTCCTGGCGGGCGGCATGGAATCGATGTCCTCCGCCCCGTTCCTCGTGCCGGCCGCGGCGCGGTGGGGACTCAAGTCCGGTTCGCCCCCACTCGACGACGCGATGCTGCGGGACAGTCTGCTCGACGCGTACGGCGAGCACGAGCACATGGGCCAGACCGGGGAGCGGATCGCGACCCGCCTCAAGCTCAGCCGGACCGAAGTCGACGCCTTCGCGGTCCGGAGCCACACGCGAGCGGCCCGGGCGAACGCCGACGGCACATTCGCCTCGGAGATCGTCCCAGTCCCCGCCGCGTGGACGACCTCGCGGACTCCGTTCGAGAAGGACGAGGGCCCCCGGGGCGACTCCACGCTCGAGAGCCTCGCGCGTCTCCGCCCGTCGTTCCGCCCCGACGGACTCCTCACCGCCGGGAACTCAGCGCAGCTCTCCGATGGGGCCGCGGCGCTCGTGCTCGCCAGCGAGGCCGAGGCGGAGCGCCGCGGACTCCGCCCGATCGCGTACCTGCACTCCTCGGCGGTCGACGGCCTTGCCCCGTCGGAAGTAATGGAGGCCCCGATCCCGACGGTCCGCAAGCACCTCGCCGCGGTCGGACTCTCCCCGTCCGCGTTCGACCGGGTCGAGCACAACGAGGCGTTCGCCTCGGCGTCGATCGCCGTGCAACGCGCGTTCGACTTCACGGAGCAGCAGTTCAACGTCCACGGCGGCGCCGTGGCGCTCGGTCACCCGATCGGGGCGAGCGGGGCGCGCATCGTCGTGACGCTCGTCCACGAGCTCGTGCGTGCCAACGGGTCGCTCGGCCTCGCCACCCTCTGCATGGGCGGCGGGAACGGGCTCAGCCTGATCGTCGAGCGCGA
>JAKIVS010000018.1 GCA_022750435.1 Thermoplasmata archaeon | reverse complement strand
TCCTGTTCCCGTTCGAGTTCTCCCGGCTGATGGAAGGGGCGAGCGAGTACCTCGGTACCTCGCGCGCCGTTCCGGACCGCAGCCTGAACACGCTCGCCGACCTCGAGGCCCAGATCGGGAAGATCGACGACATCCTCGGACCGATCCCGCGGCAGGAGGAGCTGCTCACCGAGATCAAGAGCATCGAGGACGAGATCAAGGCGGAGACCGACGAGTCGACCGCCATGGTCGGCGGGTCGATCGAGGACGTCGCGAAGCCGGGCATTGCCCCTGTGACCGCCCGACTCGGACCGCCAGAAGGGATGGACATCGGCTCGGCCAAGCATGCGGCCGAGCCCACCTCGCCCTCGCCGATCTTCGGCGGCCCGGACACGAAGAAGAAGACGCCTCCCCCGCCGCCGTAGCGGCTTCCGCGACTATCCGCCGACGGACAGGGTGCCGGCGAGCGAGTACGTTCCGCCGGCACTCGGGGCGACCAGGTCGAGAGTCAGGATCTCGGTACCGCTCGACCACGTACCGTTCCCCGGCTCGGTCGACGACGGGTTGCTCGCGGCGAACCCCCCCGGCATCCCGGGGCTCGTCGAGACCAGCTGGAACGGCGCGTTGACCGTGAGCCCCGCGAGCTCGGCCCAGCGAGTGCCGTTCGACGGGCAGACCCAATCGATCCAAACGGTGACGACGAAGTGCGCATCGGGCACCGTGGCCACGGGGCAGTTCGCGCACACCGGGCCTCCCAGGTCGTGGTTGCCAGTACTCGCGTAGACGACCGCCACGCCGAGCACATCGGTGACCGTGACCGTCCGGGCGGCTTCGACTTGATAGACCAGGTCGGCGGCGCCGGCGGTCGCGACCAGGGCTGCGACGAACACGGCAACGACCGCCGACCGACGGCGGCGGGTCGACCGGTCCCACCAGCCGACGACCGAGTTCATGTGGGACCCTCCGCGTCGAGCACGGTGCCGGCCGTACCCGCGGGGCCGAACTGCAGATACACCGCGTAGGAGCCGAAGAAGACGGGCACCGAGGGCGCGCTCACGATCAAGAGCGCCTCCCCCGAGACGAACGGGCCCGAAACGGCGACCGTCCGCCGGGACCCGGAGGCGAGCTCCAAGTTCAGGGAGGCGCCGCCCGCGCCGTGCGCCGCGAACCCGGTCTGGAACAGCAGCGTAAGGTCCGCACTCAGCGTGAAATCGGCCAACGGGACGTACTGCTGCGGTCGCGTGGCGGCGACGAACGCCCCGCCGAAGAACAGCACGCGCCCGGCCCCGACGGGGATGCTGACCAGGGAGGCCCGCGGCGACGCCCCGTCCGGTCCCGGGCCGGTCGTCCACCCCAGCACTGTCCCGCCGAACTGGGCAACGCGGGTGACGTTGGCCCCCGAAGGGGTCCCGTTGTACTCGAGGCCGAGGGTCGTGGCAATCGCCGATGGGGTGGAGGCCGACAACGGAGCCGGGTTCCCGGGGTCGGTGAGCGGAAACCCGACGAGGTCAAGCTGTCCCTGCCAAAGAAGCGGGTCCCAGTAGAACGTGCCGTCCGGGAGCGGGTGCCCCTCGGCGTAGCCGAGGGGACCCCCCGCCCAGACGAGGGAGCCCCCGCCGAGGATCCATTTCTCGACCGGCGACGATTGACCCGCGAGGACGGAGTCGGGGAGGAGTCCGCCCACGACGACCAGCGTGGACGGGCCCCGGGATGCGAGGACGGCGGGGAGTTGGGCCGCATCCACGAGCGAGACCGGGGCCGACACCCCGTCTTCGCCGAGGGAGACGCCGACCAGCTCGGCGACCTGCACGGCCTGAGTATATGTGGCGTACGGCGACGGATAATTCGGGTCGCCGAAGAAGTAGACCGGCCCGCTCGCCCATCGGGACCCTGGGATCAGGCCGACGTGGGCGGCCATCGCGACCGAGCCGACGTGAATCGACACTTCCGCGGTCGAGCTGTTCGGTCCGGAGTCCACCGAGGTGACGCTCGCCTCGAACAACGGAACGGCGGCGCGCGATTCCACCGAGAGACCGGTCGACCCGACGACGACGATGACGAGGACCGCGAACATGGAGGCGGTGGAGGCGACCGGGGCCCATCGACGCGGGGAAGAGCCGAACCTCCGTTGAGTCTCGGGCCGAACGGAGGGCGGGGGCCCGGCGGCGGCAGAGTCTATCGGAATCCGGTCTTTCCCGCTCGTCGCGGCGGGCCGGGGGAACCCGCGGATGGCAACGCGGAGTCCGGCGTACCAGACGAGGAGGGTGGTGGCCCCGCCCAGGAGCCCGAGGACGACCCACATCGACGCCTGCCCGAACATTCCGACGCTCGTCCCGTAGGCGATCGTCGGGCCGTTGATCGCGGCGAAGGCGCCGGGTCCGAGAATCCGGGCGAGCGGGTAAAAGAACGCGAGCGGACCGAGCAGAGAGAGGTACTGCGCGAACGCGATGGAACTGATCGCCCCCGTTGCGAGGGTACCCGCGCGCCCGAGCACCGGGACCGCGAGCAGGAGGAGCGGGACGAGTCCCACGAAGTTCTCCGCCTGCGGAGAGAGCACGGCGAGGAGAGCGGCGGCCACCACCGTCAGCGCGATGAGGGCCACCGGGCCGAGGGCACCGGGAGCTGTCCGAGCGAAGCTCTCGGGACGACGCGCGACGGCCCACGTGGTGACGAGGACGGTCGCCGGAAGGGCCGCGACGAACAGGACGGCGAGAATACTCCCGAGGGCCGGGGGCACGCCCGTCGCCCACGGCTCGAGCCCAGTGTTCAAGACGATCAGCACGCTGAGCCCGCCGAACGTGTTGTTCCCGCTCTGGTGGGCGAGGATCTCCGCGAACCCCGGCGCATCGGCGAGGAACGGAACGGCCGCCACACCGACTCCGAGCGCGAACTGCCCGAGCCGACGACCCGCCCCGGTCGAGCGGAGCGTCCCGACGAAGAGAACCGCCGCGAGCGGCAGGAGGAGCGCCGGGTACAGTTTTGCCGCCGCCCCGAGGCCGAGGGCCAGGCCTCCGCCGAACGGTTGGCCGACCCGCCAGCAGTACAGGAACCCGACGACCGGGAGCGCTCCGAGGGTGTCGACCTCTCCGTGGACCGCGGAGGCCCAGATCACGAGCGGGTTCAGGAACCACGCGGCCGCCGCGACGATCGCGAACTTCGAGTTTCCCTCGAGGCGCAGCAACCGGTAGAGGAGCACGGTGACGGCGCCATCGGCGAGAAGGAGCGGAAACTTCAGGACGAAGAGGAACGCCGGGGACGGGAGGTACGGGGCAAACATCCCGGTCGTCGTCGCGACCGGGACGAGGCCGGGGACGAACGGGATCAGGTTCCGGGCGGACTCGAACTGGGCGAGCAGCGCCACGCCGGGAAGTTGGAGGAGCGGACCGAGCGGAGGATTGTAGAACGTGTCCGCGCGGTAGGCGCTCCCGGCGAAGAGGAGGTTCGAGTCGCTCAGGGCGAAGAAGGTGGTGTCGACCCCCCACGCGGTCAGCGGAGCCAGGACGAACCGGACCGCGAAGCCGATGAGAACGATCCAGCGCAGCGCGCGATGCTGGGGCGCCACCGCGAAATCGCGAACCAGCCCTCGCGCGCGGTGGCCGGTGGACCTGATCTCCTCCCCGGCGATGTGGGCTGCGGCCCCGAGGGACGCGCGGAGGCCGCTCATGCGAACGGCCCTCCACCGATAGGGAAATCAGCTCCGCCCCCCGGCCGAGAACCGGCGGCACTCCAGCGGGTCCCCTGTCGGGAGAGCGGACCGCCGGGGCGGAGTCCGGCCAGAACCACCGGCTCGGTCGACTTGCGGGTCGCTCGCCGCTCGGTTCCGCGCCTCGGGGCGCGCTCCGCGCCCAGGCTCCCGGCCAGTCCCGCGAAGGTCAAGGAATCGGCCTTCCCCTCACGCCCGATCGGACGGCCACGGAGGAGGAACGGGGGCGGGCAACGGGTCGGGGCTCACGCCGTCGATGGGGGCCCACCGGGCGTGGTCGGGGACCCCCGAGCCTCGGTCGAGGGCCGCCAAGGTCGAGGCCACGACCTCGGCCGCCAGCAACGTCGTGAGAGCGTGGACGCCCCCGGCCCGACGAGTTTCTCGGGCCACGAGTCGGACCGCGGCGATCGGATGGGTGCGCGCGAAGCGCTCGAGCGTTGTCGGCGGGACCGAGAGTCTCTCCCGGATCTGGCGATGGCCGTAGAGAATCCGGCGGCGCTGGCGCACATGCTCCCGGAAGCCTTGCGGGGAGGTGATGCGCACCACGGCGTCGGGCGCGTAGACCAGTTCGCCACCTTCTCGTGCCAGCCAGCCGCCGATGTACGACCCGTCGTTCACGATCCCGGCGGGAATGGGCGGGAGGTGCGCGACTGGGAGCAGAAGGAGCTCGTCGGTCAGATGGTTCCCTTGGCCGCCCCCAATCGCTCGGCGGTGGTCGGCGTCGTGGACGGCCCACAGCAAGTCGACCGCGCCGCCGAAGGGGCCCGGGCGGGATTGGCCCGGGACTGGCCGGCCCATGACAGCAAACGCCCCGTGGCGAGACTCGGCCGCCGCCAGAAGAGACCCGACCGCTTTGTCGGCGGCGACGGCGTCGCCATTGAGGAGGACGAGGTAGCCGCCCCGGGCCCGGCGGAACAGCTCGGCGAGGGCGGCGGCCTTCCCGTTCCGGACCGGCTCCGCCACGAGCCGAATGCGGGGATCGGACCGGGCCATCTCGGCGACGACGGCGGATGTACCGTCGGTGCTCCCGCTCACGACGACGATGATCTCTTCCCAGGAGAAACCGGCGGGCAACACCTGCTGCGTCAGGGACCGGATCGCATCGCGGATCCGGCCCCGTTCGTTGTGCGCGAGGACACCGCCCGTCAGGGAGCGGAGCGTCGGCTCCGCGGTCATGCGCCCTCTGGAGCCGAGCGCGCCGAGGCCGAATCGTAGATCCGACGGAGCGACTCGAACTGTTCCGTCGCCAACACCATCCGTCCGAGTCTCGCCTCCACGCGGAACGGGCCACCCCGCCCGACCCCCGGTCGGTAGCGGTGGCTGCGCACCATGCCGACCAGGACGAGATAGGTGGCGAGGAGCGGGAAGAGGGCCACGTTCGCCGCGCGGACCAGCGCCGGGGCCGGGTCGTCCGCCGGGAGGTCCGGAAGACCCTGGGCGCGCCACGTCGCGTAGAGGCGCGGCACCTCGTTCTCCATCCATCGACCCGAACCGACGAGTGCTCGGTAATACCCCGCACCTAGGACGGGTCGGGCCGTCAGTGCTTCCCGGGCGAAGAGGAAATCCCGGGTCGAGCCGAACGCCGCACGCGCGGTCGCGTCGTCCACGACGTAGTTGAAACACCGGTGCGAAGGGCCCCCGGGCTCGGACGGGCGTCGGAACCGGGCCGCGATGTATTCGTACAGCAGGACGGGCCACAGGGCGCCGCGGCGGGTCACGAGGAGGAAGTCCAGGTCGTCGTCGGCGGCCGGATCCCCGTACGCCGTGGACCCGGTCACCGCGAGGCATCGGATCAGCCGCTGGACGGGCTCGGGCGACTCCCCAGCGACCTGCTGAGCCGCGCGAAGGAACCGTTCTCCGCGTGCCCGCCGCGACTCGAGTTCTCCGTGGGCCGGCATCGGGCCGAGGGCGACCCGGCCGTCGACCAGGATGCCGGCGGAGGGGTGCGCGTCGAACCACGCCCGCACTTCGTGCGCGCCGTCCGGACCGCCGAGCGGCAGAAGTTGGGAGATATGCTCGAGTTCAACAGCGGTCGACTTCGCGCGGGCAACGTGGAGGACGGTGTCGACGCGACGGGACACGAGATCGGACTCTCGCTCTCCCGTCGCCCCAGCCATCCGTTGCTTCCCCGTCGAGGCGACCCCACGGGCGGTATATGCCCGACGCCGCCGTTCCCGAATCTGGGAAGAGCGTTCGAACGCTGCACCGGGGTAGGGAGGGTGCGACACCCCCGGGGCGGGATCCCTACGGGGCCACGTAGCGGGCCCTCAGAATGCCGCGTTCCATCCGGACCGGGAAGCGACATTGCTCGCACTCGAGCGCGAAGGCGTGATCCAGGTCGAGGGTCCCGAACGGGCGCCGGCACCGGGGACAGGCGATGGATCGTTCCAGCGGGGGCGGGGGTCGGTCCTCCTCTGCCGGCACCGTCCGGGCGACGAGCCAATGCAACGGAAAGATCGGGGCCGCCCCGAGCTCGCGACCCGCGATTACGAACGCTCCGGGCGGGACGACTCGGGTCCATCGCGAGTCCTCAAGTCCCGTCCCGAACACACGGTCCACTCGGAATCCGGCCTCGCGCACCGTCGATGCGAGGAACGTTCGCGTCGGGGAAGTCGCAGGAAAGGAACTGGGATGGACCGCGACCACGGGAGCTCGGGAGAACGTCATGGAGCGCATCGGCGTACCCGCGGGCCGGGCGAGCGCGACCCGAAAGTCGTCGACGATGGTGAGCCACGAAGGGTGGGGGGAGCAGGAGAGAACGAGACCGCCTCCCGGAACGAGTGCGCGCCAGATCTCGCGCAAGGCCGCGGCCGGATCCGGGAGGAAATTGTACACGCGGGCCAGCACGGCGCTCGTCGCGGCGGCATCGATCAGGGGGAGATGGTACAGGTTCGCCTCGACGAGCAGGGAGCGGGCTCCAAGGCGTGCGCGGTCGCGGAGGCGTTCCAGGAATGCGAGGCGCTGGTCGACCCCGATGTACTCACCGGCGACCCGCCGCACGACCGGGGCCAATCGCCCCTCTCCCGTCCCGAGCTCGACCACGCGGGCGGTCGGCAGCGAGCGGAGCGCGGTCGCGAGAATCTCCCCCTCGACGTGCGTTGTTCGCTCCCGGCCCCGCCAGAGTGTCCCGAAGTCGAGCGTCCGGAAGTCGCTCGGGAGTTCCCCGGTCCCGGTCGGGATCGAGCCCGGAGACCCGCTCATCGTCGCGACCATCCCGAACCGGAGTCTCGGCCGGGGCAGCGGCGTTCTGGCCTCACGCCCCACCCCCCGACGGCGGGACCGCCCGGCGCTCGTACGTTGCCAGGAAGTGGTCTCCGAGATGGGAGAATGGGAATCGACGCCCGAGGGCGGCGTCCCAGCGGGCGAGGCGGTCGAACCGGCGAGCAAACCGCTCCGCGTACGACGTCAGGTCGGAGGGGGGAAGGAGGGCGGGAACGCCCTCGATCCTCCTCCGCTCGAACCAAGGGCGGAACGACCGGTCGACGTCCGAGACCGAGTACGCGTAGACGTCGATGCAGAATCGCGACGACCCGACGAGCACCGGATTCGTCCGGCGGCCGAGCGCCCGATGCCCTTGCAGGGCAAGCGAGTACCCGGCGAGCTCGAACAGACACCACCGGTTGTAGACCCCGAGAATCAGCGGGGAGCCGCGCCGAAGGAGCCGTCCGAGCGCCTCCGCCATCGGCCCGAGCTCGGGTTCGCAGTTCAGCGCCCCGTACGTCGAGTACGCCGCGTCGAGTTCGGGAAGCTGGTCGACGCTCCCGAGGTCGGCGAGGTCGCGGGCCCGGAGCTTGACCGTCCGGAGTCGCTCGGAGACGCCGGCGTCCCTCGCCTTCCGACGGACCACCGCCAGCATGCGCTCCGAGATGTCGACCGCCACGACCTCGTGGCCGGCCTGGAGCAGCGGCAAGGTCTCCATCCCGGAACCGCACCCGACCTCGAGCAGGTGGCGGCGGCCCGCGAAGGTGGCGCGGAGTTGGGCGAGGGAGCGGTCTCGGAGGAGCCGATTCATCCGGTTCCCGGTGATGTGGTGGTCGTACTCCTCGGCGACGTTGTCGAACTCTGCCTCGAGCCACTCCGCGTACTCGTTGGGCGGCCGCGTCGGCGCCGCCCCCGGCGGGTCGAGGGCGATGCGGAGGACGCGCGCCGGCCGGTCGTACCACCGGGCGTACTGCTCGGGTCCGTACGTCGCCCGGAACCGGTCGAGGATCTGTTCACGGTCGGAGCTCTCCGTAACGAGCGCCGCGCGACCCCGCGACTCCCCATCGGGCAGTCGCAGGACCGCCACGCCGCTGCGGAGGATCTCGACAGGCCAACGGGCGCTTCGTTCGCGCGCGACCAGATAGACGAGTTGCGCCTCCCGGACGAACCCGAGCGGGACCCATCCCCAGGGCATTCGGACCTGGAGCGTGCTCGGGTGGCCGCCGTCGTCCATTGCGGTGGGCCGTCGAGGGACGGAAGGCTCACGTATAGTTGGCGGCTCGTCCCACCGGTGCGAGCCGTGGCGCCCCCGACCCCGGCGGTTCCCGTCGGCGGACCCGTCGACGTCCTCGTCTCCACCTTCAATTCCGCCCGTGACCTCGACGAGTGTCTTCGCGAGGCCCGGCGACTGCTCCCAGTGCATCGGCTGATTGTCGTCGACCATCGGAGCACCGACGGGACCCGCGCGATCGCGGAGCGGTGGGGCGCGGAGGTCCACGAGGAGACGGTCGGCCTCGGCTTTTCGCGCACGCTGGCGCTCTCGCTGGCCGGGACGCCATGGGTCGTATTCCTCGATAGCGACGTCCTCCTTCGGTCGCCGAGGTTCTTCGCCGAGGCGTGCCGGCTCGCCCAGCTGCCCGGCGTCGGAGCGATCGTTGGGATGTCCGTCGGCCACACCTTCCGCTACGGGCTTCCGTTCGGGCTGACGATGGTTCCCCTCGCGTGGGCCCGGTCCGTGGAGATCCCACCGAGCGTCAACGCCCGGGAGACCTACTTCTTCCAGCAGGCGCTCCGCCGCGACCGCCGGCGGGTCGCCTATGTCCCGGACGCGATGGAGCACCGCTCAATGTTCCGGGGCCACAAGCCCGAATGGGAGGGCGCGAACACCCGGCTGGTCGCCGGGTGGAGCCTCCCGCAGCTCGGCTACGCGCTCGTGGTAATCCTGCTGATCCACATGAACAGCCGGAAGCCGAAGAACGTCCTCTACACCCCGCTGGCCTACGCGAAGTTCCTGCGGGGCTTCCTCAATCCCGACCGATGGCGGGTCCTGGACCGCCGCACCGAGCCGGTGCTACCGGGGTGACGCTCCGACCGGTGAGCGCTCCTGTTCGAGCGCTCGCACGATTGCCGGGATCTCGTAGTCGAGGTTCTCGACGACCTTGTCACCGACCGGGCGGCGCTGGACCACCACCCCCCGCTTCGACACGAGGAACAGGTAGGAGCTGTGCTTCATGTCGACCCCGAAGCAGACACCGTGGTTCGAGACCAGGTACTTGAGGAACAACCGTTCCGAGTACAGCTTCACCGGCCCCACCATGCGGTCGGGGAGATATGGGGTCTTTCCCGCGACTGCAAGGACCCCGCGTCGGGCGGTCCCTTAGGGGCGAACCACCGTCGCGGCGGCCCCCGTGCTCGGGCCAAGCTCCGTCGCGCTCGGATGGAGCCCGCCTTGGCCGATCAAGAGCACGGCGGACTTTCCCTCGAACGGGGCGAGACCGGCGAACTGGATCTGACCGCCCGCAAAGGCGCCGGGAAGTAGCGCGGAGAGGTCGACGACCACTCCGGTGGCCGCGTCGAAGTAGACGAGCGCCGCGTCGTAGGCCGACGAGGCCGACGACCCTTCGCCGCCAATATACCAACCTCGTCCGTCCCACGTAATGGCGCTGACCCACCACGAGAACGTCGCGGGCAGCCGGGGGCCCGGAACGAAGCGCGTCCCGTCAAGGAAGGCGACGACGGCCGGTTCCCCGCCGCCGACCAGCCATCGGCTCCCGTTCCAGTCGGCGGCGAACGCGCCGCCCCCCCCGAACGGGGACTGGGGCTCGAGGTCGAGGTACCGGCTCCCGGTCAGGACGCCGAGCGTCCCCTGCCCCGAGACGAGCCACGCTGTCCCATTCCACTGCAGGAACTGGATCCAGTGATCGGGCCGATTGTTCGGGATCTGGCTACTGAAGTCCTGGACGGAGCTCCCGCGGAGCGAAACCAGGGCCGCCCCGGAGTCCGACTGGCCGCCGAACAGCCAGGAGGAGCCGTTCCAGCCGTCGAACCAGATTCCGCCCGCTCCACCGAAGAAGGGCCGGAGCTCGGGCGTGAGATTCGTCCACACTCCGTCCGACCACGCCGCCGCCGCGCCGCCCGCATCCGAACTCCACGCGGCTTCGCCGGTGATCACCCACGCGGACCCGTTCCAGCCGATCCCGAGCGTGTCGCCGCCGTGGAACAAGCCGGCGACGTCCGTGCTGAGGTTCCTGGGCGGTGCCGAGGCGGGAACTCCCCCGAAGGCTCCGAGGAGGGGAAACGGGATCGTCGAGCTCGCCGGGTCCCCAACCACCCCGGTGACCAAAACGGTGGAACCGTTGAACCCGAACGCTTGCGGAGCCCCCCGGGCAAAGGTCGCTCCCAGGGATCCGGTCACATTCTCCAGCTGGAACGACGACGCGTTCGGGGGCGGTCCCTCGCGGAACGAGTCGTAGGTGAGCTCCCCGGCCACAATGACGAGGGCCACGGCGGCCACCGTGAGCACAATCGCCGCCCCCTCGCGGCGCCACATTCCCCGGGTGGAGCCTCGGGGCTATAACGCGACTCCCGCAGCCCTCCGCGGCGTCGCGGGCCTTCTCTCGACGCCCTCCGCGGTCGCGTCGGGATATGCTCATTATCGGCCGCCCTCTCTCCGACCCCGGAATCCATGTCGGAGACCCTCGTAGTGCGGCGCGACGGGGCCATCGCGGAGCTGTGCCTCCAACGTCCCGAACGGCTGAACTCTCTCGACGTCCCGTCGTTCGAGCGATTCCGTCAGGCCCTCGAGGAGGTCGCTCTGGACACACGGGTGCGCGCCGTCATCCTCACCGGGGCCGGTCGGGCGTTCTGCGCCGGAGGGGACGTCGCGGCGATGGAGGAGAGCCGGCTCGCCGGTACGTTGCCGGAATTCTTCCACCAACTCACGGGCGAGCAGGAGCGCGCGGTCCGCCTGCTCGGCGGGATGGCCAAGCCGGTCGTTGCCGCCCTCCCGGGCGTTGCGGCCGGCGGAGGTCTTTCGCTCGCGCTGTCCTGCGACTGGCGAATCGCGGCGGAGGGAGCCGTTCTCGTGCCGGCATTTCCGGCGTTGGGAGCCGTTCCGGATGGCGGACTCTCCTACTTCCTTCCGCACTACCTCGGGCTCGGCCTCGCCCAGGAGTTCCTGTTCACGAACGCCCGGATTCCGGCCGAACGCGCTCGAGAGCTTGGACTCCTGCACGAGGTTCTCCCGGCGGACCGGCTCTCCGACCGCGCCTGGGAGCGGGCGAGGGAGCTCTCGGAGGGCCCGACCTTCGCCTACGGCGAGATGAAACGGCTGTTGCTGGCGGCGTTCCACGAGCCGCTCGAAGCCCAGCTCACCTTGGAGCGTCATGGCGCCGTCGCGGCCGCACGAGGCACCGAGCTGCCGGAAGGCATTCGGGCCTTCCACGAGAAGCGGCGACCCCGGTTCCCGCCGCCGAGCTGACCCGTCAGGTCCGCCGCATCCCGGCGGACGACGGACCTTGCCCAAACCCCGGATCCTCCGACGCGCGCTTCCGGGCAACCAGATACAGGGTTACGTTCGTTTGAGGCTCGACGGCGAGAATCTCGAATCCGAACTCTTCCTCGAGACGTCGCCGGGCCACGGGGAGACTGGCGAACGACACTTCGAGAATGATGTGGCGTGTCCGGCGGAGCGTGGCGGCAGCCCCGCGAAGAAGGTCCAATTCCGAGCCCTCGACATCGATGAGGAGCCAATCGACCGCGCGCGTCGAGTCGGCCGCAGTGAGGTCGTCGAGGGGTGAGATCGGCACGGCGACCGAGCGAAACGTCCCATCCGGGTGACCGCCTGTTGCCCACCCCGGAATCAACGATGCCTTGCCATCCCAGACCGCCGGGACTTCCAGGACCCCGCGACCTCGCTCAGAGCCGAGCGCAACTGCGACCACCTCGACGTTGGTGAGCCCGTTCCAGGCGGCGCTCGTTCGGAGCGAGTCCGCGGCCTCCGGATTCGGCTCCACTGCCAACACACGGGATCCGGACCGGGCTGCCCGCAGCGCATGGAGACCGACGTGAGCCCCGGCGTCGACCACGAACTCTCCGGACGCAGGCCGGAACCAACGTTCGACCGTCCGTTTCTGCGAAGGGCGGAGATAACCGAGGTCCTCCGTTCGCGGCCGCACCGCAAAGACCAGTCCCTCCGACTGGATCCGCAACAGTCGTCGTCCAAGGACGAATTGTCCCATCCCACGGAACCTCTGCGGGCGGAACGCCCGGAAGGCCGCCGCCGCGCCGAACGCAACGTAGAGCCGGATCGCGCTCTCGAGGTCGACCGGCTGGAGGGCGAGATACTCTCGCAGCGAGGGAGTCGGTGGGAGTCCGGCGAACGCCCCTCCGGAGACCGCCTCGGTGGCTCCCGGCTCGGATACCTCCATACCCGTCCGACGCCGGAATCGAGAACGGGCCCTTTACGGTTTGGCGGCGGAATGACCCGGGCCATCGTAGCGAGCCGGCGCGTTCGCCCCACCGGCGCGGTGGCGCGGACCCCGAGGCCGCGTTACCCTCGGGAGGTCACGGGGAGCGGTGGTTCGGGCCAGGAACGCTGGATCCATCGGTCCAACCGGTCGCGAACTTCCGGCCATTCCTCGGCCAGGACCGAGTAGACTACGGTCGATCGCCGGTACCCACCCCGGACGATTCGCTCCTCCCGCAGGATTCCCTCGCGGTGTCCTCCGATCCGCTCGATCGCACGCTGACTGCGTTCGTTCCGAAGGTCGGTCCGGATCGAGACTCGGTGGGCCCCCTCGGCCTCGAACGCGTGGGCGAGCATGAGTCGCTTCGACTCGGTGTTGTACGGTCCGCGCCAGAATCGAGAGTCGAACCAGGTGCCCCCAATCTCCGCTACCTCATTCTCCCGCTCGATGTTCAGGAACCGGGTCATTCCAATCGGGACGTCATCCGAGCGACGCACCATGGCGAACGGAAGGTCAGTTCCCTTCTCCTGGAGGCTTAGAAGCCCCGAAATGTGCCCTTCCATCGCCGCAAGGTCGGGGAACGGCCCGTACGACAGGAATTGCCAGACCTCGGGCATCGCCCCGATGGGCGTCAGTGCCCCCGCGTGCCGGAGCTCCAACGGCTCGAGGCGGAGCCGCCGCCCTCGCAAGGTGACCGGGGGCCGGAAACCCACCACCACATCGCCGCCGGGACCAAGCGACCGATAACGGTGTCCCGCGTCGAGGGCCGGGGCCGCCCGACCGGCCGGTTCCGGTTGCGCTTAAATAACGTCCCGAAGTCGTCGGCCCGCGGCTCAGGCGAGCCGAAGGAGGAAGGTGCTCGATGGCGGCCGGAATCGATACGTTTCTCGTGTTTCTGGCCATCGCCTCCGCGTTTGGAATCGGCTCGATCGTGGCCAACCGGACCCTGGGCGCGAGGGCCCGAAAGTCGTACCTCCAGCTGACCACGTACGAGTGCGGCGAGGAGGCCGAGGGGGAGGCCCAGATCGACTTCCCCACCCAGCACTACACCTTCGCAATCGTCTTCGTCGCGGTCGACGTGATTGGGTTCGTACTCGCGCTCTGGGCGCTCAACTTCCGGACAACGAATGGCTCGGCCACGCCGGTGTTCATCGCCTTCGCGTTCACGGCTCTCGCCTTGGTCGGAATCTACTACGCCCTCTCCGGCGAGAAGCGGTGGGTCGTCTGAGCGCCGCGTCCCCGCCCTCTCCGGTTCCCCCTGTCGCCAAGCCCCCGGTGGCGATCGGACCGGCAGGGGAGCTCCCGATGGTCACGAACGACGTCTCCTTCGTGGAGATCGAGACGCTTCGATCCCGGGAGTTCCTCCCGGCAGCGAAGGAGGCGCTCGGCTCCATGATCAAGGAGCAGGGGGAGTCCAAGCTCATCCGCCCGGTCTTCAACTGGGCCGGCCGCAATTCCCTCTTCCCCCTGCACTGGGGCCTCGCGTGCTGCGCGATCGAGTTCGCGGCCGCCTTCGGCGCGCGGTGGGACGCCGAGCGCTTCGGAGTGGTTCCCCGGTCGTCGCCCCGGCAGTGCGACCTCCTGATCGTCAACGGCACTGTGACCTGGAAGGTCGCGCACAAGCTGATCGCGCTCTACGAGCAGATGCCCGAGCCGAAGTGGGTGATCGCGATGGGCAACTGCGCCACCGGTGGCGGTCCGTTCCGGACCGCGTACTCCGTGGTCCCCGGGGTGGACAAGCTCGTCCCCGTCGACGTCTACATCGCCGGCTGCCCTCCTCGCCCCGAGGCGCTCCTGGACGGCATCCTTCGCCTCGAAGCCCTGATCCGGGAGCGCGGCGCGTAGCGCCCCCGACGCGAAAGGGAGGCCGAGACGCATGGAGTGGAACGCCGAGGGGGTGCGCGCCCAGCTAGCCGCGGCCGGCGCACCGGGGATCCTCTCCGTGGATCCCTTCGACGGCGCGGCAGCGCGAGTTCGATTCTCCCCGGAGTCGGCGAGCGCCCTGTTCCCGGTCCTCCGGGACGCGCTCGGGTTCACCCATCTCTCCACAGTGGGCGGTATCGACTGGGTCGAACGCTACGAAGTGTTCTACCTCCTGTGGTCCGACGCGGCGAAGCGCTACCTCCTCCTCTCGGCCGACCTGGACGCGAAGACGCCGCACATCGAGACCGCCTCCACGGTGTGGCCGTCGGCGAACTGGCACGAGCGGGAAGCGTGGGAGCTGGTCGGCATCGGCTTCGACCATCACCCGGATCTTCGCCACCTGCTCATGCCGGACGGCTACTCGTTCCACCCGCTCCAACGGTCGTTCAAACTCCACGAGCCCGAGGATCTCGAGGTCAAGGTGCGCCATGTCTGAGATGTGGGTCAACATGGGGCCCCAGCACCCCATGACGCACGGCCTCTGGAACCTCCGCGTCCGGATCGACGGCGAGATGATCGTCGAGGTCGACCCGGAGATGGGGTACCTCCACCGCGGGATCGAGAAGATCAGCGAGGACCGGCACTACAACGAAGTGATCACCCTGATGGACCGGACCTGTTACGTCGCTGGCATGGCGTGGGAGCACCTCTACGTCATGGGCGCCGAGAAGGCGCTCGGCATCGTTCCGCCGGAGCGGGCCGAATGGATCCGAATGCTCTCGGAGGAGTTCCAGCGCCTCGCGTCCCACATCATGTGGTACGCCGCGTTCGTCCAGGACTTGGGGCTGATGAGCCCGTTCCTGTACGGCATGCGGGACCGGGACCTGATTCTCGACCTGTTCCAGAGCTACACCGGCGGTCGGCTGACCTACGAATACATGCGGGTCGGCGGGGTTCGCAACGACCTCCCCGAGGGGTTCCCCGCCCAGGCCCGACAGGTGCTCGACTGGCTCGAACCTCGCCTGGTGGAGTACGACCGGCTCTGCATGGGCTCGGAGATCTTCCGACGGCGCTGCGATGGGCTCGGGGTGTTGAAGGCGAACGACTGCGTACGGCTGGGGGTCACGGGCCCGATGCTCCGGTCGGCCGGTTCCAAACGCGACATCCGAAAGGACCGACCCTACTCCCGCTACTCCCAAGTCGAGTTCGACGTCGCGACCGCCGACTCGAGCGACGTCACGGGACGCTACCTGGTCCGGATGGAGGAGATGCGCCAGTCGATTCGGATCCTCCGCCAGGCCCTCGACTGGCTCGAGCACCACCCCGGACCGGTCCTCGCCGACCGACTGCCGCGGTGGCTCGGGGCGCCCTACGCCCCGATGGGCCGGGAAGGGTACCTCCTCAAGCGGAACTATCCGAAGGGGGTCGGACTCTCCGCCATCGAAGAGCCGCACGGGGAAGCGTGCGCCTACGTCGTGAACGAGGGCGGGGAGCACCCGTACCGCGTCAAGTTCCGGTCCCCCGTCTTTGCCAACCTGAGCGCCTGCAGCCATTACCTGGTCGGGTACCACATCGCCGACATTCCACCGATCATGGGCAGCGTCGACGTCTGCGTCGGCGAGGTCGACCGGTAGGAGGCACAGATGGCGCTCACCACTCTCTGGGACGTCGCCTACTTCCTCGCCTCGGGGCTCCTCTACGTCGTCTCCCGGATCATCCCCCCGCTCTCCGGCGTGCTCTCGAACGGCGACCTGGTTTGGGGCCTCTCAGCGCTCGTGTTCGGAGCGATCCTCCTCGCGGCGAGCATGATCAACACGATCATGCTGATCTGGTTCGAGCGCAAGATGCTGGGGCGGTTCATGGACCGCCGCGGCGCCATGCACGTCGGCTACGCCGGCCTCCTCCAGAACTTCGCCGACGGCCTGAAGCTGTTCCGGAAGAACACGTTCAAGCCCCGCGACGCGGACGGGCTCGGATTTTACGCGGGACCGACGGCGTACATGGTGACGTCGTTGCTGATGTTCGGGGTCCTGCCGGTCTCCACCGGATGGTCGGACGGCTCGCTCCCGCTCTCCATGCTGCTTGCCCTCGTCATCTTCAGTTTCGCCCCGTTGTTCATCTTCATTTCCGCCTGGTCGAGCAACAACAAGTACTCGCTGATCGGCGGCATGCGCTCCGCGGCCCAGATGATCGCCTACGAGGTTCCGATCCTCCTGGCGGTCGTCGCCGTGGTCGTGATCTCGGGGAGCTTCGACCTGAACACCATCGTCTCCGAGCAGCGGAACTACTGGTACTGGGGTCCGCTCTTCCTCGCGATGATCGTCTTCGCCACCGGCATGCTCGCCGAGATGGAACGGATCCCGTTCGACCTTCCCGAGGCAGAAGCGGAGCTCGTGGAGGGGTGGAACACCGAGTACGGCGGAATGCTGTTTGCGTACTTCATGCTCGCCGATTACGTCCGCGCCCTGGCGGGGAGCATCCTCGTCGTGCTCCTCTTCCTCGGCGGGTGGACCCTGCCGGCCTACTTCCCCGCAGCGTTGACGTCGTTGCCGTTGGCCGGGATCGTCGTGCTGATGGTGAAGACCTACCTGGTCTTCGGTGTCTTCGTTTGGATTCGGGCGGCCCTCCCCCGGGTTCGGACCGACCAGCTCCTCCGCATCGGCTGGATGCGGATGATCCCGCTGTCCCTGGCCTCGATCGTCTTCGCGGTGTTCTTCGTCCTCGTGAAGTGTATCCCCGTCCTCGGCTGCGTGCCGTCGATGGGAGGGTAACGAATCCATGGTAGCGGAGGTCGAGCAGAAGGGGCGGTCGAAGCCCGAGAACGCGGACGGCCTCATCCTCAAACCGCTCTACACCGCCGCGCGGCAGTTCGCGAAGAGCCTGATCCGCCCGTCGACCATCATCTACCCGTTCGAGCGCCTCGAGGACCCGAAGTTCCGGGAAGAGGTCGCGATCGAATCCGGGCGACCGATCGGCGTCGGCCAGGTGTGGGACAACTACCGGGGCGTCCACGCCCTGAACGTCAACACCTGCATCTCGTGCAATCTCTGCGCGTTCTCCTGCCCCGACCTCTGCATCGACATGGTGACGGTGCCGGGCGGCGACCCCAAGCACCCGAAGAAGTGCCCCCAGATCGACTACGGCAAGTGCTCGTACTGCGGGTTCTGCTCCGACGCGTGCCCGGAAGGGTGCCTCTCGATGACCACGCGCTACGAGCTGTCGACCCCGAAGCGGGCGGAGATGGTCTACTCCCCGCAGAAGATGTTTGAGATCTACCAGCGCAAGCTTCCGATGAACCCGATCAGGCTCGAGCGGCCGGCGAACGAGGATTCGATCCTCCTCGACGTCCCCCTCTGCATCGGTTGCAACGCCTGCGCCCGGGACTGCCCGACGGAATGCATCACGATGATCGACATCCCGAAGGCGAACCCGAAGCCCGGCGAGAAGCCGGCAAAGCGGATCTGGAAGGAGCCGGTCATCAACGACTCGGACTGCGTCCGCTGCGGCACCTGCATTTCGGTCTGTCCGAAAGAGTGCCTGTTCTGGGGGACTCATACGTGAGCGTCGAGGAACTCGCGTTCCTCGGCCTCGCGGCGATCGCGGTCGGGACGGCGATGCTCGCCCTCCTCGTGCGCGAGCTCGTCCACACGATCCTCTGGGTCGCCGTCTTCTTCGTCTCGCTCTCGGGGATCTACTTCCTCCTGGAGGCGCCGTTCCTGGGCGTTCTCCAGCTGGGCGTCTACGCCGGGGCCGTGACGATCCTCCTCCTGTTCGGCGTGATGGTCACGCGGAAGCGGATCTTCTCGAAGGAGGTCGCCACCGGGATCTCGCCATTCCCGTTCGCCCTCGCGGTGGTGGCGATGGTCGTGCTTGCCGTCGTGGCCGCGTCGCTCCCCGTACCGGTCACCCTGGTCCGCAGCTACGATGTCACGCTCCTTTCGACCGCCCTCTTCCAGCAGTACGGCGCCTGGCTCGTCCTGCTCGGCATGGTCATGCTCAGCGCGCTCGCTGGGGCAATCTACCTCGTCCGGGAGGGCCGCGAGTGACCGATCTCTCCGTCGCAAGCTTCCTGTTCCTCTCCGGAGCGCTGCTCGCCATCGGCCTGTTTGGCATCCTCACGCGGCGGAACTTCATCCTCCTGCTGATCGCCGTCGAGATCGCCATGAACGCCGCGATCCTGAATTTCGTCTACTTCGCGGCGTTCGCCGGAACCTCGCAAGGACTCTCGGGCCAGGCGATTGCCGTGGTCCTTGTCGGTCTCGCGGCCACCGAGATCGCCGTCGGGCTCGCCATCGTCCTCGCGCTCAACCGGCAACGCGGGTCGATCAACGTCGGCGAGGCCACGACGCTCAAACTGTAGGGGGAAGGACCGATCGGAACGCTCGATTTCGCCCTCTCGTACGCCTGGCTCGTCCCGACGCTGATGGCCGTGTCGTTCGGCATCGTCGGCCTCCTCGGGACCCGTCTCAAGAAGCTCGAGTACGGCGGATGGATCGCGGTCGGCTTCGCCGCGGCCGCGATGATCGTGGGCCTCCTCGTCGCCGCGGCCGAGATGTTGAGCCCGGGGAGCTACACCGACCAGAGCTTCACGTGGCTCCACCTGCCGGGCTCGCCGGGGACCTTCCCGAACGGGTTCTCGCTCGTCATGGGCTCGCTCGTCGACCCGATCTCGGCGCTGATGCTCCTCGTCGTCACCGTCGTCGGATTCCTCGTCATGCTGTACTCGATCGGGTACATGCATCACGACCACGGACTCCCGCGCTACTACGCCGAACTCTCCTTGTTCCTCGCCGCGATGACGGGCCTCGTCATTGCCGACAACCTCCTCGAGTTCTTCTTGTTCTGGGAGCTCGTCGGCGTCTGCTCGTACTTCCTGATCGGATTCTACTACGAGAAGCCGAGCGCCGCCTCCGCCGCGAAGGAAGCGTTCCTCGTCACGCGCATCGGTGACGTCCTGTTCCTGCTGGGAATTTTCCTCTACTTCACCGTCTACGCCACGGCCGGCGGCGGCGCTGGCTGGGCCGCGAGCGGATTCAAATTCGTTTCCGGATCCACCCCGTTCCTCGCCGGGGCGATGGGCGGGAACACGCCGCTCCTCACGGTCGCGGGACTCATGATGCTCGCCGGCGCCGCCGGCAAGTCGGCCCAGTTCCCGCTCCATGCCTGGCTGCCGGACGCGATGGAGGGCCCGACGACGGTCAGTGCCCTCATTCACGCCGCCACGATGGTCGCGGCCGGCGTCTACCTGCTCGTCATCGCCTCCCTGTTCCTCGGCTTCACTCCGGACGACCGACTGGCCATCGTGGCGGTCGGGGGGTTCACGACGTTCTTCGCCGCGACGATGGCGGTCGTCCACCCGGACATCAAGAGGGTGATCGCCTACTCGACGATCAGCCAGCTCGGGTACATGGTCCTCGGCGTCGGCGCCGGCTTCGCAATGGTGGGAATGTACCACCTGTTCACGCATGCGTTCTTCAAGGCGCTCCTGTTCCTCGCCGCCGGCTCGGTAATCCACGCCGTCGGAACGCAGGACCTGTTCAAAATGGGCGGGCTCCGCAAGCCGATGCGGGTCACCGCGATCGCGTTCGCCGTCGGAGCCCTGTCGCTCTCCGGCATCCCGCCGTTCGCGGGATTCTTCTCGAAGGACGACGTCCTCTCCTCGGTCTACACGGCGGCCCAGTCGAACCCGGCGTACTGGCCGTTCTTGATCCTCGCGTACGCCACGGTCTTCCTGACGGCGTACTACATCTTCCGCGCCTGGTTCCTCGCCTTCTCCGGCGACAAGTCCCGCGACCCGACGCTGCCCGCGGCCCACGAGGGGCCGTGGACGATGCAGGTCCCGCTCTACGTCCTCTCCGCCCTCGCGATCGTCGCGGGCGTCCTGCCGTTCACCCCGTCGTTCGGCTCCCTGTTCTCCCTCGGCGGCGCCACCTCGGTGCCACCCACGTACGGGACAACCGACCTGGTCCTCTCCTCCGTGTCGGTCGGGCTCGGGCTCGGCGGCATCCTGCTTGCGCGGGCCCTCTGGGGAAACGGCCGCGTCTACGTGCTCGCCCCCGACTCCGCGCTCCAGCCGATGCGGACGATCCTCCTCGAACGGTACTACATCAAGGCCGGGTACGACTGGGTCGGCCTTCGGATCGTCTACGGTGGGAGCCGGGTCGCGGACTTCTTCGAGCGGTACGTCATCGACGGGACGATCCACGGCTTTGAGCGCCTCGGGACAAAGCTCTCGAACGGCCTCCGCGAGGGCCAGACCGGTCTCGTGTCGGACTACGCGAGCTACGTCGTGGCGGGCGTGATCGGGCTCCTGATCCTGCTCCTGTTCGTCGCCCCGCTCATCATCGCCTCGTTGGGAGGGCCCTGACGTGACGCTCCCGCTCCTCTCCGTGACCCTGGCGACGCTGCTGATCGGCACCGTCCTGACGTTCGTCGCGAAGGAGAAGGCCCGCTACGTCGCCCTCGCCACCTCGGTCGTCTTCCTCCTCGAGGTCGCCGCCCTGCTCGCCGCGTACACGGTCTGGCCGGGTCCGGTGAACGGGAGCCCGGGGTACGCGAACCTCGAGTCGTACTCCTGGATCCATCTCTCCTGGCTGTCGATCAACTACACCGTCGGCGTCGACGGGATCTCGCTCGTCATGATCCTGCTGACGGCGTTCCTCCAGATCGCCACGGTCGTCTACTCCTGGGAGGAGACGAAGGAGCCGGGCGCGTTCTTCGGCCTCCTGATGCTCACCTGCCTCGGCTGCTTCGGGGTGTTCATCGCCCTCGACGTCCTCCTGTTCTTCCTGTTCTGGGAAGCCGTCCTGATCCCGATGTTCTTCCTCATCGGGTTCTGGGGAGGGCCGAGGCGGCGGTATGCGGCACTGAAGTTCTTCGTCTACACCCACGTCGCGTCGATCGTCATGCTCGTGGGGCTCCTCGCCCTCGTGTTCTACTCCGGGGCGAAGTCGTTCGACTTCTCGGCGATCTACGTCGCCGCGCACGGCCTCTCGCCGACCGTCCAGACGTTCCTGTTCCTCGCTCTCTTCTTCGGATTCGGCGTGAAGTTCCCGATCGTGCCGTTCCACACGTGGTTGCCGGACGCCCACGTGGAGGCGCCGACCGCCGGCTCGGTGCTGCTCGCCGGACTCCTCCTCAAACTCGGGGCGTACGGCCTGATCCGTTGGGCGGTCGAGATCCTCCCGATCGGCATGAGCCACCTCACGCCGCTCCTCTACGTCGTCGCCTTCGCCTCGATCGTCTGGGGGTCGGTGATCGCCCTCGCCCAGCGGGACCTGAAGCGGCTCATCGCCTACTCGTCGATCAACCACATGGGCATCGTCCTGCTCGCGATTGCCGTCTACTCGCAGCTGGGACTCCTCGCGGCGGTCCTCCTGATGTTCGCGCATGGGGTCGTGAGCGCGCTCCTGTTCATGGCCTCCGGCAGCGTGCACCACACGTTCGGCACGCGGGATATCTCGAAGCTCGGCGGCATCACACCGGTCGCCCCCATCCTCGCGACGATGCTCATGGTCGGGTCGCTCGCCTCGCTCGGCCTACCGGCGCTGATCAGCTTCCCGGCGGAGTTCACCGCCCTGCTCGCCACGTGGGACCGGCTCGCCTATTGGGTCCTCATTCCGCTCGTCCTTCTCGTCGTCACCGCGGCGTTCTACCTCTGGATGATGCAACGGGTCCTGTTCGGCCCGCAACGGAACATTCCGGAGAAGGCCCACGACATCCCATGGTTCGAGACGGCCGCGATGGGGATCCTCGTCGCGCTCGTGATCGTCTACGGCATCCTGCCCGGCTTCCTGGTGAACGTCATCGTGAACTCGCCGGTCTACGGCTTCCCGGGGTTCCCGTAGGAGGGGACGATGGACACGACGATCCTCGCGACGTTCACCCCCGAGCTGATCGTCCTCGGCGCCGCCCTTCTGGTGTTCCTCCTGGACGTCCTCGGGGTCCGGAAGCTCGAGACGTTCGGCGCCGTCGCGGTCTCGGCGACCGCCATCGCGCTCCTCGCCGTCGTCGCCGACCTCGGCTTCGCGCCGCTCGCCGTGCTCCGGACGATCCCCGCGAGCTCGATCGACCTCCCCCTCGGCCCGTCGCTCTACGTCGTCACGAGCCTCGGCCTCGTGTTCCAGGCGATCTTCCTGACGAGCGCGCTCCTCGTCTCCCTGGCCTCGCTCTCGCGCCCCTCCGACGAGAAGGGGTCGGCCGTGTTCTTCGGCCTGCTCCTGATGGCGACCGTCGGCATGCTGTTCGCCGCGGTCGCGAGCGACCTGATCTTTCTCCTCCTGGCGGTCGAGATCACGGGGATCTCCACGTACCTCCTCGTCGGGTACACCCGGAAGGACGCCCGCAGCCTCGAAGCCGCGATGAAGTTCTACATCGTCGGCGCGCTCTCCTCCTCGCTCTCCTTCTTCGGCGCCTCGCTCCTGTTCGGCGCCTACGGCGGCACGAGCTTCTCCGTTCTCGCCCGCGGCACGTCGGTCATCGGCTACCCCGCCCTCGCGCTTGCGGGGTACGCCCTGCTTCTCGCCGGCCTGGGATTCAAGCTGACCCTCGTTCCGTTCCATGCCTGGGCCGTCGACGTGTACGACGGCGCGCCCGACGATGTCTCGGCATTCCTCGCCGGCGGCTCGAAGAAGATCGGCGTCTTCGCCTTCTTCCTCTTGTTCACGGGGCCGGTCCTGCTCGCGCCGGCGCTCGGCGTCTGGTGTCCGGCGGGCCACTGCTCGACGGTCACCCTGCGGCCGACCCTCGAACTCGCGCTCGGGGTGCTCGCCGTGCTGACGATGACGATCGGCAACCTCCTCGCGCTTCAGCAGAAGGAGGTGAAGCGGCTCCTCGCCTACTCGTCCATCAGCCAGGCCGGGTACATGCTCATCGGCGTCGCCGTCGGCACTGCCCCCGCGCTCGCCGGTGCGACCCTCCAGGTGTTCGCGCACGTGTTCATGAAGGCCGGCGCGTTCCTCGTGGTGGCCGCAGTCCTCGGCCTCGGCGTGGGCCCCCGCGTCGAAGACTGGAAGGGCCTCGCTCGCCAGCGGCCCTACCTGATGCTCGCCTTCGCCCTGATGCTCCTCTCGCTCGCGGGGATCCCGCTCACGATCGGCTTCGTCTCGAAGTTCGTCCTGTTCTCGGCCGCGGTCCAGGCGGAGGGATGGTTCGTTTGGCTCGCCGTAGCGGGGCTCCTGAACAGCGCCCTCTCCGTGTTCTACTACGCGCGGTTCCTGAAGACCATCTACCTCGACTCGCCCCCTCCGGATGCGCCGGCTCCGCCGCGTCTCTTCGCCCCGATCGGGTACGGTCGCTCCGCGGCGATCGCGATCGCGGTGGTCGCGATCGTAGCGTTCGGGATCGACCCGCAACCGGTCCTCTCCGGCATGCAGGCCGCCGCCACGCACTTCGTGGCGATCGGGGCCTGAGCCCGTGGACGCCTACGACGTCGTCGTCGTCGGGGCCGGCCCCGCCGGCAGTGTCGCGGCGCGGTTCGCCGCCGAGGGCGGCGCCCGCACCCTCCTCGTCGACCGACGCGTCGAGCTCGGAGAACCGGTGCAGTGTGGGGAATACGTTCCGGCCCCCGAGGAGCTCGCCACCATCTTCCCCTTCCCCGCGGTGATCCGAGAAGCGTTTCACATCCCTCCCGAGACGGTGCTGCGGGAGACGCGGACGATGGCGTGCGTCGCGCCCGGCGGGCGGAGGTTCTCCTTCCCGCTGAAGGGCGCCACGGTCTCCCGACGCGCGTTCGACAAGGCGCTCGCCTCCGAGGCGGAGGGCGCGGGGGCCGAACTCCGCCACCCGGCCGGTGTGTCGGGGGTCCGGGACGACGTGGTCCGGTTTGCGGGGGGTGAGGAGGTCCGCGCGAAGGTCGTGATCGGCGCCGACGGACCTATCTCCACCGTCGCCCGCTCGGTCGGCTTCTCGGTGCCGCGCGAGATGTACCGGATGATCACGGCGACGGCACCCGGCGAATTTCCGGACGAGATCGACCTCTTCTTCGGCTCGGTCGCCCCGGGCGGCTACGCGTGGATGATCCCGCGCGCCCACGATGCCAACATCGGGGTCGGGGTCCGCTACCTCCCCAAGGGAGCGACGCTCTCGAGTCTCCTCGACCGGTTCGTCGCGGACGAAGGCTGGGCGTCGGCCGTCGACCGAACGCGCTGGTGGGTTCCGCTCGGACCGCCCCCCGCGTCGGCGGTCGTCGGGCGCGCCTTGTTTGCCGGCGACGCGGCCAACCTCGTCATGGCGACCAACGGCGGGGGGATTCCCACCGCGATGATCTCCGGCCGGGACGCCGGGGTCACGGCGGCCGCCCATGTCCGGACGGGCGCCCCGCTCACAGGGTACGACCGGTTGTGGCGTTCGCACCTCTACGAGCCGCTCTTGCGCGGCTTCCACCTGAAGGAGTTCGGGGACCGGTTCGTGGAACGAGACTGGCTCCTGGCGCTCGGCATGCGATATATCGGGGCGGGCGGTCTGGATGCGCTGATGCGGATGCGCCGACCGCGCCGTCTCGGGGGCGTCTCGTGACGTCGCCGTCCGCGCCCACGAGCGACTCCTCGGAGCTCCCGCTCGACGTGCTCGTTAGTCAGACCCTCGGCGAGGACCTCACGGGACAGCTCACGGAGCTCCTCCCGGTCCTGGTCCAGGACCTTGCGGACATCGACCGTCGAATGCGCGACGTGCTCGGCGCCACGTTCCCGCGCCTGACGGACGCCGCGACGTACGCGTGCAGCGCGGGGGGCAAGCGAGTCCGCCCCGTCCTCATGGCCGCGCTCCACCGGGCGATCGGCGCCCAGGACACCACGCCAATCCACTCTCTCGCGGCGGCGTTCCAGCTCATCCATACCGCGACGTTGGTGCACGACGACGTCATCGACCACGCCGAGATGCGGCGCGGTCGGCCTTCCCTCCCCCAGGCGTTCGGCCTCCCCCTCGCCATCGTCTCCGGGGACTACCTGTTCGTCCGGGCCTTCGAGCTCGCCTCCGAATACCCCCGGTCCATCATTATGCGCTGCGGCGAGGCCTGCGCGGACCTCGTCGAAGGGGAGGTGCTGCAGGAGAGCGGCCGGTTCGACCTCACCGCCGGCCCGGAGCACTACTACCGCGTCGTCGAGCGAAAGACCGCGGCGATCGTTGCGGCGTCGCTCGCCTCGGTCGCCGAAATTGCGGGTGCCCCAACCCCGGTCCTCGACGCGGCCTCGGCGTACGGTCGTGCCCTCGGGGTCGCGTTCCAGATCCGCGACGACATCCTCGACGTCTACGGCGATTCGGACATCCTCGGCAAGCCCCTCTACGGCGACTTCCGGGAAGGGAACCCGACGCTGCTCAGCCTGGAGACCTTCGACCGGCTGGATGGCACCCGGCGCGCGGAGTTCGAGCGCCTGTTCGTCCAGCGCCGCAAGCAACCCGGCGACCTGCTGAGGCTCCGGGCACTGGTCGACGCCGCCGGCGCCGCGGCCCGAGTGGAGGAGACCGCCCGTCAGTGGGCCGAGCGGGCGACGCGCGCGCTCGAGGTGCTCCCGCCGTCTCCGTACAAGATCCTGCTCGAACACATGGCCTGGGGCGCCGCCGAGCGCCGGTTCTAACCCGTCGAACGAAACCTACTTGCCCCCTCCGCGGGCTCCTCGAGCCCGGGCCCCCCGATGTCGACGAATGCACGCGCCTCGGCCGCCTCGACGGGCGCGCCGGAGGTGCAGCATCTCCCGCGCCAGTGGTCGCCTACGCCCGTGCGACCGAGCCTCCCAATTGGTGTGGCGATCCTCTCGTTCCTGATCGCGCTCGGCGGCCTCGTGGTCCTGTTGTCCGGAGTGCTGTTCCTCCTCAACGAGTACCTCGGCACCGCGATTCCGACCCAATTGCTCATCGTGCACCAGGTCGACGTCCTCGGGGCGGCCGTGCTGGTCCTCCTCGGGGCGGTCCTCCTCGGCGTGGCGACCGCGCTCTGGAACCAGGAGGCGTGGGCGCTGTACACGACGGTCGTCGTCCTGTTCCTCGCGCTCGGCTACTTGTTCTTCACGGCCTCGATCACCGTGATCTTCCTCCTGTTCCTCCTCCTGTTCGTCTACCTCCTCGCCGTCCGCCACCACTTCTTCTGATGGAGATCGCCCTCGCCGAGCTGGCGCCGGTCCCCGGCGACGTCGCCGCCAACGTCGCCCGGGCGGCCAGCGTCGTCCGCGCGGGGTCGGCGACGCTGACCGTGTTCCCGGAGCTGTTCCTCTCGGGGTACCGGATCGGGGACCGGTTCCACCAGATCGCCGTCCGTATCGGCGACGATCGACTCGCCCCGCTCCGGACCGCGCTGCGGGAGACCGGACGCTCGGCCGTGGTCGGGGCCCCGACCTGCGGTCCCCGCCGGGGCGAAGTGGCGAACTCGGTGCTCCTGCTTCGGCCGGACGGGTCGGAGTTCGTCCAGACGAAGCGGTACCTCCCCACCTACGGGCCCTTCGAGGAGGGCAGCATCTTCACCCCCACGGACACGAGCGCGCCCGCGCCCTGGGGCGAGGAGCAACTCGGGCTCTCCATCTGTTACGACGCGTTCTTCCCCGAAATCTGCCGGGCGCTCGCGCTCGCGGGAGCGACGCTGTTCGTCTGCGTCTCCGCCGCTCCGGTGACGTCGCGCCGGCTGTTCGAGAAGGTCTTGCCGGCGCGGGCGGTCGAAAACGCGACCCCCCTCGTCTACGTGAACCGGGTGGGGGTCGAGGACGGCATCGTGTTCGGCGGCGGTTCGCGCGCCTACGATGCCCGGGGGGAGCCTGTGGCCGAGCAACCGGTCGCCGGCCTCGCCCTCGGTCCCGACGAGCGGGTCATCTCCGTGGAGCTCGACACCGCCGAGGCGGCCCGGTGGCGGCCGTTCCGTCCGGTGCTCCGGGACGTCGCCCAGCGGCCCGGCCATCGACCGGCCCCGCCCGCTCCAACCTCGGTCTTATAGCGCAGGCCGAAGCGTTCGACGCCCGTGCCCCCGGCGAAGTCGCTCGCGCAGCAACTCGCGGCGAAGCAGCGGGAGATCTCCGTCGCCGAGTTCTTCGAGCGCAACCGGCAGATCCTGGGCTTCGACAATCCGCTGCGGGCGCTCCTCACCACGGTGAAGGAAGGGGTCGACAACGCCCTCGATGCGTGCGAAGAGGCGCTCGTTCTCCCGGACATCAAGGTCGAGATCTCCAAGGAGGGGAACGACCGCCTCCGCGTGGCGGTCGAGGACAACGGCCCTGGGATCCTCAAGCGGGAGATCCCGAACGTCTTCGGGCGCCTCCTCTACGGCTCCCGATTCCATGCCAATCGACAGTCCCGGGGCCAGCAGGGGATCGGCATCTCCGCCGCGGTCCTCTACGCGGGCCTCACCACCGCCCGCCCGGCGAAGGTCACGAGCAAGGTCGTCGAGGAGGAGGCGGCGCACGTCGTCGAGCTGCTCATCGACACGCAGAAAAATCTCCCCAAGGTCGTGTCGGAGGACCTGACCCTCTGGGACCGGCCCCACGGGACGCGGATCGAACTCCTGCTCAAGGCGAAGTATCAGCGGGGGCGCCAGTCGCCGTTCGACTACCTGAAGGGGACGGCGATCGTCAATCCCCATGCCCGGTTCACCCTGGTTGAGCCCGACGGCACCAAGGTCACCTACGAGCGGGCGTCCAACGACATCCCGCCGGTCCCGAAGGAGGTCGCACCCCACCCGTACGGCCTCGAGCTGGGCGAACTCGCCTACCGGCTCAAGGCGTCCAGCCGGCCGACGGTGCTCGAGGTGCTCCAGAAGGATCTCGCGGGCGTTTCCCCGCGCGCGGCCCGGGAGATCCTGGAGCGGGCCGGACTCTCCGGCAAGACGTCTCCCTCGGAGGTCCACAGCGAGGAGCTCGAGAAGCTCCTCGAGGCGATGCATGCCGTGCCCCTCGTGGCGCCGTCGGTCGAGTCGCTTTCGCCGATCGGACCGATGCTGATCAAGCGCGGACTCCGCAACGTCCTCGGCGAAGTTCGGCCCGAGTACTACGCGCCACCGGTGAGCCGGCCACCGAAGGTGCGCGGCGGGTACCCCTTCCTCGTCGAGGTGGGGCTCGTCTACGGCGGCGCCCTTCCCGCCGACCAGCCCGTCCAGCTCCTCCGGTTCGCGAATCGCGTCCCGCTCTTGTTCCAGCAGGGAGCCTGCGCCATCACCACGGCCGTCCAGAACCTCGATTGGCGGCGGTACGGCCTCGACCAGAAGGGCGGGCAGGGACTTCCAAGCGGACCGTGCCTCGTGCTCGTCCACGTCGCCTCCACGAAGATCCCGTTCACGAGCGAGGCGAAGGAGGCGATCGCGGAGGACCCCGAGCTCGACAAGGAGCTCACGCTCGCCCTCCAGGCGGCGGCGCGCCACCTCCGCACGCACATCTCCCGCCGCACCCGGCGGGAGTTCGCCGGGGAGAAGTTCGCCATCATCCTGAAGATCCTCCCAAAGCTTGCCGAGAAGACGTCGAGCCTCGTCGGAAAGCCGGTCCCCGACCTGACCCCGGTGATCACCCGGATCATGGACGTCGTCAACGTGGAGACCACGGTGGCGCCGGAGGCCGGCGTCGTCCACGCGAAGACCGAGGTCACGAACTACACGCCGAGGGCGCGGGTCCTCGAGGTGTTCGTCGAGATGCCGCAGGAGATGTTCCCGGGGGCGAAGTTCGCCCAGGCGCCCGACGGCACCGACGCCGAGCTCGGACGCGCTTGGTGGACGCTTGAGAAACTGGTGCCGAGCGGGCGGACGTCGCTCGAGGTCACGTTCCCCAAGGGGACCGAGGTCGACGCCGCCGACCTTTCGTGGTTCATCGCGGGCGTCGACGAGGCCCACCTGCTCGGGGCCGAGCCCTTGCCGGGAGACTGGGACGTTCGGGTCACGCGCGCGGTGATCGAGGCGGCCGAAGCGGGCCTCGAGCCGTTGCCGGGAACCGAGGAAGGGGAGGTGGACTACGATGCCGCGGAAGGGAGTGCGGGCGTCGAAGACGACGAAGGGTGAAGACGACGCCCCCGTGCGCGTCGACGCCCTGAAGCCGACGGTCCAGCTCGCCGCCTCGATCTACGAGCAGCTCGCGAACGGCGAGATCCCGCGCATGCGCCTCCCGCTCCGGACGAAGCAGAACATCACGTTCCAGATGCGGGAAGGGGTCTGGAGGCTCGGGCGCGCGCTCGGGACCCGGAGCGCCCGGAAACTCGACGGGGCGTTGATGCTGCTCCGGACGTTCTACCTCGTCGATTTCATCAATGAGATGGCCAAGGAGCACAAGACCTCGACGTTGCGGGAGCTGTACTACATCAGCGAGGGGTGGGAGGAGGGCAAGTTCCACAGCGAGGACGAGTCGAACCTCCTCGTCGAAGACCTCGAGGTGATGTGCGAGCGGCTCCGGGAGGACTTCCGGCTCCACCCGGAGGAGAACGGCGCCTCCGTGATCGGCGACCTGACAATCAAGGAGACGAACCGGAAGGGGATCGTCAAGAAGATCAACTGCCGCGACGACGTCGGCGACGGCGGCTATGCCATCCCGTTCAACGTCGAGAAGGAGAAGATCGAGTTCGTCTCGACCGGGGCGAAGTTCGTCATCGC